>NZ_JBVVOY010000017.1:0-162723 GCF_055807535.1 Bradyrhizobium sp. Kon37
CTTCACCAGCTGATTGTCCACGGTGTCCAGGCTCTCGCTGGTTTCCGTCAAAAACTCCCGCAACAGATCATCCATGAGCTACGCCTTACTGACCTGGATCTGGACTCGACGCCCCAGCCGCGCTTGGCATGAACGGAAGTCCCCGCCTTGGATCGTTAGACATCCCCTTTCACGGTCCCGTTAATTTCATCCTCCGTGCTAATACGGATATTGAAGACAAGTTTGCCGTTCGACCGCATACGACAGCGCTTTTCGGCAAAACCGGCACCACGCCGCAACGGCGAGACGCGTGAGGTGAACGTGCCGATAACAGCGGGACCAGGCGCGCGGGAAAGCCGTGCTCGTGAAGGACGATATGCGCGGTCTTCGCGGAATTGGATCGAGCCGCCTGCAATCCGGGGCGGTCCCGCCACTTTCGCCTGGTGCTTTGCCGGGATACGCAAGACCCGCATTTGCGGTAAACGAACCGTTACCGGCGTCCACTGCGACCGGTGTCGGCGCTAACCCAGGCGCGCGGCCGAGGCGAGGTCGCCGTGGGGACGGTGCTCCGCCAGGCAATCGGTGATGGCGGCGAGCAGCGCGTGCGGGGTGAACGGCCTGCGCAGACACCGCGCCGCGCCGAGCTCCAGCGCCATCCGGAGGAAATCGGGAGCTGGCGAATTCAGATTTGCGAACGCGTAGCCGGACATCGCAATCAGCGGAACGGCCGGCGCCCGCTCGTGAAAGATCCTGACCGATTCGAACCCGCGCATGTGCGGCATGAAGATATCGATGATCATCAGATCGAACTGCTCGTGTTCGAGCGCGCGAAGTCCGGCTTCTCCTCCTTCGGCGATCGTCACCCGAAAATCGTTGCGCTGGAGATAGACCTCGATGGCCATGCAGACCATCGGGTCGTCGTCGACGACGAGAATATGGCGCAGACCTTCTGTCCCCGTTTGAGCTTCCCGATTTGGCGATTCAATAATTGAACCGTGGCGCACGCCATGCTCCTTTGCTCGAGAAATGGACTGTTGAGAACGTGCTTGGCGGAGCGGGGAAGACGATGGACGCGAAATCTGCGGCCACGCGGCGCCAAGGTTCGAAGCAATGTTTGAGGACGGCAGCCACTCGTCCGACCAAAGAGGATGCACGGATCGACCGGCGTCCGATGGCAGTGCGGATGCAATGCTTCCGCCTCATGAAGGGCCCCTTGCCGCTTTTACCTGCGCAACCCTTGCAGGCTGGCGCGCAGGCTTATGAGCGAATCAGCGTGCCATTCTCATTTCCGCCGCAAATGGACCAGCCGTCTGCCCCCCAACGGGTATACGCGGAGCGACACAACCATTATAATACACTGTGTTGCCGCGCAACTGAATGACGAAGCGGGCGCGACGCAGATCACTTCGAAAATGCGCCGGATCCAACCATGACCGCGACCATCCTCCAAGCCGATGCGCCAGCCGACGATCTGGATCTGCTGGGTTCCTGGATCGGTACCGGGGAAATGGTCAGGGAATCTGTCTTGGAAGGGCGGCGTCGCAGCGGCGACCGGCGATCGGACATCTTGTCTCAATTGCCAATATATCCCGACGAGAACATGATGGAACTTGGCCGAGCGGCAAGCAGTTTCGCGTGCTGGGGCCCGCTGATCCGGAAGACGGGAGGCTACTTTGGAAACGATGGTGCGTTCCTCCAACGGTTTCCTGTCCGCGCTGTCGGCAGACGATTACGAATTGATCCGTCCGCACCTGCGTACGGGCGACCTGCCGCATGATGCGGTGCTGGTCGAGACCGGCGAAACGCTCAAGCGCGCCTACTTTCCCCATCGTGGCGTCATCTCGCTGGTGGTGGAGCTCGCCAGGGGCGAGCACGTGCAAGTCGCCATGATCGGCCGCGACAGCCTGCTCGGAACGCTCTCGACCATGGGCGATGCCTGCGCGCTGAACACGGCCATCGTGCTGGTTCCCGGCTCCGCCTCGATGATGGATCTCGACCGGCTGCGCGTCGCGGCCGACCAGAGCGGCACCCTGCGGACACTGCTTACGCGTCACGGGCTGGCGGTCTACGCGCAGGTGCAGCAGACCGCCGGGTGCAACGCCGCCCATCCGGTGGAGGCGCGGCTGTCGCGTTGCCTATTGCACACCCATGACCTCTCCGGCGACTACCGGCTGCTGCTGACCCAGGAGGCGATGGCGCAGATGATCGGCGCTCGGCGGAACAGCGTGTCGCTGGTCGCCAATACCTTGCAGCAGGCGAATTTCATTCACTACAGCCGCGGACACATCCAGATCCTCAATCTGGACGGCCTGCGCCAGACGGCGTGCGAATGCTACGCCACCGTGAAGGCGCAGTATGACCGGCTGCTCGGCCCGCGCTGACTGGTGCTGCGCGTGGTAAACCGTTCGCTAATTCCGGCCCTCAAACACGGATTGTCCTGCTACCGGAACTGAAATCCGGATGCCGTAGACACGCCACGTGCCGCGCGTGCCTGTCCGGGCCGGCGGCAAACGAACCGTGATCAACGCAGGCCAAACCATGTTCGAAGTCACCGTCGCGCCGGCGCGGACAGCGCTTGATGCCGAGCCCGCGCGCGAGCCGGGCGCGTATCAGGCGCTGGTGCGCGAGATCGGCGAGGACGGTGCTTGCGAAGTACGCGACGTGTTCTGGAGCGACACCTGCGCGCGCCTGCAATTGTTCCGCACGCTCGCGCTCGCGCAGCATCACGGCAGGATCGCGCGCGAAGCGCATTCGCTGAAGAGCGCGGCCGGGACGTTCGGCTATGTCCGGCTCGCGGCGCTGGCGCTGCGGCTGGAGAAAACCGCGGAGAGGCTCGGCGACGCCGGATTTCGCGACCTCCTGGACCTGATGGACGCGGCCTATGCCGCCGGGCGCGCGCAGGAGCCGGAGCGCTGACGCGCTCGCTCGAAAACGCCGTAACCACTCACGCGTGCATGCCCGCCGTACTTCTACGGCTTGGGATTTTCACAGATGGCTAATCATAGGCAGCGATAGTCGCCGGAAACCAGGAGGGTTTCCATGTTCACCTACGAGACCGCGGACCAGAAAGAAGTTCGTCGCTTCCGCATCGCACAGTTCAACGGCCGGATGGCAACGGTGGCCGCGGGCGAGGAGACGGTGACCGGCTTCGTGCGCTCGGTGCTGGAGCAGGAATCGAGCATGCCGCCCCGCTGGACCATCACGATCATTCCCAACGGGCCGAAGGAAGAGCTCAAGCCGCTGCGGCCCTCGTCGCGCACGCGTCCCTTCGCCGAAGATTATTTCTGAGCACGATCAGAGCCGCGGGTCTTTTCGAGAGACGTCTCACGCCTCGCCTTCGTCGCCCGCGGGTGACACGACGCAAGAGCCTTCAGTCGATCGAATGCAGCAGCGCCGCACGGACGAGGTCCGCCGTGTTGCGCGCGCCGAGCTTCCGCATCGCCTCGGCGCGATGGCTCTCGAAGGTGCGCGGGCTGATCTGCATCCGAAGCGCACCCTGCTTGTTCGAATATCCCTCGCTGATCAGCCTCAGCACCTCGCGCTCGCGCTTGGTCAGCCGCTTCTGGCCTGACAGGCCGAGCATTTCGGCGCTCGGCAGGCGCTGCGGCTGTGGTGCGCGCGCGAGCTTCGATTCGGCGTCCTCGGCCCTGGACGCGCCCGGCAGGCCACCCGTGGGAGAACCGGCAAGCTGTTTGACGAGGCCACAAACCCGCTCGGTCTGCACCAGCGCATTCTCCACGACCCGCTGCAAATAGGCACGGTCGCCCGTCACCGGCGCGAGCTGATCGCTGTGATGCTTGATCTCGCCCATGTAGAGCAGCAGCGCCGTGAGGGGACCGTTGAGCTCGCGAGCGATGGCGGCGGCCATTTCGTCGGCGGCCTTGGCGCGGGCGGCGTTCAGGCGGACGACATCGAGCTCTTCAATTGGAGCGGCGTTGCTTTCGTACCATCCCGACGGCCGCGAATCAGTGGCCGTATCATTCTGTGACCCCATGTCACTCGTTTAGCGGAACCCGACGCGATCTGTAGTTAACATTTTGCTCCGTAAGACTACGGTGAATTTGGCAGTTTTGTGCCGAAACGCCGGCGCAGGCACACTTTATGCTTGAGTAAAAGCGCCCCTCCACATTCTCAGGTTGCCGAATCTGCCCAAATGATGGGCGGACGACCCGAAGCCTTCTTAACGATCCGATCGGCGCCGATTACCTGCGGACCCGGATTTTACGGATATATTAACGGCGGCTTGCTTCTCTATGTCGCAATTGAGAGCGCGCAAATGCCTCCATGCATGGGGCCGGTCGGCCTGCTGGAATCGTTGCGGAAGATTGCGTGCCATGAACGAGATCGACCAGCTATCGAACTTCCTGCAGAAGCTGACGCCGCTGTCGCGCAGCTGCCTGCTCAGCGAGCTCGAACGGCTTGAGCTGTGCGGCATCGACATGCCGGGCTCATCCGACCTCCAATCGCGGCTGCGTGCCGAATTTCGCAAGGACGGATCGAGCCAGGCGCGCGCCACCAGTCCGTCGCGCCATTTCTTTGCGCCGCTCGAGCTGCTTCTGATCGACGGCGCGCCCGAGCATGCCAATATGGGGCGGATCTCGCGCAACACCCTCACCCCGATCTGGGAGTGGATCTGCCGCGACCTGCTGCCGACCATGGCGCGCGACTACATCAAGGCGATCAGCGACCAGGTCGCCGCCAACAACCAGAAGGAAGTGCAAAAGATCGCATCGACCTTCCAGATCAAGGTCGTCAAGGTTCTCGAGAGCACCCTCGCATCGGCGGAGAGCACCGAGTTCGCGCGCGGCAAGCTCGCGCAATATACGGCATCGCGCACCGCCTTCGACGACGTGAAGAAGATGCAGCATGTGCTGCGCGCCGGCGCCGCGCTGCCGAAGTTCAGCGAAAAGCTGCCCGAGAAGATCGCGAAATTCGACGACGGCACGGTTGATCAGATCACCGCACGATTGGACGCCTTCAAGAAGGCCCATCCCGAGGCGCTGCCGTTCGCGCTCACGCTGGTGGCCAAGCGGCTGAAGACGTTCTGGCAATTGGTGCGCCTTGCCACCAAGGCCGCCGCGAGCAAGAGCGCCGCCGATGTCGCCGCCACGCCCTATGCCTGCGTCGTTCACATGGTGCTCGACCAGCTGGACGACAGGCGCCTCGCCTTGCGCATCGCGCTCCGGCATAACCGGGTGCTGATTGCGCGCGACCTGCTCACCGAGATCTACGACACCGAATATGCGCTCAAGGTGCGGATCGACGGCATCGAGCAGTGTGAGTGGGGCATTCGGCTCCAGCAATTGATGGACGCGATCGCGACGCTGGTGGCCGCCGAGGTGAGCCGCTTCCCCTCCAATGTCGGCCACATTCTCGGCTCGCGCCGGCTGCGCAGCCACGACACGCTCGGTGGAAAGCTGTCCTATCTGGCCTGGAAGGGACGCGACGTGATTGAGGACGGCGCGGCCGCGTTGCGCAAGCTGATCGGCCAAACCTGATCCCGCGCTAATGCGCGCGCGGCAGGCACAGGAAGCGATCGAGAAATCGCCCCGACAGCACGAACCTGAACCACCAATACATTATTCGCCGCGACGTCATTGCTGCGATCCTCGACAGCCCACCACCGGCTGCCCAGAGCAATAGCGCACGTGCAGCAATCCGCTTGTGATGTGCTTCACATTGGCGCCAGCCTGCACCGACGCATTGTCGCAGAACCGTCACGAGCGAACCGGGAAAAATGCGCGCATGACGCGCAATTGAGGCGCTCCATTATTCAATTGGGCGAGGCGCGCGCGGCTTGGTCCAATTGCAGGACAGTGCGCGCGCATGCAGTCTTACTGCACGTCGCGAAATCTGCCGTGATTGTCGTAACCCTGCGCCCGATGCGAGGGCAGACGTAAAAACTTCTCGAACGAGACGCAGACAATTTTAGACATGATGGGTGCTTTAACGTTACCCAGATAATTCGACAATCGACTGAAGCCTTCCATATTTGAAACTGCTCACGTCGCTAACACACCGGCACGGAACGGGAGTGCTTGCGATGAACGACGAAATTGTAGAACTCGCCGAACGAAGGCCGAAGACCTTCGGACGGCGAAAGATGAAGCCGCGCGCCTGCGTGGCCGACGGCAAGCGCCATCTGCGCGCGTTTCTCGCGGAAGTTCTGGAGGATCTCGGCTTCGTCACCACCGAATGCGCAAGCGCCGACGAGCTGAAAGCCGTACTGGCAAACGAATTGCCCGACCTGATCCTGCTTGGCATCGCCGCCGACGGCATCGAGCCCGGCACGTTTCTGGAGACGCTGGTGCGCGAGGCGTTCGACGGCAAGGTCTTGGCCGTCGGCGCCCGCGAGTCGATCATCGTCAGGGCCGTGCAGCAGGTCGGCGAGGAATACGGCCTCAAGATGCTGCCGCCGCTGACCACGCCCTTTGCCGCGGAGACGCTGCGCGACCGCGTCGCGATGCTGTTGCCCGAGGAGCCGGCGCCGAGCCCGGCCGTGCATGTCGGCGAGGCCTTGCACGCCGGCTGGCTCGAGCTCTGGTACCAGCCCAAGATCGACGCGCGCACGCTGATCCGCAATAGCGCCGAGGCGCTGGTGCGGATGCGGCATCCGACCTGGGGCGTGGTGCCGCCGGCCTATTTCATCCCCGAAGAGCACGACCCGAATCTGCGCGACCTCTCCGAATTCGTGATCGAGCGCGCCATGCAGGACTGGCACTATCTGCTGGAGCAGCAGAGCCCGGTCGATCTCGCGATCAACCTGCCGGCGTCATATCTGAAAGAGCCGCAGGCCGTGCGCGATCTCTGCCGCCGCATGCCGACGCATCCGGCGTTCGGCGGGCTGACGATCGAGATCGACAGCGAGGAGGCGATCCGCGACCTCGATCTCCTGGTCGAGGTCGCCCGCGAACTGCGTCTGCACAATATCGGCCTGTCGATCGACAATCTCGGCGCCAACTGGCCGTCGCTGATGGACTTGGGCAAAATTCCCTTCATCAAGCTGAAGGCCGACCGGCACTTCGTCACCGGCAGCGGCACTGATCGCCTCAAGCGCACGGTGTGCCGCCACATCGTCGAGCTTTCGCATGGCTACGGGGTGCGCGCCGTCGCCGAGGGCGTCGAGAGCCGCGCCGACCTGGTCGCAGCCAACGAGCTCGGTTTCGACCTCGTGCAGGGCTTTCTGTTCGGCAAGCCGATGCCGCTGAAGAAGTTTGCGCGGAGCACGCTGACGCGGACGGTGATGGGGTGAGAGTGAGGCGGCCTCAGGCAAACCGCCGCGCGAAGAAGACGCAGGCGACCACCAGCGCGGTCGCGACGATCATGCTCCAGGCCACCGGTTCGTGCAGCAGCAGGCCGGCAAGCGCGAGGCCGAAGAACGGCTGGAGCTGCTGCAACTGGCCGACGCGGGCGATGCCGCCGATCGCGAGCCCGCGGTACCAGAAGATGAAACCGACGAACATGCTGAAGATCGAGACATAGGCGAGCCCGATCCAGGCGGGCACACCGACGCCGCTCCAGGTCGAGGGCCAGGTCCAAATCGCGACCGGCACCATCAGCGGCAGCGACAGCAGCAGCGCCCAGGAGATCACCTGCCAGCCGCCGAGCCGGCGCGACAGCGCGGCGCCTTCGGCATAGCCGAGCCCGCACAGCACGATCGCCGCGACCATCAGCAGATCGCCGGTGAGCGATGCGGTGCCGTCGTTGGAGAGGGCAAAGCCCGCGACAGTGGCGCTGCCGAGAATAGAGAACAGCCAGAACATCGGCTGCGGCCGCTCGCCGCCGCGCAGCACGCCGAAGATCGCGGTCGACAGCGGCAGCAGCCCGATGAAGACGATCGAATGCGCCGAGGTGATGTGCTGGAGCGCAAGCGCCGTCAGCAAGGGAAAACCGACCACGACACCGATGGCGACGATGGCGAGCGAGACGAGATCCCCGCGCGCCGGCCGCGCCTGACGGAGCAGAAAGAGCACGGCTACACCGATCAGCGCCGCGATGACCGCGCGCACCGAGGTCAGGAACAGCGCGGAAAACCCGCCGACCGCCACGCGCGTCGCCGGCAGCGAGCCGCTGAAGATGATGACGCCAAGAAGCCCGTTGCCCCAGCCGGTGGCGGAAGATTGCATGTCCGTTTTGCCTTGTCGGTGGTGATCCGATCTGGAGAGGCCAGCCGGGGTGGCGTGACGATTATCTGTAAGCTTTCCGAGGCCCAACAAAAAAAAACGCGAAAACAACCCCATGCACAGTAGCCGGGGGCTGCAAGATCAATGACTTACGCGGGGGCGAAATTGTCTGACCAGGCGCGATCGGGGTGGCGGCGGATTCGGATGACGTCGCATGTCGGGCAAAACAGGACATGATGCGATCATTGCAAAACACCTGATCGGTACGCACGCTGCCTAGCTCATCGATCCGACCGCGATAGGGCGCCTTTTCCAGCTCCTGTACGACACGCAGCCTAAGACAGACGCGCTCATGCTCGGTCGAGCCACCCATAATTTTGTGCCCCCTCGGCCGTTTAGCGAGCCGCTCGATGTGCCCGCGCTGCGGCGGCCGGCGCGGCGTAATCATGTTTAGACCGCCAGCAGAGCCGCTGCGAGCGAAAGCCGCGAAGCGCGCTTAGTCATCCTATCACTTTGACATCACGCGCGATTCTGTTGACGCCCTCCCCGCGGGTGCGAAGATTCCTCGCGCATTTTTCAGATTCTTCTGGACTCAAAAAATCTTGTAATTTAGAGAAATTATGAAGCGATAAATTATTTGCCATTTCTGATCCCAGGAGAATAAAAATGCTGGAAAAAACCCCAGGCTCAAAGGACGCTTCCGCGAAGAATGCGAAGCGAGAAAAATTCGTCGAGTTGGCAGAAAGCCGCACCATAAATGCGATCAAAGCGATCAGAGTAATCGGAAAATTGGGCAACAAGAATGCCTATCAATTTGACGATTCGGACGTAGCCAAAATTATCCGCGCCTTGAGTAAGGAAGTCGATGCCTTAAAGGCCCGGATGTCCACAACCGGCGGAAAAGAGTCGGTGGAGTTCAAATTGTGAGCTACGTTTCTCACTAACGGGGGGTTGTAGGATATGACGAACGGCCAGATTCGGGACCTTTGCCTCGCACTTCTTCACGCCGAGACCGAGGACGAAGCGATCACGGTGTTGAAGAACGCGGGGTATTGGGACAAGCCCGAGCTCTGGCGGAATTACGGAGACCTGGAGAATAACTGGGGCACCGGCGGCAACCAGCAGAGCCTTGCCGAGGCGGCGCTTGCCGAAAAGATCGTCAACTCCGTTGACGCACGCCTCATCAACGAATGCTGGATGCGCGGCATCGATCCCAAGAGCAAGGACGCCCCGCAGAGCATCCCTGCCGCAGTCGCGGCCTTCTTTGAGGAGCCAGGTAAGAAGCAGACCAGCGGCCTCATTGAGAATTGGACCGACGAGCGCCTTCGCAACGTGGCGCAGGGCATCACCCTCACCGCAACCGGTACGCGCCCGACGCTGAATCTCACGATCGCCGACGTTGGCGAAGGCCAAAGCCCTCGCCGCCTACCGAGCACCATCTTGTCGCTCAGCCGGTCGAACAAGATGTACATTAAGTTCGTCCAGGGACAATTCAATCAGGGCGGCGCCGGTGCGCTTCGCTTCTGCGGGCAACGCAACCTTCAGCTCGTTGTGAGCCGCCGCAACCCGGCGCTGATCGGACCGGACCCGGAGGACATCGACAAACAGTGGGGCTTCACTATCGTGCGCCGCGAGCGTGCGTCGGAAGCTACCGACGGCCGTAAGAACTCGATCTTCACCTACCTGGCGCCGGTAGGGGTAGGAACAGCGCACGAGCCCCGCAACGGTGACGTTCTGGCATTCTCGGCAGTTGCGATGCCTATCTTCCCGAACGACGACGAGCCTTTCGGCCGCGAAGCACCCTACGGCACGGCCATCAAGCTCTATGAATACCAATATATCGGCGAGCGTTCGAACATCATCTTTGGCAAGCGGGTCATTCTGCGCCGTCTCGAGCTTTTGCTTCCCGAGGTCGCTCTGCCGGTCCGACTGCACGAGTTCCGGAAGAACGCGGCCGGCAAGGTTCTGCCTAAGGGCAGCCGGGAAACCACGCTGGTCGGCTTGCGCCGCCGCTTGGTTGATAATGAGAACGTCGAGGCCGGCTTCCCCATCACCCTGAACTTCTCTCCGAGGGGCGAGAAGCTGATCGCGGACGTGTTCGTGTTCAAGCCGGAAGGCACCGAGCGCGACGACGAGGAAGAAGAAGGCAAGGATCGCAAGAAGCTTGGCGGCATCAAGTCATACCGCAAGCGTGAAGGCGTCGTGTTCGTCCGTAACGGGCAGACGCAGGGCAGCCTGCCGCGCGACTATTTCAAGCGTGAGACCTTGAAGCTGAAACCGCTTGCGGAAGACATGCTGGTCTTCGTTGACTGCGATCAGATGAGCCCGGACGTTCGCGAGGATCTGTTCATGCCTTCTCGTGATAGGCTCGCCGACATCGCGTTCAAGACCGACCTCATTGATTCGCTCGATCAAGCACTAAAGACCGACGAAACCCTGAAGCATCTCCGCAATAAGCGGCAGCAGGAGCGCGTATCCGAGCAGTTGAAGGACGACCGACCGCTCAACGACGTGCTGCAGAACCTCATCAAGAGCTCGCCCAACCTTACGCAGCTCTTGCAGCTGGGCCGGCGCATCTCGGCTCCGTTCAATACGGTGATGGTGTCCAGCCACCCCGAGGAGCCGTTCAAAGGCGAAATCTACCCGACGTTTTTCAAGACCAAGAACGTCGAGTACGGCAAGGTATTCAAGCGCATCGCGCCGATCAATCAGCGCATGAAGTTCACGTTCGAAACCGACGCACGTGACGATTATTTCCGCCGCCGCATCGAACGCGGGAACTTCTCGCTGGTGTACGTGGATAAGAAGTGCAACGAGCAGGATTGCTCCTACATCGGCCCGAATCTGAAGAGCGGCATCGCGACAGTGATGGCGAACTTGCCGGAAGACGCCGAGATCGGCGATATGATCAAGCTCATCGCACGGACGGACGACCCGCACAGCACGTTCGAGAACATCTTCGAGGCGACGGTTAAGCCGGCGACCGAGACGCAGTCGGGTGGTGGCGGCACGCGTAAGCCCCCGCAGAGGAATCCTGGCAACGACCGCGAAGCGCCGCGTCAGCTTTCGACGCCCGCGATCAAGCGCGTCTTCCGCGAGGAATGGGAGGCACAGAACCCGCCCTTCACCGAGTGGACCGCAATGCGTGTCGATGTTGCCGGTTACGAAGCGGACGAGAACGAGAGCGAAATCTACGAGTTCAAGATCAACATGGACAACACGCCGCTCTTGCACGAGATCAAGCAGCGCAAGCTGGAGGACATGACGGCGCGTAACCAGTTCTTGTACGCGAACGTCTTGGTCGGATTATCGATGCTACTCCAGGACCGGCAGACACCTAAGCCGAAGGATGCGGAAGGAACGCCGTCAATAGAATCGCGCATCGAAGAGACTACGCGTGCGATGGCGCCGTTTATGCTCGCGCTGACTGGCCTCGGCCAACAGGACTTGTCGGAAGGGGATGACCTCGACGGACTTGAAGCTGCGACGGGCTGACCGTCGCCTTCCGATGGAATAGCACGACCTCTTGCGAACCAGGAGTTTCGCCACGCTGCATGCTGTACCAGCGGCGTCCTGGCACGCTGCGCCAAAGCCTACCGTCGGCCTCTTGCTTTAGGACCGGCAGCATCATCTCCGTGAGACCACACGCTTCCATCGCCTCGAGATAGCGGGGGAGCTGCTTTCGCGCATCAGAAAACGCGATCATCTGCACCACGATGGTATCTTTGTTCGCGATCGCCGCCACCGATGACATCGAAGCTCTGATGTTCGCGAAGTAGCTGTCGAGGCGCGGATTCTTCCGGTCGCCCATCGTGTAATAGCTCGCGCCAGAGCCGTCGAGCTTATTGGCGATCATGAACGGCAGCGGCGTTTCCTTGCGCCCATCTACTTGCCAGCGGTGGTAGAGGACGTGGACGCCTGGATATGGGGGTGACGTGACCACGAGCCGTGGCGCGCGCATGCCACGAACGTCGTCATCATGCTCAATGCCGGCAGCGCTTCGCCGGAAGACGGTCACTGATTGCCGTCCGTTTGCTTTTACGGCCGCCCGCAGCTCGCGCGCGCCCTGCACCATCTCTTTCGCCGTATTGGTAAGGACACGACGGAAGTCTTCGATTGTGGCTTGCTTGCTCCTTCCGTCCAGCGCCCACTGCGCCGTTCTCAGCACGGCGCATCGGCCGAACGACATCAAGCGTGGAGTATCGAGTTTCACTGCACTCGCGATCGATTGCTCAATCGCCTTGCGGATGCGCCAACGGTCCGGATGATCCAAGTGCTTGTAGTAGCCAAGCTCTTCATAGTCGGAGAGCGCGATCGAAGGCCGGTGAATATCGACGACGTTCGCCACGCGATCGGACCACCAGTCGAGCCTATTAAGCTCGGCTTCGGAGTAGATCGTGCATTTCACCGTCGAGACAAATTCGGCGAGCGTGCTGATATCGACACCCATGCCTTCGCGCCCGGCTGCGAGCGCTTCGACGAGAGTCGTGCCACCGCCAACATGCGGATCGACCACGAGATCGCCCGGCCTCGTGAATGCATGAATGGCGGCGCGAGCGAAGACAGGAGAAAAGCGAGCAGGGTATTTGTAGAAGCTGTGGGTCAGGCCGCGGACCGGCTCTGAAGAGCGCGCGGCCACGATCAATGCGTCCTGCGCATCGTCCGGCAACTGCACGAGGCGATTGTTCCGCGATTCATACATCGGCAACCATAAAGACCAGACATGGTTAATGCCGTCCTAACCGTATCCCGTTAAACGGGTCGGAGTCGCGAGGGAAGCGCTTGGGTAGTACGTTCGATTCTAGCGGCCGAAATCTCATCCGCCGCGTACGACGCGCTTGGCGATCGGATGCGCTTTTCTATTGGACTACTTTGCGGGATAGACGTTTCGACACTTGCACCCTCGGGCAGGCCGGAAGCGTTGTTTTCCCGGGCCTTTTGCAGGTCTAAAAGTGCCGATGGCGTATTATGGCGGAGAGGGAGGGATTCGAACCCCCGATAGGCTTGCACCTATGCCGCATTTCGAGTGCGGTGCATTCGACCACTCTGCCACCTCTCCTGAAGGCGCCAAGTAAGGAGCATGGCCCCTGTGGTTCGGGCGTTAATAGGCGAGGATGGCGGGCCAGACAAGGCTTGCGAGGGCGAAAATCGGGCCGGTTTTCCGGCCGGACCCACGATGTCACGGTGATGATCGCGGGCGATCACGGATTTCGGCGGCGGTTTGCGCGGGAATGGGCCTGAGCCGTTCGCCGCTGACCCGGCGCGAGCCCGATGCGGCACCATCGGTGCCCGAATCACTGGCACCCGCAAAAGGCGGGGTGGGACCGCCAGACGCGGTAAACACTGGCGGTCCCGTGCCGCTCATTAAAATACTGGCTGGGAAGGGCGGCTTCGCCGGCCAGGTGAGGCGACGGTTCCGACCGTAGCGTGCGGCCCGTGCACCGCAACGCAATCCGGTCCTTAACCTAACCAGTCAAGGTTACTCTGGAGCCGTTTCCGTTCCGATGGGATCGGAACGGGCTCCAGATTCCTGTTTTGACGCGTTTTCTTCACGCGAACCGGCGTCCACTTCGCTCGAAAACGCTTCAGTCGGACTTGGCTTTTTTCTTCCCGTTGCCCGTGGAATCCCCGTCTTTTCCGTTATCCTTGTCCTTGCCGTTGTCCTTGCGGCGGTTGGTGAAGCGGGCATTGCCGAGCCCAGTGCCGATGGTGAGCACGCCCCAGCGGTCGACGTCCTGCATGAACGGCACCTCGGAGAGGCCCTGAACCACGCCGTCATTGTGCATCAGGATCGCGGTGTCGTGCTCGCCGATGGAAGGGATGCCCTCGAGCAGGCTCGCCGGCAGGTTGAACTTGCTGCTCTCCCAATTGCCCGGCAGGTTCTGCGCGCCCTTCTCGATGGAGCCGTCCGCGTTGATCACGCCGGGACAGGCGATGCCGATGAACGGCGCCAGCTTGTAGCCTTCCTTTTCGGCCTCGGTGATCAGCCCCTTCAGCATCTTCGTGAGACGCTTCACCGCGCCTTCGCGCGTCGGCTCGTCATCGGCATGACGCCACAGCTCGGACTTCACGACCTTGGCTTTCGACAGGTCTTTTGCCTTTTTCCAGCTGGTCTCCACCAGGCCGCAGCGGATGTTGGTGCCGCCGATATCGACGGCGAGGATGCTGTCATGGGCTTCGAAGATCCATGACGGCGCCAGATGCAGCGCGCCGATCAGGCCGGCTTCGTCGGGATGATGACGGATCGGCAGCATGTCGATCTTGAAATCCTCGGCCATGAGGATGATCTCGGTGCGCGCGATTGCGAGCTCGCCGAGCCTGGAATCGCGAAAACCGCCGCCGACCACGATGCGCTCGGTCTTGGCCCAGGCCTTGGACTTGAGGAAGCGGCGGGTGACGTACGCAAGCTCCTGGGCGAAGTCCTCGATGGCGCTATGCACCACCGCCCAGGCCTCGGTGTCATCGCCGACCAGGATGGCGTCCAGCGTCTTCTTGCTGATCTCCTCGGACGGCTCCTTGCCGAACGGGTCCTCGCCGGACTTGCGCAGCGGCTTGCGCCAGCGCTCGAGGATCTCCCGGAACGCGCCCTTGCTGGCGCGGTCGCCGATGAAGCCATCCTCGTCCTTCATCTCGATGTTGAAGCTGTCGATATCCACCGACGGCAGCCGCTCCGCGCCGTGATGGGCGATGCCCGTCGTCGTCTTGACCAGCTCGTCTGTTGCCATGGTAAGCCCCTTGCCCGTGTGACTGAATTCGCCGGGACAACGGCGGGGGAACCCGTTGGTTGCGGCGCGGGCCGAAATTCGCCTGCGGGCCGGATCGGGCCTAAATGCTTCAAATCCGGGGCGTTTTCACCGGCTTTTCCTTGACTCCGTGCTGTCAGCGGCTATAAATCCCGCAACCGGCGCGGGGCGTTTCTCGCGCCGCTTGTTTTTGCGTGGGTTTTCAAAGGGATAACTCCCGCCCGCACAAAACTCGCATAAACCCATAACGACTGACAAAAAGCCGGCCCCGACACTATGTCGCGAGGCCGGGAATGAACACGAAGGAAAACAACGATGTTCGCAGTCATCAAAACCGGCGGCCGGCAGTACCGCGTCGTTCCGGATGATGTCCTGGAAGTAGGCAAGATCGAAGGCGAAGTCGGCTCGATCGTGCAGCTCAATGAAGTTCTCCTGGTCGGCGGCGACACGCCGATCCTGGGTCTGCCCACGGTCGCAGGCGCGTCCGTTGCGGTCGAGGTGCTCGACCACAAGCGCGGTCCCAAGGTCATCGCTTTCAAGAAGCGCCGCCGCAAGAATTCGCGCCGCAAGCGCGGCTATCGCGACGAGATCACCGTGCTGCGCATCTCGGAGATCCTGACGGACGGCGCCAAGCCCACCAAGGGGCCGCGTCCGAAGCGGGAGAAGGTCGTCAAGCCAGAGACCACGACCGAAGAGGCCGCCGCATAATTTGATCACGCATCATCACGAAGTGATGCGTGAGAAATTGTGAAATGATTCCGTCAAGGAATTGATCTAGAAATACTCAGGATTTCGGAGACGAGCCATGGCTCACAAAAAAGCAGGCGGTTCATCGCGTAACGGTCGCGATTCCAAGGGCAAGCGCCTCGGTATCAAGGCGTTCGGCGGGGAAGTCGTGATTCCCGGCAACATCATTGCGCGTCAGCGCGGCACCACCTGGCATCCCGGCCTTAATGTCGGCATGGGCACGGACCACACCTTGTTCGCCAAGGTCGAGGGCCGCGTAACGTTCCAGGCCAAAGCCAACGGCCGCACCTTCATCTCGGTGCTCCCGCTCGCAGAGGCGGCTGAATAGACGGTGGATCAAATTTGGAGTCCGCCGGGTCCCAGACCGAACCGGCGGAGTCCTTGAGATCAAAAGAGATCGAAGGCTCCAGGGGAGGCGGGAAACCGGCCTCCCCTTTCGTTTGCGTGCTCACTTTTCACTTTAGTGACTTCGACGGAGCCGGACATGTTGCAGGATTTTTCAAGCGTGACCTTGCGGGAGGCGAGACCTGATGTCGTCGCCACCGAGCGGCTGACCTTGCGGCGGCCGACCCTCGCCGACGTCAGGACCATCGCCCTCCTCGCCAACGATCCTCGCGTCGCCGAAAACACCAGGCGCCTCCCGCATCCCTATTCGCAAGACGACGCCGTCGCCTTCATCCGCGCCACCGCCGCGCCCGGCGGCGAGACCGTGTTCCTGATCGAGCATGACAGCGGCCCCATCGGCATGGTCGGCATCGACTGCTCGACGCCCGGCAATGCGGAGCTCGGCTATTGGCTCGGCGTCGAGCATTGGGGCCGGGGCTTTGCCACCGAGGCCGCGCGCGGCGCGATCGACTTCTTCTTCGAGGAGTTCGAGGACGATCATCTCTATGCAGGCGCGCGCGTCACCAACCCGGCCTCGCGCAACGTGCTGGAGAAGTGCGGCTTCCAGTGGAGCGGCGTCCAGCTGCATCGTTTCCTGGCGCTGGGCTCCTCCACGCCGGTCGATTGCTTCCGCCTGTCACGCGGCGTGTGGGCGTCGCTGAAGAGCTGGAGCAGTGCGAGGCGGGTGAGGTAGACATTACGCCGGCGGATTCACCTCTCCGCCGGCGCGGCCGAGATCGCGCTCACGCAAGTAAATATAGAACCCGGCGCCGATGATGATGGCGGCGCCGACGATGGTGGCGATTTCGGGCACGTCGCCGAACACGACGAAGCCGAAGATCACCGCCCAGACGATCATCGAATATTGATAGGGCACGACGACGCTGGCCGGCGCCAGCTTGAGCGAGCGGTTGACGCAGAACAGCGCGGTGACCGAGACGCATCCCGCCAGCGCGAAGATCACGAGGCTGCCCGGTGTCGGCGGCACCCAGTGGAACGCCGACAGCACCGCACCCAGCAAGAACGTGCCGACGAATTGCGACGACGCCATCACGATGTCGGGCGTCTTGCGCAGGCTGCGCGTGATCAGCATCAGCGTTGCAAAGGAAAGACTGCCACCCAACGCAATCAGCGCCGGCAGGCTCACCGTCTGTGCCGATGGCCGCAGCGCGATCAGCACGCCGCAGAAGCCGATCAGGATCGCCGTCCAGCGCCGCCAGCCGACCTTCTCGCCGAGAAAGATCGCCGACATCGCGGTGACGAAAATGGGCCCGGCGAGATAATAGGTGATGACGTCGGCGAGCGGCAGGTAGACCGTCGCAAGGAAGAAGGCCGCCACTTCCAGCGTCGACAACACGACGCGAAAGAGCTGGAGGCCCGGCCGCTCCAGATGCAGGAACTGGTGACGCTGCCGCCAGACCAGCGGCGACAGCAGCAGCAGCGCCGCGCAGGCGCGCAGGAACAGCAGCTGCCCCACCGAATAAGTCCCGACCAGGAACTTGCCCATGGCATCGCCGAACGAGAACATGAAGATCGACAGCACCATGAGCGCAATCCCGGCGAGGCGCGCCGAGCGTTCGTCATAGGCCGAGAGATTCTTGAAGAGGGGCATTGCTGTCGTTCGTGGAAACTCGTCATTGCGAGGAGCTCTTGCGACGAAGCAATCCAGACCGTTGCTGCGGAGACAGTCTGGATTGCTTCGCTTCGCTCGCAATGACGAGCGGAGAGAGCGTCGAAACGGCGACCGGAGTCGCTTGCAGTCGTTTTAATGACGTGAGCGCCCGCGACAAGCCCACGCCAGCCGAATTGAACGGATTGTCGCACTCTCCGCATCGCGGTAGCGATGGGCGACACCGAACGAAAGAGCCAGGAAAGAGCTTAGCCATGACCGACTTCGACCCGGCCCGGCATCGCATGATCCCCGCGCAACGCTGGTTTGAGGATTTCGTGGTCGGCGAGCGCTTCGTGCTGCCGAGCCGCACGCAGACGACGGCCGTGTTCGCGGCATTCCAGACCGCGAGCGGCGATACCCATCCGGTGCATTACGACGTGGAGTATTGCCGCAGCCGCGGCATGCCGCATCTGCTCGCCCACGGTTTCCAGACGCTGATCCACACCGCACCCGGCGCGGGCCTGTTTCCGTTCATGGTCGAGGACTCCCTGGTCGGCTTCCTCGAGCAATCCAGCCGGTTCCTCAAACCGGTGTTCGCCGACGACACAATCTATCCCGCGCTCGAGGTCATCGAGCTGGTGCCGGGACGCTCGACCGGCGCGGTGACGCTCAAAAGCACCGTGTTCAACCAGCGCAAGGAGCTGGTGCTGGAGGGCACGCAGAAATTCCTGATCCGGCGCCGGCCCAACTAACGTCGTCCCGGGGTTAAGCACGCCCCAAAATCGCGGAAATTCGGCCGATTTGCGGGTCTATCCGGGTTGCCGCGCGGGACCGGCTGGCCTACCTATGGCCCATGAAATTCCTAGACGAAGCAAAGGTCTATATCCGCTCCGGCGACGGCGGAAACGGCTGCGTGGCTTTCCGCCGCGAAAAATTCATTGAATTCGGCGGCCCCTCCGGAGGCAATGGCGGCCGCGGCGGCAATGTCATCATCGAGGTCGCCGACGGGCTGAACACGCTGATCGACTATCGCTACCAGCAGCACTTCAAGGCCCAGAAGGGCGAGAACGGCTCAGGCTCGGACCGCCACGGCGCCAACGGCAAGTCGATCGTGCTGAAGGTCCCGATCGGCACGCAGATCTTCGACGAAGATCGCGAGACCATGATCCACGACTTCACCACGGTGGGCGAAAAATTCGTGCTGGCCGAAGGCGGCAATGGCGGCTTCGGCAACGCCCATTTCAAGACCTCGACCAACCGCGCGCCGCGCAATGCCAATCCCGGCCAGCCCGGCGAGGAGCGCTGGATCTGGCTGCGGCTGAAGCTGATCGCGGATGCCGGCCTCGTCGGCCTGCCCAATGCCGGCAAGTCCACCTTCCTCACCAAGGTCAGCGCGGCCAAGCCGAAGATCGCCGACTATCCCTTCACCACGCTGCATCCGCAGCTCGGTGTCGTGAATGCCGACGGCCGCGAATTCGTGCTGGCCGACATCCCCGGCCTGATCGAAGGCGCGCATGAAGGCGTCGGTCTCGGCGACCGCTTCCTCGCCCATGTCGAGCGCTGCCGCGTGCTGCTGCATCTCATCGATGCGACCTGCGAGCACGCCGGCAAGGCCTACAAGACGGTGCGAACGGAGCTGGACGCCTATGCCGGGCAGCTCACCGACAAGATCGAGATCGTCGCGCTGAACAAGATCGACGCGGTCGAGCCTGACGAGTTGAAGAAGCAGAAGGAGCGGCTGAAGCGCGCCGCCAAGAAGACGCCGCTGCTGCTCTCCGCCGTCACCGGCGACGGCGTGCAGGAAGCGCTGCGTGCTCTTGCGGATGTGATCGGCGAGAGCCCGGTCTCCGCCAAGGCCAAGAGCGCGGCCGAAGCGGAGCCGTGGTCGGTTTGACTTTTCGTCGTCCCGGCGAAGGCCGGCACGACACTGGAATGTACGGCCGCAGACGCGTGCATCGCTGATAGCTTGTCTTCGCGCCCTCGATAGCGCAGCATCCCGCAATCAAGACACGGCAGGGATCACGCATGGCGCGCGCGAAGAACGTTCTCTGGATCATGTGCGACCAGCTTCGCTATGACTATCTCGGCTGCACCGGCCATCCCACGCTGAAAACGCCGAACATTGACGCCATGGCGAAGCGCGGCGTGCTGTTCAGCAAGGCCTATGTGCAGTCGCCGATCTGCGGTCCCTCGCGGATGTCGTTCTACACCGGGCGCTACATGCGCTCGCACGGCTCGCACTGGAACGGCTGGCCCTTGCGCGTCGGCGAGCCCACCCTCGGCGATCACCTCAACAAGCTCGGCGTGCGCAACGTGCTGGTCGGCAAGACCCACATGGCGCCCGATCTCGAAGGCATGAAGGCGCTCGGCATCCCGCCGGAATCGATGATCGGCGTGCACGTCGCCGAATGCGGGTTCGAGCCCTATGAGCGCGACGATGGCCTGCATCCCACGGGGCGGCCGCGTCCGAAATACGACGAATATCTGCGCCGGCAGGGGTTTGATGCGCCCAATCCCTGGGAGCATTGGGCCAATTCAGGTGCGGCCGAGGACGGCTCCCTGCAAAACGGCTGGCTGCTCGTGCATGCCGACAAGGCCGCGCGCGTGCCGGACGAGCATTCCGAGACGCCCTATATGACCCGACGCGCGATGAACTTCATCAGCGAGGCCGAGACCGACGGCAGGCCCTGGTGCCTGCATCTGTCCTACATCAAGCCGCACTGGCCCTACATCGCGCCCGAACCCTACGCCAGGATGTATTCGACGTCAGACATGATCCCGGTCATCCGCTCCGAGCGCGAACGGCAAAATCCGCATCCGGTGTTCGGCGCCTATATGGACATGCGCTACTCCCGCAACATGGCGCGCGACGAGGCCCGCGAGAAGGTGATCCCGACCTATATGGGCCTGATCACCCAGATCGACGACCAGATGGGCGTGCTGATGAAGTTTCTGGAGGCGCGCGATCTGCTGGACACCACCATGATCGTGTTCACCTCCGATCACGGCGACTATCTCGGCGATCACTGGATGGGCGAGAAGGATCTGTTCCACGAGCAGTCGGCGAAGATCCCGCTCATCATCATCGATCCCTCGAAGGAGGCCGATGCGACGCGCGGCACGCGCAACGATGCGCTGGTCGAAGCCATCGATCTCGCGCCGACCTTCGTCGACTATTTCGGCGGCAAGGTGCCGGGCCATATCCTCGAAGGGCGCTCGTTGCTGCCGCTGCTGCGCGGCGAGAGCCCGCCGGATTGGCGCAAGGTGGCGTTCTCCGAATACGACTATGTCATGCAGGACGTGCGGCTGAAGCTGAACCAGCCGATCGAGCGCTGCCGCCTGTTCATGGTGTTCGACGGCCGCTGGAAATACATCCACGCCTCGGGCTTCAGGCCGATGCTGTATGACCTCGAAAGCGATCCGGAAGAGTTTCTGGATCGCGGCGACGACCCTGAGTGCGCCGGCATCATCGCGCGACTGCAGGCCGAATTGTTCGACTGGGCGCTGCATCCCAACGACCACATCACGACCTCGCGCGAGAAGATCGCCGCCTATGCCGACAACCAGCTCCAGGTGAAGGGCGGCATCCTGATCGGCATCTGGGATGAAGCGGAGCTGGCGTCGATCAAGGACGGCATCGCGCAGCGCGCGAAGCTTTAAGTTGCTCTCCGCAAGTCTGCAACAGCGATACAATCGAACATTCATCCACGCCGTCATTGCGAGCGCAGCGAAGCAATCCAGATTTTTTCGCGGAGAGATTCTGGATTGCTTCGTCGCAAGAGCTCCTCGCAATGACGGAGGAGAGACTCAATTCTCGATCTTGTAGCCCGTCGCCTTGACGATCGGCTGCCAAAACGCCGTGTTGGCGGCGAGCTCCTTCGTCAGACCTTCCGAGCTGCTGCCGACCGGGATCAGCCCGATCGCGGTGAGTTTCTCCTTCACCTCGGGCTTGGCGAGCGCGGCGCTTGCGGCCGCGCCGAGCTTGCTTGCGAATTCCGGCGAGCTGCCGGCGGGAAGCCACATGCCGTACCAAGCGTCCGCGACGAGATCGATGCCGCTCTCCTTCAAGGTCGGCACCTCCAAAGCAAAAGGTGAACGTTCGGCGCTCGCGACCGCAATGATCTTCACGCCCTTGGCACGATGCTGCGGCAGCGCGTCCGCCAATGTGACGATGCCGAACGAGATGTGACCGCCGATGATGTCGTTGAGGATGGGCGCGCTGCCGCGATAGGGCACGCGCGTCATGGCAATGCCGAGATCCTTCTCGAGCTTGGAGCCCATGAAATGCGGGATGGTGCCGTTGCTCGGCACGCCGAACGACGCCCTGTCCGGATGCGCCTTCAGCCAGGCGACGAACCCCTTGAAATCCGCGGCATCGATCGTCGGATTGATGACGACGGCGAACTCAAACCGCGCCAGCAGCGAGACCGGGACGAAATCCTTTGCGGTGTCGAAGCTCGGGGCCGTCTCCACCATCGGCAGCAGGTACATCGTGGGCCCGGTCGTCACCAGCACCATGCTTCCGTCCGGGCTTCCCCCCTTCACCGCCTTGATGCCGATCAGGCCGTCACCGCCGGTGCGGTTCTCGACCACCATGGTCCGCTGCAGCGCCGGCGCCATCTCCTGCGCGATCAGCCGGCACAGCGTATCGCCGCCCGCTCCCGCCGCGAACGGGAAGATCATTTTCGTCAGCCCGGCCTGAGCTTGGGACCCGCCCGCTTGCGCCAACAACGGCAACCCGAGGCATCCGGCGATGAAGTTGCGGCGATCCATTGGTTTCCTCTTTGAGCCTATTATGGTTGGCGACAGTTAGAGCCAGACGGGCGCTCCGGACAAGCGCCGTTTACCGGGCCTGCCGCCTTGCGCCGGCCATCGTCCTGCTGCAAAAGCGGGCCTTACCGGCGCCGCTCTCCAGCACATACACGCACCACATACACACATGGCCAGTCCCGAACTCAGTCAATTCCGCCGCATCGTCGTCAAGGTCGGCTCCGCGTTGCTGGTCGATTCCGACAAGGGCGAGGTGCGGGCGTCCTGGCTTGCCGCGCTCGCCGACGACATGGCCAAGTTGCATCGCGAGGGACGTGACGTTCTCGTCGTCTCCTCCGGCTCGATCGCGCTCGGCCGCAGCCGCCTGAAACTGCCGCGCGGCCCGCTGAAGCTGGAGGAGAGCCAGGCGGCCGCTGCCGTCGGTCAGATCGCGCTCGCCCGCATCTGGTCGGAGGTGCTTGGCGCCCACGGCATCGGCGCTGGCCAGATCCTGGTGACGCTGCAGGACACCGAGGAGCGCCGCCGCTATCTCAACGCACGCTCCACCATCGGCAAGCTGCTGGAGTGGCGCGCGATCCCCGTGATCAACGAGAACGACACGGTCGCCACCAACGAGATCCGCTACGGCGACAATGACCGCCTCGCCGCGCGCGTCGCCACCATGGCGAGCGCCGACCTGCTGGTGCTGCTGTCCGACATCGACGGGCTCTACGACGCCCCGCCGAAGAACAACCCGAACGCCAAGCTCATTCCCGTCGTCGACAGCATCTCCTCCGAGATCGAGGCCGTCGCAGGCGACGCCGAGTCCGAGCTGTCGCGCGGCGGCATGCGCACCAAGGTCGAAGCCGCAAAAATCGCGACCACCGGCGGCACGCATATGCTGATCGCCTCGGGCAAGATCGAGCATCCGCTTCAGGCGGTCGCCGACGGCGGCCGCTGCACCTGGTTCCTGACGCCGGCCAATCCCATCACCTCGCGAAAACGCTGGATCGCAGGCTCGCTGGAGCCGAAAGGCACGCTGACCATCGACGCCGGCGCGGTCGCGGCGCTGCGCGCGGGCGCCAGCCTGCTGCCGGCCGGAGTCGTCAAGGTCGAGGGCCAGTTCGCCCGCGGCGACGCCGTGATCGTGCGCGGCCCCGACACCAGCGAGGTCGGCCGCGGCCTGATCGCCTATGACGCCGACGATGCCGAGCGGATCAAGGGCCGCTCTTCCCCGGATGTCATGGCCATCCTCGGCATCAGCGGGAGGTCCGAGATGATCCACCGCGATGATCTGGTGATGGGCGGGTAACGCTCGGCAGGCACCCAAACCGTCATGCCCGGGCTTGTCCCGGGCATCCACGTTCTTTCTTGCTGGCGGCAAGGCGTGGATGGCCGGGACAAGCCCGGCCATGACGTCGGAGCTGGGCCAGTGGCCGAGGTGGCACAACACCGGGAGACCAGCCATACCCTGCCGACCCTTCGCAAAAGCGGGATTTCCGTGCTAGGACACTGCCTTAGCAGAAGGTTGAAACTCCCATGGCTGCCCCCCTCAAAGCCGTCGACGGCAATGCCGATCTTCAGGCGCTGATGACCGATCTCGGTACCCGTGCCCGCGCTGCCGCGCGCGTGCTGGCGCTGGCGCCGCCGGAGCAGAAGAACCGGGCGCTCGAGGCCATGGCGCGGGCGATCCGCAACAATGCAGCCGCGATCCTTGCCGCCAATGCCGAGGACGTCACCGAGGCCCGCGCCTCAGGCAACGCCACCTCGTCCTTCATCGACCGCCTGACGCTGACGCCGGCGCGGGTCGAGGGCATGGCCGAGGGCATCGGCATCGTGCGCGGCATTGCCGATCCGGTCGGCATCGTCACCGAGAGCTGGCAACGGCCGAACGGCATGACCATCGAGCGCGTGCGCGTGCCGCTCGGCGTCGTCGGCGTGATCTTCGAGAGCCGGCCCAACGTTGCGGCGGATGCCGGCGTTCTGTGCCTGAAGTCGGGCAATGCCGTGATCCTGCGCGGCGGCTCCGACAGTTTCCGCTCCTGCCGCGCGATCCATCAATGCTTGGTGCAGGGCCTGCGCGAAGCGGGCCTGCCCGAGGCTGCAATCACGCTGGTACCGACGCGCGACCGCGCGGCGGTCGGCATGATGTTGTCGGGATTGAACGGCGCCGTCGACGTGATCGTGCCGCGCGGAGGCAAGAGCCTCGTCGCGCGCGTCGAGCAGGAAGCGCGCGTGCCGGTGTTCGCGCATCTCGAAGGCGTCAATCACGTCTATATCGACGGCAGCGCCGACCTCGCCATGGCGAAGTCGATCGTGCTCAACGCCAAGATGCGCCGCACCGGCGTCTGCGGCGCCGCCGAGACGCTGCTGGTCGATCGCGCCGCTGCCGGTAAAAACCTCAAGCCGCTGGTCGAGATGCTGATCGAGGCCGGCTGCGAAGTGCGCGGCGACGATGCCGTGCAAAAGACCGATGCGCGCGTCAAGCCCGCGAGCGCGGACGATTGGGACACTGAATATCTCGACGCGATCATCGCAGCGAAGGTGGTGGACGGCGTCGACGGCGCGATCGCGCATATCCAGAACCACGGCTCGCATCATACCGATGCGATCGTGAGCGCCGATGAGACCGCCGCGAAGAAATTCCTGAGCGAGGTCGATTCCGCGATCGTGCTGCACAACGCCTCGACGCAGTTCGCCGACGGCGGCGAGTTCGGCTTCGGCGCCGAGATCGGCATCGCCACCGGCAGATTCCATGCCCGCGGCCCGGTTGGCGCCGAGCAGCTGACGAGCTTCAAATATCGCGTTCACGGCACCGGGCAGACGCGGCCGTAGACGACGCAGGGCGCGGGGCATTGAGCAACAATTTCGTCGCGCCACGTTTCTTCGCGCAGGCCATACCGACCCACACTTCGGGCATGCGCATCGGCCTGCTCGGCGGCTCGTTCAATCCGCCGCACCAGGCCCATCGCGCGATCAGCCAGTTCGCGCTGAAACGCCTGCAGCTCGATCGGGTGTGGTGGCTGGTGACGCCAGGCAATCCGCTGAAGGAGAACGGCGCGCTGCACGAGCTCGGCGAGCGCATGCAGGCGGCGCGCGAAATGGCCGACGATCCCAGGCTCGAGGTGAGCTGTCTCGAATCCGTCATTCGCACGCGCTATACCATCGATACGATCAACACCTTGCGCCGCCGCCTCTCGGGCTTGCGCTTTGTCTGGATCATGGGCGCCGACAACCTCGCTCAATTCCATCGTTGGCAGCACTGGCGGCGGATCGCCGATCAGGTGCCGATCGCGGTCATCGACCGCCCGCCACAGAGTTTTCGCGCCCTCGCCTCTCCCGCCGCCCAGGCGCTCAGGCGCTACCGTTTGCCGGAGAATGAGGCGCCATTGCTTGCGGATCGGGCCGCCCCGGCCTGGGTGTTCCTGACCGGCATGAAGCTGAATCTCTCCTCGACCGGCTTACGGAACCCGGACGGAAGCTGGAAAGGTACGAAGTGAGTCAGATTGTGCGAGCGCCATGCGGCCTTCGGGCTCTCTGGCATATTGAAACCCTTAACCCCACATGATGTAGTGTAACCAGTGAGCGCCGGATTCGGCGTTCGCGATACAGTGAAAGGAATGGTCCCTGACCACATCTGTATTGTCCAAGACAGCCTCACCCAAGACGGCTTCACCGAAGTCTGTTTTACCCAAGGTTGCCAAGCCGACGCGTAAAACATCGACCAAAGCTGCGGCCTTGAAGGCGCAACCCGACGCCGACAAGACGCTGAGCCTGATCCTCTCCCGCCTCGACGACATGAAGGCGGAAGAGACGGTCACCATCGACCTTCGCGGCAAATCGGCCTACTCCGACTACATGATCGTCACCACCGGCCGGGCCAACCGGCACGTCGGCGCGATCGCGGAGAACGTCGCCAAAGGCCTCAAGGAAAACGGCATCAAGAACATCCACGTCGAGGGCTTGCCCAATTGCGACTGGGTGCTGATCGATTCCGGCGATGTGATCGTGCACGTGTTCAGACCCGAGGTCCGCGAGTTCTACAGTCTCGAGAGATTGTACACGCAGGGTCCAGGGGCGGCGAAGGCGATCTGAGAGAGGCTGCTGGCCGATTTCGAATCGGCTGACGCGCATGCTAGCGTCGTGCGCGCGCATATTGCGCGCGGTCCAGAAAACGCGACCCTGAACATATCATGCGCATAGCCGTCATTGCGGTGGGCCGGCTGAAGCAGGGCCCCGAACGGGAGCTTGCCGAGCGCTATTTCGAGCGGTTCGACGAGGCCGGCCGCAAGCTCGGATTCCGTGAGCTCGCCATCCACGAATTGCCCGAAAGCCGCGCGCGCGATACCGCGACGCGGATGGCCGAAGAGGCCGCGGCGATCTCCGCCCATATCCCAGAAAAATCGGTCCTGGTGGCGCTGGACGAGCGCGGCCAGAATCTGGATTCGACCGTATTCGCACGGCATCTCGGGCGCTGGCGCGACGAGGGTGCCGGTCATACTATCTTCATGATCGGAGGGGCGGACGGACTTTCGCCCGAATTGCGCCGTAAGGCCAAGCTCGCGATCGCGTTCGGCTCTGCGACCTGGCCGCATCAAATGGTCCGCGTCATGCTTCTGGAACAGCTTTATCGGGCCGCCACCATTCTGGCCGGCCACCCCTATCACCGCGCGTGATCCGCGCCACAACGAGCACCTTTGCCTAAAGCGATGCGAGCGCCAATTCTCAACCAGCTGCTGATCGCCGGCGTTATGGGCTCAAGTATTTTGGGCGCAAGCCTCGCGCAAGCTCAGACGCCTGCACCGCAGACTGCGGCCGTCGCGCCCGATGCGATCAAGCAGCGCGAGCAGGAGCTCGAGGCCGCGCGCGCCAGCAAGAAGAGCGCGGAGGAAGCGCAGGCCAAGCTCAAGGCCGAGATCACCTCGCTCGGCCAGGACCGCACCCAGCTCAATCAACAATTGATCGACACCGCCGCCAATGTGCGCACCGTGGAGACCAAGATCGACGAGGCCGAAGCGCGGCTGCGATCGCTGAACGGCCGCGAGCAGGCGATGCGCAGCTCGCTCGATTTACGCCGCGCCGACATCGTCGAGGTGCTGGCGGCCTTGCAGCGCGCCGGAAGGCGGACGCCGCCGGCGCTGCTGGTGCGGCCCGAGGATGCGCTCCAATCGCTGCGCACGGCGATGCTGCTCGGTGCCGTGGTGCCGGAATTGCGCGGCCGTGCCGAGAAGATCGCAAGCGAGCTCGGCGAGCTCGTGGCCTTGCGCAAGACCATCGCGACCGAGCGCGACCAGCTTGCCTCCGACCGCGACAAGGTGCGCAACGACCAGACCCGGCTCGCGGCTCTGGTCGACGAGCGGCAGCGCCAGCAGGCGTCGCGCGAAAAGGACCTCGACGCCGAGAATGCGCGCGCCGTCGCGCTCTCGAGACAGGTCGGCGATCTCCAGGGGCTGATCGCCAAGATGGAGCAGGATCTGCAAAGTGCCGCCAAGGCAGCCGAGAAGGCGGCCGAGGCCGCCAGGCAGGCCGAGGCCAAGGCGGCTGCAAACGCGGCCGCCAGCGCCAAGACCGGCCCGGGCGCTTTCAAGGATCGTTCCCGGACCACCCCTGCGATGGCCTTCGCCGCGGCCAAGGGCCTCCTGCCTCTTCCGGTTAACGGTAACAAGATCAGGGATTTCGGCGGTTCGGACGGGCTCGGCGGGGTCCAGAAGGGCATTTCGCTGGCGACCAGGCCCGGGTCCCAGGTCACGACGCCGTGTGATGGCTGGGTAGTCTATGCCGGCCCGTTCCGCAGCTATGGACAACTCTTGATCCTCAATGCCGGGGGCGGGTATCATGTGCTGATCGCCGGGATGGAGCGCATTTCGGTCAACATCGGTCAGTTTGTGCTCACGGGGGAGCCTGTCGCGACCATGGGGTCGACTTCTCAAGTCGCCTCCATTCTCGCCACGAACGCGAGTCAACCTGTGCTCTATGTCGAGTTCCGCAAAGACGGCACTCCAATCGATCCAGGCCCATGGTGGGCCGCAAATGAAGGCGAGAAGGTTCGCGGATGATGCGCAAGACTTCAGTTATCCTCCTCAGCGCGGCCACCGGTGCGGCGCTGACGCTGTTCGTGACGCAACCGCGCGCAGTCTTCATGGGCTCCAGCGCGCGAGCCGCAACCGCTGACACCTATCGCCAGCTCAATTTGTTCGGCGACGTCTTCGAGCGCGTGCGCTCGGACTATGTCGAGAAGCCCGACGATACCAAGCTGATCGAATCCGCGATCAGCGGCATGCTCACCGGTCTCGATCCGCATTCGAGCTACATGGACGCCAAGAGCTTCCGCGACATGCAGGTGCAGACCCGCGGTGAGTTCGGCGGCCTCGGCATCGAAGTCACGATGGAAGACGGCCTGATCAAGGTGGTCTCGCCGATCGACGACACCCCGGCCTCGCGCGCCGGCGTCATGGCCAACGACATCATCACCAATCTCGACGACGAGGCGGTGCAGGGCCTGACCCTGAACCAGGCGGTCGAGAAGATGCGCGGCCCCGTCAACACCAAGATCAAGCTCAAGATCATCCGCAAGGGCCAGGACAATCCGATCGACGTCACGCTGGTGCGCGACAACATCCGCGTCCGCTCGGTGCGCGCCCGCGTCGAGGCCGACGACATCGCCTATATCCGCATCACCACCTTCAACGAGCAGACCACCGAAGGGCTGAAGCGCGAGGTCGCCAACCTCTCGAATCAGATCGGCGACAAGCTGAAGGGCTACGTCATCGACCTCCGCAACAACCCGGGCGGCCTGCTCGAGGAAGCGGTCACCGTCTCCGACTCCTTCCTGGAGAAGGGCGAGATCGTCTCGACCCGCGGCCGCAATGCCGAGGAGACCCAGCGCCGGACCGCGCATACGGGCGACCTCACCAAGGGCAAGCCGGTCATCGTGCTGGTCAATGGCGGCTCGGCTTCGGCGTCGGAGATCGTCGCCGGTGCGCTGCAGGACCACAAGCGCGCGACCATCGTCGGCACGCGCTCGTTCGGCAAGGGCTCGGTGCAGACCATCATTCCGCTCGGAAGCGGCAACGGCGCGCTGCGTCTGACCACGGCGCGCTACTACACGCCGTCGGGCAAGTCGATCCAGGCCAAGGGCATCGTGCCCGACATCGAAGTGCTGCAGGACGTGCCGGACGAGCTGAAGTCGCGCACCGACACCAAGGGCGAAGCTTCGCTGCGCGGCCATCTCAAGAACGACGGCGACGAGAAGACCGGCTCGCAGTCCTACGTTCCGCCGGACGCCAAGGACGACAAGGCGCTCAAGCTCGCCGACGATCTGCTCCACGGCATCAAGAACAGCGCCTCCGCGGCTCCCACGCCGGGCGGCGACAAGGCCACCGCCGACAAGCCCAAAGCGGCGAACTAAGTCGGCGCATCGCGATCTGACGAAAGGGCGGCTCCCGGAGCCGCCCTTTTTGCTTGGAACTCCTGCTATCCCCGGCCTATCCCGGCCTGCCGCCGCTTGACCTCGGCGTGGTATCGTCGTCTCGAGTGATTCGGGATCGCGCATGACTGAAACGGCCGATGATCTGAGCGCCCCGCTCGGACGGGACAAGCCGCGCCGGAAACGCCGGCTGCGGCTGCCGTTCACGGCCATGCAGCTGCTCGTTGTCCTGCTCGGCCTGTTCCTGGTCAGCTTTGCCGGCTTCGCCATCTTCAACAAGGATCCGCTCGGCGGCGAGCCGATGACGCGGCTCGCGATCCGCGAGCCCAGTGCCGCAGACAAGGCCGGCGACGACAAGCCGGCCGCTTCCGGCCACGGCCAGGACAGCAAGCAGGAAAGCAAGCAAGAGACCAAGGACGCACCGAAGCAGGCGGGCGAGCAGAAGACCGTCACCATGATCGACGGTTCCACCGGCACGCGCCACGACGTGGTGATCGGTGGCGATCCCGCCGGCAAGAGCGAGGCAGCCTCGGCCTCCGCACCGCCGCCCGTCATGGCCGGGATCGACCCAAAGCTCCTCGAGAAATCGCGCTACGGCATGATCCCCGCGATGTCCGGCGACCTCAAGCCGTTCAACGTCTATGCGGCGGATGCCGACCGCGCCAAGGCCGCCAAGATGCCGGTGGTCGCGATCCTGATCGGCGGCCTCGGCGTCGGCGCCGCCAAGACCACCGATGCCATCATGCGGTTGCCAGCGGCGGTGACGCTGGCCTTCACGCCTTATGGCTCCGATCCAGGAAAACTCGCCGAGCGCGCCCGCGCCCAGCGCCACGAGATCTTCCTCCAGATCCCGATGGAGCCCTATGACTTCCCCGACAACGATCCGGGGCCGCAGACGCTGCTGACGTCGCTCAGTGCCGACCAGAACATGGACCGGCTGTACTGGCATCTGAGCCGGATGCAGGGCTATGCCGGCCTCACCAATTTCATGGGCGCGCGCTTCATCGCCACGGAGCCGGCGATGCAGCCGATCATCCGCGAGGCGGCCAAGCGCGGCCTCGGCTTCTTCGACGACGGCTCCTCGCCGCGCAGCATCGCGCCCCAGGCCGCCGGCAGCCTGGCGATGCCGTTCGGCAAGGGCGATATCGCGATCGACGCGGTGCCGACCCCGGCCGAGATCGATCGCGCCCTGACCAAGCTCGAAGCGGCGGCGCGCGAGCGCGGCGTGGCCGTGGGCACCGCCTCCGCCCTCCCGGTCTCGATCGAGCGCATCGGCGCCTGGACCAAGACATTGGGCGACCGAGGTATCCTTTTGGTGCCATTGACAACCGCGATGCTGAAATCAAAATCCAGCTAAATCAACGGATTGGTACGGCACAGGCCCGCGGGGCCTGCTTCAGCCTTACCGACAGCATGCGAGAGGTCTGGCGGAATGGCGCGTTACGAGGATCTGCCCTACCGGACCTGCGTCGGCGTGATGTTGCTCAACAAGGACGGACTGGTGTTCATCGGCCGGCGTGCCGGCGGCATCGAGCATGTCGACGACACCCATGTCTGGCAAATGCCGCAGGGCGGCGTCGATCCCGGCGAGGACAATTGGGAGGCCGCCAAGCGCGAGCTCTATGAGGAGACCAGCGTGCGTTCGGTCGAGCGGCTCGGTGAGGTTCCGGACTGGCTCACTTACGACATTCCCCGCACGGTCGCCGGGCGTACCTGGAAGGGCCGCTACCGCGGTCAGCGCCAGAAATGGTTCGCGGTCCGCTTCACCGGCAAGGACAGCGAGATCAACGTCGAAAAGCCCGGCGGCGGCCACAAGGCCGAGTTCGTGAGCTGGCGCTGGGAGCCGATGAGGAACCTGACTGGGCTGATCGTCCCGTTCAAGCGCCCGGTCTACGAGCGCGTGGTGAAGGAATTTTCCCCGCTGGCGCAGGATTAAGTTCAAGTCGCCGTTCCAGCTTGATGCTAATGCATCGCCTGAAATGACGACGAGAGATCCACGCGTGAGCACTGAAAAACCCTACCGTCCCAATGTCGGAATCGCGCTGTTCAATGCCGATGGCCGCGTGCTGATCGGGCACCGCTTCAAGGGCGACGGACCCGAGATCATCCTGCCGGGCCTCGACTGGCAGATGCCGCAGGGCGGCGTCGATGAGGGCGAGGATTTGCGCGACGCCGCGCTGCGCGAGCTCTGGGAAGAGACCAGCGTCAAGAGCGCAATTTATCTCGGCGAGACCGACTGGCTGACTTACGAATTCCCGCCCTATGACGGGCCGCAGACGCATCGGCTGGCGAAATTCCGCGGCCAGCGCCAAAAATGGTTCGCGCTGCGCTTCACCGGCCAAGATGACGAGATCGATCCGCTGACGCCGCGCAACGGACAGCCCGCCGAGTTCGACGCCTGGCGCTGGGAGCGGCTCGACCGCGTCCCCGATGTCGTGGTGCCGTTCCGCCGTCACGTCTACAGCGCCGTGGCGCAGCAGTTTGCGCCGTTCGCGAACTAGAAACGCCAAAACAACCCCATGCACAGTAGAACGGGGTTGAAATCATTAGAGAACTTTCGCCGGAAATTTGCGCGAGCCTAATTGATCGGTCCCACCGTGAAGGGGCCGACCGCGATGACGTGGCAGTCGCTGTCGCGCTTGGCGCAGTCGGCGAGCGCGGAATTGACGGCGGACTGCTCGTCGGCGGCCCTCACACCGAGGCCTGGCCGGCCCGCGGTGCCGACCGCGACGGCGTTCCAGCCCATGCCATCTCCGAGCTTGCGCACCACCTCGTCGCGCGCGTCTGCGACGATCGAGGCACTCGACGTCGCGTGGAAGAAGCCGGTGATCCGGAGCAGGGTCGGGATCGGCACGACGAAATTCTCGTCGACCGCGACAACCAGGCAGGCGACGCCGGCGATCGCGCCGCACGATTCCAGCGAACGCCGCGCGGCATCGTCGGCGGATGATGCGCCCATCACCATGAAATATTGACCGCCCGGTCCGAGCGCGACCGCGCGGGATTTTGCCGCGGGCACGAACATGTTCTCGAGCCGGACCTTGGCGGGATCGCGCACCATCGGAAACTCTTTCGAGGCAAAGGCGCGCTCGGTCATGGCATCATGCCGGACGAACGGCTGCGGCGGCATCGGCGGCTTGCCGTGTGTGTAGACGACGTTGTTGCCGACCGCATAGAGCTCGCAGCGCCGCGGCGACTGCGCGGCATCGGCGCGCTTCTGACACTGATCGAGTGCGGCGTTGCGCGCCGCTTCCTCGTTCGGCTGATTCAACGACGCGCCGGTGAACCCGCCGACATTGAGCGCGAACGCCTTGTAGTCGCCGGCAGCGGAATAGTCGCCAGCCAGGTAGTTGCGGATGCGCTCGTTGATGAAGGGGACGCTGTCGGCGGGAAACTTGCCGCCCATCGGCGAAGCCGATGGTGCCGGCATGGGCATCGGCGCTTTGGCGGCCATGGTGGATGACGGGCTTGGCGCTGTTGGTGCGGGGCTTGATGCAGGGCTTGATGCAGGGCTTGATGCAGGGCTTGGCACGGTCGCTGCGATCGCCGGCGCCCTCGTGGTCTCGAGCTTGGTGAAATAGAGGAAGCCGCCGACGCCGATGGCGACGATGGAGACGACACCGACCACCAGCGGCCACATCCAGTTCGGCGCGGGCGCAGCCTTCGCCACCTTCTTGATCTGCGGCGTTGCGTAGCTGCCGTCTCCGCGCCGCATCGCCACCATGTAGGCGTGCACCGGCGTCGGGATGTTCTTGACCTCCTGCGCGCCGATATCGGCGAACTGCACCGACAGCTTGTTGGCGACCTGCTCGTGCACCGCGCGGGAGACGCAGATGCCGCCGACCTCGGCGAGGCCCTCGAGCCGGGCGGCGATATTGACGCCGTCACCGAGCAGATCGCCGTCGCGCTCGACCACGTCGCCGATGGTGATGCCGATGCGGAACGACATCTGCCGGCTTGGCGGATAGGCCATGTTGCGGGTTCGCAGGGATTCCTGGATATCGATCGCGCAGCGCACCGCATCGACTGCGCTTGGAAATTCCGCGAGCACGGCGTCGCCCGCGGTGTTGAAGATGCGCCCGCCCGCCCTGGCGATGAAATCGTCGACGACCTCGCGATAGGAGGCGAGACGCCGCAGCGTCTCCTCTTCGTCTTCCGCGACCAGTCGCGAGTAGCCGGCAATATCGGCCGCGAAAATCGCTGCGATCTTGCGTTTCATCTGCGGCCGGCCCCCGGAACAAAGTTCGCGGGCACAGAATGGCGCTATCGGCGGCGCCGTGCAACAAAGTTTCAGCGCCCGCCACTTCCGTGACGAGCGCTGAACTTATTCAGGAATTTTTAGCTTGAGCCCCGGCGCGGTGCACCGGGGCTTAGTGCATCGCCGTGCTGCTGAGCTGCTGCTGGATGCTCTTGAAGTGGTCGAGCCGCGCGATGGCTTGATCGAGCTCGTTGCCTTCGTGCTCCTTCAATCCCTCTTCCATCTCCGAGACGGTCGCGGCGAACTGGGCGCGGTCGAGCTCGGCCAGCGAGGTCGCGACGTCGGCGAGCACGGTCAGGCCCTTGTCGGAAACTTCGGCGATGCCGCCGAGCACGATGATCTTCTCGTGCTTGCCGCCGGTGGTCACGGTGAGAATGCCGGGCCGGATCGCGGCCACGACCGGCGCATGTCCCGCCAGCACGCCGAAGTCACCCTCGACGCCGGGGATATCGACCTGATCGACTTCGCCCGAGAAGGCGAGCTTTTCCGGCGAGACGAGATCGAAGTGGAAGGTGGCCATTGGAAACCTGCGAATGGTGAGTAGCGAATTGCGAATGGGGCGGGAGCAGCGCGATTGTTCGCTACTCCCTGCTCGCCCTTCGCAGCTTAGGCCGCCTCGGCCGCCAGCTTCTTGCCCTTCTCGATCGCCTCTTCGATGGTGCCGACCATGTAGAAGGCGGCTTCCGGCAGGTGGTCATACTTGCCTTCGCAGAGGCCGCGGAAACCCTTGATGGTGTCCGCGAGGTCGACGAACTTGCCGGGCGAGCCGGTGAAGATTTCGGCGACGTGGAACGGCTGCGACAGGAAGCGCTCGATCTTGCGGGCGCGAGCCACCGTCAGCTTGTCCTCTTCCGAAAGCTCGTCCATGCCGAGAATGGCGATGATGTCCTGCAGCGACTTGTAGCGCTGCAGCACCTGCTGGACCTGACGCGCGGTGTCGTAATGCTCCTGGCCGACGACGAGCGGCGAGAGCATGCGCGAGGTCGAGTCGAGCGGGTCCACCGCCGGGTAGATGCCCTTTTCCGAGATCGCGCGGTTCAACACCGTGGTGGCGTCCAAATGCGCGAACGAGGTCGCGGGCGCCGGGTCGGTCAAGTCGTCGGCCGGAACGTAAATGGCCTGCACCGAGGTGATCGAACCCTTCTGCGTGGTGGTGATGCGCTCCTGCAGCGCGCCCATGTCGGTGGCGAGCGTCGGTTGATAACCCACGGCGCTCGGGATACGACCGAGCAGCGCCGACACTTCAGAACCGGCCTGGGTGAAGCGGAAGATGTTGTCGACGAAGAACAGCACGTCCTGACCCTGGTCACGGAAGTGCTCGGCGACGGTCAGACCGGTGAGGCCGACGCGGGCGCGGGCGCCGGGCGGCTCGTTCATCTGACCAAACACCAGCGCGCACTTCGACTTGACGCTCGGATCCGGATTGTGCGGATCGGCGTTGACCTTGGACTCGATGAACTCGTGATAGAGGTCGTTGCCCTCGCGGGTACGCTCGCCGACGCCGGCGAACACGGAATAACCACCGTGCGCCTTCGCGACGTTGTTGATCAGCTCCTGGATCAGCACGGTCTTGCCGACGCCGGCGCCGCCGAACAGGCCGATCTTGCCGCCCTTGGCGTAGGGCGCGAGCAAGTCGACGACCTTGATGCCGGTGACGAGAATTTCAGCTTCGGTCGACTGGTCGGTGTAGCTCGGCGCTTCCTGGTGGATGGCGCGCTTGCCTTCGGACTGGATCGGGCCGGCTTCGTCGATCGGCTCGCCGATCACGTTCATGATGCGCCCGAGCGTGCCCGCGCCGACCGGAACCGAGATCGGCTGACCGGTGTCGGTCACTTCCTGGCCGCGGACCAGACCTTCGGTCACGTCCATCGCGATCGTGCGCACGGTGGACTCACCGAGATGCTGCGCAACTTCCAGCACGAGGCGGATGTTGCCGTTCTTGGTTTCCAACGAATTCAGAATGGCCGGCAGATGGCCTTCGAACTGAACGTCGACGACGGCGCCCATGACCTGGGTGACACGACCGACCTGGGTAGCTGCTGTAGCCATGAAGCTCTCCTTCGAAATTCTTTACTTGAACGACCGTCGTTTGGTTCGTGCGTCAGACCGCCTCGGCGCCGGAGATGATCTCGATCAGCTCCTTGGTGATCTGGGCTTGACGGGTTCGGTTGTAGATCTGGGTTTGCTTGCGGATCATTTCGCCGGCATTGCGGGTGGCGTTGTCCATCGAGCTCATCTGGGCGCCGTAGAACGAGGCGTTGTTTTCCAGCAGCGCGCGGAAGATCTGCACCGCGATGTTCCGCGGCAACAGGCCGGAGAGGAGTTCGTCTTCCTCCGGCTCGTAGTCGTAAGACGTCGACGGCGCGTTCGCCGCCTTTTCTTCCACGGTCAGCGGAATGATCTGCTGCGCGGTCGGGACCTGGGCGATCACCGACTTGAACTGCGCGTAGAACAGCGTGCAGACGTCGAATTCGCCGTTGTCGAAGCGGGCCAGAACCTTCTTTGCGATGTCCTCGGCGTTGACGAAGCCGAGCTGACGAACGCCGCGCAGGTCGAGATGCTCGACGATCTGCTTGTCGTACAGGCGGCGGAGCTGCTCGTAGCCCTTGCGGCCGACGCAGAAGAATTTGACTTCCTTGCCCTGCGCCATCAGCGCCTGGGCGCGCTCGCGCGCGAGGCGCACGATCGAGGAGTTGAAGGCGCCGGACAGGCCGCGCTCGCCGGTGCAGACCAGCAGCAGGTGAACCTGGTCCTTGCCGGTGCCGGCCAGCAGCACCGGCGCGCCGGGCGAACCGGCGGCAGCGCTGGCGATGTTGGAGATCACCGCGCTCATCTTGTCGGCATAGGGCCGCGCCGCCTCGGCCGCTTGCTGGGCGCGGCGCAATCGGGACGCCGCGACCATCTGCATGGCCTTGGTGATCTTCTGCGTCGCCTTGGTGGAGGCGATGCGGACGCGCATGTCTTTAAGTGACGCCATTCTTCGTACACCCCGGCGGTTCGATCGCTTGGATCAAGCCGCTAGCCTATCCCAGTCGTCATGCCCGGGCGTGTCCCGGGCATCCACGTCTTCGTTTCCATGCAGTGAGGCACGGAAGGCCGGGACATGAAGCCCGGCCTTGCGACCGTTCTCTTATGCGAAGCTCTTGGCGAAACCTTCGACCACCGACTTCAGCTTGGCGGCACTGTCGTCGGAGAGATCGCGGCTGTCGCGGATCGCGTTGAGGATATCGACGTTCTTGCCGCGCAGCAGCGACAACAGACCGTCCTCGAACGCGCGCACCTTGTTGACCGGAAGCGGATCGAGATAGCCGTTGGTGCCGGCCCAGATCACGCAGACCTGCTCTTCCATCTTCAGCGGCGCGAATTGCGGCTGCTTCAGGAGCTCGGTGAGACGCGAGCCGCGGTTGAGCAGACGCTGGGTCGAGGCGTCGAGGTCGGAGCCGAACTGCGCGAACGCCGCCATTTCGCGGTACTGCGCCAGCTCGCCCTTGATCTTGCCGGCGACCTTCTTGGTGGCCTTGGTCTGCGCCGAGGAGCCGACGCGCGACACCGACAGACCGACGTTCACCGCGGGGCGGATGCCCTGGAAGAACAGGTCGGTTTCGAGGAAGATCTGGCCGTCGGTGATCGAGATGACGTTGGTCGGAATGTAGGCCGACACGTCGTTGGCCTGGGTTTCGATGACCGGCAGCGCCGTCAGCGAGCCCGAGCCCTGGTCCTTGTTCAGCTTCGCCGCACGTTCGAGCAGGCGGGAATGCAGATAGAACACGTCGCCCGGATAGGCTTCGCGGCCCGGCGGGCGGCGCAGCAGGAGCGACATCTGGCGGTAGGCGACGGCCTGCTTGGACAAATCGTCATAGATGATGACGGCGTGCATGCCGTTGTCGCGGAAGTACTCGCCCATGGTGCAGCCGGTGAACGGCGCGATGTACTGCATCGGCGCCGGATCGGACGCGGTGGCGGCGACGATGATCGAATATTCGAGCGCGCCCTGCTCTTCCAGCACCTTCACGAACTGGGCAACGGTCGAGCGCTTCTGGCCGATCGCGACGTAGACGCAATACAGCTTGATGTTCTCGTCCGGCTGCGCGTTGAGCGGCTTCTGGTTGAGGATGGTGTCGAGCGCGATCGCGGTCTTGCCGGTCTGACGGTCACCGATGATCAGCTCGCGCTGGCCGCGGCCGATCGGGATCAGGGCGTCGATCGCCTTGAGGCCGGTCGCCATCGGCTCGTTCACCGATTTGCGCGGAATGATGCCGGGCGCCTTGACGTCGACGCGCATGCGCTTGTCGGCCTGGATCGGGCCCTTGCCGTCGATGGGATTGCCGAGCGCGTCGACGACGCGGCCGAGCAGGCCCTTGCCGACCGGCGCGTCCACGATGGCGCGGGTGCGCTTGACGGTCTGACCTTCCTTGATCTCGCGGTCGGCGCCGAAAATGACGATACCGACGTTGTCGGTTTCGAGGTTCAGCGCCATGCCGCGGGTGCCGTTCTCGAACTCGACCATTTCACCGGCCTGGACGTTATCCAGACCGTAAACGCGGGCGATACCGTCGCCGACGGACAGCACCTGTCCGACTTCGGAGACTTCAGCTTCCTGGCCGAAATTCTTGATCTGGTCCTTGAGGATCGCGGAAATTTCCGCGGCGCGGATGTCCATCAGCCTGCCTCTTTCATCGCGTGCTTGATCGAATTGAGTTTGGTGCGAAGCGAGCTATCGATCATCCGGCTGCCAAGCTTGACCACGAGGCCACCGATGATCGAGGGATCGACCTTCACGTTGAGCGCGACGTCCTTGCCGGTCACCGACTTCAGGGCAACCTTGAGGGCGTCGAGATTCTTGTCCGAGAGCGCCTCCGCCACGGTGACGTCGGCCGTCGCCTCGCCCTTGAACCTGGCGACCAGGGCGCGATAGGCGCGGATGACGTCAGCCACCGCGAACAGGCGGCGGTTGGCGGTCAGCACTTTCAGGAAATTGGCGGAGATACCGGCGATGCCCGCCTTGTCCAACACGGCCGAGAGGGCCCTGGACTGGGCATCGGCCGCGAAAACCGGGCTGCGGACGAGGCGCTTCAGATCGGCGCTTTCGTTCAGCATGCCCTCGAATTTCTCGAGATCGGCTTTGACCTCGTCGACCACTTTCTGGTCGCGGGCCAGTTCAAACAAGGCCGTTGCATAACGGCCCGACACACCGGAAACGGACGTATCTTCTGCAGCCACAGACGTGCTCTTTTTGCTGTCAAACTCGCAAGGGAAAAACCGTCGCCACAAAGCGGCGCCTAGCGATCCAAGCCCTTGGAATTCAAGCGGGACTTCGATTTTCGACCCCGCACGGAAGTGCCGGGCTCGTTAAAATCGCGGCTTTGCTAACATAGCAGGCGCGCACGTGCAACATGACGCCAAATTAAAGGCATGACGTTCTGTCGCCAGTTCGTCGCAGTCCACGACGACGCGATGACGACCTGCCACGCCGCGGAATTGCCACAGCGCTTAAGCCCGCCCTTGAGCCGACGCCGAGCCATTGGTTCCTGCCCTCAGCGCATAGCGGCCATGAACACGGATCGCTGAGGCGTGATTCCGGGCGCATCCGCTTCACTCGCCGAATACTTACCCAATTCTAAATGCGGGAAGCGATGACTTCGTTTTACAGTATTCGTAAGTAATATAGAGGTTAATGAATCGTTAAAATCCAAGATTACGGAATATCGGCCGAATATCCCCGTCGGTAACAAGATATTACATGAAGACACAGAACGGATTTACTGCCCAATTCACGCCTCATTAGGAATCGAAACGCGGTCCCGCTCGCAAACTTACGGGGGCTCCACTTGCCACATATGTGGCAATACTAGCTTAGGGACCAATATATGCTTTGTTTGAAGACGCTGGGCTCTGTGACCCGGCCGCGTACGGCGATCGCCTTTGTTGCCGCAACTCTTCTCATCGGTGGAACTGCCACCGAAGCTTCCGCCAAATCCCGCCATCACCATCGGTATTCCCACCATCATCACCGCCACCAGGCCCAGAACGATGCCAACACGACCTCCGATTGGCGTAACGCCAACGCGTCGATGACGCCGTCGCAGGGCACCGGACGTTCCTTCTCCGGCATGGCTTCCTTTTACGGCAACGAGTCCGGCAGCAGGACCGCCTCGGGCCAGCGCTTCAACCAGAACGCCATGACCGCGGCGCACCGCTCGTTGCCGTTCGGCACCAAGCTGCGGGTCACCCATGGCGGCTCGAGCGTCATTGTCACCATCAACGACCGTGGCCCGTTCATTCGCGGCCGTGTCCTCGACCTCTCCACGGGCGCTGCCCGCGCCATCGGCCTCACCGGCGCCGGCGTCGGCCGCGTCACCGCGGAAGTCGTCTCCTAAGACGCGCGACGCGTGAAACAAGCCCGCCGTCTTGGGGGACGGCGGGCTTTTTTGTTTGTTCCTCCGCCGTCATTGCGAGGAGCGCAATGACGGGGAGAGAGCGGTGGCCTACAAAAAGCTCTGCGGATCGACGTCGACTTCGAGCTTTTGATTGCCCTTCGGCTTCGGGCAGACGGCAAGCCAGTTGCGCAGATAATCCGACAGGTCGAAGCCGCGTGCGGATTTCACCAGGATGCGAAACCGGTAGCGGCCCTTGATGACCGCGAGCGGGGCTTCCGCGGGGCCGAGCACCACCACGCGCTCGTCGCGCGGCGCGAGCGCAACGAGGTGGCGGCCAAAGCCTTCGGCGCTCGGCCGGTCGCCGGCGGAAATGATCAGGCTCGCGAGCCGCCCGAACGGCGGATAGAGCGTGCGTTCGCGCAAATCGATCTCGCTGTCGTAGAAGGCTTCGCGGTCGCAGGCGATCAGTGCCTTCATCACGGGATGATCGGGCTGGTGGGTCTGGAGATAGCCGACGCCGCGGCCCTGCTCGCGCCCGGCGCGGCCGATCACCTGGTTGAGCAATTGCCAGGTGCGCTCGGAGGCGCGCGGATCGCCATTGGACAGGCCGAGATCCGCATCGACCACACCGACCAGGTTGAGCCGCGGGAAATTGTGGCCCTTGGCAACGAGCTGGGTGCCGATGATGACGTCGACGCGGCCCTCCGCAATATCATTGAGTTCCGAGCGCATCGTCTCGATCGAGGTGATGAGATCGCTCGACAGCACCATGGTGCGCGCTTCCGGGAACAGCGCGGCCGCCTCTTCCTGCAGGCGCTCCACGCCGGGCCCGACCGCGACCAGCGATTCCTCCGCCGCGCAATGCGGGCAGGTTTGCGGGCGCGGCATCGAGAAACCGCAATGGTGACAGACGAGGCGCTGGCGGAAGCGGTGATCGACAAGCCAGGCATCGCAGATGGTGCAGGCGAAGCGATGGCCGCAGGCGCGGCACAGCGTCAACGGCGCATAGCCGCGGCGATTGAGAAACAAGAGCGCCTGCTCGCGCCGCTCGATCGCGGTCCTGATCTCGGACGCCAGCCGCGGCGAGATGAAGCGGCCGCGCGCGGGCGGCTCGCGCCGCATGTCGATGGCCTCGATATGCGGCATGTGCTGGCCGCCGAAGCGCGACGGCAGCGCGATGCGCTGATAGCGGTTCTTGCGCGCATTGACCTCGGACTCGACCGACGGCGTCGCCGACGCCAGCACGATCGGGACCTTTGCGATATGCGCGCGCACCACCGCCATGTCGCGGGCGTGATAATGCACGCCCTCGTCCTGCTTGTAGGCCTGGTCGTGCTCTTCATCGACCACGATGAGGCCGAGATTGGCGTAAGGCAGAAACAGCGCCGAGCGCGCGCCGACCACGACCGGCGCGCTGCCCTCGGAGATCGCCGCCCAGTTGCGCGCCCGGGTGCGCGGCGTCAGCTCGGAATGCCATTCCAGAGGGCGCACGCCGAACCGCTGCGCGAAGCGATCGAGGAACTGGCCGGTGAGCGCGATCTCCGGCATCAGGATCAGCGACTGTTTTCCGCGGCGGATCGCCTCGGCCACGGCTTCGAAATAAACCTCGGTCTTGCCCGAGCCGGTGACGCCATCAAGCAGCGCGACGTGAAAGCTGCCGTTGGCCGCGAGCGCGCGCATCGCATCGACCCCGGCGCGCTGGAGCGGCGAAAAATCCGGCCGGCTGAAATCCGGATCCGGGGCCGGCGGCGGCGGAGCCGGCGGCATCGGCTCGACCGCGAGCGTGCCTTCGTCGACGAGGCCGTCGATCACGCCGGCCGAAACGCCGGCCTCCTTGGCGGCTTCCGACTTGCCGTGCAGCAGCCGGTCCGACAGCACCTCGATCAGGCGCTGCCGCGCCGGCGTCAGCCGCCGCGGGGGATCGCCGACCAGGCGCACGCCGGCGCGCACCCGCTCGGGGCCGAGGTTCTCACCCATCCGCAGGCACATGCGCAGCACCATGCCGCGCGGGCTCAGCGTGTAATTGGCGATCCAATCCACGACCGCACGCAACTCGGGCTTCAACGGCGGGATGTCGAGCTTTTCGCTGACCTCCTTGAGGCGGTTGTGCAGGCGCGGATCCGGATTGGCGTTTTCGGCCCAGACCACGGCGAGCACCTCGCGCGGGCCGAGCGGCACGCCGATAATATCGCCCGCCTTCAGCTCCATCCCGCGCGGCACCTTGTAGGAATAGGTCTGGTCGAGCGCGACCGGCACCAGCACGTCGACCATGCGGGTCGCGTTGGCGGAGACGGCGTTGCTGCGCGACGTGTGGTCCATGGAGGGGAATCGGAACCCGGGGCTTCAAGGCTAGCGCCCTGAGGCGGCCTTAGCGAACGATAAACGAGTGTGATGCGATATACTGAGTGGAATCACCACGTCCAGAGCGCATGAGCAAAGCCGCCGCCCCACAGATCGAGCTCGCCAGCGCCGATCCTGACATCGCGCAGGAGATGACGCGCTGGCTGTCGCATCTCGGCGCGGAGCGGCGGCTGTCGCCGAAGACGCTGGAAGCCTATGCCCGCGATTTGCGGCAGTGCCTGAATTTCCTCTGCGGCCATTGGGGCGAGCGGGTGACGCTGAAGCGGTTCGCCGCGCTGGAGGCCACCGATGTCAGGGCCTTCATGGCGATGCGCCGCGCCGACGATATTGCCGGCCGCTCGCTGATGCGCGCACTCGCGGGCCTGCGCTCGTTCGGCCGCTTCCTTGAGCGTGAAGGCAAGGGCAAGGTCGGGGCGCTCTCGGCGATCCGCGCGCCGAAAGTCGCCAAGAGCCTGCCAAAGCCGCTGCCGATGGCGTCGGCCAAACGTCTTGCGGATGCCAACGAACGCGCCGGCGAGGATCGCGAGACCTGGATTCTGGCGCGCGATGCCGCGGTGATGGCTCTCCTCTACGGCTCGGGCCTGCGCATCTCCGAAGCGCTGGGGCTGACGCGCCGCGAGGTGCCGCGTCCCGGCGAAGGCGACGTGCTGATCGTAACCGGCAAAGGCAACAAGACCCGCATGGTGCCGGTGCTCCAGAACGTGCTCGAACTGGTGCAGGAATACGTTTCGATGTGCCCGTATCCGCTGCCGGCCGAAGGCCCGATCTTCGTCGGCGCACGCGGCGGGCCCTTGAGCCCGCGCATCATCCAGCTCGCGATGGAGCGGCTGCGTGGCGCGCTCGGCCTGCCCGACAGCGCCACGCCGCACGCGCTCCGGCATTCTTTCGCCACGCATCTGTTGTCGCGCGGCGGCGATTTGCGCGCGATCCAGGAATTGCTCGGCCATGCCTCGCTCTCGACCACGCAGATCTATACCGGCATCGATGCCGAGCGGCTGCTGGAAGTCTATGCCAGCGCACATCCGCGTCGCTAGCGGCTCAGTTGGCGAGATACTCGATATCGTAAACGTAGTTCGAGCCGCGCCCGACCTCGACGCGGACCATCGGCCTGAACGTCTCCAGCCGCTCGTACAGCGGCGCGGTGACCTTCACCGGTTGGCCCGCGATGCGAACGAGATAGTCCGCCTTGCGACGGTTACCTGACCTCCACGCACGATCGACACGGCCTTCGATCACAAGGCGGGACGTCAGGTGATCGAGAAACAGCATTCGTCCGGCATACCATGCAAGACCGCTGCCGAGCAGCACGATCAGGATCATCGAGGCGAACGCCTTCGCCTTGTCGCGCCATGAGCCGTACAGCGGAGGTTGTCGCAGCTGCGAGCCGACGATAATCAGGCCCAGAACAACGAGGCCGATATGGACGTCGTTGACTGCGATGATCGAGCTCTTGTCATAAAACCGCAACAGGCCGATGTAGATCAGGCCAAGCGCGAGAACAATCTTGCCGACGAACGGAAAGGCCGCGGTGTTGCGGGCCTTCAGTAACGCAAACGCGGAGGCGAGGATGGAAGGCCAGACGCAGGCTGCGATGAATTCCGCTGTGGTCATGGGACAGGACTAGATCAGCCCGGAAGCGAAACCCTTAATTGCAACGGCCATCGCGGCTTGCCACTTGCGCCCGTCGCGCAGTTCGGTCAATCGTTGGTAAACAGGCAGGAGGGATTTATGAGTGCACATGAAAGCATGGAGCATGCCGAGCACGCCGAACACGCGTCCGGCTCGAACAAGAAGATCGCGCTCCTGATCGCCGTCCTGGCGCTGTTCCTGGCGATCTCCGAGACGCTCGGCAAGGGCGCCCAGACCGAATCGATCAGCAAGAACGTCGAGGCCTCCAACCTCTGGGCCTTCTTCCAGGCCAAGAGCATCCGCCGCACCGTGGTGCAGACCATGGCCGACCAGGGCAAGCTCATCCTCGGCGCGGCCAACGACGAGGCCAACAAGATGGCCGTGCAGAAGCAGATCGAGGACTGGCAGAAGACCGCGCAGCGCTACCGCTCCGAGCCGGAGACCGGCGAAGGCACTGAGCAGCTGGCCGAAAAGGCCAAGCACGCCGAGCATGAGCGTGACGAGGCGACCGCGAAATATCATCACTTCGAGCTGGCGTCCGCCGCCTTCCAGATCGGCATCGTTCTCGCCTCGGCCACCATCATCACCGGCATGCTGCCGCTCGCCTGGATCGCGGGCCTGCTGTCGCTTGCCGGACTTGGGATGACCGTGCTCGGCGCATGGTCGCCGCATCTGCTGCATCTGCATTGAGGCGTTGAGCTCGTAGCCCGCATGAGCGCAGCGACATGCGGGGAGCCACAATAAGGAATCCCGGATATCGCTTTGCTCATCCGGGCTACGCGACGCTCACCGCGCTTCGTGCACGCTCTTGCGAAAGCGCTGGATCAGGCGAAGCGTGCGGGAGGACCAGCCTTCGCCGTTGCCGGCGATCAGCTCCCTGATGCGCCGCTTGATCGGATCGACCAGCTCGGCGGCCTTGGCACGCAGCTTCAGCACCAGATCATAGAGCCGCTCGAACCAGGCCATCTCCATCAGCTTGTCGCGCGTCACATCGAACACGAAGGCGGTGACGCCGACCCCGAGCAGCTTTGCGAACACGATGGTGAAGACCGCGCTGGTCCAGTATTCGTGCGTGAGCAGCCACAGGCCGACCAGCTTGAGCGGAAACAGCGGGACGATCGGCACAGCGAACACGATCAGCGTCATCGCCGGCGACAGCGCATCGACGCGGTCCGACAGCCATTGCTTGAACCGGGCGAGCGGGACGATTGCGACAACCCGCGCGACGATTGGTTCGAGATGGTCCCACAGCCAGGCTTCGATCAGGAAGATGATCGCAAGCAGGACCCAGAGCGGTTGAAGCAGGCGGCGTAGCATGTGTTTCCCGCCCGATTCGGCGCTGGGCGCGACCTACATATGGATGGCCCGCTTGCCGACTGCAAGCGCGGCTTCCTTGACGGCCTCCGAGCGGGTCGGGTGGGCGTGGCAGGTGCGCGCGAGATCCTCCGCACTGCCGCCGAATTCCATGAGAACGCACGCCTCATGGATCATTTCGCCGGCTTCGCGGCCGATAATGTGCACGCCGAGCACGCGATCGGTCTTCGCATCTGCGAGAATCTTCACAAAGCCGTCAGTGGTCTGATTGACCTTGGAACGGCCGTTGGCGGTAAAGGGAAACTTTCCGACCGTATAAGCCACACCCGCCTGCTTCAGCTCTTCCTCGGTCTTGCCGACGGAGGATACTTCCGGCGTGGTATACACGACGCCTGGGATAACATCGTAATTCACGTGGCCGGCCTGCCCGGCGATGATCTCGGCAACAGCGACGCCTTCATCCTCGGCCTTGTGCGCGAGCATCGGGCCCGCGACGACGTCGCCGATGGCATAGACGCCCTTCACACTGGTGGCGAAGTGCGGATCGATCTGCACGCGGCCGCGATTGTCGAGCGCAACGCCGGCTTCCTTCAGGCCCAGCCCATCCGTGTACGGCACACGGCCGATACAGACGAGAACGACGTCGGCTTCCAGCGTCTCGGCAGCGCCGCCGGCGGCGGGCTCGACCGTCGCCTTCAGCGTCTTGCCGGAGGTGTCCACACCCGTGACCTTGGCACCCAGCTTGAAGGCAAAGCCCTGCTTCTCCAGGATGCGCTGGAATTGCTTGGCGATCTCGCCGTCCATGCCGGGCAGGATGCGGTCGAGGAATTCGACGACGACCACTTCGGCGCCGAGACGGTGCCAGACCGAGCCGAGCTCGAGGCCGATCACGCCGGCGCCGACGATCAGCAGCTTGCCGGGGACCTTGTCCAGCGACAGCGCGCCGGTCGACGACACGATGCGCGTTTCGTCGATCTCGATGCCCTTGAGGCGCGCGATATCCGAGCCGGTAGCGATCACGATGCTCTTGGTTTCGATCACCTGCGACTTGCCGTCGGCGGAGACTTCGACCTTGCCGGTGCCGAGGATCTTGCCGGCGCCCTTGAGCACGTCGATCTTGTTCTTCTTCATCAGGAACTCGACGCCCTTGACGTTGCCGTCGATGCCCTGCTGCTTGAAGTTCATCATCGCAGGCAAATCGAGCTTCGGCGCGGAGACGCTGACGCCCATCTTGGCGAAGGAATGCCCGGCCTCCTCGAACATTTCGGAGGCGTGCAGCAGCGCCTTCGACGGCATGCAGCCGACATTGAGGCAGGTACCGCCGAGCGTTGCGTTCTTTTCCACCACGGCGACTTTCATGCCGAGCTGCGCTGCACGTACCGCGCAGACATAACCGCCCGGTCCGGTGCCGATGACGACGAGATCGTATGCCATGAGAGAAAGTCCCGTAAGTTTAGCGTTGAGGGATGTGTCAGCGTCCGCGCAGCGCGTCAGCGTCCGCCGGACACATCGAGAATGGCTGAGGTGACGTAGGAGGCATCGTCCGACATCAGCCAGACGATGGCATTGGCGACTTCATCGGCAGTACCGACGCGCTTCATCGGCACCATATGGGCCAGACGATGGGCGCGGTCGGGCTCACCGCCGGCAGCGTGGATTTCGGTGTCGATCAGGCCGGGCCGGATGCCCGCGACGCGAATGCCCTCGCCGGCAACCTCATAGCCGAGGCCGACGGTGAAGGAATCGATCGCGCCCTTGGACGCGGCATAATCGACATAGGTGTTCGGCGCGCCGAGCTTGGCGGCAACCGATGACAGATTGACGATGACGCCGCCCTGGCCCCCATGCTTGGTCGACATCCGCTTCACCGCTTCGCGCGCGCAGAGAATGGAGCCGGTGACGTTGACCGCCATCACGCGCTGGATGCGCTCGGCCGACATCTCGTCGACGCGCACGCCGCTGGTCCCGACGATACCGCCATTGTTGACGAGCGCGCCGAGCGTGCCGAACGCGTCCGCGGCCTTGAACAGCGCAAGGATGTCGCTTTCCTCGGCGACGTCGCATTTCACCGCGATGGCCTTGCCGTTGCTGGCCGCGATCTCCGCGACCACCTCATCGGCGGCCGTCTTGTTGCTGGCATAGCCGACGACGATTCGGAAGCCGCGAGCGGCCGCCGCGATCGCAGTCGCGCGGCCAATACCGCGGCTGCCGCCGGTGATGACAACGACTTTATCGGTCACGCGTGCCTCCATGGTTCGACACGCGCCGTCGCGAAAGGCGACGGCGCTCGCAGAGCATCAGGGATCAGAGATCGAGCACCAGGCGCGCGGGATCTTCCAGGCTTTCCTTGACGCGAACCAGGAAGGTCACGGCTTCCTTGCCGTCGATGACGCGGTGATCGTAGGACAGCGCCAGATACATCATCGGGCGGACCTCGATCTTGCCGCCGACGACCATCGGCCGCTCCTGGATCTTGTGCATGCCGAGGATGCCGGACTGCGGCGCGTTCAGGATCGGGGTCGACATCAGCGAGCCGTAGATGCCGCCATTGGTGATGGTGAAGGTGCCGCCCTGCATCTCGTCGATCTTGAGCTGGCCATCGCGGGCGCGGCGGCCGAAATCGGCGATGCCCTTCTCGATGTCCGCGATCGACTTGTTGTCGCAGTCGCGCACCACGGGCACGACAAGGCCCTTGTCGGTGCCGACGGCGACGCCGATGTGATAGTAGTTCTTGTAGATCAGGTCGGTGCCGTCGATCTCCGCGTTGACGGCCGGGATGTCCTTCAGCCCCTGCACGACGGCCTTGGTGAAGAAGCCCATGAAGCCGAGCTTGCTGCCGTGCTTCTTCTCGAACGCATCCTTGTAGTGCGCACGCAGCGCCATGACGTTGGTCATGTCGACCTCGTTGAAGGTCGTGAGCATCGCGGCGGTGTTCTGCACGTCCTTGAGGCGGCGCGCGATGGTCTGGCGCAGCCGGGTCATCTTGACGCGCTCTTCGCGGGCGGCGTCATCGGCCGGCGAGGGTGCGCGGACCTGAACCGCTGCGGCCGGCTGGTTGACCGGGGTCGGCGCCGAGGCCGCACGCTCGATCGCGGCGAGCATGTCGCCCTTGGTGACACGGCCGTCCTTGCCGGAGCCGGGAACGGTCGAGGCGTCGATGCCGGTCTCGGCCGAGAGCTTGCGCACGGACGGGGCGAGCGGCGCATCGGCCGGCGGCGCCTTCGCCGCAGCGGGAGCAGCCGCAGCAGCGACGGCAGGAGCGGCAGCCGCGGGCTTGGCGGGCGCAGCGGGCGCCGGCTTGGCAGCGCCGGCGGCGCCTTCGGTAATCTGGCCGAGCAGCGCACCGACCGCAACGGTCGTGCCATCTGCGGCGATGATCTCGCTTAGCGTGCCCGCGGACGGCGCCGGGACCTCAATGGTGACCTTGTCGGTCTCGAGCTCCACCAAGGGCTCGTCAACGGCGACAGCATCGCCGGCCTTCTTGAACCAGCGGCCGATGGTGGCCTCGGTGACGGATTCGCCGAGGGTCGGCACACGAATTTCAGTCATGGTCTTTTCCTTAAGGAGATCGCCAATGCGGTCGGGAATTTCATACGTCATTGCCCGCGAAGGCGGGCAATCCAGTACGCCGTGACTTTCGTGATTAAGACGAGCGGCGCGGAATACTGGATGCCCCGCCTTCGCGGGGCATGACGACGTCCAAAAAACTTCTCAGCTCAATGCCTCGTCCAGGAACGCCTTCAACTGCGCCTGATGCTTCGACATCAGACCCGTCGCGGTCGCGGCGGAGGCGGCGCGGCCGACATAACGCGGACGCCGGCTCACACCGTTCACCTGGTTCAGCACCCATTCCAGATAGGGCTCGATGAAGTGCCAGGCACCCATATTGCGGGGCTCTTCCTGGCACCACACCACTTCGGCCTTCTTGAAGCGCGACAGCTCGGCCACCAGCGCCTTCAGCGGCACCGGATAGAGCTGCTCGATGCGCATCAGATAGATGTCGTCCATGCCGCGCTTCTCGCGCTCCTCGTAGAGGTCGTAATAGACCTTGCCCGAGCAGAGCACGATGCGGCGGATCTTCTCGTCGGGAACGAGCTTGATCGCTTCGCTCGGCAGCATCTGGGCGTCGTCATAGAGGATGCGGTGGAAGGTCGTTCCCTTCGCGAGCTCCTCGAGACGCGACACCGCCCGCTTGTGACGCAGCAGCGACTTCGGCGTCATCACGATCAGCGGCTTGCGGATCTCGCGGTGGAGCTGCCGGCGCAGCACGTGGAAGTAGTTCGCCGGCGTGGTCGGATAGACCACCTGCATGTTGTCTTCCGCGCACATCTGGAGATAACGCTCCAGACGCGCCGAGGAGTGCTCCGGTCCCTGGCCTTCATAGCCATGCGGCAGGAGGCAGACGAGGCCGGACATGCGCAGCCATTTGCGCTCACCCGAGGAGATGAACTGGTCGAACACGACCTGCGCGCCGTTGGCGAAGTCGCCGAACTGCGCTTCCCACAGGGTCAACGTGTTCGGCTCGGCGAGCGAGTAACCGTATTCGAAGCCGAGCACGGCTTCTTCCGACAGCAGCGAGTTGATGACCTCGTAATGGCCCTGCTCGTGACCGAGATGGTTGAACGGCGTGTAGCGGCTCTCGTCTTCCTGGTCGATCAGGACCGAGTGGCGCTGCGAGAAGGTACCGCGCTCCGAATCCTGTCCGGACAGGCGGACATGGTGGTTCTCGTTGAGCAGCGTGCAGAACGCCAGCGCCTCGCCGGTCGCCCAGTCGATGCCCGTGCCGCCGTCGATCGCCTTGGCGCGGTTTTCGAGGAAGCGCTGGATGGTGCGGTGGACGCGGAAACCATCCGGCACCTTGGTGATCTTGCGGCCGATGTCCTTCAGTGCGGTGATGTCGACGCCGGTGACGCCACGCCGCGCATCTTCTTCCTGATCGGCGATCTTGAAGCCGGCCCATTTGCCGTCGAGCCAGTCGGCCTTGTTGGGCTTGTAGCCGGAGCCGGCCTCGAGCTCGGCATCGAGCCGCGCGCGCCAGTCCGCCTTGGCCTTCTCGACCTCGCCCTCGGTCAGCACGCCTTCGCTGATGAGACGGCGGGCGTAGAGCTCGAGCGTCGACGGATGGGCCGCGATCTTCTTGTACATCACCGGCTGGGTGAAAGCCGGCTCGTCGCCCTCGTTGTGGCCATGCCTGCGGTAGCAGAACATGTCGATGACGACGGGCTTGTGGAATTTCTGCCGGAACTCGGTCGCGACCTTGGCCGCGAACACGACGGCTTCCGGATCATCGCCGTTGACGTGGAAGATCGGCGCGTCGATCATCTTCGCCACGTCGGACGGGTACGGCGACGAACGCGAATAACGCGGATAGGTGGTGAAGCCGATCTGGTTGTTGACGATGAAGTGCACGGAGCCGCCGGTGCGGTAGCCCTTCAGGTCCGACAGGCCGAAACATTCGGCGACCACGCCCTGGCCGGCGAACGCAGCGTCGCCATGCATCAGCAGCGGCATCACCGAGATGCGCATATCCGGCGGATCGCCGTGCTGGTCCTGCTTGGCGCGGACTTTTCCAAGCACGACGGGATCGACGATCTCGAGATGCGAGGGGTTGGCGGTCAGCGACAGATGGATGCGGTTGCCGTCGAACTCGCGGTCCGAGGACGCGCCGAGGTGATATTTGACGTCGCCCGAGCCTTCGACCGCATCAGGATTGGCCGAACCGCCCTTGAACTCGTGGAACAGCGCGCGATGCGGCTTGCCCATCACCTGGGTCAGCACGTTGAGGCGGCCGCGATGCGGCATGCCCAGCACGACCTCCTTCACGCCGAGATTGCCGCCGCGCTTGATGATCTGCTCGAGCGCGGGGATCAGCGATTCAGCACCGTCCAGGCCGAAGCGCTTGGTGCCGGTGAATTTGGTGTCGCAGAATTTCTCGAAACCTTCGGCTTCGACCAGCTTCATCAGGATGGCGCGGCGGCCTTCGCGGGTGAAGGAGATTTCCTTGTCGGGCCCCTCGATGCGTTCCTGAATCCAGGCCTTCTGCGCCGCGTTGGTGATGTGCATGAACTCGACGCCGAGCGTCTGGCAGTAGGTGCGCTCGCAGATCGCGGTGATTTCCCGCAGGCTGGCGTATTCAAGACCGAGCACATGGTCGAGGAAGATCTTGCGGTCGAAATCGGCTTCGCTGAAGCCGTAGGTCCGCGGATCGAGCTCTTCGCGGTTGCGCTGGGCTTCGATGCCGAGCGGATCGAGCTTGGCGTGGAAGTGGCCGCGCATGCGATAGGACCGGATCAGCATCAGCGCTCGGACCGAGTCGCGGGTGGCCTGGAGCAGGTCGGCGGAGGAGAGGCCGCCACCCTTGTCGCCGCTCTTCGCCTGCGCCTTGGCGGCGATCTTGGCTCCGACCGTCTTCTCGACTTCCGCCCAATTGCCGTCGAGCGCGGAGGTCAGATCGTCTTGCGGGGTCAGCGGCCAGTTGGCGCGCTCCCAGGACGGGCCTTGGGCGTTCTTGCTGATGTCACCCGGCTGGTCGTTGAGGCTCTTGAAGAAGTCCTGCCACTCGGCATCCACCGAGGACGGGTCCCTCTCGTAGCGGGCGTAGATTTCGTCGATGTAGGTGGCGTTGGTGCCCTGCAAAAAGGAGGAGAGGGCAAAGGCTGCGTTCGCGTCTTGGCGAGACATGCTTGAGTTCCTGGCGATTTCGGTTCGCGCATAACAAACGGCGCTGGCGCTGGGCTCCCCGGCAGAGGACCAGCGCGACAGGCACCATTTACCCTATTTGCTGCGAAACTTCGCCCGGAAAATTACGAAGGAGTGAATCAGCCCTTCAATTTTTCGGCAAGCGTGTGGCCAAGGCGAGCGGGAGACGGAGACACTGTAATTCCTGCCGATTTCATCGCGTCGGTCTTGGAGCCGGCGTCGCCCTTGCCGCCCGAAATGATCGCGCCGGCGTGGCCCATGCGGCGGCCGGGAGGGGCCGTGACACCGGCGATGAAACCGACCATCGGCTTCTTGCGGCCGCGCTTGGCCTCGTCCTTGAGGAACTGGGCGGCGTCCTCCTCGGCGGAACCGCCGATTTCGCCGATCATGATGATCGACTCGGTCTTGGGGTCGCCGAGCAGCATTTCCAGCACGTCGATGAACTCGGTTCCCTTGACCGGGTCGCCGCCGATGCCGACCGCGGTGGTCTGGCCGAGGCCTTCCTGGGTGGTCTGGAACACGGCTTCGTAGGTCAGGGTGCCCGAGCGCGAGACGATGCCGACGCTGCCGGTCTTGAAGATGTTGGCCGGCATGATGCCGATCTTGCACTCGCCGGCGGTCATGACGCCCGGGCAGTTCGGCCCGATCAGGCGCGACTTGGAGCCGGCCAGCGAACGCTTCACCCTGACCATGTCGATGACCGGGATACCTTCCGTGATGCAGACGATCAGCGGGATCTCGGCGTCGATGGCTTCGCAGATCGCGTCGGCCGCGCCCGGCGGCGGCACATAGATCACCGACGCGTCGGCACCAGTCTTCTCACGCGCCTCGCGCACGGTGTCGAACACCGGCAGGCCCAGATGCGTCGCGCCGCCTTTGCCGGGCGAAGTGCCGCCGACCATCTTGGTGCCATAGGCAATCGCGGCCTCCGAATGGAAGGTGCCGTTCTTGCCGGTAAAGCCCTGGCAGATGACCTTGGTGTTCTTGTCGATCAGGATGGACATGATGTCTGCTTTCGCGAAACTAACGAGTGAGAGGTCAGTGGATGCGGCGGTAGACGCCGGTGAGCACGTCGGCCCAGCCTTCCGCGTCCGGCGAGAACTGGATCTTCAACGAATAGGAATCGTCGTTGATGATTTCATAGACGTGGCGCGCATTGCCGCGGAGCGAGCCGCGCACCAGCGTCAGGGTCTTGCCGACCCAGCCGCCGGAGGCGGGCGAGGGCGGCGTGTAGCCGAGCGAATCGTACCAGAACAATTTGTAGGTCCGGTCTTCGCGGTCGAAGGTGAAGATGCCGTGGGTGGCGAAGCTCTGCTTGCCGTCGCGGGTCTGGACCGAGTCCTGGATCAGATAGAAGCCGTTGAGATCCATGTGGGCCACGACGCGAGAAGTCGCCGTTCCGCCCTCCGTCCAGCGCGACGGAAAGACCACCTCTTCGCCATTCCATTCACCGGCGAACGCGGCAAGACGCGCGTGCTCCGGCAGCGGGGATGATGCAGCGAGATGGTCCTGGGTCATGGCCTCAGCCTCCCTTGACGGCCTTCACGATCTTCTGCGCGGCGTCGTCGAGATTGTCGGCCGGCACCACGTTCAGTCCGGACTCGCGGATGATCTTCTTGCCCAGCTCGACGTTGGTGCCTTCGAGGCGAACCACCAGCGGCACGCTGAGGCCGACTTCACGAACGGCGGCCGTGACGCCCTCGGCGATCACGTCGCACTTCATGATGCCACCGAAGATGTTGACCAGGATGCCCTTCACGTTGGGATCGGCCGTGATGATCTTGAACGCGGCCGCGACCTTTTCCTTGCTGGCGCTGCCGCCGACGTCGAGGAAGTTCGCCGGCGCCATGCCGTAGAGCTTGATGATGTCCATCGTCGCCATCGCGAGGCCGGCGCCGTTGACCATGCAGCCGATGTTGCCGTCGAGGGTGACGTAGTTGAGGTCGTATTTCGAGGCCTCGATTTCCTTGGCGTCTTCCTCGGTCTCGTCGCGCAGCGCGAGCACCTCGGGGTGACGGAACAAGGCGTTGTCGTCGAACGACACCTTGGCGTCGAGCACGCGGAGCTGACCCTGCTTGGTCACGACCAGCGGGTTGATCTCCAGCATCGACATGTCCTTGGCGACGAACGCAGCGTAAAGCTGCGCGGTGAGCTTCTCGGCCTGCTTGGCGAGATCGCCGGAGAGTTTTAGCGCGTTCGCGACGGTGCGGCCGTGATGGCCCATGATGCCGGTCGCGGGATCGATCGAGAAGGTCACGATCTTCTCAGGGCTGTTGTGCGCGACGTCCTCGATGTTGACGCCGCCCTCGGTCGACACCACGAAGGAGACGCGGGAGGTCTCGCGATCGACCAGGATCGAGAGGTAGAATTCCTTGTCGATGTCGGAGCCGTCCTCGATGTAGAGGCGGTTGACCTGCTTGCCGGCGGGGCCGGTCTGGATGGTGACGAGCGTGGCGCCGAGCATCTGCTTGGCGAATTCGGAAACCTCCGCGGCCGACTTGGCGATGCGCACGCCGCCCTTGTCGCCGGCGGATGCTTCCTTGAACTTGCCCTTGCCGCGGCCGCCGGCGTGGATCTGGCTCTTCACGACCCAGACGGGGCCCGGAAGGGCCTTTGCCGCCGCGTCCGCATCAGCGGCCTTCAGGACCGGAACGCCCTTGGAGATCGCGACGCCGAACTCGTTCAGCAGCGCTTTGGCCTGATATTCATGGATATTCATTTGGTCGCTCCCTGAACCCGCGGGCGGTGACCTCGTAGGCCCACCTCAGTCTTGTGGCTGGCATACCATATACCACAGGAACTGCAACCCGGATTCTCTGACATCGATCTCTGGACTTGCGGACCAGGACCCGCCCCAACCTTAAACAAGGTTTGGCGGACCCCGGAAATGAAACCGCCGAAGACCGGTTTTCGATCTTCGGCGGAATGTTTCGACCTTAGCGGCCCAGAAGGTCGGGTGCGATCTTCTTGCAGGCGTCAACCAGACCCTGCACCGCGCCGACCGACTTGTCGAAGGCTTCGCGGTCCTTGCCGACGAGCTCGATCTCGACGACGCGCTCGACGCCCTTGGAGCCGATCACGACGGGCACGCCGACATACATGTCCTTCACGCCGTATTCGCCGTTCAAATAGGCGGCCGAGGCCAGCACGCGCTTCTTGTCACGCAGATAGCTCTCGGCCATCGCGATCGCGGAAGCCGCCGGCGCGTAGAAAGCCGAGCCGGTTTTGAGCAGGTTGACGATCTCGGCGCCGCCGTTGCGGGTGCGGTCGACGATCTCGTCGAGGCGCGCCTGCGAGGTCCAGCCCATCTTGACGAGATCGGGCAGCGGGATGCCGGCGACAGTGGAGTATTTTACCAGCGGCACCATGGTGTCGCCATGGCCGCCCAGCACGAAGGCGGTGACGTCTTCGACCGAAACGTTGAACTCGTCGGCCAGGAAGTAGCGGAAGCGCGACGAATCCAGCACGCCGGCCATGCCGACGACCTTCTTGTGCGGCAGGCCGCTGGCCTTCTGCAGCGCCCAGACCATCGCGTCGAGCGGGTTGGTGATGCAGATGACGAAAGCGTCGGGGGCGTATTTCTTGATGCCGGCGCCGACCTGTTCCATGACCTTGAGGTTGATGGAGAGGAGGTCGTCGCGGCTCATGCCGGGCTTGCGCGGCACGCCGGCGGTGACGATGCAGACCTTTGCGTTGTCGAGCGCCTCGTAGGAGTTGGCGCCGGTGTAGTGCGCGTCAAAGCCGTCGACCGGCGAGGACTGTGCGATGTCGAGCGCCTTGCCCTGCGGCACGCCCTCGGCGATGTCGAACATCACCACGTCGCCCAGCTCTTTCAGGCCGATGAGATGAGCCAGCGTTCCGCCGATCTGACCGGAGCCAATCAAAGCAATCTTGTCGCGCGCCATGTGAGCCTGTCCTTTAGACACGTAAGGAGGGGAAAACTGAGACGGGTGGTTATCCCTTTCGCCTCCCCCGTTCAAGTCACGGGTTGCCCAATTGTCGGGCTTGCCGCGTATTCAAGCGCATCCCCGTCATTCCGGGGCTTGGGAAGCGCCGAGCCCGGAATGACAGCGCTGGCAAATAGGACTTAAGTCTCCACCGGACCCTTTAAGTCTCAACCAAACCTTTGGTCGAGCCGCTGGCGGTCGAATCCTTGCGGCCGTGGGGCAGCGCCAGATAGGATTCCGAGCTCATTTCGATCAGGCGCGAGGCGGTGCGCTTGAACTCGTTGGCCTCGTTGCCCTCGTTGGCAAGATAGAGCGAGATCGGGTTGGCATCGGCCGAGGCCATCAGCTTCACGGCATTGTCATAGAGCGTGTCGATCAGCGTGATGAAACGCTTGGCGGCGTTGCGCTGGGAGATGTCCATCACTGGAATATGGTCGACCAGGATGGTGTGATAATCGTGCGCCAGCCTGAGATAGTCGGATGCGCCGAGCGGCTTCTCGCAGAGATCGGCGAACGCGAAGCGCGCCACGCCGTGGGCCGAGCACGGCACGTGCAGGATGCGGCCCTTGATCGAAATATCCCGCGACTTGCATTTGGCGCCGCCTGACATCTTCGACCAGGCACGGTCGAGCGCGGCGTCCGCGTCAGTGTCCGCCGGCGTCAGCCACATCGGCACGCCCTGAAGCTTTTCCAGCCGGAAGTCGGTGCGCGCGTCGAGCCGCAGCACGTCCATGTGGTCGGTGATCTGCCTGATGAAGGGAAGGAACAGCGAACGGTTCAGACCACCCGTGTAGAGGTCGTCAGGCGCGACGTTGGAGGTCGCGACCACCACGGTGCCGAGCTCCAGCAGCTTTGCGAACAGGCGGCCGAGGATCATCGCGTCCGCGATGTCGGTGACGTGGAATTCGTCGAAACAGAGCAGCCAGCTCTCCTCGAAGATCGCATGCGCGGTCAGCGCGATGACGTCGCCGTCGGCGATCTCGCCGCGCGCGATGCCCTGGCGAAAATCGTAGATGCGCTCGTGCACCTCGGCCATGAATTCGTGGAAATGCGCGCGCCGCTTGTGCTCGACGGTCGAGTGCTGGAAGAACAGATCCATCAGCATGGTCTTGCCGCGACCGACCTCGCCATGGACGTAGAGCCCGTGCGGCGCCTCGTCCTTGTCGCTGCTGAACAGGCGGCTGAGCAGGCCCTGCTTGCGCGCCGGCTTGTAATCGGCGAGCCGCTGATCGAGCGCCGCATAGGCGTCGGCAATTTCGGCCTGGGCGGCATCGGGCTCGATCGCGCCGGACGCGATCTGGGCCTGATAGGCCTCGCGAAATGAGGAACTGGGGGTCGAGAGCATGCTCTTTACCGCCAGAGATGAGCGGAAATTGCAACTCCGTATTGGCGCAAAGGCTTATGCGCGCACCCACATCCACGTGGTCGGAGGCGAATAATTGAGATATCACAGGGCTAAAGCGACTACTTCGAGGTTCCTGGCATGGCCCTTAGTATCGAGGACTCCGAGGTCGAACGTCTCGCGAGGCGTCTGGCGCAACTCACTGGCGAGACGGTTGCCCTTGCTACGACGCGAGCTATCGAAGAGCGCCTCAGGCGCATCGACAATCAGTACTGCAAAACTGCTCTTTTGGAGGATATGGCCGCAATCCGTCGACGCTGGAGCGAGCTGCCTGTATTAGCCGACCGGATGCCCGACGAAATAGTTGGATACGACGAACACGGATTGCCATTCTGACTTCAGTCGATGCTAGGCATCTACGCGCCATATGGGTCGGCGTCGCTCCATCTTCTGCGAGCCAGACTCACTCACACAGCTCGTAGGCGTCCTCGACCACATAGGGGCCGCCGCCGGTGGAGGCGCGAGACGAGAACAGCACGAAACGTTCGGCCGTGAACGCCTTGCTGGGAAAATAGCCGCGCAGCGAGAGATAATCGGCGACGTCGCGGTCGGTGGCGTCGTGCAGCCGGGCCAGCGTGACATGCGGGATGAACTTGCGGCCTTCAGGGTCGAGGCCGATCCGCTGCATCAGGCGCTCGAGCTCGGCCTGCAATTCCATCAGCGGCTTGCTCGGCACGATGGTGGCGACCACCGCGCGCGGCTTGCGTCCGCCGAAACTCTGTAAACCCTGCACCTTCACCTCGAACGGCTTGCGGTCGACGCGAAACAGCATCGAGGCGATCTCGTTGGCGGACATGCCGTCGATATTGCCGATGAAGCGCAGGGTGACGTGATAATTTTCGGGATCGATCCAGCGGGCGCCGGGAAGGCCGCCCCGCAAATTGGAAAGCGACTGGCCAATCTCGGCCGGAATTTCCAGACCAGTGAACAAACGCGGCATCGTTTCGCACTCCCGATGCTTGGGCATGATCCGAGGGCAAGATCCCAAGGCAAGATCATATCCAAATTTTAGAGCCGGCGACGAATCACCGGTACCTCAATTCCTATCGCAGTTGTGTGACTCTGCGAAGCATCGCGCGCCTCACCCCGGTAAAACCCTGGGAGTTACGGTCGGCGCTGCCTGCTTTTCAACGCCGCTGCTCAGCTATCGTGCCAATGAATGCCTCAACCGTGGGCAAGATATTCTTGACGATGATGTCGACGCCGGCCGCGGTCGGATGAATGCCGTCGGCCTGGTTGAGCTTGGCATCGGCCGCGACACCGTCGAGAAAAAACGGATAGAGCGGCAGGCCGAATTTTTTCGCCAGATCCGGATAAATCGAATTGAAGCGCGCGGCATAGTCCGCGCCGTAATTCGGCGGCGCCAGCATGCCGCACAGCATCACCGCGATCTTGCGCGCCTGGAGGCGCTGGACGATCTCGCTCAGCGCGGCGCGCGTCAAATCGGGATCGATGCCGCGCAGCGCATCGTTGGCGCCGAGCTCGATGATCACGCCGTCGGTTCCGTCGGGGACCGACCAGTCGAGCCGGTCACGGCCACCCGAGGAGGTGTCGCCGGAGACCCCGGCATTGGTCATGCCGACCTCTATGCCTTTGTCTTGCAAGGCTTTTTGAAGCTTGGTGGGGAACGCGTGCTGGGCCGGGAGGCCGAGGCCGGCGCTCAGGGAATCGCCGAGAACCACCAGCTTGATCGGCTTCGCCGCCTCGGCCCATGCCGGATTTGCGACCGTCATCAAAGCGAACATCAACACGGCTATGTGCATGAACAATCCGTAACGCCTCTCGACCGCGCGTGCGGAGTTGCCATATGACCGGACCATGGATACTCGCATCTCTTCCTCTTCGCTCGCCGACAGCTCGGCGGACACCATCGCCATCTCCAACGTCAATCTGTCATTGGGCACGGGCGCGGCACGCGTTCACATTCTCAAGGATATCAGCTTGCGCGTGGGCCGGAGCGAGACGATCGGCCTGATCGGCCCGTCAGGCTCGGGCAAATCCACGCTGCTGATGGTGATGGCGGGGCTGGAGCGTCCTGATAGCGGAGAGGTGGTGGTCAGCGGCACGCCTTTCAATGCCCTCGACGAGGACGCGCTGGCCCGCTTCCGCGGCCGCCAGGTCGGCATCGTTTTCCAGTCCTTCCATCTGATCCCGACCATGACGGCGCTGGAGAACGTCGCGGTGCCGCTCGAGCTCGCCGGCAATCCCGACGCCGCAAAGCGCGCGGCGCAGGAGCTGCAATCAGTCGGGCTCGGCGACCGTCTGCATCATTATCCGACGCAGCTCTCCGGCGGCGAGCAGCAGCGCGTCGCGCTGGCCCGCGCGCTGGCACCCGACCCCGCGATCCTCGTTGCCGACGAGCCCACCGGCAATCTCGACGAAGCCACGGGACAACAGATCGTCGACCTCCTGTTCAGCAAGCATGCCGAGCGCGGCATGACACTGGTGCTGGTCACGCATGATTCCTCGCTCGCGCATCGCTGCGATCGCGTGATCCGCCTGCGCTCCGGGCGCATCGACACACAGTCGGCGCCGGCATGAGCGCTGCTGCCGAACCGTTCGCGAAGCCCAACGGCGTCGCGCTGTCGTTGCGCTACGCGCTGCGCGAATTACGCGGCGGCCTGCGCGGCTTCTACGTCTTCATTGCCTGCATCGCGCTCGGCGTGATGGCGATCGCCGGCGTCGGCTCGGTCTCGGCCAGCCTGAGCGACGGCCTCGCCCGCGAGGGCCGTACGCTGCTCGGCGGCGACGTGTCGTTCGTCTTGTTTCAGCGCGAGGCGAAGCCGGAGGAAGTCGCCTTCCTGCGTTCGCGCGGCACCGTCTCGAGCGCCGCCACACTGCGCGGCATGGCGCGCTCGGCCGAGGGCAAGCTGGCGCTGGTCGAGATGAAGGCGGTCGACGACACCTATCCGATGCTCGGCCAGTTGACGCTGGCGCCACCGCTGCCGATGTCCGACCTGCTCGCGGAGCGCGACGGCGCGTTCGGAGCGGCCGCCGATCCGACACTGCTGGCGCGGCTGTCGCTCAAGACCGGCGATCGCGTCACCGTCGGGGCTGCCACGTTCCAGATCCGCAGCGCCGTCGAAACCGAGCCTGACAAGCTCGCCGGCGGCATCGGCTTCGGCCCGCGCTTCCTGATCAGCGAGGCGGGCCTTCGCGCCACCGGGCTGGTCCAGCCCGGCAGCCTGGTGCGCTGGGTCTATCGTGTGAAGCTGCCGGAGATCGCCAATAGCGAGCGCGCCACCGACGCCTTCATCGCGGACGCCCGCAACGCCGCGCCGCAGGCCGGCTGGGAGGTCCGCAGCCGCTCCAATGCCTCGCCGCAGCTCGAGCGCAACATCAACCGCTTCACGCAGTTCCTGACGCTGGTCGGCCTCGCCGCGCTGCTGGTCGGCGGCGTCGGTGTCGCCAATGCCGTCAAGGCCCATATCGACCACAAGCTCGAGGTGATCGCGGCCTTCAAGGCCGTCGGCGCCACGGGGCGCGACGTGTTCGGCATCTATCTCGCCCAGGTTCTGCTGCTCGCAGCGATCGGCTCGGCGATCGGCCTCGCGCTCGGCGCCGCGATGCCCTTCGCGATCGTCGGCCTGTTCGGCAAGCTGCTGCCGCTGCCGGTGGTGCCGGCGGTGCATGCCGACGAGCTCGCGCTGTCGTTCGTCTATGGGCTGCTCACGGCGCTTGCCTTCGGCCTGTGGCCGCTCGGGCGGGTGCACGACGTGCCGGTGGCCGCCCTGTTCCGCGACACCATCAGCTCCGAATGGCATCGGCCACGCTGGAGTTATCTCGTCTTCATGGCCGTCGTGATCGCGCTGCTCATCGCGGTCGTGATCGGGCTGTCCTTCGACAAGCGCATCGCCGCGGTGTTCGTGGCCTCCTCCGTGGTCGTGTTCGCGCTGCTGCGCGGCATTGCCGCGCTGTTGATGACGATCGCGCGGCGGCTGCCGCGCACGCGCTGGCCGATGCTGCGACTTGCGATCGGCAACATCCACCGGCCGGGCGCGCTGACGCCCTCCGTCGTGCTGTCGCTGGGCCTCGGGCTCGCCGTGCTCGTCACCATCACCCAGATCGACGGCAATCTGCGCCGGCAGTTCCTGGCGGCACTGCCCGAGCACGCGCCATCGTTCTTCTTCATCGACATTCCGAGCACGCAGGCCGAGCAGTTCGACTCATATCTGCGCCAGATCGCCCCTGGCGCGAAGGTCGATGACGTGCCGATGCTGCGCGGGCGCATAGTCGGAGCCCGCGGCGTCCGCGCCGAGGAGCTCAAGCCCAGCACCGATTCCGAGTGGGTGCTGCAGAGCGACCGTGGCCTGACTTATACCGCCGAGCTGCCGAAAGGCTCCAAGGTGGTCGAGGGCGAGTGGTGGAGCGCCGATTATTCCGGGCCGCCGCTGGTCTCGATGGAGAAGAAGATCGCGGACGGACTCGGCCTCAAGCTCGGCGACGAGGTCGTGGTCAATATCCTCGGCCGCGACATCCCCGCGAAGATCAGCAATCTGCGCACGATCGACTGGCAGGGCCTCGGCATCAATTTCGTCCTCGTGTTTTCGCCGAACGCATTCAAGGGTGCCCCGCACACCCACATCGCGACGCTGACGGAAGCCGGCGGCGATGCGGCCGGCGACGGCAAGATCATCAAGGATGTCGCTGACGCCTATCCGATGGTGACGAGCGTGCGCGTGCGCGAGGTGATGGAGACGGTCGGCTCGGTCGTGACCAACCTGGCGCTGGCAATCCGCGGCGCCAGCGCGGTGACCCTGATCTCGGCGATCCTGGTTTTGGGCGGCGCGCTCGCCGCCGGCCATCGCCACCGGGTCTACGATGCGGTGATCCTCAAGACCCTGGGCGCGACCCGGCTGCGGCTGCTCGGCGCCTATGCCCTCGAATACCTCCTGATCGGACTTGCCACCGCAATGTTCGGCGTTTTCGCCGGCAGCGTCGCGGCTTGGATGATCGTGACCCGGCTGATGACCCTCACCTTCGTCTGGCAGGGCGGCAGCGCCGCCGGCGTGGTCGCGGCTGCCTTGGTCGTCACGGTCGGCCTGGGTCTCGCCGGCACGCTGCTGGCGTTGAACAAAAAGCCTGCCACGGTGTTGCGGAATTTGTGACAAATGGTAGCGGGCGGGTGCGCGGGAGCGAAATCGCACGATTCCAGCGATTAACCACGTCCGCTCGCCAGGATTGCAGGGAAGGGCGACATTCAGCCGCGCGTGGACGGTTGCAGCGGATGTGTTAGTTTCCCACATATCGAATGGGTTCGGAGCCCCGATTGTTAGCCAAAATTTAGTCGGCAGACATCGGTATCCGAGATAGAATTTGACGAACCGGCGGCATGGCGACCCTCATGCCGGACCGGACCAACCAACGGGAATTCGACCATGTCGGACCTAGACCGCAATTACGCTTCTCCTTTCGGCAGGGCCGCCGGGCGTGTTGACGCCGCGACGGTCGATGCCGGCCTGCGCGCCTACATGCTGCGCATCTACAACTACATGAGCATCGGCCTGGCCATCACAGGCCTTGCCGCGCTCGGCGTCTACATGGCCGCCGTGACGGATGTTCCGACCCCGGAAGCCGTCCGCGTCGGCAAGCTGTTCCTGACGCCGTTCGGCTACGCGATGTTCGTCAGCCCGCTGAAGTGGCTGTTCATGCTCGCGCCGCTCGCGATGGTGTTCGTGATCTCGGCGGGCATCAACCGTCTCGCTCCCTCGACCGCCCAGATCCTGTTCTGGGTGTTCGCGGCGCTGATGGGCGTCTCGCTGTCCTCGATCTTCCTGGTGTTCACGCACACCTCGATCGTGCGGGTGTTCTTCATCACCGCGGCGACCTTCGGCGCGCTCAGCCTCTACGGCTACACCACCAAGCGTGACATGAGCGGAATGGGTTCGTTCCTGTTCATGGGCCTGATCGGCATCGTCATCGCGAGCCTGGTGAACCTGTTCCTGGCGAGCTCGGTGCTGCAGTTCGTCGTGTCGGTGGTCGGCGTGCTGGTGTTCGCGGGCCTCACCGCCTGGGATACCCAGCGGCTGAAGAACGACTACATCTACGGCTACGCCTCGGCCGGCGGTGACATCGCAGAGCGTGCGGCCATCACCGGCGCGCTGTCGCTGTACCTGAACTTCATCAACCTGTTCACGCTGCTCCTGCAGCTCCTCGGCCAGCGCGACTAAGCGCCAGCCATAGCGACGACACCAGCCCCGGCCGAAAGGCCGGGGTTTTTGTTTGGGCTGGCCTCTCCACACCCAGCGTCATTGCGAGCGCAGCGAAGCAATCCAGAGTCCCTCCGCCGGTGCATTTCTGGATTGCTTCGTCGCAAGGGCTCCTCGCAATGACGGAGTATGAGGAAGCACCGTTGCCTCTTCCAGTCGTCCCGGGAAGGCTCTAATCTTGCCCCATGTCCGCACCCGAAATCAGGCCCACCACTGAGGCCGACCTTCCCGCCATCACCGCCATCTACCAGCAGGCTGTCCGCGAGGGCACCGCGACGTTCGAGCTGGAGCCGCCCGACCTCGCCGAGATGACGCGCCGCTACCGAACGCTGATCGACGGCGGCTATCCCTATTTCGTCGCCATCCTCGACGGGCGCGTCGCCGGCTACGCCTATGCCGGCGCCTACCGGCCGCGACCGGCCTACCGCTTCACGGTCGAGAACTCGATCTATCTCGATCCAGCATTCCACCGCCGCGGCCTCGGAGCGCTCCTGCTGGAGCGGCTGATCGTTGAATGCGAGGCGCGCGGCTTCCGCCAGATGATCGCCGTGATCGGCGATTCCGCCAATGCCGGCTCGATCGGCGTGCACACCAAAGGCGGCTTCAAGATGATCGGCACGCATCCCAGCGTCGGGCTGAAATTCGGCCGCTGGCTGGACACGGTGATGATGCAGCGGGATCTTGGTGAGGGCGCGAAGAGCGTGCCGGCAAAATAGGTCTCGTAGGGTGGGCAAAGCGAAGCGTGCCCACCATAGCCAACGCGTTTGACGAAAGATGGTGGGCACGGCGCGATGCGCCTTTGCCCACCCTACAGCACCGAGCGCGCCGCTACACCACCGCCAGCTTGCGATCGATCACCAGGAGCACGCGCTCGAGCTCGTGGCCGCGGCGCAGGATCAGACCCGTCGCCGAGATCACGCTGTACATGCCCTGCTTGCGCGCGAGACGCGGATCCTTCTCGATACGATAGATCGGCACTTCCGACGCGCGGCGAAAGACCGAGAACACGGCGCGATCCCTGAGGAAGTCGATGGCGTAGTCGCGCCACTCGCCGTCGGCGACCATCCGGCCGTAGAGATTGAGAATACGGTGCAGCTCGAGCCGGTTGAACGTCACGCGGCTCAGTTGCGCATTCGAAGCGGCGGGGCGCGCCGCCCCGCGCTGTTCGCTCGGATCGGCATCCTCCGACAGACTCATAGGCCGCCTCCTGTCGCATCAGCATGACCGCGTCCGCGAAGACCGTCCCCGGAACCGCGGATCATGACAGTTGCATGATCGCGCCAACTGTTCCCCACCGCAAGGGGCCCTGTAAGGACTCGAATCGGAGCAGATCCGCCCACACGCAGCGGTGGAACTCTGTCGCGGCAAACCGTCACGGGATCGTTAGCAGGAATCATAGTGTCGCCGCTTTTCCGCCAAGCGACTGCCGCCCTGCATTGCGAAAAGACCTATGTGCGTTGACCCGGTCCTTTCGGTTCCGGATTCCTCAGCCCCCAGCCCCCCGGGGCCGTTAGGATCGGGTCTGTTCGCACGACAAGGAGGGCCAACGCGAGTTGGTCCTTTTTTGTTTGGGGTCGGTTTTGTTTGTGTCGGGATGTTTCCGCTTCGACGGACTTTTTCCTCATCAGCGAGAACACTCCCTCCCCTCATCCTGAGGAGCCGCGAAGCGGCGTCTCGAAGGATCGAGGCCGAGCTGCCTCAGCAAGGCCTGCATGGTTCTCGCGGCGATGCGCAGCATCGTCCGCCACGCGCGCAAGAGCGCGCTCCTCACATGAGGATTGAGAGTGTGCTTGAATCGGAAGATTCGAAGTGTGCGCGTTAGTGCAGCGACGTATACGCCGCGCCCAGCATCGGGCCCGGCTTTTCCCGGCTGCCGTCCTGGACATAGACCACAGCACCGTCGACGCCGTCGCGCGTGAGGTTCTCGATCGGCACCGTCCAGCTTTCCGGACGGCCGGTCCAGTCGCCGACCTTCAGCAGATTGCGCACCACGTTGTGATAGATCACCTGCTGTCCGCGATTTTCACCGCGGCTGATCGCGATCGGCACCGACTTCGCAATCGAGCAGATCCAGACCTCGCCGTGGGACGCCGTCGGCTCGTTGCTCGCGGCCACCGAGACGTTGATCTGCTTGCCCGCGAGCGACATCGTCACCGGCACGCTCATCACGCCCGTGCCCTTGTCGGTTTTGCCGATCGCGCTTTCGATGCCGGTGCGGTCGCTGCCGACGACATGCGTGGAGCCGTTGACCACGACCTGCGGCGTGTAGACTTCGCGGTCGCCGCGCATGCGCGAGTAGGCACGCTGCCGTGCAGAGAAGCGCGAATCGGCCAATGTGTCCTTCCAGCCGAGATAGTCCCAATAGTCGATCGGCATGCTCAGCGCGATGATCGAGGGATCGCGGGCGAGGTCGCCGATGATCTTGTCGGCCGGCGGGCAGGAGGAGCAGCCCTGCGAGGTAAACAATTCGACAACGGCGCGGGGGTCAGCCTCGGCAGGACGAATGACGGCGACGATCGCACAGAGACCAAGAGCACCCGACCAGAGGGCGCCGGACCACCTCGAGATCACGTTGCGTGAAACCAGATGAGAAGCCGTCATTGTTGTCATGTCGAACGCCGCACACCATTGCTCGTGAGAGGGAAATCTTACCGCCGGATGGTCACCGTAGTCTTACGGGCCTCGCACTTTCGTCCGCCAAAGTAACCGTCCAAAGCGTGAGGTTCTCCGCCGGGCGGGCCCATCTGAAGCCTGCCGCAAACGCGTGAAGGCGGCCTTGTGATAGGCCGCCTTCGTGTAACCTACTACTCACTTCGCAGTGAGCCACCGTTCACAAATCCGCGCTTACGCCGCGAGCTTGCGCAGCACGTAGTGCAGGATGCCGCCGTTGCGGTAGTATTCGAGCTCGTCCAGCGTATCGATGCGGCAGAGCAGCGAAACGCGCTGCAGCGAACCGTCGCCGGAGACGATCTCGGCGGTCAGCTTCTGGCGCGGCTTCAGATCGCCGATGAGACCACGCAGGGTGACCTTCTCGTCGCCCTTCAGGCCGAGCGAGGACCAGGAGGTGCCGTCCTCGAAGGTCAGCGGCAGCACGCCCATGCCGACCAAATTGGAGCGGTGGATGCGCTCGAAGCTCTGGCAGATCACGGCACGCACGCCGAGCAGACGCGTGCCCTTCGCGGCCCAGTCGCGCGAGGAGCCGTTGCCGTATTCGGCGCCGGCGAACACCACCAGCGGCACCTGCTCCTGCTGGTACTTCATCGCGGCGTCGTAGATCGACATCTGCTCGCCGTCGGGCCAGTGTTTTGTCAGACCGCCCTCAGGGATATTTCCATCCGCGCCCTTGAGCATAAAATTCTTGATGCGGATATTGGCGAAGGTGCCGCGCATCATGACTTCGTGGTTGCCGCGGCGCGTGCCGTACTGGTTGAAGTCGGCCGGACGCACCTGGTGCTCGCTGAGATATTTGCCGGCGGGCGAGGTGAGCTTGATCGAACCGGCCGGCGAGATGTGGTCGGTGGTGATCTTGTCGCCGAACATGGCGAGGATGCGGGCCTCGACGATGTCGGTGACCGGCTCCGGCTCCTTCTTCATGCCTTCGAAATAGGGCGGGTTCTGCACATAGGTCGAGCTCATGTTCCAGCGATAGGTTTCGCTCTCGACCGTCTTGATCTTGCGCCAATTGGTGTCGCCCTTGAACACATCGGCATACTTCTTCTTGAAGATCGCCGCGGTCACGAACTTCTTCATGAAGGCGTTGATCTCCTTCGTCGTCGGCCAGATGTCCTTCAGGTAGACCGGCTTGCCGTCCTTGCCTTCACCGAGCGGCTCGACAGCGAGGTTCTTGGTGACGGTGCCCGCGAGCGCGTGAGCGACCACGAGCGGCGGTGAGGCCAGATAGTTCGCCTGCACGTCCGGCGAGACGCGGCCTTCGAAGTTGCGGTTACCGGAGAGCACCGCAGCCGCGACGATGCCGTTGTCGTTGATCGACTTCGAAATCTCCTCCGGCAGCGGACCGGAATTACCGATGCAGGTGGTGCAGCCGAAGCCGACCAGGTTGAAGCCAACCTTGTCGAGATCGGCCTGGAGGCCGGAATCGGCGAGATAGGCGGCCACGACCTGGCTGCCCGGGGCGAGCGAGGTCTTCACCCACGGCTTGGCCTTGAGGCCCTTCGCGGCGGCGTTGCGCGCCAGCAGACCGGCGCCGATCAGCACGCTCGGGTTCGAGGTGTTGGTGCAGGAGGTGATCGCGGCGATCACGACGTCGCCATGGCCAATGTCGAACTTCTTGCCGTCAACGGAGAAGCGCTTCTCCGGCTCCTCGGCCTTCTTGTATTCGCTGGCGAGCGCGAGCGAGAAGCCCTCGGCCACGGACGGCAGCGCAATGCGGCCTTCGGGGCGCTTCGGGCCGGCCATCGAGGGCACGACGTCGCCGAGGTCGAGCGTCAGCGTCTCCGTGAACACCGGATCGGGCGACTTGGCGGTGCGGAACAGTCCTTGCGCCTTCGCATAGGCCTGCACCAGCGCGACGCGCGCCGAGGCGCGGCCGGAGGTCTTGAGATAATCGAGCGCGGCGGCATCGACCGGGAAGAAGCCGCAGGTCGCGCCATATTCGGGCGCCATGTTGGCGATCGTCGCCTTGTCGGCGACCGAGAGATGGTCGAGGCCGGGGCCGAAGAACTCGACGAACTTGCCGACGACGCCAAGCTTGCGCAGCATCTGCGTCACGGTCAGCACGAGGTCGGTCGCGGTGACGCCTTCCTTCATCGCGCCCTTCAGCTTGAAGCCGACGACGTTGGGCAGCAGCATCGACAGCGGCTGGCCGAGCATGCAGGCTTCCGCCTCAATGCCGCCGACGCCCCAGCCGAGCACGGCAAGACCGTTGACCATGGTGGTGTGGGAATCGGTGCCGACCAGCGAGTCGGGATAGGCGACCTCGAAGGTGCCGGTCTTCTTGCCGACCGTCATCTTCTCCTTCTTGGTCCAGACCGTCTGGGAGAGATATTCGAGATTGACCTGATGGCAGATGCCGGTGCCGGGCGGCACGACGGAGAAATTCGAGAACGCCTTCTGGCCCCATTTCAGGAACTCGTAGCGCTCCTGGTTCTGCTTGTATTCCTCGGTGACGTTCTTGCCGAAGGCCTTGTTGTCACCGAAGAAGTTCACGATCACGGAGTGGTCGATGACGAGGTCGACCGGCACCAGCGGATTGATCTTCTCGGCATCGCCGCCGAGCTTCTGCATCGCGTTGCGCATCGCGGCGAGATCGACCACGGCGGGCACGCCGGTGAAATCCTGCATCAGCACGCGCGCCGGGCGGAAGGCGATCTCATGCTCCAGCGACTTCTTGCGCAGCCATTTCGACACCGCGACGATATCTGCCTTCTTGACCGAGCGGCCGTCCTCGTTGCGGAGCAGGTTCTCGAGCAGGACCTTCATCGAGTAGGGGAGTTTCGAAATTCCCTTCAGACCATTCTTCTCGGCCGTGGGCAGGCTGTAATAGACATAGGTCTTGGCGCCGACCTTGAGGGTCTTTTTGCATTTGAAGCTGTCGAGCGAGGTCATGTAGGAAATCCCAATTGTCAGTTATACCCGGCAGGGTATTTTAACACCGTCAGCGTAGGCAGGCTGAGTCGCTTGCAGGGGCAGGTTGAGTTGCTGCATCAAGTAGTTCCGGGCTTATAGAAGCTTTCTAACCGCGCCGCCACAGCCACAAACGTGCCGCGGCAATCCGCGAGCCAAAAATTCCCATACGCTACCCCAAGTTTTCCTGAGGCCTGACGTTGAGCGGGCTGGTACGAGGCGAGATGCAGCTTTCCGGACATGGGGTCACATGCGTGCGGGGCGGCCGCGAGGTGTTTGCCGGGCTCGATTTCGGGGCCGGCTCCGGCGAAGCCGTGGCGGTCGTCGGCCGCAACGGATCGGGCAAGACCTCGCTGCTGCGGCTGATCGCGGGCCTGCTCATTCCGGCGGGCGGCACGATCGCGCTGGACGGAGGCGATTCCGAGCTGACATTGCCGGAACAATGCCACTATCTCGGCCATCGCGACGCCCTGAAGCCGGCCCTGAGCGTGGCGGAGAATCTGACATTCTGGGCCGATTTCCTGGGCGGCGAGCGTTTCGATGCCGGCGACAGCCTCGCCACCGTCGGGCTTGACCATGCTGCCGATCTGCCCGCCGCCTTCCTGTCCGCCGGCCAGCGCCGCCGGCTCTCGCTGGCCCGCCTGCTGACCGTCCGCCGGCCGGTCTGGCTATTGGACGAGCCGACCACGGCGCTGGATGTCGCGGGACAGGACATGTTCTCCGGATTGATGCGCGAGCACCTCAGCCGCGACGGCCTGATCGTGGCCGCCACCCACGCCCCCCTCGGGATCGATTCGCGGGAGCTGCGGATCGGGGGGATGGCATGATTCCCGTGGACCCTCAGTTTTCCAAGCGGCCGAACTCCGATCTCTCCGTTCCCTCCCCCCTTGTGGGGGAGGGTCAGGGAGGGGGGTGCCACGGGCGACACTCTTTCGGTTCAAGCACTGAAAAAGCGGGCTATCGGTTGCTGCTCGCCGACGAACGATCGGCATCTCTCCCGGGGCTACCCCCCTCCCCCGCCCTCCCCCACAAGGGGGGAGGGAGCGCACTGGGCCCGCGGCTCGAAGCCGTTAGACGCAGCCGCTCCCCACGAAGAGTCACGCCATGACCGCCCTGTCTGCCCTCATTCGCCGGGACATCCGGATCGCGCTCCGCGTCGGCGGCGGGGCGTTGATTGGCGTGCTGTTCTTCCTGACCGTGGTGGTGCTGATGCCGTTTGCGGTGGGGCCGGATCTGGCGCTGCTGTCGCGGCTCGGGCCGGCGATCCTGTGGCTGGGGGCGCTGCTGGCGAGCCTGCTGACCCTGGACCGGCTGTTCATGGCCGACCACGAGGACGGTTCGCTCGACCTGATCACGATGAGCCGGACCCCGCTGGAACTCGCCTGCGCGGCGAAGGCGCTGGCGCATTGGCTGGCCGCCGGCCTGCCGCTGATCGTCGCAACCCCCGTGCTCGGCCTGCTGCTCAACCTCGACATGGTCGCAACCGGCGCGGTGGCGCTGACGCTGCTCGCCGGCACCCCGGCACTGACGTTTACCGGGATGATCGGTGCGGCGCTGGCGGTGACGCTGCATCGGGGCGGCTTGCTGATGGCGGTCCTGGTGCTGCCGCTGTCGATACCGGTGCTGATCTTCGGGGTCGCGGCCTCGCAGGCGGCGATCGTCGGCCCCATGACGTTCGGCGCGCCGTTCTCGATCCTGTGCGCGCTGTCGCTGGTCAGCCTCGTGATTGGCCCCTTCGCGGCCGCGGCGAGCCTGAAGCATGGACTGGATTGAGATGGGCTGGACTGACTTTGACCCCGATCAACTTTCGCTGCGGACTTTCGTGCTGATTGCGTGAGCGCTTACCTGTGATTATCAGGATACCATGACGCTGATCGACCTCGCCAACCCCACACGGTTCCTCGCGCTGACCGCGCGGCTGCTGCCGTGGCTTGCGGCCGCGACAATCATCCTGCTCGCGATCGGGCTCTATCAGTCTGCCACCGCGCCCGATGACTATCAGCAGGGCGCGACGGTGAAGATCATGTTCATCCACGTGCCCAATGCCTGGCTGTCGATGTTCGTGTGGGGCGTGATGAGCATTGCCTCGCTGGGCACGCTGGTGTGGCGGCATCCGCTCGCCGACGTAGCCGCCAAAGCGGCAGCGCCCATCGGTGCCAGCTTCACCTTCCTCGCGCTGCTGACCGGATCGCTGTGGGGCCGGCCGATGTGGGGCACCTATTGGGAATGGGACGCGCGGCTGACCTCGGTCCTGATCCTGTTCCTGATGTATCTCGGCCTGATGGCGCTGTGGCGCGCGGTCGACGATCCCTCCCGCGCGGCGCGCGCCGCCGCCGTGCTGACGCTGGTCGGCGCGCTCAACCTGCCCATCATCAAGTTCTCGGTCGACTGGTGGAACACGCTGCACCAGCCGGCCTCGGTGATGCGGATGGGTGGCTCGTCGCTCGACAAATCGTTTCTGATTCCGCTGCTGGTGATGGCGGTCGCGTTCTCCCTGCTGTTCGTCACGCTGCATATCGCGGCTATGCGCAACGAAATTTTGCGCCGCCGTGTCCGCTCGCTGCAGATGATGCAGGCAAGCCGTGTGGCGTTTTCAGAAGTCGGCACCGGCTCGCGCGAAGGCAGCACGTCAAACGAAGTCGGGGCTGCATGATCATGTCGCTCGGTCCCTACGCGTCGTTCATCGTGACATCCTATGCCGCGGCCGCCCTTGTGGTCGTGATCCTGATCGGCTGGATCGTGCTCGATTATCGTAGCCAGACACAGCGCCTGCGCGAACTCGAGCGCAGCGGCGTGACCCGCCGCTCCGGCCGTAGCGCGACCGATCGGCCATGAGAGATCAAGTATGAGAGATCAATCATGAGCGAGCAATCGACGTCCGCTCCGCCACAGCGCCGCACCTTCCTGATGGTGCTGCCGCTGATCGCCTTCATCGGCCTGGCGCTGCTGTTCTGGTTCCGGCTCGGCAGCGGCGATCCCTCGCGGATCCCGTCCGCGCTGATCGGACGTCCCGCGCCGCAGACCATGCTGCCGCCGCTCGAGGGATTGCAGGCTGACAACGCGCAGATCCCCGGCCTCGATCCCGCTGCGTTCAAGGGCAAGGTCAGCCTCGTCAATGTCTGGGCGTCCTGGTGCGTGCCGTGCCACGACGAGGCGCCGCTGCTGACCGAATTGGCAAAAGACAAGCGCTTCCAGCTCGTCGGCATCAACTACAAGGATGCCGCCGACAATGCGCGGCGCTTCCTGGGGCGCTACGGCAATCCGTTCGGCCACGTCGGCGTCGATGCCAACGGCCGCGCCTCGATCGAATGGGGCGTCTATGGCGTGCCGGAGACCTTTGTCGTCGGTCGCGAAGGCACCATCGTCTACAAGCTGGTCGGGCCGATCACGCCGGACAATCTGCGGACGGTGTTGCTGCCGCAGATGGAGAAGGCGTTGAAGGCGGGGTCGTAGCGAAGACCGTCATTGCGAGCGGAGCAAAGGAGTCAGCCTCGCACACCGCTGTCATGCCCCGCGAAGGCGGGGCATCCAGTACGCCGCGGCCTCTCCGCATCTCACTGCCGTCTCTGGAATACTGGATCGCCCGCCTTCGCGGGCGATGACAGTTGAGTGTGTAGCGAGCTGAAAGAGCTCACCCCTTCCGCACGTCCCCCGCCTCGGCCTCGCTCGCTTCCAGCGACGCCGGCTCGAGGTGATAGCGCTTGGTCAGCGGCATCTGGGCGATGGCGAAGATCATGGTGATCGGCGTGACGCCGAACACCTTGAAGTTGACCCAGAAGTCGGTGCTCTGGGTGCGCCAGACGATCTCGTTCAACACCGCCATGCCGGCGAAGAACAGCGCCCAGCGCAGCGTCAGGATGCGCCAGCCCTGCGGCGTCAGATTGAACATCTGGTCGAACATCACGGCGATGAAGGAGCGGCCGAACAACAGGCCGCCGCCGAGGATCGCGGCAAACAAAGCGTAGATGATGGTCGGCTTGAGCTTGATGAAGGTCTCGTCATGCAGCACCAGCGTCAGCGTGCCGAATACCAGCACGATGACGCCTGTCACGATCGCCATGATCGGGATGTGGCGCGTCACCACATAGGAGGCGATCATCGCCGCAACGATCGCGACCATGAAGGCGCCGGTCGCGGCGAACAGATTGAACTTCGCATTGACGAAGAAGAACACGAGCAGCGGACCGAGCTCGGTGGCAAGCTTGAACAGCGGGTGCGGCTGGGTCTTGTCCATTCTTCAGCTTTCGATTCCGGCAATCGCGCGGGCGAAATCGCGCGCGGTGAACGGCGCGAGATCGTCGACGCCTTCGCCGACGCCGATGAAATGCACCGGCAGTTTGAATTTCTCCGCGAGCGCCACCAGAATGCCGCCGCGGGCGGTGCCGTCGAGCTTCGTCATCACGAGACCGGTCACCCCGGCGGTGCGATGGAAGGCCTCGACCTGCGATAGTGCGTTCTGGCCGACGGTGGCGTCCAGCACCAGCAGCACCGCATGCGGCGCAGTCGCGTCCACCTTGCGGATGACGCGCACGACCTTTTCGAGCTCGTTCATCAGCTCGGCCTTGTTCTGAAGGCGCCCGGCGGTGTCGATCAGGAGCACGTCGACGGCCTGCTCCTTCGCCGCCGTCAGCGCGTTGAAGGCGAGGCTCGCCGAATCCGAGCCCTGCGCACCCGATATGACGGGCGTCTTCGTGCGTTCGCCCCAGACCTTGAGCTGTTCGATCGCTGCGGCGCGAAACGTGTCGCCGGCGGCCAGCATCACCTTGCGGCCTTCGGATGCGAATTTTTGCGAGAGTTTCCCGATGGTGGTGGTCTTGCCGGAGCCGTTGACGCCGACCACGAGGATGACGAACGGCTTCTTGCCGGCGTCGATCTCGAGCGGCTTGGCCACCGCCGCCAGCACCTTCTCGACCTCGGTCGCGACGACGTCCTTGACCTCGTCCGCCGAGATCGCCTTGTCATAGCGCCCCGTGCCAACCGCATCCGCGATCCGCACCGCGACCGAGGTGCCGAGGTCGGCGCGCAGCAGCACGTCCTCGATGTCGTCGAGCATGGCGCGGTCGAGCTTGCGCTTGGTGACGAGGTCGGCGACCGCGGTCCCGAGCGAGGACGAGGTGCGCTTCAGCCCGTCGGACAGGCGGCGCCACCAGCTCAGCTTGGGGGTCTCGGGGGTGGTATCGTTCATGGTGGCGGTGTGTTAGCCGTTCCGGCTCGCAAACGAAAGTCTTGACCGAAAGTCTCGCCGATAACGAAAGTCTTGCAATTGCTCGATGTTCCCGAATTGACCGCCGACGAAATCTTAGGCCGCGTGCTCCATCGCGACGGATTGATGCTGGTCATCGACAAGCCGGCCGGCCTGCCGGTGCATCGCGGACCCAAGGGCGGCGCCAATCTGGAAACCTCCTTCGACGCGCTCCGTTTCGGCCTGCCGCGGCCGCCGGTGCTGGCCCACCGGCTGGACAAGGACACCTCCGGTTGCCTGGTGCTCGGCCGCCATCGCAAGGCGACGGCCTCGCTCGGCCTGCTGTTCAAGCATGGCAAGATCGGCAAGACCTACTGGACCATCGTCGAGGGCGGCCCCACCGAGGACGAAGGCACCATCGACATGCCGCTCGGACGGCTCAATGCCGAGCGCGGCTGGTGGCAGAAGCCCGATCCCGAGGGCCAGAAGGCCACCACCAACTGGAAGGTGATGGGCCGGGGCGACGGCCTGACCTGGCTCGCCATGGAACCGGTGACCGGACGGACCCATCAATTGCGGGTGCATTCGTCGGCGACCGGCTGGCCGATCTTCGGCGATAACATTTACGGCAACGGCCCGCGCTTCGGCGAGCCGAAGCTGCACCTGCATTCCCGCGAGATCGTGGTGCCGATCTCCCGCAACAAGGAGCCGGTTCGCGTGGTGGCGCCGGCCCCGCCCCACATGCACGAGCGGCTCCGCGCCTGCGGGTGGAACGGGGAGTAGCCCAACTGCTCGCTCCTCATGGTGAGGAGGCCGCGCAGCGCTCCCTATAGTTTACGAAACGTTCAGTGCTCGTCGCTAATGATAGCGGTTGCTTAGAACAAGCTTCCGTCAATCTGCTCAGGACGAGCTGCGCGTCATGTCCACGGCCGAATTATCGATCATCGACGAGGTCGAGTCCGCGCTTCGGACTGGCTCCGCGGAAAAGGGCCTGGCGACCGCCCGCCGTGTCACCGACCTGTTCCTGTCCTCCGCCGGCAGTTTCGATGACGAGCAGATCGCACTGTTTGACGATGTGCTGGATCGCCTGATCGGCACCATCGAGCTCCGGGCCATCGCCGACATGGGCGCGCGCGTAGCGCTCGCCGAGATCAGCGCGCAGCTCGCGCCGATCGCGCAGGCGCCGCCATCGGTCATTCGCCGCCTCGCTAACAATGACGAAATCCGCATCGCCGGTCCCGTGCTGCAGGAATCCGCGCGCCTCGATGACGGCGCGCTGGTGCAGATCGCATCCAGCAAGGGCGAGCCGCATCTGCTCGCGGTCGCCGGGCGCTGGTGGCTGAAGGAGATCGTCACCGATGCATTGCTGGCGCGGCGCTATCCCAGCGTCAGCCGGCGGCTCGCCGCCAATCCCGGCGCGCGCGTGTCCGGAAACGGATTTGCCGTCATCGTCGGACAGGCCGAGGCCGATCCCGAACTCGCGGTCAGCGTCGGCGTCCGCGTCGATCTGCCGTCAGACCTGCGCCGTCAATTGCTGCGCTCGGCGAGCGATGCCGTGCGGACCCGGCTGTTGTCACGCGCGCCGCCGCATCTGTTCGAGGAGATCCAGACCGCGATCGCCGCCGTCACCGTCGGTGTCGAGCGCGAGATGTCGGGGGTCCGCGATTTCGAAGGTGCCAAGCGCGCTGTCGCAGGCCTGAAGGCGACCGGCCAGCTCAGCGAAGCGACGCTGCTCGGCTTCGCAACGCAGCGGCGTTATGAAGAAGCGGTGGCCGCATTGGCGGCATTGTCGGGATCGACCGTCGAAGTGATTCGCCCGCTGATGCAAAGCCTGCGCGAGGACGGCCTGCTGGTGCCGTGCAAGGCGGCGCAGCTCAGCTGGGAAACCACCGCGGCCGTGCTTCAGAGCCGCTTTGCGAGCGGCGCGATGAAGCCGGCCGATATCGCAAGGGCTCAAAGCAACTACGCGCGCATGACCCCGGAGAATGCGCGGCGGACGCTGCGGTTCTGGCAGGTGCGGGCGTTATAGTTTTTCCCTCTCCCCTTGTGGGAGAGGGTGGCTCGCCGCGCAGCGGCGAGACGGGTGAGGGGTCTCTCTCCGCGAGTCCACATTGAGTTGAGTACGCGGAAGCAACCCCTCATCCGGCGCTTCGCGCCACCTTCTCCCACATGGGGAGAAGGGAAGGAACCGTCACACCGTCAGCCGCGCGCCATCACTGCCCGCGATCCGCAGCGGCACGACGCTGCCGATACGCTCGCCCGCAATCGCCACCGGCAGATAATGCTGCGTGCGTCCCTGGCCGTCGCTCTCGATCAGCACCTCACGCGTGGCGCCGATCTCGGTTTGCAGCCGCTGCAGAAGCGCAGCGTCACCGGCCGCGCGTAGCCGCTTCGCACGCTCCTTGATTGCACCGCCCGCCACCTGCGGCATCCGCGCGGCCGGCGTGCCGGGACGCGGCGAATAGGGGAAGACGTGGAGGAAGATCAGGCCGCATTCGTCAACCAGATCGAGCGAGCGCGAGAACATCTCCTCGGTCTCGGTCGGAAAGCCGGCAATGATGTCGGCACCCAGCGCGATATCCGGGCGCAGGCGACGGACCTGGTCGCAGAACGCGATGGCGTCGCCGCGCGTATGCCGCCGCTTCATCCGCTTCAAGATCATGTCGTCACCGGACTGCAGCGACAGGTGCAGATGCGGCATCAGCCGCGAATCCTCGGCGATGGCATCCAACAGATCGCTGTCTGCCTCGATCGAATCGATCGAGGAGATGCGCAGGCGCCTTAGCTCCGGCACATGCCGCAAAATCTGCTTCGTCAGCATGCCGAGTTTCGGCGCGCCCGGCAGGTCGGCGCCGTAGCTGGTGAGATCGACGCCGGTCAGCACGATCTCGGCATGGCCGCGCTCGACCAATGCCCGGACCTGATCGACCACCCCGCCCATCGGCACCGAGCGCGAATTGCCGCGCCCGAACGGAATGATGCAGAAGGTGCAGCGATGGTCGCAGCCGTTCTGCACCTGCACGAACACGCGCGGCAGGCCGCTCGCAAAGCCGTCGACGAGATGCGGCGCCATCTCCTTCACCGCCATGATGTCGCTGACGGCGATTTTTTCGCCCGCACCGAGATCGAACGCCGCACGCGCCTCGCGCCATGCGGACGAGCGCATCTTGTCGTCATTGCCGACGACGCGATCGACCTCGGCCATCTCGGCGAACATGCCGCTTTGCGTCTGCGCCGCGCAACCGGTGACGACGATGCGCGCTCCGGGCCGCTCGCGCTTCAATTTGCGGATCGACTGGCGCGCCTGCGCCACCGCCTCATTGGTGACGGCGCAGCTGTTGATGACGATGGTGTCGGAGAGCCCCGCGCCTTCCGCCTCGCGGCGGATCACCTCGGCCTCGAAGGCATTGAGGCGGCAGCCGAAGGTGACGATATCGACGGTCATCAGCCGACCGGCGCGAACAGCGCCGGATCGAAACGGCCTTCATATTCGAAGGTCGCCGTGCCCGTCATCAGCACGTGATCGTCGCGCTCGCGCCATTCGATCCCGAGCTTGCCGCCGGGCAGCGTGATCTCGACATTGCGCTCGGCGCGCTTCAGCCGCGCCGCCGCGACCGCCGTGGCACATGCGGCCGAGCCGCAGGCCCTGGTCAGGCCGGCGCCGCGCTCCCAGGTGCGGATCGTGATGTGCTGGGGATCGACGATGTGGGCGAGCGTGATGTTGGCGCGCTCGGGGAAGATCGGATGGTTTTCCAGCAGCGGACCGAAACGCTCGAGGTCGTAGGCGTTGACGTCATCGACCCAGAAGATCGCATGCGGATTGCCCATGCTGACCACCGAGGGCGAATGCAGGATCGGGTTGTCGATCGGGCCGATCTGCAATTCGATGTAGCGGGTATCGCGGAATTCCTGGTCGAGCGGAATGTCCTGCCAGCCGAATTTTGGCGCGCCCATGTCCACCGTATAAAGCTCCGGCGCCGGACCCTGCCAGGCATTGAGCAGGCCCGCGGCCGTCTCGAACGTCGCATTGGTCTGGCCGGTCTTCTCGAAGATGCGCCGCACCACGCAGCGCATGCCGTTGCCGCAGGCGCCGGCCTCGGAGCCGTCACTGTTGTAGATGCTGATGAAAGCTTCGGTGCCCTCGAAGCGCGGCTTCTGCAGCACCATGAGCTGGTCGTAGGTCACGCCGCCTCGCGCCGATGCCACCGCGCGGGCATCGTCCGCGGTGACCTTCGAGGTGGAATCGCGCATGTCGACAACGACGATCTCGTTGCCGATGCCGTTCATCTTGGCAAATGCGTGGTTGGCCAGCGCGCTCATGAAAATTCCCGAATTTCGCCCGCCTTATATGGCGATCCTTGGCCCTCTTGGCCAGTGATTTGCCGCCGAGAGCCAGGACGCTGCCATGACGCATCTGTCATGGGACGAATTCGGCGCTCGCGTGTTAGAACGGCGCAATTCGCGCAAACCGGGACGTGCGGCCGGGTTAAGGCCTCGGGGACGTAAGGCCTTGGCGGATAAGCTATTGGGGAGAATAAAAATGTTCAGGTTTCGTCGTCTCGCTTTGGCCGCGCTGATTCCGGCAGCGGCCTTGTCGTTTGGTCTGTCGGCCACGCTGGCCCAAACGCCGAGCCCGGCGCCGGCCGCATCAGCGAGCCCCTCGCCGGCCCCGTCAGCTTCGCCTGCCCCGGCCGCGAGCGCTGCACCCGTTGCCACGCCCTCGCCGGCGGCCAGCGCCTCGCCAAGCCCTTCAATGTCGCCTGCAACGTCCCCGGCAACCTCGCCCTCGCCCGCCGCCAGTGCCTCACCCAGCCCGGCCACTCCGCCCCCGGCTGCCGCCGCGACGCCGGCTCCCGTGCAGACGGCCGATCCCTTTGGACAGGAGACCACGCTCGAGCCCAAGAAGGTCGTGATGGTCAAGGGCACTGCCAATTGGGACTCTGCCTTCGACACACTGATCGACGCCTTCAAGGCACTGAACACGCTGCTGGACAAGCAGGGCATCAAGCACGCCGGCAATTCGATGATCGTCTACACCTCGACCGACGACACCGGCTTCACCTTCTTAGCCGAAATCCCGGTCGAGCAGGACCCGAAGAACCTGCCCAAGGACATGAGCGTCGGCAAATCGCCGGAGGGCAAGGCGCTGAAATTCGTCCATCGCGGCTCCTACGACAACATGGACAACACCTACGAGGCGATCACCAACCACCTCGACGACAAGAAGCTGGAAGCCAAGGACACCTTCATCGAGGAATACCTCACCGATCCCCTGAAGACGGCCGAGGACAAGCTCGTGATCAATGTATTCGTGCCGCTGAAGTGAGACCGATGAAAAAGCCTGCCATCCTTTTGACCTCCCTTGTCACGTCCTTTGCCGCCGCGCTGCTCGCAGCGCCTGCGCTCGCCGACGATTTTCCGTCAGCGATTTCGGTGAGCGGCGAAGCCACGATCTCCGCCGCGCCTGATCTGGCGCAGATCGATGCCGGCGTCGGCAACGACGCCAAGTCGGCGAAGGAAGCCTCCGACGCCAACAACGCCGCGATGGGCAAGGTGCTGCTGGCGCTGAAGGGCGCAGGCATTGACGAGAAGGATTACCAGACCTCGCGGCTGTCGCTGCAGCCGCAATACGGCCAGAATAAATCCACCGGTGCCTCGCCCGTGGTCGGCTTCCGCGCCTCCAACCGCGTCACCGTGAAGATCCGCGACGTGACCAAGGTCGCCGCCATCATCGACACGCTGGTCGGCGCCGGCGCCAACGATATCGGCAACATCTCCTTCGAGGTGACGCAGGCCTCGAAACTGCTCGACGATGCCCGCGAGAAGGCCGTCGCAGACGCCCGCCGCAAAGCTGAGATCTACGCCAAGACTACCGGAGTCACGCTCGGCGCGCCGCTCAGCGTGTCCGAAGGCGGCGCCCCGATGCCGCTGTTCAAGGGGCGCATGGCCGCAGCGCCGATGGCCGCAGGCGGCGCGGCCGTTGCGCCCGGCGAGGAAACGCTGGCGGTGACGGTGAATGTGAGCTGGGCGATCAAGCAGGGGCAGTGAGGGCGTAAGAGGCACAGTGCCTGCTACAACAACGGTGTCGTCCCGGCGCAGGCCGGGACCCATACTCCTCAGAAGAAGTTATGGCGCGAGATGGCATTGACCCATCTTCGCCAAATCGCATTCGGTGGTTATGGGTCCCGGCCTTCGCCGGGACGACAGCGGAGTTAGCAGCGACGACGAACCTAAACCTCCACCACCTGCCCCGGCTTCATCGCCACGAACCGCTCCTGCGGAACCTTGGCGGCATCGAGTGCCTCGACCAAGGCCTTCGCCGGCGCATCGATTGCTTCGTCGGTCAGCTGAAACGTGCCGTGGTGATGCCCGAGTGCTTCCTGCGCGCCGCAATCCGCCAGCGCCTTCACCGCATCCTCCGGATTCATGTGCTGGTCGCGCATGAACCAGCGCGGCTCGTAGGCGCCGATCGGGAGGATCGCCAGGCGCAACGGGCCGTGCTTCTCGGCGACGCGGCGGAAATGCCCGCCATCGCCATAGCCGGAATCGCAGACGACATAGATTTTCCCCGCCGGCGTCTCCAGCACGAAACTCGCCCACAGCGCCTTGTTGCGATCGAACATGCCGCGCGCCGACCAGTGCCGGGTCGGCACCAGCGTCACGGCGATACCGCCGCCGAGCTCGACGCGATCGTGCCAGTCGAACGCTTCCACCTTGATCGTCGCATCGGTGCTGCGCATCGTGACGTCATTGCCGAGCGGGGTCACCACACGCGGGGCAAAATTCTTGGCGAGCCGCGACAGCGTCGCCATGTCGAGATGATCGTAATGGCCGTGCGAGACCAGCACGACATCGATCTTCGGCAGCTTGTCGAACGCAATGCCGGGATCGTTGTGCCGCTTCGGCCCGGCGAAGCTGACGGGCGAGACCCGCGTCGACCAGACGGGATCGACGAGAATATTGAGGCCGCCGGTCTGGATCAGCCAGCTGGCGTGGCCGACGAAAGAGAGCCGCACCTTGTCGCCGTCGACGCGGTCCGGCGGGGCGTCGGCATGGGGGCTCGGCGCCCAATCCGGCCAGCTCGCGCGCTGCCGCTTGCCGCCGAATTGCCAGCGCAGGACCTCACGAAGCGATTTCGGCGGCACGCCGTCCGGATCGAAGAAGTTCAGGCCGTCGAAATGGTCGGAGACCGGGCCGTCATAGGTTTTCATGCGGGACATCCAAAGGGAGGGCACGCCGACCAATGCGCCGGCACCGGCGAGCAGTCCGAAAAGGCGGCGGCGGGTGATCGGCACGGATCTGGCTTCAGGGATGGTCGGAGGGGCAGGACATCACCGCTATATGGGCGGGGTCTGCGGAAAAGGAACCCGCCGCCGGAAAGTTCATCTTTTCAAGGCCTTGCCTTCCAAAGCGGCCCCGGCCACCCTAACTTTCCTTGACTTTCGGGCGGCAGCGGCGTTTAACCCGCCCACTTTCTCGGAAAGGCTTTCTTTTCGACCCGCCCACTGACCCCAGAGGCCAGAGGCCAACGCCCGACAGCGCGATGCGCCCTCGGGCGTAAAGGTGTTTGGAAGATCGCTTGCCCAAGTGAGTGGTCATCCCCCGCGCCTTCGCGGGGCATGACAGCGGTGAGTAACGGAGTGCTCCTCCCATCGGGAGGACAGCAACAGGACAACGGCATTGTTCGACAATCTGTCGGAACGGCTTGGCGGCATTCTCGATCGTCTGACGGGGCGCGGTGCGCTGACCGAAAAGGACGTCGACGCCGCCATGCGCGAGGTGCGCCGCGCGCTGCTGGAAGCCGACGTCGCGTTAGAGGTGGTGCGCAGCTTCACCGAGCGGGTCCGCGAGCAGGCGATCGGCGCCACCGTCGTCAAGTCGGTGACGCCAGGCCAGATGGTGGTCAAGATCGTCCATGACGAGCTGATCAACACGCTCGGCGCCGAAAGCCAGACCATCGACATCAATTCCGTGCCGCCGGTGCCGATCATGATGGTCGGCCTGCAAGGCTCCGGCAAGACCACCACCACCGCAAAGCTCGCCCGTCGCATGGTCCAGCGCGACAAGCGCAAGGTGCTGATGGCCTCGCTCGACATCTACCGTCCCGCGGCGATGGAGCAGCTGGCCGTCCTGGGCCGCGATCTCGACATTCCGACGCTGCCGATCGTCGCCGGGCAGCTGCCGGCGCAGATCGCGAAGCGCGCGCTGGAGGCCGGCAAGCTCGGCGGCTACGACGTCGTGCTGCTCGACACCGCCGGCCGCACCACGCTCGACGAAGAGATGATGGCGGAAGCGGCGGCGATCAAAGCCGCCGCAAATCCGCATGAAGTGCTGCTGGTGGCGGACAGCCTCACCGGCCAGGACGCCGTCAACCTCGCCCGCGCCTTCGACGAGCGCGTCGGCCTCACCGGCATCGTGCTGACGCGTGTCGACGGCGACGGCCGCGGCGGCGCCGCGCTGTCGATGCGCGCGGTGACGGGCAAGCCGATCAAGCTGCTCGGCACAGGTGAAAAGACCGACGCGCTGGAGGATTTCCATCCCGACCGTATCGCCGGCCGCATCCTCGGCATGGGCGACGTCGTCTCGCTGGTCGAACGCGCCGCCGCCAACATCGACGCGGAAAAGGCCGCGCGCACCGCCGAGCGGATGCGCAAGGGTCAGTTCGACCTCAACGACATGCGCGAGCAGCTGTCGCAGATGGCCAATATGGGCGGCATCAGCGGGCTGATGGGCATGATGCCCGGCATCGCCAAGATGAAGAACCAGATCGCGGCCGCCGGCATCGACGACAAGATCTTGAAGCGCCAGGTCGCGGTGATCGATTCCATGACGCGCGACGAGCGCCGTCATCCCGATCTGCTCAAGGCCAGCCGCAAGAAGCGCATCGCCGCAGGTTCCGGCCAGAGCGTCGAGCAGGTCAACAAGCTGCTGAAGATGCACCGGAACATGGCCGACATGATGAAGGCCATGGGCTCGGGCAAGCGCGGCCCGCTCGCGGGCATCGCGCAGGCGATGGGCTTTGGCGGCGGCATGAAGCCGCCTTCGCCGGAAGAGATGAAGGCGCTGCAGGAAAAGATGCAGGGTGGTGGCGGACAAGGTCTGCCCAGCCTGCCGAAGGATTTGCCGCCCGGACTGCGCCAGGGTCTGCCGAACGTTCCGGGCCTGACCGGACTGAGCGGCAAGCCGATGCTGCCGGGTCTCGGCGGTTTCCCGGGCAAGAAGAAATGAGGAATTCGTCGCGGGAGATCGCAACGGTCTCGCGCAACGCGGAATACCAATCAACCGAACAAAACGTACTTTGAAGGAGAACTTAGATGTCCGTCGTTATCCGTCTCGCCCGTGCAGGCACCAAGAAGCGCCCCGTCTATCACGTCGTCGTCGCCGATTCGCGCTTCCCTCGCGATGGCCGCTTCATCGAGCGTCTCGGCTATTTCAATCCGCTGCTGCCGAAGGACAACGAGACCCGGCTGAAGCTCGACATGGACAAGGTGAAGGCCTGGCTCGCCAAGGGCGCGCAGCCGTCGGACCGTGTGTCGCGCTTCCTCGACGCCGCCGGCGTCAAGAAGCGCGAAGCGCGCAGCAATCCGGAAAAGGCCGTGCCGCGCAAGGAGCGCAAGGCGCAGGCCGAAGCCGCCGCGAAGGGTTAAGGCGAGATCATGCCGGCGCTGGTCTGCGTCGCGCGGATCGGCGCCGCGCATGGGGTGCGCGGCGCGGTCAAACTGTGGACCTTCACGGAAGATCCATTTGCCGTGCGAAGCTACGGTCTGCTCTCGTCCAAGGACGGCAAGCGCCAGTTCGAGGTTGCAACGGCGCGCGCGGCCAAGGATCATCTGGTTGCGACGTTCAAGGGCGTCACGACCCGCGATGAGGCCGAGCGCCTCAACGGCATCGAGCTCTACGTCGCGCGCGAAAAGCTGCCCGCGACGGACGAGGGTGAATATTACCACACCGATCTGATCGGGCTCGCCGCCGTCACCACGGCGGGCGATGCGCTCGGCCGCGTGCTCGCGATCCACAATTTCGGCGCCGGCGACATCATCGAAATCGCGCCGCCCACAGGCACTACAATACTGCTGCCGTTTACGGACGCAGTGGTGCCTGAGGTCGACATCGCCGGCGGCCGCGTCGTGATCGCGCTGCCGCAGGAAATCGCGGGTGACGACGGCGATGACGAAGAGGAGGATTCCTCCCCGAGTCGTCCCGGCCTAGTGCGCAACTTGCGCACGGGGGGCCGGGACCCATAACCACAGGCCAGAATTTTGGCTAAGCTGATCGCTCCAGCCGTCGCAAAACGAAGCGCGGTGGCTATGGGTCCCGGATCTGCGCTCCGCTTGTCCGGGACGACAATAATTGAGATCCGATGACCACCTCCTCACCCTGGCGCGCGACGGTGCTGACGCTGTTTCCGGAGATGTTTCCGGGGCCGCTCGGCGTGAGCTTGGCCGGCCGGGCGCTGACTAGCGGGCTCTGGAAGCTGGAGGCGCGGGACATCCGGGCCTCGGCCACCGACCGCCACCGCAGCGTCGACGACACCCCGGCCGGCGGCGGGCCGGGCATGGTGCTTCGGGCCGATGTTTTGGCGGCCGCGATCGATGCCGCCGCGATCGGCCCGGACCGGCCGAAACTGCTGATGAGCCCGAGGGGTCGGCCATTGACCCAGGCCCGCGTCCTGGAGCTCGCCACGGGCCCGGGTCCCCTGATCGTCTGCGGGCGGTTTGAGGGGGTGGACCAGCGCGTGATCGACGGGCGGGGCCTGGAAGAGGTCTCGATCGGGGATTACGTGCTCTCGGGTGGTGAAATCGCGGCCCTGGCCCTGATCGACGCCTGTGTTCGGCTGCTGCCGGGCGTGATGGGCAAGGAAGCCTCGGGAACGGAGGAAAGCTTCTCGGACGGCCTGCTCGAATACCCCCAATACACCCGCCCGCAGCTGTTCGAGGGAACCCCTATCCCGGAAATCCTGACCTCTGGCGACCATGCCAAGGTCGCCAGCTGGCGGCGGGCGGAATCCGAGGCCCTGACGGCGGCCCGGCGACCGGATTTGTGGGCCCAAATCCCGAGCAAAGTCCCGAATCGGGCCGGACGCCAAAAAACGCCAAAAAACAAGACAGACGGGTGACAAACGCTCCGGCTTGCCTTATAGCAGCGGCCACATCCGCAATGGCTGGATAAACGAATTTCGCGCAGCCCCCGTTTTCCAAGGCTGGGCGCGCCGATGGAGATTTACCCATGAACCTGATCCAACAGCTCGAAAAAGAGCAATTCGACAAGCTCTCCGCCAACAAGGAGATTCCGGAGTTCGGCCCCGGCGACACCGTGATCGTCAACGTGAAGGTCGTCGAAGGCGACCGCACCCGCGTGCAGGCCTATGAAGGCGTTTGCATCGGCCGTTCCGGCGGCGGTCTCAACGAGAGCTTCACGGTGCGCAAGATTTCGTACGGCGAAGGCGTGGAGCGCGTGTTCCCGGTGATGTCGCCGATGATCGACTCGATCAAGGTGGTGCGCCGCGGCAAGGTGCGTCGCGCCAAGCTCTATTACCTCCGCAACCTTCGCGGCAAGTCGGCCCGCATCGTCGAGAAGAAGCAGGACCGCCCGGCTGCTGCCGTCAACGAGTAAGCTCCGCTTACAGACGAGTTACCGAGAGCGCGGGGCCAAACCCCGCGCTTTTTTGTTGCGTCAGCCGTGCGCGTCAAAGCCCTCGCGATTCCGGTTCGGCCTGCTATATATTCTTGGAATGTTTCCAGATTTGACCAGCCTCTCGCCCGTCAAGCGCGTCGTCATCGACGATCGCTCGCGGCTGCCCGGCCGGTTCTTCGGACGCTTCGCGACCTCGGCAACGTCAGAGCTTACGCGCGCAGCCTAAAAGCTGCGCTGACGATTTCGTTGCCCGCGCGCCAGCCGCGCAACCCGCTCTACACACATTCCTGGAGCTGACGCTCATGTCCAAGCCGACCACATTGTACGACAAGATCTGGAACGACCATCTGGTGCACGAAGCCGAGGACGGCACCTGCCTGCTCTATATCGATCGCCATCTGGTGCACGAGGTCACTTCACCGCAGGCGTTCGAAGGCCTGCGCGCCACCGGCCGCAAGGTCCACGCGCCGGAGAAGACGCTGGCCGTCGTCGATCACAACGTGCCGACCACCGACCGCAGCAAGCCGAACCCCGACCCTGAAAGCATCGAGCAGATCAAGGCATTGGCCGACAACGCCAAGGAATTCGGCATCGAATATTACGACGAGTTCGACAAGCGTCAGGGCGTCGTCCACGTCATCGGCCCCGAGCAGGGCTTCACGCTGCCCGGCACCACCATCGTCTGCGGTGACAGCCACACCTCGACGCATGGTGCGTTCGGCGCGCTCGCGCACGGCATCGGCACGTCGGAAGTCGAGCATGTGCTGGCGACGCAGACGCTGATCCAGAAGAAGGCGAAGAACATGCGCGTCACCGTCGACGGCAAATTGCCTGACGGCGTGACGGGCAAGGACATCATCCTCGCGATCATCGGCGAGATCGGCACCGCGGGCGGCACCGGCTACGTGCTCGAATACGCCGGCGACGCGATCCGCGCGCTCAGCATGGAAGGCCGCATGACGGTCTGCAACATGTCGATCGAAGGCGGCGCGCGCGCCGGCCTGGTCGCGCCGGACCAGAAGGCGTTCGACTTCTTGCGCGGCCGCCCGAAGGCACCGAAGGGCGCCGACTGGGATGCGGCGATGCGTTACTGGGAGAAGTTGCGCTCGGACGAGGGCGCGCATTTCGACCACGAGCTGCGGCTCGATGCGGCGAAGCTGCCGCCGATCGTGACCTGGGGCACGAGTCCTGAAGACGTGATCTCGGTCACCGGCAGCGTGCCCGATCCCGACAAGATCGCGGACGAGGCCAAGCGTCTCTCCAAGCACCGCGCGCTGAAATATATGGGCCTGACCGCGGGGACGAAGATCACCGACATCAAGCTCGACCGCATCTTCATCGGCTCCTGCACCAACGGCCGGATCGAGGATCTGCGCGCCGCCGCCAAGATCGCGGAAGGCAAGCAAGTCGCAGGCGGCGTCAACGCCATGGTCGTGCCGGGCTCCGGCCTCGTGAAGGAGCAGGCCGAGGCTGAAGGTCTGGACAAGATCTTCATCAAGGCCGGCTTCGAATGGCGCGAGCCCGGTTGCTCGATGTGCCTCGCGATGAATCCCGACAAGCTGGCTCCGGAAGAGCGCTGCGCCTCGACCTCGAATCGCAATTTCGAGGGCCGCCAGGGTTTCAAGGGCCGCACCCATCTGGTGTCGCCGGCGATGGCCGCAGCCGCGGCGATCGCGGGTCACTTCGTCGACATCAGGGAGTGGCGGTAAGCCGCTCCCTGCAATTTGAGCGATTGCGGCAAACCGCCGTTAATCGGCAGCGCCGACACTGCGTCCTCGCGAAGGTATCGCGAGGACACGAGCTCATGGCCAGCAAGCCTGAATATGTCGATCTGATCAGCGCGGCGACGCCCCAGCACCGGCGGCGCGCCGCGCCGCTGCGGATGATCGCCAAGCCCGAGGTCGAGGAGGCCTCGAAGCTCAGCCGCTGGCCGCCGGCGATGTTCAAGCAATGGAAGCTGGAGAACCTCACGCGCTGGACGTCGGCGACGTGGAAGTTGAAGGATTGGATTTAACCGACGTTCTCCGTCATGGCCGGGCTCGTCCCGGCCATCCACGTTCTAGACTTGCACAGAAGGATCGTGGATGCCCGGGACAAGCCCGGGCATGACGACACAACTCACATCACCAATAGCGGTACGGATGGTGCCAGCGATGCCAGCGGCAGACGCGGCGCGGGCCGTAATAGGTCCAGATGACCCGGCAGCGGCGCGGATGGCTGTAATAGGGATAGTAGCCGCCGTAGTAGCGCCGATGGAAATGGCGATGGCCGTAATAGGCAGGGCGATAGCCGCCGTAGCGGTGATAGCCGCCGTAATGATGAATTCCGCCGTAGCGATAGCCGCCGCCATGAAAGGCGGGCGCGGCGCGGAAACCACCAGCGTGGAAACCACCGCCGCGGAAGCCACCGATATGTCCTCCGCCACCGTGGAAGCCGCCTCCACCGTGGAAACCGCCGCCGCCATGGAAGCCGCCGCCATGACCGCCACCACCATGCCCACCGCCGCCACCACCGTGGCGAACCGGGATCACGTCGTCACTTGCGGCCTTCGCCGCAGGCAACGCCGTCGGATTGATCGGGGTCATCGCCTCAGCACGACGCGTGGTTCCGGCCGACAGCATCAGCGTCGCGGCGGTCGCAATTCCGAGCAAGCGCATCGGGCTTGCCCTGAGACCCAATATCCTCAGCATCGACTTCTCCCTGAATCTGGACAGCGGAGTTGCGACGCTCGCTCCCGGCTCGCGTCATCCGTGTTCATTAGCAGTCGCTCCCAAGATTAAATTAGGGACAGCGACGTGAATGCCTCATGAATGAACGACGTGCACTGCGCCGCGCCGCGACGTCGTCACCACGGCCTGAAGCCGAGCACGAAGGGTGCGGGCACGCCGTAGGGATAAGGACGGTAGTAGACCGGCCGCGCGTAGTAATGCGGATCAGGACGCGGGGCGTATCGCACGACATCGGACCGCACATGTCGGCGCCCGTCGAACACCGCGCGCCCGGCCGACGCATCGGGCAGCTTCGTCACCCTGTGCGCAGCGGACGCGTGAGGCAGGCCTGCGACAAGCCCGACAGCAACCGCCAATGCGAACCATCTCGTCATGACGACCTCCGCCTCAGGCGCGCGACGGCATCGCGCTCGTATCAGCCCCGGCGCCAGTAGCAGCTCATATGCGGCACGATCACCGTGCCGCTGGGGCGATATTCCTGCACATAGGTGGCGTTGCACTCGCGCACCGCATCGGGACCGGGATTGTAACGGGGATAGACGCCATCCGGACTGTAATAGGGCGTGACGCGCAGGCGCGCCGGGGCCCGCTTGCGCGGCGGCGGGAGATCGTCTCGCGAGGCCGCCTGGGCCAGCCTGATCCCGGGAGCCGCGGTCTGGGCCTCCGCGCCAACGCAAAACTGCGAAAACAACCCCATGCACAGTAGCGTCAGCGCTGTTTTCGCTCGCATTTTTCCGCCCATCTGAACGTCCATTTCGAGGCCCTAGGCTCCCCGTTTTGACGGCGCCCGTCAACCTCGCCGCGCTTATAAAGCCGGATGCATCGCCGCGAAACCCACGCTATGAGAAGCCCATGTGGACGGAATTGAAAGCGCCCTCGCTGGCCGAGATGGAAGCGATGGCGCACGACGTGTTCGAACGCCTGCCGGCGGAGTTTCGTAGGCTGTGCGAGGGCGTGATCATCCGCGTCGACGACTTCCCCACCGAGGAAGTCCTGGACGAGATGGCATGCGAGAGCGAGTTCGACCTGCTCGGCCTGTTCCAGGGCGTCGGCCTGCCGCAGCAGAGTTTTGGCGACGTGGCGCGGCTGCCCAACATGGTCTGGCTCTACCGCCGGCCGATCCTGGACTATTGGGCCGAGCACGACGAAAGCCTCGGTCATATCGTCCGCCACGTCCTGATCCACGAGATCGGCCATCATTTCGGCCTGTCGGACGACGATATGGCCGCGATCGAGGCTCAAGAGCCCGGTTAGGCAGACGAGATCTGCCGAATTCGGCCTAGGATTTCCGCCCCGATCGCGATAAATACCGGTTCCCTAGACCATCCCGGGAAAGCGCAACCATGGACAAGTTCACCACGCTGGAAGGCGTCGCGGCGCCGCTGAAGATCATCAATGTCGACACCGACATGATCATTCCGAAGCAGTACCTCAAGACCATCAAGCGCACCGGCCTTGGCAAGGGACTCTTCTCCGAGCAGCGCTACAAGGACGACGGCAGCGAGAATCCGGATTTCGTCCTCAACCAGCCCGCCTATCGCAATGCGAAGGTGCTGGTCGCCGGCGACAATTTCGGCTGCGGCTCGAGCCGCGAGCACGCGCCCTGGGCGCTGCTCGACTTCGGCATCCGCTGCGTGATCTCGACCTCGTTCGGCGACATCTTCTACAACAACTGCTTCAAGAACGGCATTCTGCCGATCCGCGTGGCCCAGGAAGACCTCGACAAGCTGTTCGACGACGCCGAGCGCGGCGCCAACGCGACGCTGACGATCGACCTGCCGAACCAGGAGATCCGCGGTCCTGACGGCGGCAAGGTCAAGTTCGAGATCGACCCGTTCCGCAAGCACTGCCTGATCAACGGCCTCGACGACATCGGCCTGACGATGGAGAAGAAGGCGTCGATCGATACCTATGAGGACAAGCTCAAGCGCGAACGCGCCTGGGCCTGATCTCAAGTTTTTGTTTGCGCCCCGGTGCTGACAGCGCCGGGGCTTTTTCTTTGCCAGCGTTGTCCTCTATAGCTTGCGCCCATGCTGCCTGACATCGTCACCTTCTGGCACGGCCCGATGGACGCCCTGCGCCAGACCTGTCTGCGCTCGCAGCTGGCTGCCGGCCACAAGGTCACGGTCTACAGTTTTGACACCATTCCCGGCCTGCCCACCGGCGTCGGCAATGCGGATGCCGAGGCGATCCTGCCGCATGCGTTCTCGGAACGATTGCGGCCGCCGCAGCCGGATGGAAGCTGGCGCGACTGGACCACGCTTCAGTTCAGCGACTTCTTTCGCATGAAGCTTATGGCAAAAGGCCTCGGCCTCTGGCTCGACGCCGACGTGCTGTTGCTCAGGCCCGTCGAAATCGATCCGGCAAAGCCCTATTTCGCGTGGGAGCGGCCGCGCCAGCTCGGCAACTCCGTGATTTACCTTCCGCCCGGGCACGGCATCGTTGCCGCCTTCGAAGAGCTGATGGAGCAGGAGGAGCTGACGCCGAACTGGCTGTCGCTGCGCCATCGCGTCACCTTTGCGATGCGCCGCCTGCGCGGCGGCTCGAACCGCCTCTCCGACATCCGCGTTGCGATCTTCGGGCCGGCGGCACTCACCGCGCTCGCGCGCCGCACCGGCGAGCTGCACTGCGCATTGCCGAAGCAGTCGTTCTACGCCGTGCATGCCGAGCCAAAATTGTTCTTCGATCCCTCGAGCTATCTCGGCCTCGTCACCGACCGCGAGATCATCGGCCTGCACATCTCGCCCAAGGGCCGCGGCGGCGAGAAACCGATCCCGGGCAGCCTGTATGCGTGGGCGGCGGAGCGGTTCGCATAGCTGCCGCGCAAGAGTTGCGCTCCCTCTCCCGCTTGCGGGAGAGGTGCAGCGGAGCCTGGGGCTCCCTCATCGCTATTTGATCCAGCGCAACGCGCACCTGCACCATTGTGCCTAATCTCGCTCCAATTCCGCCGTTCGAATGGAGCTTCGCATGAGCACCGCAACCAGGCCTTATCCCATTGTCCAGGACCTCATCGAGTCCTTCGCAAGCTGGCTGAAGCATCGCCGCGAGCTGAACGAGATCCGGCAGCTCGATCGCGCCGATTTCGACCGCATTGCGCAAGATCTGCGGATCGCGCCTGACGATCTCGAAGAGCTGGTCCGCCACGGCAAGCATTCTGCCGACGAATTGCCGAAGATGCTGGAGCAGCTCGGCATCAGCGCCGAAGGGCTCGGCCGCGCGCATCCGCTGCTGCTGCGCGATATGGAGCGGGTGTGCGCACTTTGCAGCCACAAGGGCCAGTGCGATCGCGAGCTGGCCGACGGCACCGCCGCGGACAACTATCGCGGCTTCTGCGCCAATGCGTCAACGCTGGAGTCGCTCGATCGTGCCGAGGTGACGCGCGCTTAAACGATCCAGTCTGGCGCGTGAGGCAGCTCATCGCTCTGCGCCATATCGTGATTGATCCAGATTTCGGCATTCTCGGAGCGAAGCAGCTCGACCACCTTGGCCATGGACGCGACCGTTGCCTGCGGATCGGCGTTGAAGGACGGCACGCGCATGTGCCGGAGGTTCTCGCGATTGTGCGCGACGTCCCCGCTCAGCAGCACGGCGCCGCGCCGCGGTAGCCTCACCATGAGCGAGCAATGCCCGAGGGTATGGCCCGGCGTGAAGATCATGCGCACCGCGCCGTCGCCAAATACGTCGTGGTCACCATCGACGATCTGGTACGGCCGCTCCTTCAACGATTTGTAGTGCTGCAGCGAATAGCCGAATTCTTCAGGCTCCGGTCCGAACATGGCCTCGAATTCAGCCCGCTGGGCGATCCATCTTGCATTCTCGAACAGATCGACATTTCCGATATGATCGAAATGCGCGTGGGAAAGCAGGATCGTGCCGATGTCGCGGGGCCGCACCCCGATTTCGTCCAGTTGGTCCGCGATGGGACGACGCACGATGCCGCGTATGCCATGGGCAATGATGCGTCCTTCCGGATGCTTCGATAGCTCATCCTCGATTCCCGTATCCCAGATCAGCCATTCGCCGCGATGACTGACGAGGTAGGCATTGCAGCTCAACGTCATGGGTATCCCGACATTGATGCCCGGAGAATAGATCGAACCGTCCGAGACCTGCGCAATGCCGCCGTCGAGGATGTAGAGTCTGTCAACCGTCGCCATTGGGGAAGTCATCAAGCCGCCGATTCCATCCGCCGCTTCGCCTCGCGCATGTCGCGCCCAGGTGGCATGCCGAACAACCGGGAATATTCTCGCGTGAACTGCGTGATGCTTTCGTAGCCGACCTGATGAGCCGCGGTCGCGATCTGCACACCGTCGGCCAGCATCGCGCGGCGGGCTTCGATCAGGCGAAGCTGTTTCTGAAACTGTAGCGGGGTCAGCGAAGTGACGCTCCGGAAGTGCGCGTGAAATGCCGACGGGCTCATCGCCGCGGTCTTGGCCAACCGATCGACGCGCAACGGCTTGGCATAGCCGGCACGAATGAGCGCAACCGCGCGGCCGATCCGCTGTGCATGGCTATCGGCAATTCCGAGCGCCCTGATGGCCCCGCCGTGGCGGCCGGCCAGCAGCCAATAATGCAGCTCTCGCATCAACTGGCCGCGCAAGATCGGCAAGGCCGAGGGACGGTCGATCAGGCGCAACAGCCGGAGCGCTACGTCCGCGAGCTCCTGCTCCGTCGGCTCGACTCGCAGCGGGCGGGACGGAATGAACGGGAGCGAACCCATCTCGACCACCAGTCCCTCGATGGTTGTGGGGTCGAGCTCGACGACGAGCGAAAGATAGGGCATGGCCGCCGTCGCGCGCGTGATCTGGTTGACCGTCGGCACATCACTCGCAATCAACAAGGAAGCGCCTGCGCCGAAGTCGAAGGACGTCCGGCCGGTCGCCACACGTTTGGCGCCTTGCAAGACGAGTGCGACCAGAGGCCTGGAGATCGCGTACAGGAGCGCACTCGGCGCGGTCTCGCGGATGATCGAGACTCCGGCGAAGGGCGTGGAGGCGACGCCCCTGTCGTCGGCGTGAGCCGCGGAATAACGACTGGCGATCTGGAGAAGCGTTTCGGTCACGCGCCAATTTTAGGCCGAGCCCGGCGCACAGGCAATCGGCGCCGGCCGTTCAGGCAGAAAATCAGGAGTTTTGGGCAAGTCCGCCGTGGCCGCATCCCGGAGTGTTGGGCAAGACACTCCGAGGATCCGGCAACACCGGGCGATCGATCGCGGGCAAACGGACATCACCGCAACGCTTCGAGGAATTTCCGATGCCCACCATTTCTCTCGTCACCGGCGCCAGCCGCGGCCTTGGCCGCAACACCGCCATCGCCATCGCACGTCACGGCGGCGACGTGATCGTGACCTATCGCAACGGGGCCGCCGCAGCACGCGAAGTCGTCGCCGAGATTGAATCGCTGGGGCGCAAGGCCGTCGCGCTGGAGCTTGATGTCACCGCCGTGTCGAGCTTTCCCGCGTTCTTCACAAAAGTTCGATCCGCGTTGGCGGAGCATTGGCGCGCCGAGAGATTCGATCACCTCGTCAACAATGCCGGTCAGGGCGAGATGGCCGCGATCGCAGAGACGACGGAGCAACAATTCGATGCCCTGTTCGCCACGCACGTCAAAGGACCATTCTTCCTGACGCAGGCCTTGCTATCCTTGCTCGCCGACAAGGGCCGGATCATCAACTTCTCCAGCGGGCTGACGCGCGTGTCGTTTCCGGGATTTTCCGCCTACGCGGCTGCGAAGGGCGCCATCGAGGTTCTGACCGTCTACATGGCCAAGGAATTTGGCGGACGCGGCATCACGGCCAACGTCGTCGCGCCGGGCGCGATCGAAACCGATTTTCTCGGCGGCGCGGTTCGGGACATGCCGGATTTGAACAGCCAATTTGCGCAGATGACCGCACTGGGCCGCGTCGGTTTGCCCGACGATATCGGACCGATGGTCGCGAGCCTGCTCGGTCCCGACAATCGTTGGGTCACGGCGCAGCGGATCGAGGTGTCCGGCGGCCAGAAGATCTGAGCGAGGCGCGATTGGGCTAAGAAGCGGGCGCGTCCCCGGCGCCGCTGCCGCCCGCAGCATCGCCTTTTGATTCCCGCACGGCTACTGCGCCAATGCGTCGACATTGGACTCGCTCGATCGTGCCGACCATACCGGCCTTGCAAATCCCGTAGCAGACCGTCAACGCGGTCTGCGCGAAGATCATGCACCAGCGGCCATCGCGGCGGCTTCCGCTGCCGCGCGCTGCATGCTGGTCGACATCTCATTCGTCACCGTGCTTTGCTCTTCGATTGTCGCGGCCGTCGACGTCACATATTCGCTGACGTTGTTGATAGCCGTTTTGATCGAAGCCAAGGCGGTGACGACGTCGCCGGAGATGCCGTTGAGGCTGCCGATCTCGGCACCGATCTTGTCGGTCGCCTGCTTGGCCTGGTTAGCGAGGCTCTTGACCTCCGAGGCGACCACGGCGAAGCCGCGACCGGCTTCACCGGCGCGGGCGGATTCGATGGTGGCGTTAAGTGCCAGGAGGTTGATCTGCCCGGTGATGTTGTTGATGAGCTCGACGATCCCGCTCATCGCCAGCGCCGCTTCAGTGAGGCGCTGGGCCTGGGCGTCGGCGGCGGCGACCTGATCGACCGCACTGCTGGCAGTCTGGCGGGACTTGGTCATCGCCTCGGAGATCTCCCGCACTGAGGCATTCAATTCCTCCGAACCCGCGGCGACCGATTCCATCATGCCGCGGACCCGCTCGTTGCCCATGCGGAGCAGCACCTGCTTCGTGACATCGGTCGCATATTTCACGACCTTGAACGGCTTGCCGTTGAGATCCATGATCGGGTTGTAGGAAGCCTGGATGTAGACCTCTTTGCCGCCCTTGCCGATGCGCTTGTATTCGGCCGCCTGGTACTGACCGCGGTTGAGCGCCGCCCAGAACTCGCGATAGCCATTGCTATCGCGCTCCGACGGCTCGACAAACATGCCGTGATGCTTGCCCTTGATCTCGGCCAACGAGTACCCGAGCGCGCTCAGGAAGTTGGCATTCGCGGTGATGATCGAGCCGTCCATGTTAAACTCGATCACCGCCTGCGCCTTCTCGATCGCCGCGATCTGACCGGCGAGATCCGCGGTCTTCAGCTTCTCGGCAGTGACGTCGGTGGCGAACTTGACGACGCCGAACGGCTTGCCATTCTCGTCGAGCAATGGATTGTAGTAGGCGAGGATCCAGACCTCGCGGCCGCCCTTGCCGATGCGCTTGAACTCGCCAGCCTGGTATTCGCCGCGGTTGAGCTTGGCCCAGAACTCGCGATAGGCCGCGCCGTCGCGCTCGCTCTGGGGCACGAACAGGCTGTGATGCTTTCCCTGGATCTCTGCGAGCGAATAGCCAAGCGCGTTGCAGAAATTCTCGTTCGCGGTGACAATGGTGCCATCGAGCGTGAACTCGATCACGGCCTGCGCACGGCTGATGCCGGCGATCTTGGAAGCGTCCGCCATGCTGCGGATCTTCTTCCCGGTGATGTCGGTCGCAATCTTGGCGACCCTCACCGTCTTGCCGTTGCCGTCGAGCACCGGATTGTACGACGCTTCGATCCAGACCTCGCGGCCGCCCTTCGCGATGCGCTTGACCTCGCGCGCCTGATACTCGCCATGGTTCAATGCGGCCCAGAACGCCTTGTACTCGGCGCTATCACGCTGGTCGGCGGGAACGAACATGGAATGATGTTTGCCCTGGATTTCATCGAGCCGATAGCCGAGGGCGTCGAGAAAATTCTTGTTAGCCGTGATGATCGTCCCATCAAGATTGAATTCGATCATGGCTTGCGACCGGCCGATTGCCTCAATCTGAGCTTGTGCATCGACACGGGATTTACGACCGAACATTTCATCGCTCCGAAATTGATGGCCCGTTTGCAGCGCGTGGGCTTGCAAGCGATCGCAGAATTCATGATCTCGCTCGGAATCTCACGAGGACCGACCGTTCGTCGGCTCTGCGACCCAGCACATGAACGAGCTATACGAATCGAATTATCAGAGTATTTGTCCGATCGAAGACACAATGGCCGGATTCCGCCAACGCGATTAGCCGGACAGAAACTTCCCGACCTTTGCTGACTCGCCGAACAGCCATCGGCTTTGAATTGCGAAGAAAGGCCTAAAGATCGTTATCGATAGTCGGCAATGCGGCCGGCAACGATCGATCACGAGTCCGTGGTCCCGAGGATCAGGTATGCGCATGGGGATCGGACAATTGGTCGCAGCCGACATGAGCGCGTTCATGCCTCCTCGAGTGATCCAGTCACGTCCGACAGCCGTTTCATTCAGTCTCGCATTGGCAGCGCCGGGGAGGCGATACGCTAGTCTCTGCGGGGAGGAATTCTGATTTGGGCGGCGTCTCTTATCTCGACCGGTATCCTTTGCTTCAGTCGCGCGACAGCGAGTTCGCGCGCGACCGCCTGTTCGCCGAATATGGCGCCGACCGCTTCGACAAGCACGGCGGCGAGTTCGGTATCCATGCCAATTTTGCTCGCTTGCAATCGATCGGCCTCGCGTTCTGCGGCTACGACGGTGCGGCGTCGCTCTCCTTTCCAGAATCGCAGATTCTCCGCCAGTTCTTCTCCATCCAGGGGGCTGCGAGCTTCAGGAACAATGGGAGCAGCGAGCTGATTGAGGCCTTCAGTCCGATCATCTCCGGAGACGCCAGGCTGGATCTCGAGTTTGCGCCGGGCTATCGCCAATTGGTGCTGAGGATCGATGCCGGCGCACTCGAGCGGTTGCTCAAGACAATCCTGGGCGATGATAGCGACACGGAGCTGCGTTTCGCCCCGGGCGAAGCTGATCCGTCGGTTATGACTCATGTTCGTCAGGACGTCTTTAGATTCGCGGAGGAGTTGGACAGGTTCGGCCAGGATTACTCCCCCATAGCCATCGGCGAACTTGAACGGGCGCTGATGGTTCGAATCCTTCTGGCGCACCGGCACAATTTCACTGACCGGTTTCAGGGCCCGGCACCGGGCGCCAACCGATCCGTCATCGACATCGTCGAATCCTACATCGAGGCTCATTGGGACGAACCAATCGATCTGGAGAAGATTGCCGCAATCGCCAACGTCAGCGTGCGGACGATTTATCGGGAATTCTCCCTAGCGGGGCGGGGATCACCGGGTCAGTTCGCGCGGCGCTTCCGGCTGCAGCGGGCGACGGAGCTCTTACGCCATCCCGATGAGCAGACCAGCGTGGTTGCCGTCGCGTTCAAATGCGGCTTTCAAAATCTCGGCCGCTTTGCATCGGAATATCGGCGAGCGGTCGGTGAGCTGCCATCCGAAACCCTAAAGAATGCGAGACGAAGGCAGTGACGCGACGACGCAGTTCCTGAATTCGCAGCAAAGCGCTGTCGCAAGCGGCGAGCCCTCAACCCTTCGCCATCGCCGCAATCGCATCCGCGATCTCGATCGTGCGCCGTGCCATGTCGGCGTGCAGCCGCTCCACCATGGCGCCGTCGAGACGGATCGCGCCGCGCGAGACGTTCTCCGGCAGTTCGAACGCGGCGATGATCTTTCGCGCGCGCGCGACGTCCTCTTCGGGCGGGGTGAAGATCGCGTTGCAGGCTTCGATCTGCGAGGGGTGAATCAGCGTCTTGCCGTCGAAACCGAGATCGCGGCCTTGCGCGCATTCGGTGGCGAAACCGTCGGAATTGGCGATGTCGCTGTAGGGACCATCGAGAATTTCGAGGCCATGGGCGCGCGTCGCCAGGATGCAATGGGTGATCATCGGAATCATCGCGGCGCGGCCCGGCAGCATCTTGATGCGCGTCTCGCGCGAGATGTCGTTCGGGCCGAACACGAAGCCTGACAGGCGCCGCGCTGGATCGCGCCCGGCGGCAGCGAGTTCCTCTGCATGCAGCACCGCGCGCGCGGTCTCGATCATGGCCCAGACTTTCACGGTGGGCGCCGCGCCGAGCTCGGCGAGACGGCGGCCGATCGTGTCGAGGTCCTCGACGCTTGAAACCTTTGGAACCAGGATGCCGTCCGGCGAGGCCTTCGCCGCCATCGCGACATCGTCGGCCCACCAGGGCGTGTCGAGGCCGTTGGTCCGGATCAGGATCTCGCGCTTGCCGAACCCCTTGGCCGCGACCGCGGCAGCGATGCCGTCGCGTGCCACCGCCTTGGCATCGGGCGCGACGGAATCTTCCAGATCGAGGATCAGCCCGTCGGCGCCGAGATTACGCGCCTTTTCCAGCGCGCGGGGGTTGGAGCCGGGCATGAACAAATGGCTGCGGCGCGGGCGGGTCATGCAAGCGTTCCTTCCGGTTTCCTCATCTCACTTCCGACCGAAGCCGATAGCATCTGGCCTGCCTATTCGAAAGGCTTGTTCGTCCCAGCGGTATATGATTAGGCATAGGCCATGACCACATTCCCAGAGCATTTGCTGGAAGGCTACAAGGCCTTCGCCACCCAGCGGCTGCCGACCGAGCAGACCCGCTACCGCGAGCTGTCGGTGAAGGGACAGTTCCCTGAAGTGATGGTGATCGGCTGCTGCGACAGCCGCGTCTCGCCCGAAGTGATCTTCGACGTCGGGCCGGGCGAACTCTTCGTGGTCCGCAACATCGCCAATCTGGTGCCGGTGTATCAACCCGACGGCAACGCGCATGGCGTCTCGGCGGCGCTGGAGTATGCCGTGACAGTGCTGAAGGTGAAGCACATCGTGGTGCTCGGGCACGCCCAGTGCGGCGGCATCCGCGCCTTCGTCGACAAGATCGAGCCGCTCACGCCGGGCGACTTCATCGGCAAATGGATGCAGATGTTCATCAAGCCGGGCGAGGTGGTCGAGCAGCGCGACCACGAGACCATGGCGCAATTCGTCGAGCGCATCGAGAAGGCCGCGGTGTTCCGCAGCCTGGAAAACCTGATGACGTTTCCGTTCGTGCAGAAGGCGGTCGACGCCGGCCAGATGCAGACCCACGGCGCCTATTTCGGCGTCGCGGAGGGATCGCTGTTCGTGCTGGACAAGGCGGCGAAGGAATTCAGGAACGCGCGCGAGGCGACGTAAGTCTCGTAGGGTGGGCAAAGCGAAGCGTGCCCACCAATTGTATCGTAATCGCGGAATGATGGTGGGCACGGCGCGATGCGCCTTTGCCCACCCTACGAGACCGATGACAGCTCCTACGCCGCCTTCTTCTTCGCGCTGATCAGCTTGCGGTTGATCAGGACTTCCGCGATCTGGATCGCGTTGAGCGCGGCGCCCTTGCGCAGATTGTCCGACACGCACCACAGCACGAGACCATTCTCTACCGTCGCGTCCTCGCGGATGCGGCTGATATAGGTGGCGTCCTCGCCGGCGGCTTCATACGGCGTGGCGTAGCCGCCGGGCTCATGCTTGTCGATGACGAGACAGCCCGGCGCCTTGCGCAGGATGTCGCGCGCTTCGTCCACGCTGATCGGGTTCTCGAACTCGATGTTGACGGCCTCGGAATGGCCGACGAAGACAGGCACGCGCACGCAGGTCGCGGAGAGCTTGATCTTGGGATCAAGAATCTTCTTGGTCTCCGCCATCATCTTCCACTCTTCCTTGGTGTAGCCGTCCTCCATGAAGACGTCGATCTGGGGGATGACGTTGAAGGCGATGCGCGCGGGAAACTTGTTATTGACCAGCTCCTGGTTGGTGTAGACGGCCTTGGTCTGCGAGAACAGTTCGTCCATCGCGTCCTTGCCGGCGCCCGACACCGATTGATAGGTCGAGACCACGACGCGCTTGATCGTCGCCTTGTCGTGCAGCGGCTTGAGCGCGACCACGAGCTGCGCGGTCGAGCAGTTCGGATTGGCGATGATGTTCTTCTTCTTGAAGCCCGCGGTCGCGTCCGCATTCACTTCCGGCACGATCAACGGCACGTCCGGATCCATGCGCCAGGCCGAGGAATTGTCGATCACGACCGTGCCGGCGGCGCCGATCTTCGGCGACCATTCCTTCGACACCTCGCCGCCTGCCGACATCAGGCAGATGTCGACGTCGGAGAAGTCGTAATGCTCGAGCGCTTTGACCTTCAGCGTGCGGTCGCCGTAGGAGACCTCGACGCCCATGCTGCGGCGTGAGGCCAGGGCGACCACCTCGTCCGCGGGGAATTTGCGCTCATCGAGGATGTTGAGCATTTCCCGTCCGACATTGCCGGTCGCGCCGACGACTGCGACTTTGTAACCCATCGTTCACTCTCCGACGAAAAAGCTCTTTCCTGAAGCTGAGGCTTAAACAGGAAGAGCAGCGCTTCTATGCGAGAACCGGCCTCAAGACAACGTTGGACCATGCCTTAGGGACGTGGATGCAGTCGCCCGAGGCCAGCACGGCCGCAAACCCCACCACGATCCATCTGGCGCTTGCAGCCTTCGCCGACGAGGTCGTCGGCACGCTGGCACGCCTGTTCGCCTATGTGGGGGCTTTGGTGCTGTTTGCCATCCTCGGCCTTGCGGCACTCGGCCAGCTGCCAACCTTGCGCGACGACGATGAGCCAGCGCTGAAGCCGGGTTGGGCCGTGGCCGACCGCTCGCCTCCAGGCTTCGCCCTCAGCCGGCTCGATTCGTCAGAAAAAACAGCCTCTTACACCATCTTGAGACACCCCGAAGGCGGCCGCAGGGACGTGATGCGCTGGGCGGGCGAGGCGGACACGGCCATGGCCGAGCTAGAGATTTACCGGGAAGGCGGCGAATTTGACGTGGCGCGTCCGGCAGCGATGGACCTGGCCGCCCGGATGGGACTGGGCAGCACGACCCCGCTGCAGCAAGCCGGCCTGATCGACACGAAATTCGGCCCCGTCGCCCTATTCCAGCCGACCGGCACGGCGGAGGGCGCGCGGGCCTGCCTCGGCTACCTCAAGCGCAGCGAGGAGCCGGCGCTCCAGATCTCCGGCTTCTCCTGCCAGGGCGACAGCCTGCCCGCCCGGCGCGCCGTGATCGCCTGCACGCTGAACCGGCTGACGCTGCTGACCTCGGGCAACGAGCCGAAGCTGGCCGAATTGTTCGCCCATGCGGAGCTGAAGCGCCGCCCCTGCACGCCCCCGGCCTCGTCGGACTGGTTGCTCGGCGCCGCCAATGCGCAATTGCGCGGCGCGCTCTGACCGGCATCAAGCTCAAGTGGCTGTATCCATGCAACTTTTGCCGGCGCGCACGATTATTCAGCGCTGGTGTGACCCAATAGACCTAGTTGCAGCCGCCCCGGCCGGGTTAGTATGAGGGTGAAATTGATTGGCGGCTTGCCGCCTGAAGGGGACGTGATGAGCTCGAATTTCTCTGCCGCGAACAAACTGGCGATGTGGCTTGCGGCCGGCGCCGTGATTGCCATGTCCTCAGCCTTCGCGACACCCGCCTCGGCCGACACCAAGAAGCAGCGCTATGACAGCGGCCGTCACTATTACGGCCCGAGCGGCCCCAATGCGAGCTATCAGCAGGGCCGCACCCGCATCTATGTGAGCAAGCGCTCCTGGCTCGACGGCGGCACCGAGGTCAATCCGGGCGACCGCAAGTTCTCCGACTACGCCTTCCCGCCGGCGGTGGGCTATCCGACCTTCGCGCGCGAAAATCTCAACCGCCCGATCGATCGCCAGCCGCTGAGCACGCCGCAGGATGTTGGCGGCTATCCGCAGAATTTCCCGCTGTACTGAAGCGGAATTATCGACCGAATCAAAATGGCCGGGCTCGCGCCCGGCCATTTTTGTTTGTCGTGTAGCCCGGATGGAGCGAAGCGCAATCCGGGATTTTCGACGCGCCGCAAGACCCCCGGATTTCGCTTCGCTCCATCCGGGCTACGACTCTAGGCGTGCAGCTTCTGCAATTCCTTCAGGATCGCTTCGCCCATCTGCGTGGTCGAGGCGGACGTGGTGCCTTCCGACTTGATGTCGGCGGTGCGCAGGCCGCTGGCCAGCACCGCGGCGATCGCGGCGTCGACCTTGTCGGCGAGCGCGCCCATGTCGAAGGAGTAGCGGAGCGCCATGCCGAAGGACGAGATCATCGCGATCGGATTGGCGAGGCCCTGGCCTGCGATATCAGGCGCCGAGCCGTGCACGGGCTCGTACAGCGCCTTGCGCTTCTTGCTCTTGACGTCGACCTCGCCGAGCGAGGCCGAGGGCAGCATGCCGAGCGATCCCGTCAGCATCGCCGCGATGTCGGACAGCATGTCGCCGAACAGATTGTCGGTGACAATGACGTCGAACTGCTTCGGCCATTTCACCAGCATCATGCCGCCGGAATCGGCGAGCTGGTGCTCGAGCGTGACGTCGGGGTATTCGCGCTTGTGGACCTGGGTCATGACCTCGTTCCAGAGCACGCCAGACTTCATGACGTTGCGCTTCTCCATCGACGTCACCTTGTTCTTGCGCTTCTTCGCAAGCTCGAAGGCGACGCGGCCGATGCGCTCGATCTCATACGTGTCGTAGACCTGGGTATCGATGGCGCGCTTCTGGCCGTTGCCGAGATCGGTGATGGTCTTGGGCTCGCCGAAATAGACGCCGCCGGTGAGCTCGCGCACGATCATGATGTCGAGGCCCTCGACCGCCTCGCGCTTGAGGCTGGAGGCCTCCGCGAGCGCCGGGTAGCAGACGGCGGGACGCAGGTTCGCGAACAGACCGAGATCCTTGCGCAGGCGCAGCAGGCCGGCTTCGGGGCGCACCTCGTACGGCACCGCGTCCCATTTGGGACCGCCGACCGCGCCGAAGATGATGGCGTCGGCATCCTTGGCCTTGGCCATGTCGCCTTCCGAGATCGACACCTTGTGCGCGTCATAGGCCGAACCGCCGACCAGGCCGGTATCGGTCTCGAACTTGGCGATTCCGGCCGAACTGAGCCAGTCGATCAGCCGCTTCACCTCGCCCATCACCTCGGGGCCGATACCGTCGCCGGGAAGCAGCAGCAGTTTGTGGGTCGCCATGGTCGTTCTTCCTCCGTTTCGTCATGGCCGGGCTTGACCCGGCCATCCACGTCTTGCCTCGGGTGCAGAAGAACGTGGATGCCCGGCACAAGGCCGGGCATGACGGCATCTCGTGAATTTCGGCCGGAGTGCTAGAGCGGCGATGCGTGCTTGGCAAGACACCATTGCCGCTTCGGTTCTGTGCAAGGCGGGCAGGGCCTGCCACACTGCGCATGCCGGAGTACCCCTTGCACGCACCTGACCGCCCTCCACCCGATGCCCACCCCGCACGGTTGATCCTGACCCTGTCGCTGGCCGCGACAGTTGGGCTGGGTATCGGCCGCTTCGCCTATTCGCTGGTGCTGCCCGACATGCGGGAGGACCTCGGCTGGTCCTACTCGGCGGCCGGTTTCATGAACACCATCAACGCCGTCGGCTACCTCGCGGGCGCGCTTGTGGCGTCCCGGTTGATCGAGCGCGTCGGCTGGTCGGCCGCGATCCGCGGCGGAACCCTGGCCTGCGTCGCCGCGCTCGCGACTTGCGCGCTGACCGGGAATTTCGTTGCGCTGAGCCTGGCGCGTCTCGTGCTGGGCGTTGGCGCGGCGGCCGGTTTCGTCGCCGGCGGCGCGCTGGCCGCTTCCATCGCGCAGTCGCGCCCGGAGCGGGCCAATTTCCTGCTCAGCCTGTTCTATGCCGGGCCCGGCATCGGCATTCTCTCCTCCGGCCTGATCGCCCCGTTCACGCTGCAATATTTCGGGCCGGGCTCGTGGTGGATCGTGTGGTGGGCGATGACCCTGCTGTCCGTCGTCATGACCGTGCCGCTGTTCCTGGTCCGCATCGAGAGCGGCGTGCGTTTCTCGCAAGGCAGCCACGGCGCCTTCGCGATTCTTCCCGTGCTGGTCTATCTCGCCGGCTACTTCCTGTTCGGCGCGGGCTACATCGCCTACATGACCTTCATGATCGCCTATGTGCGCGATGGCGGCGGCGGGGCCGCGGCGCAGGCCGGGTTCTGGAGCCTGATCGGCCTAAGCGCCTTCGTCACGCCGTGGGCCTGGCGCAGCGTGCTCGCGCTCGATCGCGGCGGATTGGCCACCGCCATCATCCTCGGCACCAACGCGCTCGGCGCCGCCCTGCCGATGCTCGGGCATTCGCCGGCATGGCTCGCGGTCTCCGCAATCGTGTTCGGCGTCGCCTTCTTCGCCGTGGTCGGCTCGACCACCGCCTTCGTGCGCTTCAACTATCCGCCCGAGGTGTGGCCGACCGCGATCGCGGCGATGACGATCTCGTTCGGCGTCGGCCAGACGCTCGGCCCGATCGTGGTCGGCGCGATCACGGATGCACTGGGGAGCTTGAGTTACGCACTGAACGTCTCGGCAGCGCTGCTGGCGCTGGGCGCGGTTGCAGCGCTGTGCCAGCGGAAGGTGGGGCCGGCTAAATAGCTGGTGTCGTCCCGGCGAAGGCCGGGACCCCAAACCGCGTGATCTATCGACGGATGCAGGCGAGAGTACGGTGGGAGGACGCTTCACTACGAATCCTCGCCAAACGTCTCCCTGTGGTTATGGGTCCCGGCCTTCGCCGGGACGACGATCAGGTTAACTCGCGGAGCTAGCTCCCACTAAACGAATTGTACCCCTGGTCTTCCCAATAGCCGCCCTTGTAGTCGTTGGTGACTTCCATCGACACCACGTATTTCGGGTTCTTGAAGCCGAGCTTGGTCGGCACGCGGATCTTCATCGGGAAGCCGTAGGCGCGCGGCAGGATCTCGTTCGCATATTTGAACGTCATCTGGGTCTGCGGATGCAGCGCGGTGCGCATGTCGAGCGGTGAATTGTAGCCGTCCTTGTCGGCGCACTGGAACCAGACATACTTCGCACGCGTGTCGGCGCCGATCAGCTTGAGGAAGTCGCGCATCGGCGTGCCGGTCCAGCTGCCGATCGCGCTCCAGCCCTCGACGCAGATGTGACGGGTGATCTGCGTGACCTGCGGCAGCTTGTACAATTCCGGAAGCGTCCACGACTTCTTGTTGTCGACGAGGCCGCGGACTTCGAGCTTCCAGGATTCGCCGTCGACATCGGGCGCGTCGTCGAGATCGTAATAGGCGTTGAACGGAAACGGTTTGGTGATCGCGCTCTCGGGAAACGTCGGCGCCAGCGCGTCGGGATTGAAGATGAAGGCCTGCACGGCATCGTTGAATTTCGAAACCGACTTCAGCATCTCCTCGGCGGAGGACGAGTCGATCACGTCGCAGCCGGTGAGCAGCGTCAGTGCGCCGAGGCTGGCGCCGCCCGCGATGAAGCGGCGGCGGCTGACCTCTGGCATCGTCTTGATGGAGTCCTTGATCAGCAGCCGCTTGTCGACGCCGGGGATCAGAAATGAGCGCTTGGCCATGGTTCTCTCTCCGCTCTAGCGGCCGATGATCATCGCGCGCAGGCTCTTCGGCACCAGCAGCGCGAGTAAAACGTGAATGACGAGGAACGCGCAGATCGCGGCCATGCAGAAGAAATGGATGTAGCGCGCCGTCGGATAGTCGCCGAACAGGCTGACGAGCCAGTGCAATTGCACCGGCTTCCACATCCCAAGGCCCGACAGCACGATGATCACGCCGACCAGAATGATGCCGGCATAGAGCGTCCGCTGCACGTAATTGTAGACGGTGAGGTCGGCATGGCCGAGCTTGAAGGTCAGGGCGGCCCTGACATCGTGGAGCACGCCAGACGGGGTGATCGGCAGCAGTTTCTTGCGGAAGCGGCCGGTGGCAAAACCGGTGACGAGATAGGCAAGGCCGTTGATCATCAACAGCCACATCGCCGCAAAGTGCCAGAGCAGGCCGCCGCCGAGCCAGCCGCCGAGCGTGTAGTCGCGCGGAAAGCTGAAACCGAACAGCGGCGAGGCGTTGTAGATCTGCCAACCCGACAGGATCATCAGGATCATGGCGAGGGCGTTGACCCAGTGCATGACCCGGACCCAGGCCGGCTGGATCACTTTGGCCGGGGTGGCGCTGACCTGCTCGTCGGTGACTGTGAGGCTCGACATGGCGGTTCCGTCCTGAACATCGTCTGACAGCAATTATACGCCGATGCTTCCGCTTTCGTTACGCCCTGCCCGGCATCGAATCGATACCGGCGGGCTATCATGGTCACAATAAAGCGAGCCGGGGACCCCCGGCTCGCCATTTCGTCGCATCCGGTTCGGGGGTGAAGCCGGACCGCGCGGTATTTACGTCGCCGGCATCAGCACGGTGTCGACCACATGGATCACGCCGTTCGACTGGTTGACGTTGGAGATCGTGACCATCGAGGTGCCGCCCTTGGCGTCGACGATCCAGACCTTGCCGTCCATCTTCTTCACCGTCAGCTCCTCGCCTTCGGCGGTCTTCATCTTCTTGCCGTCGGTGAGGTCGGACGCCTCGAGCTTGCCGGGCACGACATGATAGGTGAGGATCTTGGTCAGCGTCGCCTTGTTCTCGGGCTTGACCAGGGTGTCGACGGTGCCGGCCGGCAGCTTGCCGAAGGCGGCGTTAGTCGGCGCGAACACAGTGAACGGACCCTTGCCTTCCAGCGTCGGCACCAGGCCGGCCGCCTTCACCGCCGCCACCAACGTGGTGTGGTCCTTCGAGTTGACGGCGTTCTGGACGATGTTCTTGGACGGGAACATCGCGGCGCCGCCGACCATGACGGTCTTTTCCTCGGCGCGGGCCGGCGCGACGACGGTCGCGGTGATGGCCAGCGCGCTGAAAGCTGCAGCGGTAAGATAGGCAATGCGCTTCGACATGGAGAGTCTCCCGATTGGATGATGACCGGCGATTGCCGGCGTTCGAGTTGGGCAACAACGGTGGCTGCGACCTGTGAGCGTGAAGCAGCAGCGACGTCGTTGGCTCGAATTACGGGAGGGTTTGCGAAGCGGTTTCGAATAAAACTTCTTTGTGATGCGTGAAACTAAGTGCGTGGTGCTCCGTGGGGTGACGCACTCACCATCGTCGTCCTGGCGAAAGCCAGGACCCATTACCCCAGGGAGGAGTTGCGGTGCGACGCTGGCTACGCCGGGTCTTCGCCAAACTACTGCCTGGGGGAATGGGTCCTGGATCTGCGCTGCGCTTGTCCAGGACGACGATGGAGGATGAGACGCGCGCTACGCCTCAATCCCTGTTGTGCGGCGTCTGAATGAACCCGCGATTATGCGTCGGGCTGATCAAGAGCTCGTTGATGCACACCCGCGCCGGCATGCTCGCGATGAAGGCGATGGTGCGGCCGAGATCTTCGGATTGCAGCATCCTGGCCTGCTCCTCTCCGCTCGGCACCACCGGGCGCAGCTTCAGGATCGGGGTCGCCACTTCGCCCGGCATCAGGCAGCAGGCGCGCAGGCCGTTGACGCATTCGTCCATATTGAAGGAATGGGTCAGCGCCAGCACCGCATGCTTGGTCGTGGTGTAGGCCGGGCCCGGCATTTTCGAGACGTGTCGGCCGGCCCACGACGAGACGTTGATGATGGAGCCGTCCTGTTGCTTGCGCATCGTCGGCAGCACCGCGTGCATGCAATAGAGCACGCCGTTGAGATTGACCTGGACGAGCTTATCCCAACCCTCCAGTTTCATGTCCTTCCAACTGCGCTTGGGGACATTGATGCCGGCATTGTTCACCAGCAGGTCGATCCGGCCGTGCTTCGCGATGATTTGATCGGCCGCCTTCTGGGCCGCGGCGGCGACCGACACGTCCAGCGCGATGGCTTCGGCGGCGCCGCCCGCCTTGGCGATTTTCGCGACCACGGTATCCAGGGCGTCCTTGCGCCGGCCCGAGACCACCACCGTCCAGCCGTCGGCCGCGAGCGCCTCGGCGCCGGCCTCCCCGATCCCGCTGCCGCCGCCCGTGACCCAGGCCACGCGTTTCCCGTTTTTGGTCATGCAAACTGTCTCCGTTGCTTCATCGGGGCGGTTTTTGCTAATCCAGCCCTCGGTTTTGACCGGCCTTGTCTGACGAGCCTTGTGGTCAAGCCTTGCAGTCAAGCCTTGCGGTCGAGGAAATCTTGCATGAACCAAGCTGCCAACGCCAATCTGTTTTCCCGCCTGTTCGACGGCCTGGACAGCCCTGCGCGCCTCGCCATCGAGACGCATGATGGCGTCCGCATCAGCTATGGCGATCTGATCGCCCGGGCCGGACAGATGGCCAATGTGCTGGTCGCGCGCGGCGTGAAGCCCGGCGACCGGGTTGCGGTTCAGGTCGAGAAATCCGTGGCCAACATCGTGCTGTATCTGGCCACCGTGCGGGCCGGCGCGGTCTACCTGCCGCTCAACACCGCCTATACGCTGAACGAGCTCGACTATTTCATCGGCGATGCCGAGCCCTCGCTGGTGGTCTGCGATCCCGCCAAGGCGGACGGGCTTGCCCCGATCGCCGCCAAGGTGAAGGCGAAAATCGAGACGCTCGGGCCTGACGGCAAGGGCTCGCTGACGGACGCCGCCGACAAGGCAAGCAGCGAATTCACCACGGTGCCGCGCGCAAACGACGATCTCGCCGCGATCCTCTACACGTCCGGCACCACCGGCCGCTCCAAAGGCGCGATGCTGACCCACGACAATCTGGCGTCGAACTCGCTCTCGCTCGTCGGCTTCTGGCGCTTCACCGAAAAGGACGTGCTGATCCACGCGCTGCCGATCTACCACACCCACGGCCTGTTCGTGGCGACCAACGTGACGCTGTTTGCGCGCGCGTCGATGATCTTCCTGCCGAAGCTCGACCCGGATCTGATCATCAAGCTGATGGCGCGCGCTACGGTGCTGATGGGCGTGCCGACGTTCTACACCCGCCTGCTCCAGAACGCCGCGCTGTCGCGCGAAACCACACAACACATGCGGCTGTTCATCTCGGGCTCGGCGCCGCTGCTCGCCGAAACCCATCGCGAATGGTCGGCGCGCACGGGGCATGCCGTGCTCGAGCGCTACGGCATGACCGAGACCAACATGAACACGTCGAATCCCTACGACGGCGAACGCGTGCCCGGCGCAGTCGGCTTTCCGCTCCCCGGCGTCTCCGTGCGCGTCACGGAGCCCGAGACTGGCAAGGAACTGCCGCGTGACGAAATCGGCATGATCGAGGTCAAGGGCCCCAACGTGTTCAAGGGCTATTGGCGCATGCCGGAGAAGACCAAGGCGGAATTCCGCGACGACGGCTTCTTCATCACCGGCGACCTCGGCAAGATCGACGCCAAGGGTTACGTCCACATTCTCGGCCGCGGCAAGGATCTCGTCATCTCCGGCGGGTTCAACGTCTACCCGAAGGAAATCGAGAGCGAGATCGACGCCATGCCCGGCGTGATCGAATCCGCCGTGATCGGCGTGCCCCACGCCGATTTCGGCGAGGGCGTCACGGCCGTGCTGGTCTGCAACAAGGGCGCCGATGTGACCGAGGCCGCGGTGCTGAAGGCGCTCGACGGCCGGCTGGCGAAGTTCAAGATGCCCAAACGCGTCTTCGTGGTCGACGAGCTGCCGCGCAACACCATGGGCAAGGTGCAGAAGAACGTGCTGCGGGATATTTACAAGGATCTTTACGCGAAGAAGTAGGGGCGCAATCGCTCCGGGCTTGGGGGACATGAACCGAGAGCAAGCTAAGAAGATACACAAGCACCTGCTCGATGCTGCCGCAGCATTCCGGCGAGCGGAGGCCGCGATCGTCGATGTTGGCGATGACGGTCGAAAGCTGTTTGCAGACCCGCTCGTAACGGCGGTTTTCCATTTGCAATTCAAGCTTCTGCGACTGATCTACAAGCGATTTCCGGATCTTGAACCGCCGGGACGGCCTGCCACCATCGACAGCACACTCCGGTGGGAAGACGTTTCACTTCCGTCCTCTGTGCTGGAGACCGATTTGGATCGCGTCATTTTCTCTGTCATGAAGCCGCGATGGCAGAAGGTCGCAATGGTCCTGTACTGCGCGGTTGAGAGGGTCGAAAAGGAAGAAGCGTTAGCGGCTCCCGTCGATTTTGAGGTCTTTGCGGCCCGCATTCAGGCGTTGGTTGAGGCCGATCTTCTGGAGGCGCAAGGCAATCTTCAAATGTGGGGCCACAGCGAAGTGAGATTGAAGGACCGGTCGGTTAACTAGCGCCCACCAGACTCAGCACAAACCTGCTGCCGACGATGAACAGATAGCACCCGAACGCGACCTCCAGCCTCCGCTTGGACATCGCATGCGCGGCTCTCACGCCGAGCGGTGCTGTCACAAGGCTCATCGGCATCACCAGCACGGCGCCGATCAGGGAGATGTAGCCGAGCGCGAATGGGACTTGCAGGGCTGCAACGCCGGGATAGTGCGCCGCCGCAGGCCAGCCGGCATAGATGTAGCCGAGCGCACCGGGGATCGAGATCAGCACCGCGAGCGCCGACGATGTCGCCACGGCCTGATGGATCGGGCGGCCATAGAACGTCATCAGCAGGTTCGAAAACAATCCACCGCCGATGCCCATCAGCGTCGACAAAATGCCGACGCAGAAGCCGTAGAATCGCATCAGCGGCCCCTTCGGCAGATCATCGCCGAGCTTCCAGCTCTCGCGCGCGAAGATCAGCCGTACCGCGGCCGACCAGGCGACGGCGACGAACACGATCTTGAACAGCCGCTCCGGCGCGTAGCGCGCGACCACGCTGCCGGCGACGACGCCGATCAAGATCGGCAGCCACCAGACCCGAAGGATAGCAAGATCGACGGCGCCGCGCTTGTAATGGGCCTGGAACGAACGGATCGAAGTCGGAATGATGACAGCGAGCGAAGTGCCGATGCACAGCGGCATGCGCACCTCGAGCGGCACACCGGCGATGCGGAAGCACTCGTAGAACACCGGCACCAGAATCGCGCCGCCGCCAATGCCGAACACGCCGGCCAAAAATCCGGAGAGCGCGCCGGTTGCGATCAGCAACAGCGCGAGTTCGACGATCTCCTTGATATCGAGTCCTGCAGTCACCCCTGACCTGCCCCGGCGGTGGTCGCAACTTCTCCGATGCATCGCTCGGACAGCTGCCCGCAATGCTCTAGGCGATCTGATTTGTCGGGTCGACCGCCGCATCGGCGCTCTGGGGTGGGATGCAGGCTGCGCATATCCGCCCGTCTCGCGAAAAATCGGTGCGCTTCGCGGAAAATGAAAATTGCTCGCCGATCATCCCTGCCGGTTCGAACGTCAGGAATGACTGGTTCGAACCCTGGTTGGGGCTGCGGCGGCTTAGAGCCGTTCCAATAGTAATTTCAATGCGCCGCAGCTTTGCGGCAAGACTTGAATTTGGATTCTGTCTTTAGCCGGTGCGCCATGGCCGTGGTATACCAAGCCGCCGATTGGCCTTGTTACATCAAGGGCCTAGAGCTGAACCCAAGTTCGATCTATGGCGATTTGGTGATTGCGCAGGTGAAATCGACTCCGTAAATAGAGCCGACCTTTCGCGATCCCCGCGCGCCCATGCTGGGCCGCAATAAAGCAATCGAAGCCCATGACCGCACGGATCGAACGACCGCTTTCGCCACACATGCAAGTCTACCGCTGGACGCTGACGATGGCGCTCTCCATCGTCCATCGCGCCACCGGGATTGCCCTCTACGCCGGAACGCTGCTGCTGGCCTGGTGGCTGATTGCGACAGCCTCGGGCCCGGCCGCCTATAGCCACGTCCAGGCCTTCACCGGCAGCATCATCGGCCGGCTGATCGTGTTCGGCTTCACCTGGGCGCTGATGCACCACATGCTCAGCGGCATCCGGCATTTCGTCTGGGACCTCGGCTACGGCTTCAAGGCCAATGAGCGCGAAGCGTTGACCTGGGGCGCGTTGATCGGGGGCATCGTGCTCACGATCCTCGTCTGGATCATCGCCTACGCGATCGGAGGCGGACGATGAGTTTCGACGAATCCCACGGCGCTCCGAAGGGCTCCTCCATGCGCACCCCGCTCGGCCGCGTGCGCAATCTCGGCGCGGCGCATTCGGGCACGTCCGATTTCTGGCGTCAGCGCATCACCGGCGTCGCCATGACGCTGCTGATGATCCCCGTGATCGTGATCGTGATGATGCTGCTCGGCCGCAACCAGGCCGGTGCCGCACAGATCCTCGGCTCGCTGCCGATCGCGGTGATCCTGCTGCTCTTCATCTTCGCCAGCGCCTGGCACATGAAGATCGGCATGCAGGTCGTGATCGAGGACTACATCCATAACGAGAAGCTGAAGCTCATCTCGATCATGCTCAACAACTTCTTCTCGTTCGCCGTGGCGCTCGCCTCGACCTACGCGATCCTGAAACTTTCCTCCGGAGTCTAACCCATGGCCACAGAGACCAATGGCAAGGGCAACGGCGCTCCCGCCACCAACGGCAAAGCCTATCCGATCGAAGACCACACCTATGATGTCGTCGTGGTCGGCGCCGGCGGCGCGGGCTTGCGCGCCGTGGTCGGCTGCAGCGAAGCCGGTCTTCGTACCGCCTGCATCACCAAAGTATTTCCGACCCGCTCGCACACCGTCGCGGCGCAGGGCGGCATCTCGGCGTCCCTCGGCAACATGCACAAGGACGACTGGCGCTGGCACATGTACGACACCGTGAAGGGGTCGGACTGGCTGGGCGACCAGGACGCGATCGAATACATGGTGCGCAACGCGCCCGAGGCGGTCTACGAGCTCGAGCATTGGGGCGTTCCGTTCTCGCGCACCGAAGACGGCAAGATCTACCAGCGCCCGTTCGGCGGAATGACGCTGGACTACGGCAAGGGCCAGGCGCAGCGCACCTGCGCCGCCGCCGACCGCACCGGCCACGCCATGCTGCACACGATGTACGGCCAGTCGCTGCGCCACGCGGCCGAGTTCTTCATCGAGTTCTTCGCCATCGACCTGATCATGGACGACCAGGGCACCTGCCGCGGTGTCATCGCGCTCAAGCTCGACGACGGCACGCTGCACCGCTTCCGCGCCCAGTCCGTGATTCTGGCGACCGGCGGCTATGGCCGCGCCTATGCGTCCTGCACCTCGGCGCACACCTGCACCGGCGATGGCGGCGGCATGGTGCTGCGCGCCGGCCTGCCGATGCAGGACATGGAGTTCGTGCAGTTCCACCCGACCGGGATCTACGGCTCCGGCTGTCTCGTCACCGAAGGCGCGCGCGGCGAAGGCGGCTATCTCGTCAACTCCGAGGGCGAGCGCTTCATGGAACGCTATGCGCCGTCGGCGAAGGATCTGGCTTCGCGTGACGTCGTCTCGCGCGCGATGACCATCGAGATCCGGGAGGGACGCGGCGTCGGCAAGAAGAAGGACCACATCTTCCTTCATCTCGACCATCTCGATCCCGCGGTGCTGGCTGAGCGCCTGCCGGGCATCTCGGAATCCGCAAAGATCTTCGCCAATGTCGACGTGACGCGCGAGCCGATCCCGATCGTGCCGACCGTGCACTACAACATGGGCGGCATCCCGACGAATTATCACGGCGAAGTCCTGACCAAGAAGGACGGCGACGACAACGCCATCATCCCGGGCCTGATGGCGATCGGCGAGGCCGCTTGCGTCTCCGTGCACGGCGCCAACCGCCTCGGCTCGAACTCGCTGATCGATCTCGTCGTGTTCGGCCGCGCCGCTGCGCTGCGCCTCGCCGAGAAGCTCACGCCGAACGCCAGCCAGCCGGAGCTGCCGGCGAACTCGTCCGACCTGGCGCTCGGCCGCCTCGACCACTATCGCTACGCCTCCGGCGGCACCCCGACTGCGAAGCTGCGCGAAGGCATGCAGCACGTGATGCAGAACAATTGCGCGGTGTTCCGCACCGGCGACATCCTGAGCGAAGGCCAGAATTTGATCGAGAAGGTCCATAGCGGCATCACCGACATCGCCGTGTCCGACCGCTCGCTGGTGTGGAATTCCGACCTGATCGAGACGCTCGAATTCGACAATCTGATCGCGCAGGCGGTGGTGACGATGAACTCGGCCGCCAACCGCACCGAGAGCCGCGGCGCGCATGCCCGCGAGGACTTCTCCGAGCGCGACGACAAAAACTGGATGAAGCACACGCTGGCCTGGCTGGAAGATTCCGGCAAGGTCAAGATCGAGTACCGCCCGGTTCACGACTACACCATGACCAACGACGTCCAGTACATCCCGCCGAAAGCTCGCGTTTACTAAACGGCGCGCGTGTACTGAGCGAACAGCGAAAGCTTTATCGAAATGGTTGAATTCGCACTTCCGAAGAACTCGAAGATCAGCGGCGGCAAGACCTGGCCGAAGCCCGCGGGCGCGACTGAAACTCGCGAATTCCGCGTCTATCGCTGGAACCCGGACGACGGCAAGAATCCCAGCGTCGACACCTATTACGTCGACACCCATGATTGCGGGCCGATGGTGCTGGACGGCCTGATCTGGATCAAGAACAACATCGACCCGTCGCTGACCTTCCGCCGCTCCTGCCGCGAAGGCGTCTGCGGCTCCTGCGCGATGAACATCGACGGCCAGAATACGCTGGCCTGCACCCGCTCGATGCACGACGTCAAGGACGGCGCGGTGAAGATCAATCCGCTGCCGCACCAGCCTGTGGTGAAGGACCTCATCCCCGACCTCACCAATTTCTATGCGCAGTACGCTTCGGTCGAGCCGTGGCTGAAGACGACCTCGCCGACGCCGCAGAAGGAATGGAAGCAAAGCCACGAAGACCGCGAGAAGCTCGACGGCCTCTACGAGTGCATTCTCTGCGCCTGCTGCTCGACCTCGTGCCCGAGCTATTGGTGGAACAGCGAGCGCTATCTCGGTCCCGCCGCGCTGCTCCAGGCCAACCGCTGGGTGTCGGATTCGCGGGATGAAGCGACCGGCGAGCGGCTCGACAATCTCGAGGACCCGTTCCGCCTCTATCGCTGCCACACCATCATGAACTGCGCCAAGGCCTGCCCGAAGGGCCTCAACCCGGCGGAAGCCATCGCCGAGCTCAAGCTCAAGATGGTCGAGCGCCAGATCTAGGCGTCACTTATGCTGCGATCCCCGGCCGGAATGGCCGGGGCATTCTACGGCCGGCGCGGATTCGAGCAGATTTTGCCTCCGCCCCTGCGCGCGCAAGCCGACGGGTTGCAACCTCTGGTTCCCGCCACAAGCCGCTTCCTTCCCGGCGCGAAATTCAAGTAAGCTCTCCGGCGTGGGACCGGAGCGACCGTGCAGGGCGCACAACGCAATTCGCTGAGATTGCTGCAGTGGATGATGGCTGCGTCCCTGGCGCTGCCGATTGCGCTGTTCGCGATCGCCGCTTCGATCTCCTACACCTCGACCAAAGACATCGCCGACCGCGAGATCGAGCGCACCCTCGATGTCGCGCACGAGCACGCGCTCAAGGTGTTCGAGACCATCGACCGCAGCCTCGCCGAGATCAACGAGGTGGTGCGCGGCATGCCCGACGACATCATCCGCGCGCGCGAGCCGGCCCTGCACCGCCGCCTGAAGCAGCTGACCGATTCGCTGCCGCAGTTGAAATCAGCATGGATCTTCGATGCGGACGGAAAGTCGCTGGTCAACAGCCTGGCCTCGCCGCCGCCGGCACAGAGCTTTGCGGATCGGGACTATTTTGCCGCCCATGTCGACCAGACCATCGGCAGCTACATCGGAGTCCCGCTGACGCCGCGCCAGCCCTATCAGGGCGCGCGCTTCTTCGGGGTCAGCCTCCGCCGCGGCTCCGACGACGGCAGCTTCATCGGCGTGATCCAGGCTTCCGTCCTGCCGGAATATTTCGAGAGCTTTTACGCCAGGATCGGCTCTGATCCCGGCAGCTTCCTCGCCATGGCACGCACCGACGGCGTGGTGCTGGCGCATCTTCCACGGCTGGACCGCGACCTCAGGCTCGATCCTAACGGGCCGGTCGGCCGCAGCATCGCCGCTCATCCCGAGCATGGCCTCATCACCATCGCCTGGCCATCGGACGAGGTCGAGCGCCGCATCGGCTACCGACGCATCGCCGAATACCCGATCTATGTCAGCGCGGGGCTGGAGACCTCGGCAATCCGCGCACGCTGGTTCGCCACCATGGGCCAGCATCTGGTGTTCGGCATTCCCGCCACCGCGCTGCTGTTTCTGCTGCTGGCGTTCGCGTTCCGGCGCACCCAGCATCTCCAGGCCGAGGCCGCCGCGCGGCGCGAAGCCGAGGAGGCGCTCAAGCACAGCCAGCGCCTGGAGGCGCTCGGCCAGCTCACCGGCGGCGTCGCGCACGACTTCAACAACCTCCTGACCGTGATTCGCGCCTCGGTCGATCTGCTGAACCGGCCGCAGCTGAGCGAGGAGCGGCGCCAGCGCTACATCACCGCCATTGCCGACGCGGTCGGGCGCGCGGCCAAGCTGACATCGCAGCTGCTCGCCTTTGCACGGCGGCAGACCTTGAAGCCGGAGGTGTTCGACGTCGGCGCGCGGCTGCAGTCGCTGCACGACATGCTCGCGACGCTGCTCGGACCCGCAATCGAAATCGCGATGCGGCTGCCGGCCGAGCCCTGCCTCGTCAATGCCGATGCGAGCCAGTTCGAGACGGCGTTGATCAACATGGCGACCAATGCGCGCGATGCCATGCACGGCAAGGGCAGGATCGTTTTCGAGGTCGAGGCCGCGGCGACCATTGCGGACACGCGGGCTCCCGTCTCGGGCAACCCTGATCTTTCAGGCAGCCAAGATCTTCCTGGCAAACAAGACCTTCCTGGCAAACACGGTTTCGTCGGCATTGCCGTCAGCGACACCGGGATCGGCATTCCGGCTGCGCGGCTGGAGCGCATCTTCGAGCCGTTCTTCACCACCAAGCAGGTCGGCCACGGCACCGGTCTCGGCCTGTCGCAGGTGTTCGGCTTCGCGCGGCAGTCCGGCGGCGAGGTGACAGTCACCAGCGAGGTAGGCCACGGCAGCACCTTCTCGCTCTATCTGCCGCGCGTGGCGCCGCATTTGTTGCCGCAGCGGCAGGCACCGAACACGGCCCCCGCTGTGGCCGGCAGCGGCATGTCGGTGCTGCTGGTCGAGGACAATATCGAGCTCGCCAATTTCGCGGCCGACGGCCTCACCGAGCTCGGCTACAGCATCACGCTGGTCGACAATGCAACCGATGCACTCGCCGAGCTGGTCATGGATTCCGATCGCTTCGATGTCGTTTTCTCGGACATCGTGATGCCCGGCATGACCGGTCTCGATCTCGCGCAGGCGGTCCGCGAGCGCGGCATCGGCGTGCCGGTGGTGCTGACCACCGGCTACAGCGAGGCGCTGTCCCAGGACGGCAAGATCGATTTCGAGCTGGTGCAAAAGCCCTACGCGATCGATCAGCTGTCGCGCGTGCTGCACCGCCTCGCACGTCTCCGCCGGGTCCGCGACGGCGCCGCTGAATGAACCGACACCTGGAACTCACGGGAACCTTTTGATTTAGTTGGCGTTATCCGGCCATGCAAAAGTCGGCCGGAAAGCGCGAATCGGGCAAGAAGCCGCCCATTGTCGAAATCGTCGGCGAGACCGGCGAGGAAGTGGCTCCGCCGCCGCCCGAGCTGGTCGAGCCCGACCCGGCGCTCTCGCCCGAAGAGGCCGAGCAGGCCCGCAAGGACTATCTCCTCACCCGCTTCTGGATCAGCGCGCGCGGCTTCTGGGGCCGCAACGGCGACCGGCTGGCATGGCTCTATTCCATCGGCCTCGGCGTGCTGATCGTCCTGACCGTCGGTTTCCAATACGGCATCAACGTCTGGAATCGGGCGATCTTCGATGCGATCGAGAAGCGCGAGGCGTCCACCGTCTTCCATCTCACCGCGGTGTTCTTCCCGCTCGCGATCGGCAGCATCGTGCTCGGCGTGGCGCAAGTGTTCGCGCGCATGGGCATCCAACGGCGCTGGCGAGCCTGGCTGACGGCAAGCGTGCTGACGCGCTGGCTCGGCAACGGCCGCTATTACCAGCTCAATCTCGTCAGCGGCGACCACAAGAATCCGGAGTATCGGATCGCGGAAGATCTCCGCGTCGCGACCGATTCGCCGGTGGATTTTCTCGCCGGCGTGACCTCCGCGCTGCTGTCGGCCGCGACCTTCATCGTCGTGCTCTGGACCATCGGCGGCGCACTCACCGTCACGCTTGCGGGATCGTCGGTGACCATTCCAGGCTTCCTGGTGATCGCCGCGATGCTTTATGCGGGAATCGCATCGGGCTCGATCCTGGTGATCGGCCGTCAATTCGTGCAGGTCTCCGAGGACAAGAACCAGGCCGAGGCGGATTTCCGCTACACGCTGACGCGCGTGCGCGAGAACGGCGAGAGCATCGCGCTGCTCGGCGGCGAAGCGGAAGAGCGCGACGGCATCGACCGCAATTTCACCAACGTGCTGCGGCAATGGGCGCGGCTGGCGGGTCAGCACATGCGCACCACGCTGGTGTCGCAGGGATCGAGCCTCGTTGCGCCGGTCGTTCCGCTGCTGCTCTGCGCGCCAAAATTCCTCGACGGCAGCATGACGCTGGGGCAGGTGATGCAGGCGGCTTCCGCCTTCACCATCGTACAGAGCGCGTTCGGCTGGCTGGTCGACAATTATCCGCGGCTTGCCGACTGGAATGCCTGCGCGCGCCGCATCGCCTCGCTGATGATGTCGCTCGACGGCCTCGAGCGCGCCGAGCAGGGCGACGGCTTCGGCCGCATCAAGCGCGGCGAGACCAGCAACGACGCCATGCTGGAGCTGAACGACCTCTCCGTCACGCTCGACGACGGCACCGCCGTGGTCGGCGAGACCGAGGTGGTGATCGAGGCTGGCGAGCGGCTGCTGGTGGCCGGCGAATCCGGCACCGGCAAGAGCACGCTGGTGCGCGCCATCGCCGGGCTCTGGCCATGGGGCGGCGGCAGCGTCAATTTCCATCCCGACCGGCGGCTGTTCATGCTGCCGCAGCGACCCTACGTGCCATCCGGCTCCTTGCGCCGCGCGGTCGCCTATCCCGGCGCAGAAGACGACTGGACCGTCGAGGAGATCGGCGAGGCCCTGCACAAGGTCGGTCTCGACCATCTCAAGGAGAAGATCGAGGAAGAGGCACCGTGGGACCAGACGCTGTCCGGTGGCGAGAAGCAGCGCCTGGCCTTCGCGCGACTGTTGCTGCACAGCCCTGACATCGTCGTGCTCGACGAGGCGACCTCGGCGCTCGACGAGAAGAGCCAGGACAAGATGATGAAGATGATCACCGACGAGCTGCCGAAGGCCACCATCGTCAGCGTCGCGCATCGTATCGAGCTGGAAGCCTTCCACAGCCGCAAGATCGTGCTGGAGCGCCGCAAGGGCGGCGCAAAACTCGTCAGCGACATCGACCTGATCCCCCGCAAGGGCAAGCGCAAGTTGCTCGGGCGGTTCTTGAGGCAGCGCAAGGCGCCGCCGAAAAAGGCGGCGTGAAGCTCGTAGCCCGGATGGAGCGAAGCGCAATCCGGGAAGGTCTATCCGTAAGGCGAGAACCCCGGATTACGCTTCGCTCCATCCGGGCTACATTCTTTTCCCGCAACGTTGGAGTCCCCGGCAAAACCGGCTATGCATGCGCCGCTTGCAATGAGGACCGCCGCTTGACGACCGACAATGCCCCTTCGTCCGCGCCGTTCGGCGCGTTTGCGCCGAACGCGGCGCAGGCCGCCATCATTCGCCTCGCGACACAGTCGCGGCTGAAGCGTGGAGCGTTCCGGCCGTGGCTGTCGCGATTGGTGAACCTGCTGCGCGGTGGCCCCCTCGACGTGCAGTACCAGGGCGCATCGTTCCGCTTCTATCACCAGGGCAGCGCGACCGAGCGCGGCGCGCTGTTCAATCCCGATTACAATCTCGACGAGCTCGACTTCCTGCGCCAGCACACCCCGGCGGGCGGCGTGTTCGTCGACGTCGGCGCCAATGTCGGCACCTTTGCACTGGTGATGGCGCGACAGGTCGGGCCATCGGGAAAAGTGGTCGCAATCGAGCCGCATCCGATGACGTTTGGACGGCTGTCGTTCAACCGGGCCGCGTCGCAAGCGACGCAGGTGCGCCTGGTGCAGGCGGCCGCCGGCGACAGCGACGGCGAGCTCATGATCGAGAGCGGGGGCGGCAATCTCGGCGCTACGCATGTCGTCACCGGCACGGCCAGCGCGGAGGCGATCAAAGTGCCCTCGCTGCGGTTGACGCGCATTCTCGACGAAGCCGGCGTCACCAATGTGGACGCGTTGAAGATCGACGTCGAGGGCTTCGAGGATCGCGTGCTGATCGGCTTCTTCCGCGACGCGCCGCAATCGCTGTGGCCGCGCGCGGTGGTGATCGAGCATTTGTCACAAAAGGATTGGCGGGAAGATTGTATCGCCGACATGGTCGCGCGCGGCTTTGTGGTTGCGCGCAAGACGCGGAGCAATACGTTCCTGTCGCGTTGACGACGAACGACGGAGGTTACGATGATCGACCATATGGGCTTCCCGGTCTCCGACTATGAGCGCGCCAAGGCGTTCTATGCCAAGGCATTGGCCCCGCTCGGCTACGGCCTGATCATGGAGGTCACGCAGGAGCAGACCGGACACGATCCAGCCGCCGGCTTCGGCGCCGATGGCAAGCCGGATTTCTGGATCGGCGGCGAGGGCGCGCTGAACAAGCCGGTGCATGTCGCGATCCTGGCAAAGGACCGCGCCGCGGTGGATGCGTTCTACAAGGCGGCGATTGCGGCGGGCGGGCGCGACAACGGGCCGCCGGGCATTCGGGCGCATTACCATCCGACCTATTACGGCGCCTTCGTGCTCGATCCCGACGGACACAACATCGAGGCGGTTTGCCACGCGCCGGAATAGATAAGTTCCATCCCTCGGCCGGAACCTCGTTCCGCGCGCGCCGTTGTCGTCCCTTGCAAGAAGGAGCACGACATGGCCAACGACAATGCCCGCGATATCGATCGCGTATGGGATCTGATGAAGACGATCGGATTCGCGATGCTGGTGACGCGCGATGGCGACAAGCTCCGCGCGCGGCCGATGAGCGCATATCTCGATCGCAACGCGGACACGATATATTTCCTCACCGACGCGCGGCGTCACAAGGACGAGGAGATCGCGCGCAATCCGTCCATCAACCTGTCGTTCGCGGATGCGGGCAGCCAGAAATACGTGTCGCTGACGGGCACCGCTGTCGTTTCCAATGACCGCGCGAAGATCAAGGAGCTGTTCTCGACGCCGGCCAAGGCGTGGTGGGACTCTGCGGAAGATCCCAACATCCGCGTGCTCAAGGTCACGCCCGACGATGCCGAGTTCTGGGACTCGCCCGGCACCGTGATCTCCTATGTGAAGATGGCGGCCGCGGCAGTGACGAACACGCGGCCCGATCTCGGCGACAACCGCAAGGTCTCAATGTAATGCCGATCGAGCCGCCCGAGATTCCGCCGTCGACGCCGGGCACACCTACCGAGCCACCGCCGGGGATTCCGCCGGGCAATCCGCAGCCTGAAATCGCGCCGCCGGTGCGCGAGCCCGGCTCGCCAGCGCCGCCCGACGAATTACCGGGCCGCATGCCCGAAGAGATTCCATCACGCGGACCGAACGGACCGCTCACGCCGAATCCCGCGACGGACGCAAGTCCGCCGCGGGATCTCGCATGAGGCGACGCATCACATCCAAGGCAATTGCAACCTGCGTCTGAATGCGCAATGAACGTCACCATAGTGAGGTGATTTGCGTGCAGAAATAAATCGGGCCGCGTGCGCTTCGTCCGCCACAATCCGGCCTAACGCGTAGCTGTTCATCCCAACACTTCGTCAAAGAACCTTCCGGGGAAGTTCACCATCATGACTAATCTTCGTTTCGTGCTGCTTGCCACCACGGCTCTGACCGCGATGCAATTCGCAAGCTCCGCATCGCATGCGCAAGGCGCGCCGCCGCTCGTCGTCGCGCAGGCGCAGCCACAAGAGACCGGCCCTGACGGAAAACCGAAGCAGCCGCCGAAGGGACCGCCAGCGGCCGCGCCGCCTGCGGCGCCCGCGCGCCCGGCCGCACCGCCGCCCGCAGCTGCACCGCCCCATCCGCCCGCGGCACCTCCGCCGGCTGCCGCACCGCCGCGCCCCGCAGCTCCGCCGCCGCCTCCGCCGCCACCTGCGGCCCGTCCGGCACCGCCCCCGCCACCGCCTGCGGCCCCGAAGCCGCCGTCGCCGCCCCCGGCTGCGGCTCCGCAACAGCATGCGCCGCCTCCTGCACCGCCCGCGGCACGCCCGGCTCCCGCGCCCCCGGCACCGCCGCCCGCCGCGGCACCGCAGCAGCACGCACCCACACCTCCGCCTCAGACGCCGCCCGCGGCTCGTCCGGCTCCCACACCGCCCGCCGCCGCTCCGCAGCAGCACGCACCGACACCTCCGCCGCCTCCTGCGGCCGGTCCTTCGGGACGGCCTGCGCCTGCACCGACAGCAACGCCTCCGGCATCTGCTGCTCCCGCAGCGCGCCCGGCAACGCCTGCTGCCCCGACCGCCACGCCTGCTCCGACAGCAACACCTGCGCCGACCGCAACGCCGGCTCCGGGCAGCACACCAGGCACGCCGCCGACTGGACGCCCCGGTGCGCCGCCCCCCGGCGGACGTCCTGGCGCACCCCCGGCTGCAGGATCAGCGACACCTGCTCCCGGCGCCACGCCCGCGCCGACGACCACCCCCACCCCCGGTGGCGCTCCGACGCCCCCGCCCGGACGTCCCGGTGCGGGACCCACGCCCGCTCCTGGCGCGACCCCGGCTCCAGCCGCGACGCCAACCCCGGGTCAGCAGGGAGGAACGCCTCCTGCTGGCGCGCCCGCTGCCGGAGCTCCGCCGACCCAGCCGCAAGCAGGCGCCCCGCCCCGCCCGCCGGCTCCCCCCGCCGGCGCCGCGGCACCGAGCACCGTCCCGGGCTCCGCGGCCGCAACGCCTCCGCCCAACAGGGCGCAATACGCGCCGCCGACGGTTGCACCGGCTTTCCGAACCGCGCCGAGGATCGCAGCACCGCTGCCGCCAGCACCGCGTCCGCCGCAGCGTGACCTCACGCCGCTCGCGATCGGTGCTGGCGTGGTGGCCGGCGCCGTGATCGGAGCCACCATCGCCGACCTCCACAATCAGCGGCGCGAATCCGTCGAAGGCGGTCGCACCGTCTACACCGAGCCGGATCGCATCATCATCCGCGATCCCGGCGGGCAGGCCTACGTCCGCGGCAACGATCTCTATCGCTTCCGCTATGGCGCCCGCGACATCCGCACCGAGACTGTCGGCGCGGATACCCGCACCGTGGTGATCCGTCCCGACGGCAGCGAGATCATCACGACGGTCGGTCCGGACGGTCGATTGCTGCGACGCATCCGCAGGGATCCCCGCGGGCGCGAGCTCATCATCATCGACAACAGCTACCGCGATCCGCAGTCGGTCGGCGGCTTCTATGTCGACGCGCCGCCGCCGGTCGTGAACATTCCCTACGACCGCTATATCGTCGACGCCCAGGAGGCGTCGCCGGACGTGATCTACCAGACCATGCAGGCACCGCCGGTGCAGCGGATCGATCGACGTTATACGCTCGACGAAATCCGCTACAGCCCCAATGTTCGGATGCAGATGCCGAGCGTCGACGTCAACTCGATCACCTTCGAGACGGGTTCGTGGACGATCCCCCAGGATCAGGCGGCCAAGCTGCAAGTGATCGCCGACGGTCTCAATCAGGCGATCCAAGCCAACCCGCGCGCGGTGTTCCTGATCGAGGGACACACTGACGCGGTCGGCAACGACGTCGACAATCTGTCATTGTCGGATCGTCGTGCGCAGTCCGCGGCCGAATTGCTGACCCAGCAATTCGGCGTGCCGTCTGAGAACCTGACGTCGCAGGGCTATGGCGAGCAGTACCTGAAGGAGCAGACGCAAGGGCCGAGCGCGATCAACCGCCGCGTCACCGTCCGCAACATCACGCCGCTGCTCAACGGCGGCCAGGCCTCGCTGCCGCCGCCCCCGCCCGGCACCGCGCCGCCGCGCTAAGGCGAAGCACACAATGCAAAATGGCCGGGAGCAATCCCGGCCATTTTTGTTTTGTTTCGTAGCCCGGATGGAGCGAAGCGCAATCCGGGTTCTATCGGCTTGGTCGAAAGTCCCGGATTTCGCTTCGCTCCATCCGGGCTACGAGCGCGTCAGCCCTTGTCGTTCTCCAGCCGGAAGATCTGCGATCCTTCACTGCCCGACAGCAGCCCCGTGTCGCTGTAGAGCTTCAGCTTGGCGCGGGTGTCGTTGATGTCGAGGTTGCGCATGGTGAGCTGACCGATGCGATCGGCCGGCGTGAACGCCGCGTCTTCGACCTTCTCCATGCTGAGCCGCTCCGGCGCATAGGTGAGGTTCGGGCTTTCCGTGTTGAGGATCGAATAGTCGTTGCCGCGGCGCAGCTCGAGCGAGACCTCGCCGGTGACGGCGCGGGCGACCCAGCGCTGCGCGGTCTCGCGCAACATCAGCGCCTGTGAATCGAACCAGCGACCCTGATAGAGCAGACGACCGAGACGCATGCCGCTGATGCGGTACTGCTCGATGGTGTCTTCGTTGTGAATGCCGGTGACGAGGCGCTCATAGGCGATGTGCAGCAGCGCCATGCCGGGCGCTTCATAGATGCCGCGGCTCTTGGCCTCGATGATGCGGTTCTCGATCTGGTCGCTCATGCCGAGGCCGTGGCGGCCGCCGATGGCGTTGGCTTCGAGGAACAGCGCGACGGGATCGGAGAAGGTCTGACCGTTCAGCGCGACCGGCTGGCCTTCCTCGAAACGCACCACGACCTTCTCGGCCTTGACGTTGCAGTCGTCACGCCAGAACGGCACGCCCATGATCGGGTTGACGATCTTGATGCCGCTGTCGAGACTTTCGAGATCCTTGGCCTCGTGCGTCGCGCCGAGCAGATTGCTGTCGGTCGAGTACGCCTTCTCGGCGCTCATCTTGTAGGCAAAACCCTGGGCGGTCATGAACGCCGACATCTCGGCGCGGCCGCCGAGCTCGTCGATGAATTGCTGGTCGAGCCAGGGCTTGTAGATACGAAGGCCCGGATTGGTCAGCAGGCCGTAGCGATAGAAGCGCTCGATGTCGTTGCCCTTGAAGGTCGAGCCGTCGCCCCAGATGTTGACGCCGTCCTCCTTCATCGCCGCGACCAGCATCGTGCCGGTGACGGCGCGCCCCAATGGCGTGGTGTTGAAATAGGTGATGCCGCCGGTCGAGATATGGAAGGCGCCGGACTGGATCGCGGCGATACCTTCATGGACGAGCTGCGTGCGGCAATCGACCAGCAGCGCTTTCTCCGCGCCGAACTCCATCGCCTTGCGCGGAATCTCGTTGTAATCGGATTCGTCGGGCTGGCCGAGATTGGCGGTATAGGCGTAGCAGCGGGCGCCCTTCTGCTTCATCCAGAGCAGCGCGGCGCTGGTGTCGAGACCGCCCGAAAACGCGATGCCGACTTTCTCGCCCTTGGGCAGGCTTTTCAGGATCGTGGTCATGGGGCTTCCAATCGGTCTCGAAGGGCGGGTGTCGTTTCACGGGGTTGACCGCGCGAATATCAAATTTCGCGGGGCTCGGCACCCCTTTAATGGCTCAAACTGAGGACTCGGCACTCGACTTGCTGCCGAACAGGCGCTGGCGCAGCCGGTAGGCGGGCATGTTCAGCCGGGTCAGGGCGGCATCGACCGCCTCGTCCGAAAACCGGGTCCGCGGCCAGCGGTAGATCAGCGCGTAGGCAAACCAGATCACGACGAAGGTGACGAGGCCGGCGATCGACACGTCGGTGAAGAAGTGGCCGCCAAAGGCCATCCGCAGCCCGCTGGTCACGAGGCCGAACACCACCGCTCCGGCATAAGCGAGCGGCCGCCACGGCGGCGGCGCCAGTGCGGCGGGCGCCAGCGTCCAGAACGCGGTCGCGCCCTCGCCCGAGAAGAACGAGCAGTTGCGCGCACAGCCGCCGCGCGGATCCCACCACGGCACGAATTGCTGGTCGCCGGCAAACTGCGTCACCACCACCGGGCGCGGCCGGCCCCAATAGGACTTGAAGGCGAGATTGGTAAGGATGCCGGCTGATAGGATGATCGTGACCAGAAGGAAGACAATCGCGCGCCCGGATACCATCAGTGGCCGGTCGGGCCGGACCATCTTGACCACGAGCGCGACCAGCGCAGGCAGCACGAACGCCCAGGCGACCCACATCGCGGCGTCGCGCGCGAAGCCGGCCCAATCGTTCAGCTTGAGCGGAAACGACTTCGTCGCGGGGTCGAAGAACAGCGCGGCGAGCTTGAGGTCAAGCTCGGGATATAGCCCGAAGACGACGCCGATCACGAGCCACAGCGCCAGGGCGATGAAGAGTCCAGTCCGGTTCATGGCGCGCGGTTTAGCCGAGTGGGAAGGGGATGAAAACCCCGTGGCAAGTCAGAAACTCACCGCACGTCCGGTCTTGAATTCGACGGCAGCGGCGGAGGCGGCTTGCGCGGCAGCGGCGGATTGCGCCAGGCGCCGGCATTGCGGCCGGCGATCAGCCAGTAGACGACACCGGCGACGATGCCCGCGCCGGTCATGATCTCCAGATGCCGCCGCACGATGCCTTCGAATTGCAGCGTGTCGGAATGAAATGGGACGAGCCCGAGATAGCAGGCGAGCCCCACGACGCCTCCGCCCACGGCATAGGCGAGCGCGCTGCGGATGTAGAGCGCCTCGGTGATCGCGACGATCACCGCCGCCGGCACCAGCGCAAAGCCGGAGACGAAGATGAAGCCGAACCCGAGCACGATATCGATCGTGCCCTGATCGACGGGACCTGCGCCAAGGTCGGCGAACTCCGGAAACAACAGCGCGACGACGACGATCATGCCGCCGATGAAGCAGGCGGCGAGAAAGCCGATGAAGATGACGATGAGGCGGCCGATCAGGGACATCACACCACCCTCGCCGTCATTGCGAGCGTAGCGAAGCAATCCAGTCTGCCTCTGCGGAAAAACCCTGGATTGCTTCGCTACGCTCGCAATGACGAGGATGCGCGACCGCCGCCATCATCAATCCGTCATCGCCATGGCCCGCAGCGTCTGGCGTTCCCTGGCGGAGAGCTTTTCCGTCTCCGACTTGAGCTGGCCACAGGCGGCGAGGATGTCGCGGCCGCGCGGGGTGCGCACCGGCGAGGAATAGCCGGCGTTGAAGACGTACTCCGAGAATTTCTCGATCTGGTCCCAGTCCGAGCATTCATAGGCGGTGCCGGGCCAGGGGTTGAACGGGATCAGATTGATCTTGGCGTGAATGCCCTTGAGCATCTTCACCAGCAGCTTGGCGTCGTCGAGCGAGTCGTTGACGCCCTTGAGCATCACATATTCGAAGGTGATGCGGCGCGCGTTTGAGGCGCCGGGATAATCGCGGCAGGCCTGCAGCAATTCCTTGATCGGATATTTGCGGTTGAGTGGCACCAGCTCGTTACGCAGCTCGTCGCGCACCGCATGCAGCGAGATCGCGAGCATCACGCCGATCTCCTCGCCCGCGCGCACGATGTTCGGCACCACGCCCGAAGTCGACAGCGTGATGCGGCGGCGGGAGATGCCGATGCCTTCGTTGTCGCCGACGATCAGCAGCGCATCGCGCACCGCGTCGAAATTGTAGAGCGGCTCGCCCATGCCCATCATCACGATGTTGGTGACGCGACGCGTACCGTCTTCGCGATCGGCCCAGTCGTTCAGACGATCCCGCGCGACCATCACCTGTCCCACGATCTCGCCGGCGGTGAGGTTGCGCACCAGGCGCTGCGTGCCGGTGTGACAGAAGGAGCAGTTCAGCGTGCAGCCGACCTGGGAGGACACACACAGAGTGCCGCGATCGGTTTCGGGGATGTAGACGCACTCGACTTCATGCGCCCGCTCGACATTGTCGCCGCTCGGCAGCCGCAGCAGCCATTTGCGGGTGCCGTCGTTGGAGATCTGCTCGGCCACGACTTCGGGCCGGTCAACGGTGAAATGTTGCGCGAGTTCGGCGCGAATGCCCTTCGAGACCGACGTCATCTCTTCGAAATTCTGGGCGCCACGGAAATACATCCAGTGCCACAGCTGCTGCACACGCATCTTGCGCTGCGCCGGTGCAACGCCGATCTCGCCGAGACGATCGGCAAGCTCGGTGCGCGACAGGCCGATCAGCGAGGGCTTCGCCGGCGGCACATAGGTTTCGAGCGGAGTCTTCTCCACCAGCGTTGCGTTGTGCGGCTCGGTCATCGGTTGCATGGAATGGCCTGATCAGGTGGTCGTTCCGGGATGGTCCGAAGGACCGGACCCGGAACCGCGAGATTCTCAGGTGCGCAATTGCGCACCATAGTTCGATGCTCCGCATCACCCCGGAATGACAGGAGAAAATCTGGAACGCGCCCTATATAGCAACCGGAACCGCCGATTGCGACCTTATCGACCGCAGGCTTAACGCCTGCAATCCTGGGAGATCCGGTCAAGCGCCTGGGCGAGGCCCTTCAGCGAGAAGGTGTCGGTCGTCTCGGTCCCCTTGGACGAGATGCCCTTGACCACGAGATCGGCGGATTTGCGCATGGCCTCGACCATCCGCTCTTCCTCGGCCGCGTTCTTGATCCAGAGACCGTCGCCCTGCGAGTACATGGCGAACGCGGCGCCGCCGACCTCGACCGAGGATTCAGAGCCCGGCTTCAGCGCGTAGCCGATCATGACCGAGACTTCGTTGTTGACCTTCTCCGCCGGGCGGGTGGAGACGAAGGCATAGGCAGGATCGCGCGGCCGATTCGGCGGGTTGGTCTTCGACGACGACGGCTTGGCCAGCGCGAAGCAGACCTTTTTGCCATTGGGCGCGGCCGAATAGGCGCCCCAGGTGCCGAACTGACCGATCAGGGTTGGCTCGGCGCCGCCCGCAACCGCCGCGTGCGGGGTCGCCGGTTTGCTCTCGGGCTTGGCAACCGTCTTTCCAGTGGTATTGGCCACCGGCGCAGCCGGTTTCGGCGCGGGCTCTTTCGGTGCAGCCTCTTTCGGTGCAGCCTTGGGCGCAGGTTGCGCCGTCTGCGCCCGCGCGGAATCGATGATCCCACAGGCCGCCACGCCCGTCATCAAAGCTAAAATCAGCACCCGCCACATGCTGGAGTGGTTCCCTCAATATTGTGACTGGAAGATGGCCCGGTCGCGCATTGTCCCCGCGGCAGGGATAGCCGGGAAAGTCCAATTTGGGAAGGCAGTTAGCGAAGTTCGCGGCGACTAGGCCCTGGATCGCGCCGCACGCTGCTCCGCCCATTGCGCGTCGGTCCAGCGCAACAAATCCTCGGCGCCGGAGCTGCGCAAATGCGCGCCACCGTCGATCACCACCATCTCGCCGTTGATGTAGCCGGCACGATCGGAGACCAGAAAGCTGGCGAGGTCGGCAAGCTCGCCGTGCTCACCGGCGCGTCCCATCGGGTTGCGCGCGGCCCATCCTTCGTCGCGACCTTCGGGGCGGAGCTGGCCCGAGGCGCCGGCGGTCGGGAATGGTCCCGGCGCGATCGCGACGGTGCGGATGCCCTTCGGGCCCCATTCCACGGCGAGACTTTTGGTCATCGCCAGCACGGCCGACTTCGCCATCGCCGACGGCACGGTGAAGGCGCGGCCGGTGATGGTCGAGGTCGAGAGAATTGAGAGAACGACACCGCCATGCTTGCCGTCGATCCAGCGCTTGCCCGCGGCAAGCGTGCAATACATCGCACCATGCAGCGTCGGCGCGAGGATCGCATCCGCGGCGCGGAATGAGAGATGCTCGCTCTGCGCAATGAAAGTCGCAGCCGCGTTGTTGACGAGGATATCGAGCGGCGCCTCGCGCCAGATGGCGTCCATCATGCTCTCGACGGCGGTGCCGTCGCGGATATCACAGGCGATCGTCGTGACCTTGCCGCCGGTCTCTTCGCGCATCTCGCTCGCCGCCGCTTCGAGCCGATCGAGCTTGCGGCCGCAGATCACGAGCTCGGCACCGAGCGTGAGGAAGCGGCGTCCCATCGCGGCGCCAAGGCCCGAACCGCCGCCGGTGACGAGGATGCGCTTGTCCTTGAGCAGGCCTGTTTCAAACATGGTTTGAATCCTCCCTTTTCTTCTTCCGTCATTGCGAGCGAAGCGAAGCAATCCAGGCTATTTCCGCGGCACGGATTCTGGATTGCTTCGCTGCGCTCGCAATGACGAGAGGATAGGCCGGTGCGGTCTAATAGACAAAGAAACCGGATTGTCGCCCGCACCTAAATCCGGCAGAAACGGGCAAACTATAAATCCACTCGAAACGCCCAGTACTTCACTTCTCAAGAAGGTGCCGCCATGAAAGCCATCCTCTGCTCGCAATATTGCCAGCCCGACGATCTCGTTCTGGCCGACGTGCCGGATCCGGTGGCCGGTCCCGGCGAAGCCGTGATCGCGATCAAGGCTGCGGCGCTGAATTTTTTCGACATCCTGATGATCCAGGGCAAGTACCAGATCAAGCCGCCGTTCCCGTTCTCGCCGGCCGCCGAAGTGGCTGGCGTGATCGAGAGCATCGGCCCCGGCGTGACCGATCTGAAGGTCGGCGATCGCGTCGTTGCCTCCTGTGGCCACAATGGCGCGCGCGAAAAGATCGCGTTGCCGGCTGCATCGATCGTGAAGATCCCCGACAATCTCGATTATGACCGCGCGGCCGGTATCATCATCATCTACGGCACCGCGCTGCATGCGCTGGAAGATCGCGCGAGCCCGAAGCCGGGCGAGACGCTCGCGGTGCTCGGCGCCGCCGGCGGCACCGGACTTGCCGCGTGCGAGCTCGGCAAGCTGATGGGCCTGAAGGTGATCGCCTGCGCCTCGTCGGACGAGAAGCTCGAATTCGCGAAGGCGCACGGCGCAGAACTCACGCTCAATTACGGCAAGGAAGATTTGAAGGAAGGCTTGCGGAAGCTCACCGGCGGCAAGGGCGTCGACATCATCTTCGATCCGGTTGGTGGTACGTATGCCGAGCAGGCGCTGCGCTCGATTGCCTGGGAAGGCCGCTTCCTCGTGATCGGATTTGCCGCCGGCGACATCCCAAAGATGCCGCTGAACCTCGCGCTGCTGAAGGGCTGCGATATCCGCGGCGTGTTCTGGGGCGCCTGGACCCGGCTCAACCCGGAAAAGAACCGCGCCAATCTCGAGAAGCTCGTGAAGTGGACAGCGGAAGGAAAGATCTCCTCGCATGTCGATCGCGTCTTCCCGCTGGCGCAGACGGCGGATGCGCTGAAGGTGCTGGCGGGGCGTCAGGCCATGGGCAAGGTGATTTTGCGTCCGTGAGGGAGGGGTAGCGAAGGCTCTCTCCCCGAGTCGTCCTGGCGAAAGCCAGGACCCATACCGCGGAATCTATCGGTCGCGCCCGGTCATCGTACCGAGCGACGAGTCTTCGCCAAACTCCTCTCTGGGGTAATGGGTCCTGGCTTTCGCCAGGACGACGTTGGAGTTGGAGCGGCGCGCTGCTAGTGCGCGTCCCCCTCATCCACCCCGCGCTTCAGCGCGGCGCGGGCGGCTTCGCGATGCTCGTTCGTGATGTGGCTGGCGACCATGCGGATCGCAGTGGCGAGCACGGCGGCGTCATCGGTGAAGCCGAGGATCGGCATCACGTCGGGAACGAAGTCGAACGGCAGGATGAAATAGGCGATCGCCCCGAGCAGCGAGGCCTGGACATGGCGCGGCGTCTGCCGGTCGAAGGCGCAGTAATAGGCGGCGAGCAGGTCCTCGGCGAACGGCAGATGCGCGGCGACACGCTTCAGCTTGCGCCAGAAGCGGCGCCGCACGCTCTCACGATCTTCCGCGAGCCGGTCGGCCGGCTCGAAACCGACGCTGTGTTCGGCAGCCATGTTCGACAAACTCCCCGTTCCAGCCAAGGGCGGCATCGGGGATGGCAGATCGCCGCATCCCGTGCTGATCACAAGATGGGGACTCGACCGGTCCCCGCAAGGCGTCAGCCTGGTGTCAGCTTGGCGATGGCGTTCATCGCCCTGGCGAGCTCGATGTCCAGCGCGGTGACGCCGCCGGCGTCATGAGTCGACAGCACCACCTCCACCGTCTTGTAGACATTGCGCCATTCGGGGTGGTGGTCCATCTTCTCGGCGACCAGCGCCGCGCGCGTCATGAATCCGAACGCCTCGTTGAAATCCTTGAAGACAAAGGTTTTCCCGATCGCGTCGCGTCCTTGAACCTCGGTCCAGCCAGGTAGTCCGCCCAGCGCCTGCCTGCGCGCCTCCGCCGAGAGCCGTTCTGCCATCGTCGCCTCCGTCCTTTTAGGGGAACTTTACCCTAACACCGCACTGACGCCCCGGGTTCATACGGGATTAGACCCCATCCGCTAACCATGACGGAGATGTAACCCTGCCGGACAAGAAATTTGCTACACTTGCGGGCGTAAATCGCCGGCCAAGATGAAACTGAGCCTCAAGCGACTGTTCGGGAGATCGATGACCGGGGGATTGGACCTGGCCGAAGCGCCCACCCCGCCCTCGCCGCGATCATCGGCGCGGAAGACGGCGCTCGTGACTCTCGCGCTGGTGCTCGCGATCGTTGGCGCGCTCGCCGGCGGCTACTATTTTGCCATGCGGCCGGTGACGCTGAAGATCGCGGTCGGGCCCGCCAACAGCGACGACGTCAAGGTCGTGCAGGCACTGACACAGGCCTTCGCGCAGCATAAGAGTTCTGTGCGGTTGCGGCCGATCCAGACCGACGGCGCCACCGCCAGCGCCAATCTGCTCGCGGAAGGCAAGGCCGACCTCGCCATCGTGCGCGGCGATCTCGACGTGCCGAAAAACGCGCAAGCCGTTGCGACCCTGCGCAAGAATGTCGTGGTGCTGTGGTCCATACCCGTCAAAGGCAAGAAGAAGGGCGCGAAGATCACCAAGATCGCGCAGCTCGCCGGACATCGGGTCGGCGTGGTTGGCCGCACCCAGGCCAACGTCAATTTGCTCAAGGTGATCCTGCAGCAATACGGTGTCGATCCCGCCAAGGTCGAGATCGTGCAATTCCCGGCCAATGAAGTTGCCGAGGCGATCAAGTCGCAGAAGGTCGATGCCTATCTCGCGGCCGGTCCCGTCAACAGCAAGATCACTGCGGACGCGATCGCCACTTCGGCCAAGGAGTTCGGCACGCCGACTTTCCTCGCGATCGATTCCGCCGATGCGATTGCGCAAAATCATCCGGTCTATGAAGCGGCCGAGATTCCCGCGGGCACTTACGGCGGCTCGCCGGATCGTCCCGATGACGAGGTCAAGACCATCAGCTTCTCGCACCACATCGTGGCGCGCAAGGCTGTGTCCGAAACCACCATCGCGGCGTTCACGCGCCAGCTTTTCGCCGTACGCCAGCAATTGGTGACGGAATTCCCGCTGGCGGCGAAGATCGAAACGCCCGACACCGACAAGGATGCGGTGATTCCCGTGCATCCGGGCGCCGCCGCTTTCGTCGACGGCGAAGAAAAGACCTTCCTCGACAAATACAGCGACTACATCTGGTGGACCCTGATGGCGCTCTCCGCCATGGGCTCGATCGGCGCCTGGTTTGCGGGCTATCTGAAGAAGGACGAACGCGACAACAACAGCCATCTGCGCGAGCGGCTGCTCGACATGATTACCGCCGCTCGAAAAAGCGAAACGACCGAAGATCTCGATCAGATGCAGACCGAGGCCGACGAGATCCTGCGCGATACGCTGCGCTGCTACGACCACGGCGCGATCGAGGAAGGTGCGTTGACCGCCTTCAACATCGCGCTCGACCAGTTTCATGCGGCGGTTGCCGACCGCAAGGCGGTGCTGTTCAGCCTGCCGCAGAACCTGCAGCGCGCCGGTGCCCAATTCCGGGCCGCCGGCAACGCGTAAGCGCTTGCGCGCGTAATCGCTGCGTCACATTGTCTCAATATAGCGTCAGGCTTCACCGTGGCGGCCGCCCAGGGCGATCGCCACACGCGATATCGGGACCGTCTTCATGAACATCAAATTCTCCCGCCGCCGTTTCCTGACGACCAGTGCCGGCGCGCTCGGCGCGGTCGCAATGCCCCATCTCTCCCGCGCGGCCGACCGGCCGGCGGTGACCCACGGCGTGCAGTCGGGCGACGTCACCGTCGACAGCGGCGTGGTCTGGGCGCGCACCGACCGGCCCGCGCAGATGCTGGTCGAGGTGGCGACGACGGAGTCGTTCAGGGATGCCCGCGCACTGCCGCCGATCGCGGCGCTGCCCGAGAGCGACTTCACCGCGAAGATGCTGATCGAAAACCTGCCCGGCGGACAGGACATCTTTTATCGCGTCCGCTTCCGCGATCTTTCGCACACCGCGGTGGAGGGCGAGCCGGTAACCGGCCGCTTCCGCACCGCGCCCGCCGACCGCCGCGACGTCAGCTTCGTCTGGGGCGGCGATGTCGCAGGACAAGGCTGGGGCATCAATCCCGATGACGGCGGCATGTTCACCTTCTCGGCGATGCGCAAGCACCGTCCGGATTTCTTCCTGCACTCCGGCGACACCATCTATGCCGACGGCCCTATCCAGCCCGAGGTGAAGCTCGCCGACGGCAAGATTTGGAAGAACGTCACGATCCCCGAAAAGGCCAAGGTTGCAGAGACGCTGGACGAGTACCGCGCCGCGCACAAATACAATTTCACTGACGAGAATCTTCGCGCCTTCAATGCCGAAGTGCCGATCTTCGTGCAGTGGGACGACCATGAGGTGACCAACAACTGGTCGCTTTCGAAGGAGCTGCCGGCGACCTACAAGGAGCGCGATATCGCACTGCTTGCGGCCCGCGCAGGCCGTGCCTTCCACGAGATGTATCCGATGCGCGAGAGCATCGTCGAGCCCGGCCGGGTCTATCGCCAGATTTCCTATGGCCCCCATCTCGACGTGTTCGTGCTCGACGAGCGCAGCTATCGCGGCCCGAACGGCCCCAACCTCGAAACCGCTTACGGCCCGGCCAGCTATTTCCTCGGCCCGGACCAGATCGCCTGGCTCAAGCGCGGCCTGTTGAATTCGCGCGCGACCTGGAAGGTGATCGCCTCCGACATGCCGCTCAGCCTCGTCGTGTCAGATACGGCAAAGGGTGGATCGGAAGCCATTGCGCAGGGCGACGGCCCGGTGCGCGGCCGCGAGTTCGAGATCGCCGATATCCTGCGTTTCATCAAGATGGCGCCGGTCAGCAACACCGTGTGGCTGACGGCGGACGTGCATTACGCCGCCGCGCACTATTACGATCCGAACAAGGCGCAATTCCAGGATTTCGAGCCGTTCTGGGAGTTCGTGTCGGGCCCGCTTCACGCAGGCACATTCGGTCCGAACGCGCTCGACAATACGTTTGGGCCGGAGGTGCGTTTCGTCAAGGCGCCGGGGAAAGACAACCAGAACCTGCCGCCGTCCGCCGGCATGCAGTTTTTCGGTCACGTCAAGATCGACGGCGCTTCCGGCCAAATGACGGTGACCTTGCGCGACCGCGCCGACGTCGCGCTGTGGTCAACCACGCTCGATCCGAAACAGGCCTGACGCCGTATCGCTAGTCCGCCGCGCGGAGCTGGAGCGCCGCCTCCAGCGCGTCGCTCGAACACGGCTTCTGCAGACGCGGCTGGCTGGCGAATTCCGGCGGGATGCGCGCGTCAGCGCCGTAGCCGGTGACGAAGACGAACGGAATTTTCAGGGCCGCGAGCCGTTCGGCGACCGCAAAGCTGTTCTCGCGACTCAACCCGACGTCGAGCAAGGCGAATTCGGGGGCGCGCGCCGCGATGACGGCCAGCGCCTGCGCCACTGAACCGACCGTGCGGACGCTCTTCACGCCAAATCCGAGCAGGCGATCCTCGAAGTCGATGGCGATGATCGGATCGTCCTCAACGATGAGGACATCGGCGGGACAATTTGAACCATTGGAAACAGCGGGTGCCATCATCGTAACGTGGAGCATGAGGTTTCTCTGACTGGGATACCGGGTCACGACGTCTGTATCCGCGCGGAGGGTTCCCGGAACGAAACCACCACATCACAGTTATCGGGTCTGTCTACTTGTGCACACAGGACCTCGTCGGAACTCGCTAATGTGGAGGCGGATGGGAGTTTGAGATGGACGCGCGGACCAGCAACGCCACCGAGATCGACAGCCGGCCGACCAACAATCTGCTGCGGCGCTTGAGCCCGGCCGACTTCGCCCTGCTTGCGCCGCATGTCATGCTCGAAAGCGCCGCGGCGAATGAACTGCTCTACAACCCCGGCGACGACGTCCAGGTGGTCCACTTTCCCTGCGGACCATCGCTTGCAACCTTCCTCGTTCCAAATGAGGACGGTCGCGATGTCGAGACCATCCTGGTCGGCCGCGAAGGCGCGGTGGGCGGCATCGTCAGCGAGGGTTATCTGCCGGCCTACACCCGGATCTGCGTGAAATTCGGCGGACCGTTTGCGCGAATTCACGTCAGCAAACTGGAGGCCGCCAAGCAGCGCTCGTCCTCGTTGCGCCATGTCTTCGCTCGCTACGCCGACTGCATGCTGGCGCAGATCTTCCAGTCCACCGCCTGCAACGCCATTCACTCGATCGAGCAGCGCACCGCCAAATGGATGCTGGCGGCGATGGAGCGGACCGGCGACGAGAGCAGCGTGCCGCTGACACACGAACAGCTCGCGACGCTGCTCGGCGTCGGCCGCAGCTATGCCAGCCGCGTGCTCCAGTCGTTCAAGGCGGAGGGCGTGCTCGACACGCGGCGCGGATCGATCCTGGTCCGCAACCGCGAGGGCCTGCGCCTGCGCGCCTGCCTGTGCAACGAGGCCGTGAAGTTGCACTTCGAGGAGGTGCTGCGCGGCGTCTATCCGACCGAAGAGCGGCAAGCCGGCTAGCTGCCTGCCTCGCTCCTCTTCGGGGATAAGAAGCGGCCGCACTATCCCGCCGGGCGGGAACCTGGGCTAATGTCCCCCGCATGAGCGGGGCTTTCCTTCACACTCTCTTCGACATCGCAGCGTGGCTGGCTGCGGCCGTGGCGCTCTACTGGCTGTCGCGACAGGGCTTGCGGTTTCCGGCGCAATCATTCGAGCGGTCCTACCTCGCCGCTTTGGTGTTCGGTGCAGGCCTCGGCGCCTATCTGTTCGGCTCCGCCAATCTGTGGCTGTCGAGCCAGAGCGGCATCGCGCGCTCCGTGGAAGGTGCGCTCGCCGGGGGCATCGCGGCGATCGAGCTCTACAAATGGTCCGCAGGGATCACGGTACGAACCGGCGCCCGTTTTGCGCTGCCGCTGGCGATCGGCATCGCGATCGGCCGGCTCGGCTGCTATTTCGCGGGCCTTGACGATTTCACCTACGGCACGCCGACGGCATGGCTCTGGGGCCATGATTTCGGCGACGGCATCCTTCGACATCCCGTGCAGCTCTACGAAAGCGCCGCGATGGGCGTCTTCGCGCTGCTCTACGTGCTGGCGGTCTTGAACCGGAGCGCGTTTGTGATCACCAATGGTTTCTACCTCGTCCTCGTCTACTATGGCGCACAGCGCTTCCTGTGGGAATTCCTCAAGCCCTATGGCACGCTGATCGGTCCCTTCACGCTGTTTCACCTGCTGTCGCTGTCCATCCTGCTCTACGCCCTCGTCATGCTGGCGACGGCGCCCAAAGCGAGACCCATGCATGAACGCGCCATTGCGTAAGTCGCGTCCCTATATTTTCTGGGGCCAGACCCAATCTCTCTGCGAGACCTGCCTGAAGCTGGTGCCGGCCAAGATCCAGATCCTCGACAACGAGGTCTGGTACGAGAAGCGCTGCAAGGAGCATGGCGTCCAGTCCACGCTGGTGTCGACCGACGCAGCCTATTGGCGCCTGTGCAAGGATTTCATCAAGCCCGGCGACCGGCCGCTCGCCTTTCAACGGCATTCCGAATTCGGCTGCCCCTACGATTGCGGCTTGTGCCCCGACCACGAGCAGCATTCCTGCCTGGCGCTGATCGAGATCACCGAGCATTGCAATCTGACCTGCCCGGTGTGCTTTGCCGATTCCTCGCCGGCGCGGACCAGCTTCACGCCGCTGCCCAAGATCGAGCGAATGCTGGACGCGCTGGTCGCGAGCGAAGGCGAGCCTGACCTCGTGCAGATCTCCGGCGGCGAGCCGACGCTGCATCCGGATTTCTTCGCGATCCTCGATGCGGTGCGCGCCCGCCCGATCCGCCATGTCATGATCAACACCAACGGCCTGCGTATCGCCCGCGAAAAGGATTTCGTGGCGCGGCTCGCCGAGAACAAGCGCGGGCTCGAGGTCTATCTCCAGTTCGACTCGCTCGAACGCGACGCACTGATCAATCTGCGCGGCGCGGATTTGCGCAAGATTCGCCAGCAGGCGCTGGAAAATCTCGAGCATTACGGCGTGTCGACCACGCTGGTCGCGACCATCAAGCGCGGCGTCAACGATGCCGAGATCGGCGACATCGTTCGCCACGCGCTGAGTTGGAAATGCGTGCGCGGCGTCACGCTGCAGCCGGTGCAGGATGCCGGCCGCAACGAGAATTTCGACAAGAACACCGACCGCATCATGCTGTCGGAGATCCGCAAGCGCGTGGTCGAAACCGGGGTGTTCGGCGACAAGGACATGATCCCGCTGCCCTGCAACCCCGAAAGCATCTCGATCGGCTACGGCCTGCGCAACGGCGAGAAAGTGCTGCCGCTGACCTCGCTGATCCCGCAGGAGCAACTCGTCGCATTGCTGCCCAATACGATAAGCCCGGAGAAGCATCCGGCGCTGAGGGAGAAATTCATCGACCTGTTTTCGCTGTCCTCGGGACCGCTGAACACCAGCGAGCGCGTCTGCGAATTGCTGTGCTGCCTGCCGAGCTTCGAGGTGCCGCAGGGAATCACGTACGAGAACGTATTCCGCGTCACCATCGTGCAGTTTCTCGACCGCTTCAATTTCTGCGTCGGCAACGTCAAGCGCAGCTGCATCCATTTCGTCACCGAGAACGGCGCGATCATCCCGTTCGACACCTACAATCTGTTCTACCGGAACGGAAAGATCGACGGCATCCGTGCCGAACTGGCGGCGCAGTCAACCGAAGGAGCCCTGCAGGCATGAGCATCAGCGACACGCCGCCGCCAGCCCCGCCGGGACCGCCTCCTGCTCCGCCGAACAAGCGCAGCGGCTGCCTGACCGCGCTCATGGCGATCTTCGGGATCGTCCTGCTGCTACCCGGCGCCTGTGCACTCCTGTTCGGCGGAATATCCATATCCGACAGAGGCCGGATCGATTCCGACGTCGCGCCCCTGGTGTTCCTGGGCCTGGTCGTGGGGCTGGGCGGGGTCGCCCTGATCTGGGCCGCCATCAAGGGCCGGCGCGGCTGAGCCGGGCTTTTCGCCTAACCCCCGGGAATCCCCGGACAAAATTCAATCAACCAACGGCCAAAGAACACATTGTTTTTTGGCCGTTTTTGCCTATATTGCGCCGCAACGCGTAGGGTGCCCGGTCGATATGCCGGGCTTTCCCTTTTGGGCGGAAAGCGCCCCGTTTCCAGTCTTCAAGCGTTGTTTCGAGAAGAGGTCCCGGTCTGACCGGCGAGATCGCGCTTAACCCATTGTCCGACCGCAAAGAAGCTCACTCATGAACCTTCGCAACATCGCCATCATCGCCCACGTCGACCACGGCAAGACGACCCTGGTCGACCGCCTGCTCCAGCAATCCGGCACCTATCGCGAGAACCAGAAGGTGACCGAGCGCGCCATGGACTCCAACGATCTGGAGCGCGAGCGCGGCATCACCATTCTGGCCAAGGCGGCCTCGGTGCAGTGGAAGGACACTCGCATCAACATCGTCGACACCCCCGGCCACGCCGATTTCGGCGGTGAGGTCGAGCGCATCCTCAACATGGTGGACGGCGCGCTGGTGCTGGTCGACGCCGCCGAAGGCCCGCTGCCGCAGACCAAATTCGTGGTCTCCAAGGCGCTCAAGGTCGGTTTGAAGCCGATCGTCGTGATCAACAAGGTTGACCGTCCCGACGCGCGGGCGACCGAAGTCATCAACGAGGTGTTCGACCTGTTCGCGGCGCTCGATGCCAGCGAGGAGCAGCTCGACTTCCCCATCCTCTACGGCTCGGCCAAGCAGGGCTGGATGGCCGAGAGCCCGGATGGGTCGCACGAAGCCGGCATGCAGCCGCTGTTCGACCTGATCGTGCGCCATGTCGCGCCGCCGACCGTCGAGGAAGGCCCGTTCCGCATGATCGGCACCATTCTCGAAGCCAACCCCTATCTCGGCCGCATCATCACCGGACGTATCTCTTCCGGTTCGATCAAGCCGAACCAGGCCGTGAAGGTGCTGGGCGCCGATGGCAAGACCATCGAGACCGGCCGCATCACCAAGATCCTCGCCTTCCGCGGCATCGAGCGCACCCCGCTCGACGAAGCCGAGGCAGGCGACATCGTCGCGATCGCCGGCCTGACCAAGGGCACCGTCGCCGACACCTTCTGCGATCCGTCGGTCGACACCCCGCTGGTGGCGCAGCCGATCGACCCGCCGACCGTGTCGATGTCCTTCATCGTCAACAACTCGCCGCTCGCCGGCACCGAAGGCGACAAGGTGACCAGTCGCATGATCCGCGACCGCCTGTTGCGCGAGTCCGAAGGCAACGTCGCGCTGCGCGTGGTCGAAGCCTCGGACAAGGACGCGATGGAAGTCTCGGGCCGCGGCGAATTGCAGCTTGCGATCCTGATCGAGACCATGCGCCGCGAAGGCTTCGAGCTTTCGGTGTCGCGTCCGCGCGTCGTGCTGCAGAAGGACGAGGCCACCGGCGCCACGCTGGAGCCGATCGAGGAAGTCGTCATCGACGTCGACGAGGAGCATTCCGGCGTCGTCGTGCAGAAGATGAGCGAGCGCAAATCCGAGCTGATCGAGATGAAGCCGTCCGGCGGCAACCGTTTGCGCCTGGTGTTCTACGCGCCGACCCGCGGCCTGATCGGCTACCAGGGCGAACTGCTCACCGACACCCGCGGCACCGCGATCATGAACCGTCTGTTCCACGGCTACGCGCCGTACAAGGGCGAGATCCAGGGCCGCCGCAACGGCGTGCTGATCTCCAACGACCAGGGCGAAGCGGTGGCTTACGCCATGTTCAAGCTGGAAGATCGCGGCCCGATGATGATCGAGCCGGGCTGGAAGGTCTACAAGGGCATGATCGTCGGCGAGCATACCCGCGACAACGACCTCGAGATCAACGTGCTCAAGGGCAAGCAGCTCACCAACATCCGAACCACGTCGAAGGATGAAGCGGTGCGCCTGACCCCGCCGATCCGCATGACCCTGGAAAAGGCGCTGGCCTATATCGAGGACGACGAGCTGGTCGAGATCACGCCGAAGTCGATCCGCCTGCGCAAGCGGCACCTCGACCCGAACGAGCGCAAGCGCGCGGAAAAGTCCAAGGAAGCGGTGGCTTAAGGCCACTCGGACACACGACGAATGCGTCAGGGCCGGGCTTGTCCCGGCCATTGACGTCTTCGATACTGGTGTCAATGACGTGGATGCCCGGGACAAGCCCGGGCATGACGATGAAATTGACCGCTATGTCCCTTCCCTCCTCCGTCGACGTCGCGATCATCGGTGCGGGCGCCGCCGGCCTCGGCGCGGCGCATGCGCTGGCAGGATCCGGCCTCTCCGTGATCGTGCTCGAGGCGCGCGACCGGCTCGGCGGCCGAGCCTGGACGGTGCAGGCCTCGCCCGAAGTCACCTTCGACGTCGGCTGCGGTTGGCTGCATTCGGCGGACAACAACTCCTTTGTCGCGATTGCGAAACAGCTCGGTTTCGAGGTCAACAAGGACCTGCCGCCCTGGCGCGAGCGCGCCTATGGCAACGCGTTTCCGAAAGCCGAGCGCGACGATTTCATGCGCGCGATGGACGCCTTCTATCAGCGGCTGTGGAAGACTGCCCAGAAGGACCAGGATGTCCCCGCGAGCTTGAGCCTGGAGCCGGGCAATCGCTGGAATCCCATGATCGACGCGATCTCGACCTACATCAACGGTTGCGAACTGAAGGACATGTCGACGCTGGACTGGGACGCCTATGAGGACAGTGACCTCAACTGGCGCGTCCGCCGCGGCTATGGCGCTCTGATCGCGGCCTATGGCGCGCCCTGCCCGGTGGCGCTGAACTGTAACGTCGCGCTGATCGATCATTCCCGCCAGCGCATCCGCATCGAGACATCGCAGGGCACGCTGACCGCCGACAAGGTGATCGTCACCGTGCCGACCAATCTCATCGCCGACGAAGCGATCCGCTTCTCGCCTGCCTTGCGCACCAAGGTCGATGCCGCAGCCGGCCTGCCGCTCGGGGTCGACGACAAGGTGACGCTGGCGCTCGACGGTGCCGAAGCCTTCCCCAAAAATGGTAATTTGCGCGGCGCCACCATGCGCACCGACATGGGCACCTATCATATCCGCCCGTTTGGCCAGCCCTGTATCGAAGGCTTTTTCGGCGGCAGCTTTGCGCGCGAGCTGGAAGATGCCGGCGAAGGCGCTCTTGCCGCGCAAAGCATCGACGAGATCGCAGGCTTGCTCGGCAACGACATCAGGCGAAAGCTGAAGCCGCTCTACGCGTCGCGCTGGGCGCACGACCCCTTCGCAAGAGGCTCCTATTCGCACGCGCTGCCAGGCCACGCCGGCGATCGCGCCGTACTGGCCGCACCGGTCGATGGGCGGCTGTTCTTTGCAGGAGAAGCGACGTCGCCGAACTTTTTCTCCACGGCGCATGGCGCGAGGGACTCAGGGGAGCGGGCGGCGAGGGAAATGCTGGGCGTTCTGGGCAAACCGTAACCGCACGCTCGTCATTGCGAGCGCAGCGAAGCAATCCAGAATCTTTCCGCAGCGGCAGCCAGGATTGCTTCGCTGCGCTCGCAATGACGAATTACTCGATCACCCGCGCCCTTAATTCGGCATCAGGCACGAAGCACGCATCGTACTTGCCAAAAATGCGGTAGCGGTTGCGCGCAATGAGGCCGTACACCGCGTCGCGCAACGCTTTGGGCACGGCGAACAACGCGCGCACCCAGCTCCAACCAGGGAGCTGCGACAGCACCGTCAGCGCAGCGTCGGATTTCATGAACGCCGCGCCGCCATGAACCACGGCATTGGTGTCGGGATCAGCGGGATCGATGCCGAACGTGCGTGCGAGCCGGGCGCCATAGTCAGATTGGATCGGCGTGAAGCGAAATCGCTTCGCCGTATCACGTTTGGCGACGAACCGCACCCACCGCGAGCAGAAGATGCAGACGCCGTCGAACAGGATGACGTCATCGTCAGGCCATTTGGGCATCAGCGATTGTCCAACATCAAAAGCGCGACAAACATCAGCACGATCGCCGGTCCCGTCTTCACCAGTGCACCGAGCGGCTCGATCCAGAGATCCGGCGTCAGGATCGCGGCACCAAACATATAGCCGAGCGAAGCCATGATGCCCGCAACGAGTCCGATCGCGGCGGTGCGGCGGAAGGCGATCAGCACGCCAATGCTCATGTCCATCAGGCTGGTGCCGATTGTGATGGGATCGACCAGCGCCGAGGGAAAATTGTGCGCAGTCAGGATGCCGGCCGCGGCACGATAGGACACGAACAACGCGATGAAGCCTGAGACGCACCAGAACGCGACAAGGCTGGCGAAGATCAGCGTCTTGACCAGGAACAGCCGCGCGAACCACTTATCCTGGATCGTGGCGGGGTGGCGGCCGACCGTCTGAGCCAGTGATTTCGGCACGATGCCCGTGGCGGCGATCCACGCCGAGGGATCACCGCTCACGCCGCGGCGCAGCTCGGCGATGGCCGTGGAGCGCATCGGCGGCATCCAGCCAAGATAGTTGGCGACGTCGCTGCCTTTCGCGCCGAGATCGAGCAGTAAGGACGGCATCGCGACGCGCAGCCAGCCGGCCGTGCCGAATGCGATACGAAACTGCTCGATGACGCCAGCCATTGTGATCGGTTCGACCTGCATCAGGTGCCAGTTCACGGCCTTCACCGATGCGTCGTCGATATCGCGCGCGGCAAGCCAGGCAATGGTGGCGGAAATATCCTCGACAGCAACGGGCTGGAACGGCTTCGCCATCTCCTTCTCCGGCAGGTTGAGCGGGGAGGCCGCAAGCGCGCGGAGCATCGCACTGCCGCCATAGGCCGACGGCGCGACCACGAAACCAGGCCGCAGGATGGCGTGGGGAATGCCGGAAGCCGCGATCAAACGTTCGGCCTCGCGCTTTGTCGTTGCAAACGCGGTTCGATCCTCGCCCGCGGTCCCGGGAATCGAGATGTGCACCAGCCGGATCGCACGATCGCTGCCGCCAATCGCCTGAAGCAATCGTACAACGAGATCGCGATGCACCGCGTTGGTATCGCTGCCGGGACCGTCCTGGAGCACGCCGAGGCAGTTCACGACGACGTCGACCGCGTGCTCACCAAGGAGATGCGTCAGCGCGGCTACGTCGAGCGAGAGGATCGATTGCTCGATGTCCAGCGCGCACATCTTCTGGGCGGGCGACAGGCTGCGCGCCACGCCGACGACGAGAAATCCCTGCGCGCGAAGATCGTCGGTGACGTAGCGGCCGATCAGGCCTGAGGCGCCGAGCACGAGAATGGTTCGCTGGCTCATGACCTTCCTCAAAACGGTTTTGCGATCATCAGCCAGAGAATCAGCATCGTGGCGCCGAAGCCGGGGAAACCGAACGCGAACCAGCGGCGAAACAGGACGAAATAGCGCTCCGGAAGCGCGCCACGCTGCTCGGCGGCCTTCCGCGCGAGATCGCGCATCTCGATCTGCATGAAGATCACGGGGATCCAGAACAAGCCAGCAATTGCGTAGAGCGCAAGCGATGCGAGCAGCCAGCGCTCGGCGGCCGACGTTGTCGAGAGCATCATCAGCAGGCCGCCCGTGACCGGCTGGAGGATCACGGCGGACAACGTGAAGATCGCATCCGCGACCACCACCACCGAAGCGGTACGCGCGATGAACGCCACGTCGTTCGTGCGATGCGCCATCAGCATGAAGAAGGCGATACCGGTTCCGGTACCGAGGATGACGATAGCGCCGAGCACATGCAGATATTTGATGAGGAAATATAACGTCATGGCTTTTTGCCAGCCGCCGGCTTCAGCGCGCGATCGAGTTCGGCACTCGCGGCTTTGACGCCGGCCTCGGTTTCGATCATCCAGTGGCCCTCGCTACCGACGGCCGGCGTCGTGCGGAAGTCGACCTTGCCACTGCCGCCGCGAAACGCATCGACCAACGCAAGCGAAAATGACGGCGCAAAGTAGCTGTCATTGGCCGCAACAAGCCATGTGACGGGGATGCGCGCGGCCTTGCCGAATTCAGCCGCCGCCGCGAGAAGCGTATGCGGCGCGCAGATCCGGTTCGGCTCGTCATTGGCATGGCCGCCGCGGCCCGGCGCAATGGAGATGATGGCGGAGATCGCCTTCGGATCGGCATTCGCGAGCGCCAGCGCGCCCCAACCGCCGGCGGAATGTCCGATCACGATTGCGGCGTCCTTGCGGATAAAATCCTGCTTTCGCATATCCTCCAGCGCGAGCGCGATTTCGTCGGCCGTTGCGCGGCCCGAGCGCAAATAGTCGGCATCGTCGCAGCCACCCTGGTCCTCGACATAGCGGCCGCCTGTTACGCCATGGCCGAGCCGTTCCGGCACCAGCACGGCGAAGCCGCGCGCGACGAGGAACGCAGCGAGTGCGCGGTATTCCGGCTGTGGCGTTTGCGCGCGCCGCAACCCATTTTGCGTCGAGGCATGCGCGATCACCGCAAGCCGGAACGGGCCGGCACCCGGCGGGCGAAACAGCAGGGCATGAGCGGCGATGTCGGTATCCGGCGACGGCACGCGCCATTGCTGACGGCGAAGCGGATCGCCCTCCGCTCCGGACGAACCAAAAATGACCTGAGCGCACACAGGCGGCGCTGTCAGCAAGGCCAGCAGAGCCGGAAGCACGAGAATGTTGAGAAGCCGCATGAATGGCCGGAGGCGAGAAACTGCGACGGTCACACTAGTAGGAACGAATCAATATCGGCAGACTTTCTGCGTTGCCATTGCCGTTCATTCGTTGCCGCAAAGCAGTTTTGCACCGGCGCAGAGCACCCCGGTGCCATTCGAATCGGCGTCTTGTCTTTTTTCGGTACAACATGGTTCAAATACTGATGCAGAAAGTCCACAGGTTAACCGATAATTAAGGATAGGTCTTGCCGCCGGCGCGGCGACTTGGTTTGATCACGTCCATGAGCACAACCCTGATCGAGGTCCGGCCGGCCAAAGCCGCAGATGCAACTGCGGTGGCGTCCACCCATGACGAAGCCTGGCGCTCCGCCTATCAGGGCATCATTCCCGGCGCCGAACTGGAAAAGCTGATCAACCGCCGCGGTCCGCAATGGTGGGACAGCGCGATCCGCAAGGGCAGCCGCGTCAGCGTGCTGGTGTTCGGCGACAAGATCGCGGGCTACGCCAATTACGGCCGCAACCGCGCCCGCAGCCTGCATTTCGACGGCGAGGTCTACGAGCTCTATCTGCGTCCCGAATTCCAGGGTCTGGGCTTTGGCCGCCGTCTGTTCACTGCGGCCCGCCGCGACCTGATGCAGAGCGGCCTGAAAAGCATGGTGGTGTGGGCGCTCTCGGACAACGATCCGGCCACCGAGTTCTACCGCGCCCTGGGCGGCCGCATGGTGGCGCGCTCCTCGGAGCGTTTCGGGCCGAAATCGCTCGACAAGGTTGCCTTCGCTTGGACCAATTGAGCTGCTGAAGTCCGGCCGGCAGCATATCCCTTCCGTCGATACCGCTGCCTTTTGAGCCGGTGATCGCCGGATTCATTATTTCACAAAAACGCGATGGATCAGCGGGCCAAGCCCGCGTATGACAGCGCCAAAATCGCTGCCGGGTGCGATTTAACCTCGGCAACAACGGAGCCTTGAATGCGTATCGATGCGATCTCGATCGGGAAGAACGTACCCAACGACATCAACGTCATCATCGAAGTCCCCGTGGGCGGCGAACCGATCAAATACGAGATGGACAAGGAAGCCGGCACGCTGGTGGTCGACCGCTTCCTCTACACTCCGATGCGTTACCCCGGAAACTACGGCTTCATCCCGCACACGCTGTCCGATGACGGCGATCCCTGCGACGTCCTCATCATCAACACCCGCGCCATCATCCCAGGCGCGGTCATGAGCGTGCGCCCGGTCGGCGTTCTGTTCATGGAAGACGAGGCCGGCGGTGACGAGAAGATTCTGGCGGTGCCTTCGTCCAAGCTCACCCAGCGCTACGACAAGGTGAAGTCATATTCCGACCTGCCGGACATCACGCTCCAGCAGATCCAGCACTTCTTCGAACATTACAAGGATCTCGAACCCGGCAAGTGGGTGAAGATCCTGCGCTGGGGCGGCCCGGAGGATGCACACAAGCTGATCCTCGAAGGCATAGATCGCGAGAAGAAGAAGAAGGCCTGAGCTCTGCTCCCTCGCCCCGCAAGCGGGGCGAGGTGAAGAAAACCTACACCGCCGGTTTCGGCAGCCCTGCAATCGCGCAGGCCGCGCGCAACGTGTTCACGAGCAGGCAGGCGACAGTCATCTGACCGACGCCGCCCGGCACCGGCGTGATGGCGCCAGCCACAGCGAGCGCTTCCTGATAGGCAACGTCGCCGACGAGACGCGTCTTTCCGTCGTACTTCGGGATCCGGTTGATGCCGACGTCGATCACGGTCGCCCCCGGCTTCAGCCAGTCGCCGCGCACCATCTCGGACTTTCCGACCGCGGCGTAGACGAGGTCTGCGCGCTTGACGAGCCCGGGCAGGTCGCGCGAGCGCGAATGCGCGATGGTCACCGTGGCGTTCTCGTTCAGCAACAGCTGCACCAGCGGGCGGCCGACGAGGTTGGAGCGGCCGATGACGATGGCGTTCATGCCTTCGAGCGAGGCATGCACGCTCTTGGTCAAAATGATGCAGCCGAGCGGCGTGCAGGGCGACAGCGCCTCAAAACCGCCGGCGAGGCGGCCGGCATTGTTCGGATGCAGCCCATCGACATCCTTGGCGGGATCGATGGCATTGACGACGGCCTCGGTGTTGAGGCCCTTGGGCAGCGGCAATTGCACCAGAATACCGTGCACGGCGGGATCGCGGTTGAGTTTTGCAACCAGCGCCAGGAGATCTGCCTGCGAGACGTCGGCCGGCAGCTTGTGCTCGAACGAGGCCATGCCGGCGGCCTGGGTCTGGGTGTGTTTCGAGCGGACATAGACTTCGCTAGCGGGGTCGCTGCCGACCAGGACCACCGCGAGGCCCGGTACCAGATTGTGCTCGCGTTTGACGCGTGCGACCTCGTCCGCGACGCGGGCGCGAAGTTCCGTGGCGATGACTTTTCCGTCGATGATCTTGGCGGTCATGTCAATTTCCTCAGTCCGTCGATTTGGCTGATGCGAGCTGGCGCAGGGCTTCGCCGAGCCGCGCCGGATCGCCGTCGACCGCGATCTGCTTCAGCCGCGAGGTCGCTCCCGACAGGAGTTTGACGCTGGCCTTGGGCACGCCCAGCGATTTCGCCAGCAGCACCAGAACGGCCTTGTTGGCCTCGCCGCCATCGGCGATGGCGCGCACACGCACCTTGAGCACGCTGCGGCCATCGGAGAGCTGCTCGATCCCGTCGATGTCGTCGCGGCCGCCGCGCGGCGTCACCCGCAGCGCGATGCTGATTCCTGCGGCCCCGTAACGCCAAGGTTCCTTGATGACAAGGTTCTTTGGCAACCCAGCGCGCTCCAGCCTGCTTAGATCACGTTCGGGTAGATGTAATACAGGATCACCCGCTCGATGAACATGATGAGCAGGATCAGGATGATCGGCGAGATGTCGAGGCCGCCGAGGCTGGGCAGGAAATTGCGAATCGGCGCCAGGACCGGCTCCGTGATTCGGTACAGGAACTCCGCCACCGCCGACACGAACTGGTTGCGGGTGTTTACGACGTTGAAGGCGATCAGCCAGGACAGGATCGCGGACGCGATCAGCAGCCAGACGTAGAGGTCGAGCACGATGATGACGATGTCGAGAACGGCACGCATGGCTTTTAAAGACTCTGGCTTCGGTCGGGATTGACGTCTTTTGCTAGATATCGGTTCCCCCCGGTCCAAACAAGGGAAGTCGGTGCCGGGATGGCTAAAACCGGGTTACAGCCGTCCTTGACTTGACCTTGGCGGGGACTTAAATGGCGCCCGGTTGTCTGCCGCATTGACCAGAGCGGCTTACAAAAGGGGCCATAGCTCAGCTGGGAGAGCGCGTCGTTCGCAATGACGAGGTCGGCGGTTCGATCCCGCCTGGCTCCACCAGCCTTCGCTCGCTTCGCGAGCTACGGCTAGGCAAGCCCGGAAGGTCTCTCGCAGCGAAGTGAGCGAAGGCTGCCCCGCCATAGCCCGAAGGGCGACGGCGGGCTCCATCCGAATCCCCCCTACTTCACTTCCCCGTAAATCTCGGCGGCCGCTTCTCCACGAAGCTTGCGACCCCCTCCCGGAAATCGCTGCCGTTCAGCGCCACCATCATGTCCCGGTTGGCTTCGATCGTCGCCTCCGCCAGCGTCTGGAACGGCACCTCGTAGAGCTGCCGCTTGATCACGGCCATCGCGCTCGGCGAGACGAAATCGGCGAGGTCGCGCGCATAGGCATAGGTCTCCTCGCGGAGTTTTTCCGGCGAGCAGAGCCGGTTGACCAGCCCGATCCGCAGCGCCTCGTCACTCGAAACGCGCCGCGCCGAGAGCAACAGATCCATCGCGTTGGCGTGGCCCACGATTCGCGGCAGCATCCAGCTGATGCCGTGCTCTGCGATCAATCCGCGCCTCGCGAAGGCTGTCGTGAACACCGTGTTGTCGGCGGCAAAGCGCAGGTCGCAATAGAGCGCGTGGACGAGGCCGATTCCGGCGGTTGCGCCGTTGAGCATGGCAATGACAGGCTTTCCGATCGACGGATAGAAGCCATAGCGCGTCTGCCAATCGGGCCGCCGGTTCATGTCGAAGGGCGGCAGGTTCGACGCGCGCCCGACATCATCGGGGTCGAGCCCCTTCAATGCGTCCATGTCGGCACCGGCGCAAAAGGCACGGCCCGCGCCGGTGATGACGATGACGCGGACATTGTCATCGGCGCTCGATGCTTCCATCGCATGGCGCACGTCGCGCTCCATGATGGGCGTCCACGCATTCATGCGGTCGGGACGGTTGAGCGTGATGGTCGCGACCTTGTCGCTGACCTCATAGAGAATGTGTTCGTAGGCCATGGCGCTCTCCCTTTGTTTGCCGGCACGCGTTCGCGCGCGCTCGTTGACAATGAGCCTAGCATACAAACGGATGAGAAGAGCTTGCGCCAAGAACCTGCGTTAAGGACCTGCTAAGGCGCGATCACTCGGCGGCTTGCGCCAGAACCGGTCGGCGCGTCAGCCAGCCGTCGATGAAGTGATCGAGCCAGGCGCGTTCGGCGGCATCGTAGACGGCACGATCTGCGAAATGATGATGCAGCTGCCGCGCGCCGGGCGCGCTGAGGCCGTCATAGCCGCGCGTGGTCCAGCGATGCATCATCGCGTAGGTCACGTCAGGATGAAACTGCACGCCGAAAGCGTTGCCGGTGCGGAATGCCTGCACCGGAAAATCATCGCCTTCGGCAAGCAGTTCGGCGCCAACCGGCAATTCAAAGCCTTCGCGATGCCAATGATAGACCCGCGCCGGCCAATTCGGGCAGAGCCCGTGTCCCGCGGGTGTCGGGCGGATCGGGTAGTAGCCGATCTGGGTCAGCGCATCCGCATGCGGCGCGACGCGGGCCCCTAACTGCTTCGCCAGCATCTGCGCGCCGAGGCAGATGCCGAGAAAGGGCCGCTGTTCGCGGAGCGGAATTTCGATCCAGTCGATCTCGCGACGGATGTAGTCGTCGGGGTCGTTTGCGCTCATGGGACCGCCGAAGACCACTGCGCCCGCATGCTGGTCGAGGGTCTCGGGCAGCGGATCGCCGAAGCGGGGACGGCGGATGTCGAGGCGATGGCCGAGCGCGCGCAGCGCATTGCCGACGCGGCCGGGCGTCGAGGATTCCTGATGCAGGATGATCAGAACCGGCAACCGGGTTTCGGAGGCGGCGACGTTCGGCGTCCCTCTAGGGAAGGGCACCACTTCTGCGCCACCAAACCTGTTCGTCCGGAACGACATGGTCTTTGCGAGTGCTATCGGTTCAGACCGCCAGCATAACTAAGCGATCGTTAATTTCGTGTGAGTTTGCGCACACACACGCCCGATAGAAAGCAAGCTCCGGGCCACGACGGACCGAGAGCTCTCTTTACTGTCTTTGCCTCTGAAACCGGCTGGTAGCCGACAGGATGAAGCCGCGCGGGAAGAAGCGCAGCGCAAATGGCACGACCTTGATGCCCAGACCAGGGAGCACTGCCCGCTTATTGGCCATCAGCCCGCAATAGGCCTGTCGTGCGACATCGGCGGCAGGAACATTGAGAAGGGCCGTATCATGGCCGGACCCAACGCCGGCGCGCGCCTGGAATTCGGTGGGCACCGGGCCCGGGCAAAGGACGGTGACGCGAACGCCGTGCGGTGCAAGCTCCGCCCGCAAGGCCTCGGTGAAGGAAATGACATAGGCCTTGGACGCGTAGTAGACGGCCATGCCGGGGCCGGGCAGATAGCCCGCGACCGATCCGACGTTGAGAAGACCGCCCTTGTTCCTGATCAGCTGATCGGCAAAGCGCAGCGACAGATCCGTCAGGGCCCGGACATTGACATCGACGATGCCGAGCTGCTCGACGCGGTCGCGCTCGATTGCGTCACCGAACACGCCGAAGCCGGCGTTGTTGACGAGATTGTCGAGCTCGACGCCTTCGGCGACGAGTGCGGCCGCGATCTTCTCGCCGGCCTCCGCATCCTCGAGATCGCAGGCGATCACGATCGCCTTCTTGCCGCCCTTGGCGGCGATCTCGTTCGCAAGCGCCTCGAGCCGGTCCGCGCGTCGCGCCGTCAGCGCAAGACGATGTCCGTTCGCGGCGAACACACGCGCCAGCTCCATGCCGATGCCCGCCGAGGCACCGGTGATCAACGTTACCCGCTCAGTCACGATCGAAGTCTCTTGAATTGAAGTTTTTTGGCCCCGCAATGCTGGAACCAGAGCATAGGCCTAGCGCGACAGGCAAGCGGCGCTGACAGCATGGCCACTTGAGCGGGTGACAGGGGGCGAAAAAACCCGGGATTTTACGGACGAATCCGGAGTCGAGACGGCCGGGGGCTACATTAAAGTTTCGTCATGTGTCGCCACAACCGTCAATTGGCGGTGCTGGCAGAGATCACCCACCGAGCGCGCTGTCCTTGACCTGACCACCGGCACGATCTGCGACCGCGTGCTTCAGGTCGATGCGGTCGCGCTGGGCGATCCCGAGCAGGTCGGAGGCGCGCCAGACCACATTATCCTCGAACTCGGTGACCTGGCCGTCGGCGTAGACCAGCTCCCACATCATCTGGACGACCCGCTTGCGGCCCTCTTCGTCGAGCGAGCGCATCATGATGCTGGTGAAGTGATAGAGATCGACCGCCTCGCCCTCGACCTCCGTCGCATCCGCGATCAGACGATCCGCCGTGCCGCGATCGAGCCCAAAGTGGCTTTCGATCAGGCTGTGCAATTTGCGCTGCTCGGCAGCCGTCGGCTGGCCGTCCAGCGAGATCACGTGAACCAGCAGCGCGGTCGCCGCCAGCCGGTAATCACTGTCACCGAATGCGCGGTCCTGGGCATGGGGAGCAACAATGTCGGCGATGAATTGGCGCAGGCCGTCGAGCATAAGGTCCTACCGAAATCGATGAAGCCGCGGAGCGCGGCCGCTACCAGCATTATATGAGCAGGAAACTCAACCGGCGCAACGTGCGTCAGTTCCGCGCGCTGCATTACGTTTCGGCAATCTGGAGTGCTGTGATTTTAGAGTGGGGCAAGGCAAGTGCGCACATGTCGTCCCGGCGAAGGCCGGGACCCATAACCACAGGCTGCGGTTTGGCGAAGGCTTTGGCAACGACCATCCAGCCCGTTTCGGAAATCACGCGGTATGGGTCCCGGCCTTCGCCGGGACGACACCCAGTCACGGTATCTCGTACACCACCATCTTGTCGGCGATGCCGCGCAGTGCGGCCTGCTTCTGGATCGGCCTTATTTCGCGCTGCTTGAGGACTTCGGCGACCGCCGGTGCATCCAGCACCGGGCCGGTGATGTGGATCTCCTGCGCGGTCGAGAGGCTCTGCACGCGGGCGGCGATGTTGACGGTCTGGCCGAAATAATCCTGACGTTCGTTCAGCATCACCGCGAGACACGGACCCTCGTGGATGCCGATCTTGACGATGAGATCGGCAGTGCCGCGCTTTTTGTTGAGCTCGTCCATCGCCGCGCGCATCCGCAAACCCGCCGCGATCGCGTGCTCGGGACGGACGAAGGTCGCCATCACGGCGTCGCCAATGGTCTTCACCACCGCGCCTTTCTCCGACGAGATGATCTCGAGCAGCGCGTGGAAATGCGCGCGCACGAGGTCGAAGGCGGCGAGGTCGCCGACGCGCTCATAGAGCGCGGTCGAGCCCTTCAGATCGGTGAACAGGAAGGTCAGCGAGGTGATCTGGAGCCGCTGGTCGAGACTGAGATTGTCCGCCTTGAACACGTCGCGAAACGTCTGGTTCGACAGCATCCGCTTGGCAGTCAGGAACGGCTTGCGCTTGCCGATGAGGTGATGGAGTGCCTCGGCCGCGATGAACACCGACGGCAGCACGCGCACGCCGGCCTGGTTCTCCAGCGACAGCCGCAGCGGGCCCGGCCGCATGGTCGTGGTTCCCGTCGGCGCCTGCACCCTGTTGTACATGATGGCGAGCTGCTGACGGTCCTTGGTCGGCTCGCCCTGCACGTCGATGAAATGGGCGGCGTGCGTCACCGGTTCGAAGATGATGATGAAGTCGTTCGGCAGCTGCAGCGACATGGTCGCCTTCTCGCCGGCCGGCAGCTCCATCGTATCCAGCGTCACCTCGTTGGCGAGCGTCGCAAACGATTCCTTGTTGAAGTCGACGCCGGAGCTCCAGAACACCTGCTTGAAGTACTCCCACACCGGAAGCGTATCGGGATCATGCGCCGCAATGCGCCGGACACGTGAATTGACGGTGAAGGAGACTTCGACCTGATCATCGACGGACGCCTTGTAGCCGCAGGCGCACAGCGCGCAGTGATAATCGTCGGGCTTGAGCGCCTTCAGGGTCGAGTGCGCCCCCAACACGCCGCCGCAGCCCGGGCACAGCACATTCCAGCCCAGATCGAACAGGCCGAGCCGCGCCGAATGCAGGAACGCCGAGATCGCGTGCTCTTCATCGAGACCGTGCTGCTTCGCGAAATCGAGGACATTGACGCGGTTGAGCTCGTGATCTTCGCCATCCTCGATGAGGCGCGCGATCGCGTCGACCACTTTCGCCTCGGCGGTCTGCTTCAGAACGGAAAACTGGGCCTGGATGTCGCTCATGGCGTAACTCTATCTGGTGTGGATCACGCCGTCGGCCAGGCGAACGCCTGTCACCGACGCGTGATGCGGAACAGGGGTGAACGGTCCGGCTGGGTCGTGACGACGCCGAGCGGGATGACAGGGCTGGTATCGGCAAGCTCGACTCGGAACGCACCGATCAGCCGGCCCAGTGCCAGCACGGATTCAGCTTGCGCGAAGGGGGCGCCGACGCAGACCCGCGGACCCGCGCCAAAAGGCAGATAGGCAAACCGATCGGGCGCTTCCGTCGACATGAAGCGTTTTGGAATGAACGCGTTCGGCTGATCCCACAGCTTCTCGTGCCGGTGCAGCAGCCACGGCGCGATCATGATGATGTCGCCCTTGCCGATGACGACGCCGGCCGCGTTATCCTTCTCGCGCGCGGCCCGGGCGATCAGGAAGGCCGGCGGATAAAGCCGCATGGTCTCCTCGATCGCGGCGCGGGTGAACTTCTGACGATCGATGTCGGCCATGCTGTCGAGGTGTTCGCCACGCGTCTCGGAGGCGATCTCCTCCTGCGTATCGGGATCGAGCGCGAGCAGATAGAGCGCCCAGAACAGCGCGGTCGCCGTGGTCTCGTGACCCGCGAGGATCATGGTCGCGACTTCGTCGACCAGTTGCTCGTCCGAAAAGCCTTTGCCGGTTTCAGGGTCACGCGCCTCGTCCATGAGATCGAACAGATCGCGCGGCGGCGCGCCGTCCTTCTTGCCCATCTCACGCCGCTCGGCGATCAGCATCGCGACGAATTCGGTCCAGCGCTTGCGGAAACGGGCGCGGGCAAAATCCATCGGGCTCGGCCAGGACAGCGGCAGCACCATATCGAGTAAGTACGGCCGTCCGAGTCGGGCTCCATACTCCATGACGAAGTTGCGCAAGGTCGGGCCATGGCGATCCATGCCGAACGAGAACATGGTGCGTCCGGCGATCTCAAGCGTCATCCGCTGCATGATCTCGCGCAGATCGACCGGCTCGCTCGTTCGCGCGTCGAGCTTCGCGATGGTCTCGTCGAGCACCGCCGTCATGTGCGGAACGAGATTTGCCGTCGCACGCGGGGTGAACGCGGGCGCGAGAGTGCGGCGCTGAAACGTCCACGAATGGCCCTCCGCAATCAGAAGACCGTCGCCGAGCACGGGGCGCAGCATGCGGATGCCCGCCGGGGTGCGCGAATAATTCTCGTAATTGCTGAGCAGGACGTGCCGGATCGCATCCGGCCGGTTCAGGATGAAACTGTTGCGGAAGAAGAAGCGGCCCTCGATGACGTCTTCCTCGTAGGCGCGCTGCCCCCAGGTCGCGATCATGTTCCGCTTGATCACGGCAAGCCGGGCAAGGAACGACATGTCGTCGGGCGCACGCGGCGGGGTCGGAGGGACGATGGGCCGACGCACGCTGGCGATGTTCATGGCTCGCTCCCGCAGAGGTGACGCAGGCAATTAGCTAATAAGTCAGCTCGGCAATCGCAATCCTGTTCTCGGAGGCAGGCCAGGCGCGTGCCACAATTCGTTCTTCGCCAAATTGGGCCACGATGTTACGCCCGACCTCGCCGGCCGCAAGGCGCAGTGTTGCTGTCGAATCCGTGGGCACACCCGATTTGACGTCCGACGGCTCCTTGCCGTCGAGCAGCACCACGTCCCGCGGCAGGCCGAAATAACCGCGCGGGCGCGACATGATCACGACAGCCCCGGCGTCCTTGTCCGCGGGCCCGAGCGGACGCGCAGCGCGCAGATGCACCACGTCCGATGAGCGCGGGAAGGGCGAGCGGTAGATGTGCGTCGTCGGCGCATCCGGCGCTGCGAGGGCGAATTCGAGCGACCAGGAAGGCTCGACCTGCGCCGGTCCCCAGCGGCCATCGGCGCCGGTCTTCGCGCTGTACACGGCGCTACCCTTGCGCTCCCCGGTTTCAGGATCGACGCGAAAGACATCGACGGTTGCGCCGGCCACCGGGCGATTGGTCGACACGCCGCCGGGCGTGCCGGTAACAAGGCCGCTCAACTTCACGCCCTGCTCCGGCGCGATCGCGATGCGCGCGGGCTCGCGGCCGGCGATGAACTTGTAGATCTCGCGGAAGGCCCGGGGGTGAAACGCCACCTCGCGATGATCGAGTGCGCCGAGCACGAGGTTGGTGGCCCCCTTCAACTCCGGACCTTCGACGCTGACGCCGGTCGGCGTACCGGGCTTGCCGATGAAGCGGCCATCGGCTTGCGCGTATTTGTCCATGCCGTCACTGCGCAAGGTGAGGAAGGCGACACCCGGCGTCACCTCGCTCTCGCCCTCGTTCAGGCTGCGCAGGAACGCGCCGCGACCGTTGAACTCGCTGTTGGGCTGGTCGTCGGTCGCGAACACGCCGTGATTGGGCGTGCCGCACAGCACGGCGTGGCTGACATCGCCGGCGCCGCCGTTCTTGATGACGTTGCGGATGGCATAGCCGCCGCGCGAGCTGCCGACCAGCGCCACGCGGGCGGCGCCGGTGCGGTGCTTCAGTTCGGCTATAGCGGCGGCGAGCTCGCGGCGCTGGTCCTCGGTCGAGGAGCGGCCCGCCTGTTCGACCTTGTCGTCACTTCGTGCATTGGGATCGGTGAAATTGATCGCCGCCATGCGGTCGCGGGCGATACCGTTGGATTCCATCCGCCACAAGGTCGTCATCCAGAGCGCGTCGTAGTCGCCATTGCCGTGGACGAACAGGATCGGAGACACCTCGCCCGGCCCGGCAGGTGAAGGTTGAGCCAATGCGCCCGTCCGCAGGCTCGCAACTGCGAAGGGCAAGCTGCCGGCCCCTTGCAAGATCATCCGTCGTGACAGCTTCATCTGTTCCTCCCCGGCAAAACCATCTCTTTGCACCGCTTATACCGGCCTAACCACTGGACAGCGAAGGACTTTCGCAGGCATCACTGAGCTTGTCGGAATCGCCCAAAGACCACTCCAAGACAACGTCAAGACAACTTCAGGACCACTTCTGCCAGCCCATTTGGAAGGGGATATGACCGAGCAGACGAACCGCCAGAAAATTGCGGCCGACGGCATCATGGCGCCGCTGCGGTACACCGTGTTCCGGCGCATCTGGCTCGCCAGCCTGCTCTCCAATCTCGGCCTGCTGATCCAGGGCGTGGGCGCCGCCTGGGCGATGACGCAGATGGCGGCCTCGGCGGACAAGGTGGCGCTGGTGCAGACCGCTCTGATGCTGCCGATCATGCTGATCTCGATGCCGGCCGGCGCCATCGCCGACATGTATGACCGCCGCATCGTGACCCTGATCGCACTCATGATCGCGCTGACTGGCGCGACCGCGCTCACGGTCCTGGCCTGGCTCAACTACATTTCCCCGGAAACGCTGCTCGTCTTCTGCTTCGTCGTCGGCAGCGGCAACGCACTGTTCGGTCCGGCCTGGCAGTCCTCAGTCAGCGAGCAGGTGCCGCCCGATGCTCTGCCGTCGGCCGTCGCGCTGAACGGCATCAGCTACAACATCGCGCGCAGCTTCGGCCCGGCGGTCGGTGGTGTCATCGTCGCCGCGCTCGGTGCGGTGGCGGCGTTTGCGTGCAATGCGATCCTCTATCTGCCCCTGCTGGTGGTACTGCTGCTCTGGCGGCGCAACACCGAACCCTCGCGCCTGCCGCGGGAGAAGCTCAACCGCGCCATGGTCTCGGGCTTCCGTTACATCACCAATTCGCCGCCGATCAAGATCGTGCTGTTGCGCACGCTGGTGATGGGCCTGATTGGCGGTGCCATCATGGCGCTGATGCCGCTGGTGGCGCGCGATCTGCTGCATGGCGGCGCGCAAACCTACGGCATCATGCTCGGCGCCTTCGGGATGGGCGCCGTGGTCGGTGCGCTCAATATCCACGAATTGCGCAAGCGCATGAGCGGCGAAGCTGCGATCCGCGCCTGCACCATCTCGATGGCGTTTGCGATGGCCGCTCTCGCCGTGAGCACCGAGCCGGTGCTGACCGCGGCTGCCCTGGTGCTCGCAGGCGCGGTCTGGATGGCCGCCATTGCGCTGTTCAATATCGGCGTGCAGCTCTCGGCGCCGCGCTGGGTCGCGGGCCGCTCGCTCGCGGCGTTCCAGGCCTCGATTTCCGGCGGCATCGCGATCGGCGCCTGGGGCTGGGGCCATCTCACCGACTATGCCGGCGTCGAGGTCGCGTTGCTGACGGCCGCCGGGCTGATGCTGATCTCGCCGGTGCTGGGGATCTGGCTCACGATGCCGCGCGTCGGCGCCCGTAACGAAGACGCCGATGTGCTGGCCGATCCTGAAGTCAAACTGTCGCTCACGGCACGCAGCGGGCCGCTGGTGGTCGAGATCGAATACCGCGTCGCCCAAGAGAACGCCCGCGCCTTTCACAACGTGATGCAGGACGTGCAGCTCTCTCGTCAGCGCAACGGTGCCTATGGCTGGTCGATCGCGCGCGACATCGCCGATCCCGAATTGTGGACCGAGCGCTACCACTGTCCGACCTGGCTCGACTATCTGCGCCAGCGCAACCGCTCGACCCAGTCCGAACGCGCGCTGCATCAGGAAGCGATCGATTTCCACATCGGCCCCGATCCGGTGCGGATCCGCCGCATGCTGGAGCGTCCGTTCGGCTCAGTGCGCTGGAAAGAGGAGACGCCGGACCAGGCCGCAAGTGAGGTGCTGCCCGTGGTCGCCACTGCGGCGGGAAGCAGCACGTAGGTTTTTGCGAGTCCGTAGCGACGTCTTACTGCCCGTGATCCGTCAGCACTTTGTCGCAGCCTTTGGTGAGCCGCGTACGGTTCTGCTTGAGGCAGGCGAGCACAGCCTGATCGCCATTGTTCATCACCGGGCGGCAGAAGCGCGTCACATCGCGCGCACAGGCGTCGTGACCGGGCTGCTGCGCGGACGCGGCCGATGCAAACAGGATCAATGGAATAATGAAAAGAAATCTGGTCATCGCGTAATGCCTCTTACCCGGAAGATGTGCGGGGAAGCTAGAGCGACGATACCGAAGCCGCAACGGCTTTATTGGCAGGCGGGCTTGCGCCGCCGCGTGGCTCCGGCATTCACGCCGGGGCACATCGCGAGGGGAGCTAACCGACGCAACGAGCTATCGTTGCTGTTACTGACTGTCTGTTACTGACTGTCCTGGGCGTCAGCGACCTTGCGTGACGCGCCGCCCTTGGCGAGTTCCTTGTCCATCACGGTGCGGCAACCGGCGCTCAGATCCGAACGATGCTTCATCATGCACGCCGTGATCTTCGGGATGTTCGGGATTTCCGACGAGCACAGGCGGAAGGCGTCGCCGGTGCACTGCTGCTGCGCTTCGGACGAGAAGGCGAAGCTGGAGCCGGTCGAGGCGATCGAGAGGATGGCGGCAAAGCCCAGAGCCAGGCTGGTGTCGCGGATCTTGCTACTCAAGGACTTGATGTTCAGCGAGTTGGTCATTTGAAGCTCCCATTGGCACCGCTGGAAGCGGGCCCGTTGTTGATGGGACTGACCATGCTCCAGCAAAACAGTTTCCACTGTGATGACGGTCACGGGAGGCCCACCCTCTGTGACTTCGGTCACGTTGGTGCACCTCGCTGAAATTCCTTCATATCCGCAGTCGTGTTGGTGTCACGTTAACTGTTCCTTCGCATTAATGGCTCGGCGAGCGGGAAATTCCGCCGGTTTGGTTGCGTAATTGGAAAGAATGGCGATGCGTAATGCGTTGGGCCTGATGCTGGCCAGTGTAGTTGCGGCGGTCGTGATTGCCGCCGGCGGTTGGTTTTATTATTCCTCGCGCGCCGACCAGGCCGCTCCCAAGACGATTGCCGCCCGTGCCGCCGATCCATTGCCGGCACAGGCGAAGCTCGCCGCCAAGGACGACGTCGCGACCACAGCGGCGATTGCGGCCAAGCCGGCAGCAGCCCCGGCGCCCGCACCTGCGCCGATGCCGGTTCAGCAGAAATCGACCTGCGCCAATCCGAACGCGCTCGGCGTCTCCAGAGTGGTCGAGATCGACACCACCGGCGGTCCGGGCTTCGGCTTCGATCACTTCAAGCAGTTCGACTTCCTCACCGACAAAGAGGTCGTGCTGACCTTCGACGACGGTCCCTGGCCGGTCAACACGCCCGCGGTGCTGAAGGCGCTCGCAGATGAATGCACCAAGGGCCTTTTCTTCTCGGTCGGCAAGCATGCAACCTACCATCCGGAGATCCTGCGTCAGGTGGTGGCCCAGGGCCACACGGTCGGCGCGCACACCTGGTCGCACGTCAATCTGAACGGCAAGAAGATGACGGAGCAAATGGCCAAGGACGAGGTCGAGAAGGGCTTCAGCGCAGTGAGGTTTGCGCTCGGCACCAATCCCGCACCGTTCTTCCGCTTCCCGCAGCTTCAGCACAATCCGGCGATCATGAGCTATTTCGGCACTCGCAACGTCGCGATGTTCTCGACCGACATCGACTCCTTCGACTTCAGGAAGGGCGCGACGCCGGAGAAGATCATCGAGACCGTGATGACCAGGCTCGACAAGCTCGGCAAGGGCATCATCCTGATGCACGACTTCCAGAAGCACACCGGCGAAGCCATGCCGGCGCTGCTCGCGCGTCTCAAGGCCGGCGGCTACAAGATCGTGCAGATGAAGGCCAAGACGACCTTCCAGACGCTGCCGGAGTATGACGAGGCGCTGCTGAAGGACCTGAAGGTGCCGACCTCAAGCGCGCGTCCGATCGGAAGCGTGGTGCAGACGGTTTCGCAGTAAGCGCCGATCAAATCCAAAACTCTCGCGTCATGGCCGGGCTTGTCCCGGCCATATGCTTTTTGAGAGCAGGCATCTTACCAGTAGATGCCGTGACGATGCAGCTCGCTGATGATGCGGCCTTCGGTCCAGCTGCGCTTGTGCTTCGGCTTGTCTGCCTTGGCCGTCGTCTTCGCGGCGGGTTGGGTCGTCGCCGCGGGCGCTGAGGCCGTCGTGGTCGTCGGTGTGGGCGCGGCGGCCGCCGCAGGCGCAGCAAGCGAAACCGCCGGCGGGCGATCGAGATATTTCGGAGCTTCGGCGGCTGGCGCTGCTTCGCTCACCTGCGTCGGCGCGGCAGCAAGTGCCGGCGTCGTTTGCTGAACCGAAGCCGGCTCGCTCACCGCGGACAGCGACAGGCTGCGCGGGCCTCCGGCCTGGGCAGAGGCAGAGACCAGCACCATAGCGGCCACCAGAATGATCTTGCGCATATGAAATCTCCCCGTGTTTGGCGTGAGCTGGACACTAGGAGAGCCGATCGCGAGTTTATGTGATCACGATCACTCGGACTGCCGTGCGAGATCCGACGTGATGCCACGGTGATGCAATGGCTGCGCTCGACCGGACTCATCTGCGCAGTGCGCACATGATGACCGAATGCGCCGGCCTGCCGCTCGCCATTCGCTCCGACAACGGCGTGCCCTTCGCCAGTCCCAACGCCTTGTTCAACCTCTCCAAGC
>NZ_JBVVOY010000018.1:0-152082 GCF_055807535.1 Bradyrhizobium sp. Kon37
TCTGGCTTTCCTCACTTTTGACTTTTACCTCTCGATACCATCCAACCCGCACCAGTTCGGCAAGCCCTCGCGCATCATTCTGATCGCTCTTGTTCATTCGGACCGACAAAGCTGCGTGCGCCTGCCAAGCGCCGATGCAGACCACCGGAAGCTCAACCCTGCGGAGTTCATGCCATAGCCAACTCGCCATCGCACCGGTCGCGAAGCCGATACGCTCGGCATGAGGCGCATGTTTTAAGCAGGTCAGTCAAGGCACCAGGATTAGACTTGGCTTTTCCTTCGAAGATTACTTTGCCAGTCTCGTTGCAACGCACACAGCGGTTTCTCTCTGTGAGACGTCCAGCCCGACGTACTGCTTCATGAGAGCTCCTTCGAATCATTTGATTGCGTGGGCTCAACGATAACGGAGGTTGTCTGCCACGAGCGCCGACCGCAATTACGTCATCGTCTGCAAATATTGCAGGCCGAATGCTGGCCGGCCATCATCATCCCTTCGCGGTGCAATATTGTCCGCATCAAGCATTCGGCCGGCTGCCACATCGAAGGATCCCGGCGATCGGAGATCAGGGCCCACTTAAAGGCTATCGCTGACTATCTGGCCGGGAGCGACGTTCTTTTCCCGAATGCCATCATTCTCGCGATCACAGCGGACGCAAAAGGGTGGTGAATTGGGGTACTACACCGCGGTTCGGATCCCGCAGGCGATCGACAGGACAAGCTTGGCAAAGCCCGCATGGGTGGCCTCAATCAGGAGAAGCTGCTTCGGCTGGAAACGCGCGCGTTGGAAAGTGTTAGCAAATTCGCGCCTCGAAGAGTGAAGATCGAGTCCGCTGTGGCGCAAGAAACCGATTATGAGGCTGCGCGATATCCCTGCGACATTAGATCCCGCGAAGGCGTTAGGTCGATCCGCTACAATCGACCTGAGAGTTCGAGAAAGCCGGCGCTGAAGGACATGAGAGGAGGTCCGGCAAGCTACGCGATCGCCTGAATGGAATTGGAGAAAACGCTTGCTGGCCGCTCCAAGCCGTAGTGATCGCGCAGCGTTTTGCCCGCGTAGTCGTGCCGGAACAGTCCGCGCTTGCGCAGGATCGGCACGACCTGCTCGGCGAAGACGTCGAATCCGCCGGGTAGCCAAGGCGGCATGACGTTGAAGCCATCGGCCGCGCCGTTCTCGAACCAGGTCTGGATGTTGTCGGCGATCTTTTCCGGCGGACCCGCAATCACCCAATGACCGCGTGCCCCTGCCAGCCGTTGCACCAGTTGACGAAGCGTCGGTTTCTCGCGATCCACGATATCGACCACCAGCTTAAATCGGCTGGCGACGCCGTAAGCGCCGCCAGTATCGATCAAATGTCGGGGAAAGGGATCATCTAGGTCAAACCCCGAAAGGTCGAGACCGAGTATCTGACGCAGCTGGGTCAGCGAATACTCTGGCTGGATCAGGTCGTTGAATTCTTCCTGCAGTCGGTCCGCCTCGAGCTGTGTGCTGCCGATGAAAGGACTGATGCCGGGCAGGATCTTGATCTGATCGGGGCTGCGATCGAAGGCGCGAGCCTGGCGCTTGATGTCGGCGTAGAATTCCTGGGCACTCGCCAGTGTCTGATGCGCGGTGAAGATCGCCTCGGCGAATCGTGCTGCAAAGGCCCGTCCATCGTCGGAGGAGCCAGCCTGGACATAGACCGGCCGCCCCTGGGGCGTCCTTGAGATGTTCAGCGGCCCACGGACCCGAAAATGCTTTCCGACGTGATTGATTGCGTGGATCTTGGCGGTGTCGGCGAAAATACCCGAGATGGGATCGTTGACAAGCGCGTCGTCCTCCCAGCTGTCCCAAAGCCGTGTGATCACGTCGAGATACTCCCGCGCCCGCTCGTAGCGTTCGTGATGCGGAGGATGCTCGGGTAGACCAAAGTTCTGCGCGGCCTGCGGCGAACTCGTGGTCACGATGTTCCAACCCGCGCGGCCACCACTGATATGATCCAGGGAGGCGAACAGTCGCGCCAGGTTGTACGGCTCGGTGTAGGTCGTCGACGCCGTCGCGATCAAGCCGATCCGACTGGTAGCCGATGCGATCGCCGTGAGCAGGGTGATCGGCTCGGGCCGAAACCGCTGGGCATAACGGACATTGTCCGCCAGCGCCGGGCCATCGGCAAAGAAGACCGCGTCGAACTTGTGCGCCTCGGCGCGCCGCGCCAGCTCCTGATAGTAGGTGACGTCGAGAATACGGTCGGATGCTGAATCTCTGTGACGCCAAGCGGCCTCGTGATGGCCGTCAGGATATATGAAGAAGTTTAGAGAAAGTTGCCGTCGTCCGCTCATGGCTGAGATCCGCATCCATTGGGAGCTGTAGGAAGCGAAACTCTACGTCTGCACCCGGTTTGATGTCGATGAAATGAATTTGCATTGTTGAGTCGGATGCAAGCATGAATCTTGCGAGCGGAGCGCTAAGCGAAGATCAGGGCAAGCGCCAGCACCAGAAAGGGTGCTAGCTGCAGCGACTTCATCACTCATACCGAGCAATGGTGCGTTGCCTCGGTGAAGATTGCATCCCTCTTTCGATCCGACGAGGCGTCATAATTGCAAATCTTTCGGCGTGAGCATCGATGGCAAAGCGTTCGTTGCCTATCGCCAAAAACAAAGCTGATTTCGTTTCATTGACTCGCCGCCGATCACCCGTACCATTCAGAGCCTCAACACGAGGGTCCGTCATGCTCCAATTTGATCCCGGCGATCGATGTTGCGGCTCCGGCCATGTGCGGGAGCATGTTGCGGCCGAATAGGGCCCGCAGCCTGAAATGACCTGATTTATCTCCGCCGTCGCTCTTGCGACCGGCGTTCGGCGGAGCTTTGCCTTGGGATCGCATGGCGAGAAACGATCATGAGCAACACGACAAGCATCGACAATGTCATTCCGCGCGCGGACATCGTCAAGCGTGCGGCGCGGCTCGGCGCCGAGATCAGGAACATCAAGCTATCGGGCGATCTCGGCGACGAGACCGTCCGTGCCATCAACCAGGTGCTGCTCGAGCATAAGGTCATCTTCTTTCGTAACCAGGAACATCTCGACGATGCCGAGCAGGAGCGCTTTGCCATCCGGCTTGGCAAGCTGGTTCCCATCCGACGGTCGGGGCGATCAAGGGGACGTCATCGATCCTGGAGCTGGATTCCGGTCGAGGCGGTGGCCGCGCGGACCAATGGCATACCGATGTCACATTCGTCGATGCCTATCCGAAGATCTCGGTGCTGCGCGGGGTGATGATCCCGCCCTATGGCGGCGACACGGTGTGGTCGAACACGGCGGCAGCCTATCTCGAGCTGCCGGCACCGCTGCGCAAGCTCGCCGACGAGCTGTGGGCCGTTCACAGCAATGCCTACGACTACGCCGTGAAGACGCAAGGAACTGAAGCGGATAGGAAACACTTCGACGAGGTGTTCACCGGAACGATCTACGAAACCGAGCATCCGGTGGTGCGTGTCCATCCCGAGACCGGCGAACGGACCCTCGTGCTCGGCAATTTCGTCCAGCGTTTCGTTGGGCTGCCGAAGTATGACGGCCAGAAGCTGTTCGAGCTGTTCCAATCGCACATTACGGCGCCGGAAAACACCCTGCGTTGGAGCTGGAAGACCGGCGACGTGGCGATCTGGGACAATCGCGCCACACAGCATTACGCGGTCAACGACTACGGCGATCAGCACCGCATCGTCCGTCGCGCCGCGATCGATGGCGAGGTGCCGCTGAGCGTGGACGGCCGGTCCAGCGTGACCCGCGTCAAGGCATCCAAACCTCAGGCCGCAAAAGCCGCTTGATTCAAGCCCACTCCAGGAAAACCATGAAATGAACGCGATAAGTCGAACGCTCCACGCGCCGCGGCACACCGTGCGCTCGGCCGCGCGAGTTCTTTTGGCCGGGGCCGTCGCGCTCGGCCTTACGGCCCCGGCGTTCGCCGAGCCGCCGCCCGAGAAGACCGAGATCCGTTACCAGGGTTGGGCGGGACAGGTGACCTTTACCGAGCTGGCCGAGGAGCTCGGCTATCTCGCGCCGCTGAAACTGAAATGGGTCGGCAATACGATCAGCGGACCGCAGGATATTCAGACCGTGGTCACCGGTGACATCGACATCGGCGGCGCGTTCTATGGTGCGATCCTCAAGCTGATCGCGGCGAAAGCCCCGATCAAGGCGGTCGTCAGCTATTACGGCTCCGATGCCAATACCTATTATGGCTACTTCGTGAAGGACGACAGTCCGATCAAGACCGCGCGTGACCTGATCGGCAAGAAGGTGGCGGTCAACACGCTGGGCGCACATCTGGAGTTCGTATTGCGCGAGTACCTGGCTAGGTCCGGCCTCAGCCCGAGCGAGGCCAAGCAGGTCACGCTGGTGGCGATCCCACCGGTGAGCGGCGAGCAAGCGTTGCGCCAGGGTCAGGTCGAGGTGAGCGCGCTCAGCGGGGTTTTGCGCGACAAGGCCCTCGATCGTGGGGGCATCCGCTCGCTTTTCAATGACACCGATCTGTTCGGCCAGTTCACCGGTGGTGCCTACGTGCTGCGAGACAAATTCATCAACGACAATCCCAATGCCTCGCGCAAGCTGGTGGAAGGGATTTCGCAGGCGATCGAATGGGCCCAGACCACAGCTCCGGAAGAGGTGAGGGCCCGGTTCGACAAGATCATCGCGGAGCGCAAGCGCAATGAGGATGCCTCCTCGATCAAGTACTGGAAGAGTACGGGCGTCGCCTCCAAGGGCGGCGTGATCTCGGATGCCGAAATCCAGGTCTGGATCTACTGGCTGGAGAAGGACGGCCTGTTCAAACCGGGGCAGGTCAAGGCCTCCGACACTTACACTAACCAGTTCAACTACTTTCGTCCCGGTAAGACGGCGGAGGCCCGATGACCTCGGTCAAAATCCGTATCGAGCAAGTCCGTAAGGAGTTTTTCCTGCGTGGCGAAGGGGGCGAGCAAAGAAAGCACTTTGCCGCGCTTGAGGACATCACGCTCGATGTTCGCTCCGGCGAGTTCCTGGCTCTTGTCCGCCCCAGCGGCTGCGGAAAGTCCACCTTGCTCGATCTGCTGGGCGGTCTCACGCTGCCCAGTAGCGGCCGGATTCTGCTCGATGGGCGGCCGATTGCCGGACCAGGTCGCGACCGCGGAATCGTGTTCCAGCAGTATGCGCTGTTTCCTTGGCGTTCCGCCATTGAGAATGTCGAGTTCGGGCTCGATATCGCAGGGCTCAAGCCCAAGCAGCGCCGCGACATCGCCCGGCATTTCCTTGACCTGGTCGGCCTGTCCGGCTTTGCCGACCGCTACCCGCACGAGCTCTCCGGTGGCATGAAGCAGCGCGTCGCGATCGCGCGGAGTCTCGCCTACGATCCGGAGGTGCTGCTGATGGACGAGCCGTTCGCCGCACTCGATGCTCAGACCCGCGAGACGCTGCAAGGAGAATTGCTCCGGATCTGGCGTGCCACCGGAAAAACCATCGTCTTCATCACCCATGGCATCGACGAGGCGATCGTGCTCGGCCAGCGGGTGGCCATGATGACGTCGCGCCCGGGCCGGATCAAGCAGGTATTCGACATTCCAGATGTGCTGCGCAGTGAAGATGGCGACGTACGCTCGCTATCCGAGTTCGGCCGCGTGCGTCACGACGTCTGGAGTCTTTTGCGCGAGGAAGTGTTGAAAGCACAGCAGGGACAATTGGCCAGCGCCATTGACACGCAGCGTGCCGCCGCCCGCAAAGTGAAAGAGGTTGCCCATGTCTAGTCTCGAAATGTTGACATTGCTGGAGGTTGCCCATGGGCGCCGAGAGCCGCTCACCAGCATGGAAAGACCGGCATCGCCCGTGGCGGACCGGATCCGCGCCGCGGCCCGCGGGCTGGCTGCCTTCGGGCACCGCTCGTTGCTGTTGATTGCCCTGCTGGCGGTCTGGGAGGCAGCTCCGAGAATCGGGCTGATCGATGCCGTGTTCCTGCCCCCCTTCTCGGAGGTTATCGCTGCGGGCTGGCAGCTTGCGCAAACCGGCGAGCTCTACGATGACGTCTCCGCCAGCCTGTTGCGCGCCCTGAGCGGATTTCTAATTTCGGTCGCGTTGATCGTCCCGCTCGGCGTGGCCGTCGGTTGGTATGCCCGGCTCGGTGATCTCGTCAATCAGTTCATCGAGATCTGCCGGAATACCGCGCCGCTCGCGCTGCTGCCGGTCTTCATCCTGCTGCTCGGCATCGGCGAAACGTCGAAGATCACGATGGTGGTCTATAGCTGCGCGTGGCCGCTGCTGCTCAACACCGTTGCCGCGGTGAAGCAGGTCGATCCGTTGCTGATCAAGTCGGCGCGGACCATGGGGGCGACTCCGCAGCAGCTGTTCCGCAAGGTGATCCTGCCGGCAGCGCTTCCCACCATCTTTGTCGGGATACGCCTCGCCAGCGCGTCGGCCATGCTGGTGCTGGTGGCGTCCGAAATGGTCGGCGCGAAGGCCGGCCTCGGCTATCTCATCATCAATAGCCAATACAGCTTCCTGATCCCGCAGATGTATTTCGGCATTCTCGGGATCACCGTCATCGGGCTGGCGTCCAATGCCGTTCTCGAAGCGCTGGAGCGGCGCTTCATGCGCTGGAAGGCGCCAGTGACGGCGTAATCCGTCAGCTCCACATGTGATGATCTAGCCGACGCAGCGCACGATTGAGATTGTCCCGCGTAAAGGAGTGTACGATGACAAGCCAACGCCATCGCGCCGAGCGCGTGTCCGCCCCGCCGGAGTCGGTTGAGTTCGATGCCGACGTGCTGGTCCTCGGCGGCGGACCTGCGGGCACTTGGGCCGCGGTGAGTGCGGCGGAACGCGGGGCGCGCGTTGTGCTGGCAGACAAGGGTTTTTGTGGCACGTCCGGGGCTACAGCTGCTGCCGGCACAGGCGTGTGGTACGTCGACCCGGATCCTGCGTTTCACGAGGTGGCGATGGCCAAGCGCGAGAAGCTGGGCGGGCAGCTCCAAGACCGCCGTTGGATGGCACGCGTCCTCGATCAGACCTACCAGCAGAGCAACCGGCTCGCCGATTGGGGCTATCCTTATCCCAGCAATAACGAGGTAAGTCGCAGCGCACCTCGCTGCAGGGTCCAGAATATATGCGCCTGATGCGCAAGAGGACCAAGCAGGCTGGCGTCACCATTCTAGATCATAGTCCTGCGCTCGAACTGCTCGTGGACGACAATGGCGCCGTTGCTGGAGCCAGCGGCCTGCGCCGGCAGAAGCATGATCGCTGGACGGTGCGGGCCAAGGCGGTCGTGATTGCAACAGGCGGCTGCGCGTTCCTGAGCAAAACCCTCGGATCGAATGTTCTGACCGGCGATGGATATCTTATGGCTGCGGAAACTGGCGCTGAATTCAGCAGCATGGAGTTCTCTAATCCATATGCAATTTCCCCGGCCTTCGGTTCGGTAACCAAGACCCTGTTCTACGGTTGGGCAACCTTTACCTATGAAGATGGCAGCGTTGTCCCCGGCGCGGCCTCGAAGGGTGGGCGCTCGGCTATTGCCCGAGCGTTGCTCGAGGGCGCGGTCTATGCGCGGCTCGACAAGGCTGATCATGACGTGCAGCGCCAGATGCGTGCGTCACAGCCGAACTTCTTCCTGCCGTTCGATCGCACCGGGGTCGACCCGTTTAGCGTTCGCTTTCCGGTCACGCTCAGGCACGAGGGCACCGTCCGCGGCACCGGCGGGCTCCGCATCGTTGACGACAGTTGTGCGACCAGTGTACCGGGCCTCTATGCGGCCGGCGATGCCGCGACGCGCGAGTTGATCTGCGGCGGTTTCACCGGCGGCGGCAGCCACAATGCGGCTTGGGCTATGTCATCGGGAAGCTGGGCGGGGCAGGGCGCCGCCGACTACGCCAAGCAGCTTGGTACGACCGTCAGGCGAAAACTGTCATCTGCGGGCACGGTCGCTCTTCGTAACCGGTCGCTGCGCCCGTTCGAACCCGCGGCGCTCGCAAGAGCGGTTCAGGACGAGGTCTTTCCGTATGAACTGAACTACTTTCGCGATGGGGCACGCTTGGATGGAGCACTGGCGCGTCTTGACGCGGCATGGATCGGCGTCTCGGACGCGGACGCGGCGAACGGAGCCGATGTGTTGCGGGCTCGCGAAAGCGCGGCCATGCTGGCGACGGCTAGGTGGATGTACCGCAGCGCGCTGGCGCGTCAGGAAACTCGCGGTATGCACCGCCGCGACGATTTTCCTGACCAGGATATCCAGCAGCGTCATTACGTGACGACAGGCGGTCTCAACGATGTCTGGACCTCGGTTCGGCCACACGCTGAAGCTGTCTATGCGGAGGCCGCGGAATGATCGAGGTCATCGATGCTGAGCGGTGCACATCGTGTGACATCTGTGTCAATGTGTGCCCGACAAACGTCTTCGATAAGACGGATGGAATTCCGGTCATTGCCCGTCAGGACGACTGCCAGACCTGCTTCCTTTGCGAGCTTTATTGTCCCGAGGATGCGCTTTGGGTCTCCCCCTTCGCCGATGAGAAGCAGCCCGTCGATCTCACGGGGCTCAAGCGAACGGCGGTGATGGGCAGCTATCGCCGAGCTGTCGGTTGGACCGACGACACGCGGGATCGCCGCGGCATCGACCAGAGCTATCTACTCTTTGGTCAGTGAGTGGCGGCGCTCGGACAGGCCGTTTCCGCTTAAGATGCATGCGCTCGGGCGCGTTCGCGGGCTTCGCGGCGACGCTGCAGCCGTTCGCGTCGGCGCTTCGCTCGCTCCATCGGCTGCGGCAACGATCGCACCCGCGACCCTGCCGTTTCGACCCTTACTTTCTCGACTGTTTCGTGTTCGGTCCGGCGCGCCTCCATGGATTCGAGCACGGCTCGTCCGTTCACAGTAATTCTCCAGCCGCCGTTTTGACGCTCGACGAGGCGGTCGAAAAAATGTCGAGCCCGGGCGCGCGCGGCCAGCCGCTTGGTGCGCTCGGCCCAGTCCGGGCCGCTGGTGGCGAGGATGGCCATGTCGCGCTTGAGGTCCGCCATCACGGCGAATCCCTCGGGGTAACTCACCAGGATCTTCAAGACCGTGACTTGGAAATTCACTCCGCACCTTGCCCGATCAACGCCACATCGTCGGCGCTTGTGTCAGGGCTTTCCGGCCGATCTGCCGTAGCTGGTCCGGTGTCCTCTCGCCGGTCTTTGCGGCCTCGAGGATCTTGCAGGCCACGTGAGTGCGAGCGCCGGTCTCGGAACTTGGTAGCTCTTCGCAGACCTCGTCGAGTACCGCTCGCAATAGAGCGGTTGTCGCTTGTTCAAACATGGTACGCCCCTCGGAAAGCCAGATCCTACCGTAAGTCTTTCAATCTTGGGATTCACGAATGTGAACTAATGAACTCTGCTGCACTGCACGAGCAGCTGGTCCACGGCCTTGTGCCGGAGCTGCAACATCGAGGGCTGTTCCGCACCGAGTACCACGGCTCGAGCTTGCGCGATTCGCTCGGCTTGTCCTAGCCAGCGGGCTGAGGTCGCCACGCCCAACCGACGCTATGCTCTTTGGCCTTCAGCCACTCCCACGATATGCAGCTCAATGAGGTATCGTGAACGTGCGACAGACCTTGATTTCCGGCCTGAAAAAACACGGGTGGGACCAGCAAGTCATTGATGATGCTTAGCGCACAGATAACTCTTAATCAGCGGGTCCCAGGTTCGAGCCCTGGTGCGCCCACCAAGTTTCTCTATAAATCAAATACTTGCGTTCCCCTTGAGATCGCATTCGTCTCGTGGGTCGACTTGGGTGACGTAAAACGGCCTCCTTGGCCAGGCTAGGGACTCTCGCAAGGATTAGATGTCGTGCGGCGGCGGTGCTTCGCGCCTCCAGGAGCTCCGCTCGAGCCGCAATCGAGTCCTTGCATACCAACATCCGCGATAGGATTCGGCGCGCTCCATCTAGCCGGCGCAAACGCCTTCATTTATACAGCAGGTATATTCACCCGCTGCAAGCTGGGCCCTCGATTTTCCGTGGCGCACCCTCAGATTGCGCGCATCGCGTCGGCGAGCGATGAACGGCATACGCCGTGACGCGATGGCGGACGGTAAGGACAAAGATGGCTGCTCCGAGTGATCCGCCTTTTTCATCCACGGTCTCGTCCGTGATCGACGCTTTCTTGCAAAGGCTCGAGGACCACAAGACCCTTCCGCCAGCATCGCTCTCCGCGCTGCGACAGGCTTTGGCGGATCACAAGCTGGACGCAGAAAGCCTGCGGGAGGCGATCTTCACCCCTGCGGAGCAGACCGATGATCCAGATTGAAGAAATCGAAATTGTCGAGTTCCGTGGCATCCGGCATCTGAAGCGTTCGCTCGGGCGAAGGAGCCTCGGCATCGCGGGTCCGAACGGCACCGGTAAGAGCGGTATCGTGGACGCAATCGAGTTTGCCCTCACCGGAAACATCACGCGGCTTGGCGGCGCGGGCACGGCTGAGCTGAGTGTCAAGGCGCACGCGCCGCATGTGGACTCGAGCAAGAAGCCCGAGAACGCATTGGTCCGCCTCAAGGTCTATGCGCCTGCACTGAAGAAAACCATCACAATCGAACGGAGCGTCAAGAACGCAAGCATCGCGACGTTGAAGCCGAATGACGCCGACACCAAGGCCGTCCTCGCCCAGCTCGAAACCCATCCCGAGTTTGCGCTGTCCCGTCGCGAGATCATCAAATACATCCTCGTCCCGGCAGGGAAGCGGTCCCAATACGTCCAGGAACTTCTGCGTCTCGATCAACTCGAAAAGCTGCGGACCTCGTTTCAGCGCGTTGCCAATGACGCAAAGCGAGATCATACCCGTGCTGAGGCGGAAGATCGGCGGACCAAGTCCGACTTCTATCGGCATGTTGACATTGCGGCTTCGAAGAAAAATGACCTGCTTGCCGCGGTGAATGCCCGGCGGGCCGTTCTGAAGCTCGATCCGATCACGGACCTCGCGCCGGCAAATGCCCTGAAGGCCGGCGTCAATGCAGAGGCCGAAGAGAAGGCGCCGCAGCCCTTTTCCAAGCTTGGTGCCAAGAGCGACCTTGCAGCCTATCAGGACTGTCTGGCTGTCTCGCAGCAGGCGGGAATACTAGGTGAGAAGGCTGCGGCTGTTGCCGGGCTTACCAAACTTACCGATGATCCTGCCTTGCTGAAGGTGGTCAAGCAACGTGCGCTGCTCGAACGGGGGCTCGAACTGATCGAGGAAGATGCTTGTCCGCTCTGCGACAATGTCTGGGAAATGCCCGCGTTGGTCGCCCATCTTCAGGAGAAGATCGCAAAGGCCGACGCCGCCTCCGCGGTTCTGAAGCAGCTTGCATCCGCAATCGCTCCTCTCACGGCGCACCTGCAGGCAGTGGTCCGCGAAGCCGGCAAGGTGGCCCAATGGTGCGAAAAGGCCAACCCTCCGATAGATGCTTCGGCGCTCGGCGCGCATGCCAAGGTGCTCGACGGCGACCGGGTCATCCTCGAGAAGATCGTTCGCGATCCAGCGGTCATTGCTGAGGCCCTGCAAGCGCTCGGCCGATTGGGTACGCCCACCCCCGGCGAGCTGCTCCAAGCCACAGACGGTCTGGCGGCCTACATCGACACGTTACCAGATCCTTCAAAGGAGGAAGCGGCGAAGGAGTTTCTGATCGTCGCGCAGGAAAAGTACGATCAATGCCGAGTGACGCAGCGCGCGCTGAGTTTGTCGGCGCAGCAGGCCGAGAAGGCTTCGGCCGTGCTGAGCCACTACGGCGCGGTCAGCACCGCAATCCTGGAGGGCATCTACGACAAGGTGCAGAAGGATTTCACCGAATACTACAGCTTCATCAACCGTGACGATGAGGACAAGTTCGAGGGCAAGCTCTCGCCGTCATTCGGCAAGCTCGCTTTCGATGTCGACTTCTACGGGCGCGGCAAGTTTCCTCCGGGGGCCTATCATAGCGAGGGCCATCAAGACGGCATGGGGCTTTGCCTCTATCTCGCGCTGGTGAAGCATACGCTTGGCGACGGGTTCACACTCGCCGTCTTGGACGATGTTCTGATGTCGGTCGACGCCGGCCATCGGCGTGAGGTCTGTGCACTCCTGAAGCAAAAGTTCCCAAACACCCAGTTTATTCTGACCACCCACGACGGGGTGTGGCTCAAGTTCATGCAGAGCGAAAAGCTAGTTCAGAGCACACTCAGCTTCGGCGGCTGGACGGTTGACGGGGGCCCACAGGTCTGGACCGAAGGCGATGTCTGGACGCAGATCGACGGATGCCTCGCCAAGGGCAATGTGCCGCAGGCGGCGGGAACGTTGCGGCGCTACCTCGAATTCACATCGACGATCTTAGCGGACAACCTGCGTGCTCGCATCGAATACCACGGTAACGGACAATACGATCTCGGCGATCTCTGGCCCAGCGTGCTGGCCGCATGGAAAGCCCGCCTCCAGGAGGCACGCGATTCTGCGGCCTCATGGGGCAAGAATATCCAGGAGGCCGAAACGCTCCAGGTGGAATCCAAGAAACGCGTTGCTGCGACGAAGTCAGAGGAATGGATGATCAACAAGGCCGTCCATTACAACGCCTGGGCGGATCTCCAGCCGAAGGAATTCGTTGCGGTCGCGAGTTCGTTTCAGGAATTGCTTCGGCTGATGCAATGCCCGAACACCGACTGCGGTGAGTTCCTCTGTGTTTCACCTATCAAGGGCGACAAGGAGGTGCTCCGCTGCAGCTGCGGCACGATTAGTCTCAACCTGGTTGCGAAGAAGAAATGACGCGCAGTCGCAGCGCGTTTCAGCCCGGCCACATTGTTTGATCCTGTTGAAGAACCGCTCAACCCAGTTGCAGGTCCGGTAGAGATAAAGGCTGAAGCAGATTGGATCGCTGCGATTGCTTTTCGCGGCATGTTGGCCTAGGTGCCCTTTTCAAGGCAAGTTCTCTGATCCAATCGACTAGCCGCAGCTGGCAAGGAGCATTCGACCTGAATTCAGACGAGATGGCAATTTTCCGGCAAGTCGGACGTCGTGTGCCTCGCCGGGGCTCAAAGCCAGCAATACCTGCAGACAATTGCTATCGACCACGCGTGATGGCGAGGATCGATATGCGATTATCCTATTTTCCGGTCAGGGTCGCCTACGGCTTCCAGCATTGGAACCTCTAGACTCGGAATCTCCGGCATCGCCTTGCCGGCGATCGCTTGCAGGTCACCCACCATGCCGACGGTCGACTCGATCACAGCCAATATTTGCGTTTCGCGCTTGGCCCACTGCCTCCCCAAGAATTTGCGCTCCTTGTCCAAATCCTCGCGCATATCGTTAAACTTCTCGACCACGGCATCTACCCGCTGGCGGAATTTCGTGCCGGTCAGGTACTGGTAGACCTGCTCCATCTTGGTCTGCTGTCCCTGTTGAACCATGCGCGAACTGTTGACGTCGATCAGTCCCTGGCGGAGAGCCACTGCAACCGGGAGCGCACATCGCGGATGAGCAACCCAGATGCCGTCGATGAGATCGAAATGTTCCACATGTTTCGGCAGGGTCTGTGAGACGATGAGCGCCACATCGGCGCCACAGCGGCGTTGATCATCGCGAAGTTTTGCAAGCCAGCCGTCGCTCCAGGCCTTTGTCCGTTTCGACTCCCAGAGGATGATGCCGGCGGGCTGACTGATCGAGCCGTTCACCTGCTGTATCACGTCGGCACCGAGCTCACCCTTGCCGACCGGTTCGATCAGATCGGTCGGAAACCTTCCTCGAAGCAATTCCTCGAGTTCAAGTTCGAGAACCTCACCTTGCGACTGTTGCGAACCTTGCTCTGCCTTGCGCTTCAACTCCTCGATCGTGCGGGCCATAGACTCGATCGTTTGGTCCTTTTCCGCAACGCGCAAGCGCGCAGCTTCGTCGGCATCCTGCTTTGCCTTAGCCTGGATTTCCCCGATGGATGCCTGCACGCGCTTTTCTATGGTTAAGTCGAGCTCGCGCTTTTCGTCCTCGAGCGCTCGTTGCTGTCGCATCATTTCGGCTTGTTGCTTCTGCGCCTCGGCGAGCTTGAGGTTATTGTTGGCCAAGTTGGCCCGCAGCTCTGCAGTCTCCGATTCTTTTGCCTCTAGCTCAGCAGCAGCCGCCTCGCGCGCCTTCTTTCCCTCGCTAGCGGCAAGTTGGGCCCTCTCTGCCGCCAATCGCTGTTTGACCTGGTCTTCGACTTGCTCGCGGTCCTTTGAAAGTTGCTCGCGTTCGAGCCGCAGCACCTCGAGTTTGCGAGCCAACTCGGCGTCCTTGCTCGCCAGCTGTTCCTGAAAGCGTCGACGCGTCTCAGCAAGCAGCGGAGCAGCCAACGATTCCGTCAAACGGATCTCGTGATTGCAATTGGGACATTGCAGGGTCGGTTCAGTTGAAGCTCCGGCTGCCGCTGCTTTAAAGCTCATGAACTTTCCTCATTCGGATCGGTGCGGATTGAACATCATCCAAGCGCGGTTGGGGCGTCTGAGGCGGCGATGTCCACATGCTGTTCGCCGATCGCAGAGCTTTTCCACGCAATCCGCACTTTCGAGTTGGGCAGAAATCGCCGGCGCTTTGGCGGAGACTGGCTTTGCCACATTGAGCGAGGTCGAAAGGGGGGCAATGTTAGATGTTCCTGTTGTGTACTCATGAGGCGGTCGTCAATTGGTTTCTTAATCTGATGGCTATCAGGATCGGGCTCGGGCCCCAGATCCGCGAGCCATGTTGAGGCGCAAGGTTGCACTCGGTTAGCCGTTCGAATTTAAACTTTTCTGAGAATTCTAGTGGCGTCTTCAGGCGCCAATATAGGCATTTGCGGCTGCTTAAGGCGCCAAGCGATTGACATCGCAGAGGAGGAGTCGCTATATTCTCCAGGAGCCATAAGGCGCCAAGAAGCCTTTTAAGGGAGCCTTAAGACGCCATGCCTCCTCGTAGCCAATTAATCAGCGCGCCACCCTCAGCCGTTCAGGAGGCGATCAAGCGCTTGGGCAACAATCTTCGGACCGCGCGCCTGCGCCGCAACCTGAGCCATGCAGAGCTGGCAGCTAAGCTGGGCGTAGATCGTCACGTCATCGCTGACGCTGAGAACGGGAAATTGAGCACCAGTGCCGGCGTGTATGTCGGCATGCTGTGGGCAATGAATCTGCTCCCGTCGCTTGCCGACGTTGCCAACCCGAAGAACGATGAGGAGGGGCTCGCGCTAAGCGGCCTCGATGAGCGCGAGCGTGCGCGACAGGGGGGAGGACCAAGCAATGCCTTCTGAGGAGTGTTTCGTCTACATCACGCTGCCAGGCCAGACAGAACCGGTTACGGCGGGGCGGTATCAACTCGACACGACACGCCAAGGGGCCGCCGTTGGACAATTCGTCTATGGCCGCAGCTACCTCGAGCGAAAGGATCGCGTCGAGTTCGATCCGGTCGAGCTCAAGATTCAAGTCCCTCCGTTCCGGACAACGAAGCTGCGGGGCAATTTTGGCGCGTTGCGGGACAGCTCTCCGGACGCCTGGGGACGCAAGCTGATCGAAACTCGTCTGGGCAATCCGTCGCCGAGCGAAATTCAATATCTGCTCAACTCACCCGACGATCGCGCCGGCGCCTTGGGCTTTGGTCTTAACGTGCAACCGCCGGCACCTGTTCGTACGTTCAACAAGACGCTGGACTTGGCGCGTTTGATCGAAGTGGCCGACCAGATCGTCGCCGCTGAAAAGGATCCAGCAGCACGAGTACCAGCAGGTGCTGACGCTGAGCAGGCCGAGGCGTTGATGCGTGCGGGCACCTCGATGGGGGGCGCGCGGCCGAAGGCTACCGTCGAGGACGAGGATGCGCTTTGGCTCGCGAAATTTCCCCATCGCGACGATCGATGGAACAACCCGCGGGTCGAGCACGCCATGCTGACCCTTGCTCGTGAGTGCGGGATCTCGTGCGCGGAGAGCCGGATGACCACGATCGGCGACAAGGATGTCGTCCTGATCAAGCGGTTCGATCGGAATAAGGCCGAGAAGGGTTACCACCGCAGCAGGATGGTGAGCGCCTTGACGCTGCTCGATGCGGATGACACGCCCGACACTGCCGATAAGCGTCAAAAATGGTCATATCTTCTGTTGGCTGATGAAATACGGCGAGCCGCATCCGGAAGTCAGTCGAAGGATCTGCCAGAGCTGTTTCGGCGTGTGTGCTTTAACACCCTCATCTCGAATACCGACGATCATCCACGTAACCATGCCATCTTGGCAAAGGACCAGGCGTGGTCGCTGTCGCCGGCATACGACCTCACACCGAACCCGATGATTGCATTGGAGCGCCGGGACCTGGCGATGGCATTCGGCGACTGGGGACGATACGCGAACCGGGTCAACTTGCTGTCGCAGTGCGAACGTTTTCTCTTGTCCAGAGAAGACGCCACGGCAATCGTTGACGGCATGAGAGCTACCATCGATGAGGCCTGGTATCGAGTCTGCCGGCAAGTTGGCGTCAGCGAGCGGGATTGCGAACTGATCCGCAGCGCGTTCATTTACGAAGGGTTCGGTTACAATTTGGAGGATCCGACGATCGCAACCGACGACGTCGAAGAGCTGCCGACCACCCGTCCACGCTAAGCGGGCGGGAAACGAGCGAAAATCGCAGGTGCATAGCCCGAAGGCGATGCCGAATGTCCTCAGGCAAGCGAGCGCGCCCGCGCAGCATGTCAACTATTTTGATCTCGGATACCCGTCGTATCAAACGCGCTCCGGAATTCTTTCGAGATGCCGAAGTCGCTCGTCAATGGAGGCGCGATCACGCGCAAGATCCGCAACGTGGGAGGAGTCCAGCGCAACGAATTGTGGTTTCAGCAGCGTGCTCGCCATCTAGCGTCCAGTGGACACGGAAGCACTTCCCTCCCGTGAAGATGAATCCTGATCCCCGGACGAAACCACGTTGACGACTTCGAATTCGTGTCTGCGGTAGGAAATTCTCACCTCTTGCGTCGGTCTGCGGTCGATCGCCCGGATCCGGAGGCGCTTTGCGAATTCCCGTCGTCTCAGAGGCTCGCTCAGATACGTTTCGAGGTCCGAGGCCGCGGACTGGCGACTTTCGAAGGTCTTCTGAAAGGAGCCGCCGGAAATAATCCCGCCTTTGCCGAGGCTCAAGTTGAATAAGATCTCACCACTGAAAAAGTCCTCGAAATCTCTCAGGGCAACGATCGGCACTCCGCGGAACGAAAAGCCATTCAGGAAAGTCTTTTCTGTCAAGGCGAATGGAACAACTCTCTCGATGTCAGCCGGCCAGTTCAGGCTCGAAGACAGGGCGGACCAATTCGCGATAAGGAAGTCCGCCTTTCTGGCAGCCTGTTTGCAAGCTCCGGCCATCTTTTCCACGTGCTGCAGAATTGCAAGTGGCTCGGCTGAGAACGCATCGTACTTCACTTCGGCGAGGTAGATTGTCTTATCAGCTAGGATCAGTAGATCAACCTCCTCAAAAGTCGAGGCGTTCGGCTTTAGCTTCATGGGCCCACGGACCGCGAAGGGCAGCAACGCCTTCTTGATCGCGCGCGTCGTCAGGTCAGCGATGTAGGTCTCGAAATCGCGGCCGATGTCTATGTCATCGTTACCCGATACTAGTTCCTCGACGTAACGCTCGAAGTTCGCATGAGCGCACATCGGAGAGAGCAGCGCGTAGCTCGTCTCAAAAAATACGAGTGGGGTGAACCATATGTCGTGCTTCTGGCCCGGTACGAACACGAACCGGTCCAACAGCTCGCTGGCCACTTTCTCGTCCATGTCGAGGAAGGCCGCAACAAATGCGCCGAATGACGTCGCGTCGAACAAATATGAGTTGCTCTCGTTCTTGAGGCCGAAGCGGGAGAGGTTTCCGAGTGATATGAAGGTGAGGAGAAGATAAATATCGAGCGCGCGCGAAGCGGGATGATCCGCCTTCAGATGCCGAATAATGTTTCTTAGGAACGGATAGGCAATGTGATTGTGCATGCTCGCGCGAAATTTGGCAAAGTCCCGTCGATTTTTTCGTCCCACGCGCAATTGGCCGTCGACGAAACGATGCTGTGCCACGGCGAAGCCTTTGGCGCCGCCGAACGAGATGTGCTGCATTCTCAGCGACCCCTCGCGCGCCAAACTGATTCGCTGTGCAATCTCAATAGCATTGTCTGCGAGCGCTTCCGGCTTGGTATCCACCTCGTTGCCAAGGCAGAGGCACTCTAGCCAGTCGTTCTTGTAAATCCTGAACTGATTGAAGACTCTGAAGAGCAAGCGAAGGTCCGGGGCCGCGCCATCGCCATGATCAGTTTGCGACTTGAGGAAGGCGCAGTAATCTAGTGCAACTTTGAGCGTGTCAAAAATGCCTTCCAGGAGATCGTCGCCGGAATAGTCGTTTCCATCGGCCGTCCGGAACGCGCGAAGGTTCATCAGGTCGGATTCGGAGATAGTATCGGAATCGGTTGGCGGAATGAATGGTTGATCGAATATGTGGAAGCCGTCAAATAGCGACAAAAGGACCGCAGAACGGCGTACTGGTTCGGAGTGCTTAGCGGATAGGCGGTAGGATGCCAGCGCATTTCGCAAATCATCGAAGATTGCGATGAATGTGTCGTATGTCCGGCAGAATTCGGGGGCGCTGACGCGAAATCGCTCAATGAGCGCGTTCGCCTGCGTCTTCTCAAACTTGAAATGATCTGGTTGAAGCCGCGTATCGTTGATGATCAGCGATCGCATCTCGCGGCGGTCAAGGAACGTATCCAGCGTGAAATTAAAATCAGTCATCGACGTTCTTTCAGGGGCGAAGGCGAGGTGGTCTCATACTTCCGGAGAGTTCTGGATCGCAAGCGTCGAAATGCTTCGGTGAAGCCCTGCCTTCGAGATCCATGCCCATTTGCCCCTCGGCAGACGTGCGCTGCCAGACGGATAAGGCCGTTGGCAGCGCCGGTCGACCTTTCGTCGCATTCCTACAGCCAATCCACGATGACCGGCGGTTGGTTTGGCGTCATGGACCTCGTCAGGATTGAAGATCGGCTCATTGCGTGTCGACTAGACCCGTAGCTCATCTTGACAAACGGCGTACAGCCCTAGATTGTAGAGTGAAAGTTATTTGGTCGAGCGATTTCAAGCGGTTGCGCGGTAAGCAAGGTAGCCGCTTGCGACCGTGCTCTAAAGGGCGCGTGTCTTCCACGTGTGGCGAAAGGCGAGCGGTAAGGTCTTTGCCAAGAATCATTCACTGTAGCTTTTTGACTGAGGAGTTTTCATGGTTTCGCCTCTTGAGCTCCTGCGGGAGGCAAATCGAGAGTACCCGGCCACCCGTATCGTGTGGCCGGCGATCGCCATTGTTGCGGTGCTGGCCATCATCGAGTCCTTCCGTATCAGTTGGAGCGTCGCTGCGCTTGGAGCAATCGTCATACTGATATTGCTCATCCTGTTCCTGATCGTATCTGCAATCGCGGGAATATTGGGGCGTGATCGCCAAGGGTTTGCCATCCTCCGTTTGCCGGTTTTCGTGATTGTTTGGGCTTATACGCTGAGCATCTGCGTGGTCTTGGGCTTGTGCATCAGCTGCTTCTTCTTCCGCTGGCCAGGTTCGTTCGCAGAGCTAGTCACGTTCGGTCAATCGGTGGCCGTCGCCAAATTGGAGAAGCCGACTCAAACACCCCCGGTGGTCCAGCCGGTGCCACGATCGGACACGCCTTCCGCCTCTCCCGTCGGACAAGGACCTCAGGTCGACGTGGCACGCGTCAACGCCTGTCTGAACGCGATCGATAAGGAAAAGTTGTCGGTCGCTGAAGTGACCGTTCAATCACGCCAGTGCCTGCAGGCAGGCAAGTGAAGAGGGTAACCAAGATGCCGACGTCATTGGCGCGCCACGCTAGAACGATTGGTGCATTGTTGCTTACCGTGGCCTATTCGACCGATGTTGTCTGGGCCGACGAGATCGACCAATGCATGACAAACCTACAAGCGGCGTATGAAAGCCCGCAACAGTTCACGCAAGAGGGAGAGATAACCTGCCCGGCGGGGGATGTCGTTGGCTTCCCGCCGCGTATTCGTCGCAACGACAGGAGCGGCGCGGTGACTTACATGGCCCCTCCCGGGACGATCATTCAAAATCGTTCGATCGATGCGATCAGCGTAGATAATATCAGCCAGAATAACGGCAGGTATGGTCAGCCGTCGATCTCCGCGGACAATCGAACCGTAACTGTGCCGATCAGCTGCGATGGCAAGGGACCAGGTGAAGGACGTGCGTGGCAGAACATTCGAATTCGCGGAGTGATCATCCGGCAGCCTGCGGCCGAGAACATCAAGTCTTGGGCGATCCAGTGCGTTAGATGCGTGGCTGAGACGAACTGTCCCGCGCCTTGAGACATCAATGCCAGAGCGTGGCGTTGATGTCACGCTTTCTTCAAAGAGCGCCGTCGACGACCTCCTCCATGAACTCCGAACCTCGGCGTTCGGTCGCGGCCGACAAGACCTCGTGAAGTCTAGCGCCTTCGGTGTCGCGGGTGGCCCTAGGCCAAGCGCACGCCATTGCGATAAATCGTTTGATTGCTCATGGAAATCCATAGAATGCCTGGCGGCGTTGCATGATGATGCGATAGCATCCGTTGTTCAATAGCACGACAGTCAAGGGCAGATAGCGACTGTTATGCGGCTGGATCTAGCGCAGATTTGTTGCGATCGAGATCGGTGCTCTCGGAGTTCAGCGAATGGCAGGGGAGGTCGAGTGCACCGTGGATGATCTTGATGGCCTCGTCGCGAGCGATAGGTCCATAGATGCCGCTCAGCGGCATGCATCCAAGGCCGATGCGACGCAAGGAAGACGGATTGCTTCTCATGAGCTATTTGGACGCGGACAAACGGGTCGCGACACGGTCGATAACCGTCCGGAGGATTTCGGCCTGATTTGACGACGTCAACGTCAAAGGCACCGGCGCAAGGACGTAAGCGAGCTGCTCGATCCAGCGCGCGGCGGCTTTACGAAGGTCAGAGTCCTTTTCTCGCCCTCCACCGAGTTCAATTCTCGGATCGAGCGATGTTTTGATGAATACATCATAGTCGGGCATGTGCGCAGCCACCATGGCTGTCAGGGCGGCCTGGCGCCGCTCACCGATTGTTCGGCCGGTCAATTCGAGCGCCGCCCGCAAATAACCCAAGGCGTCGAGCACCGGGCGATCGACCAGAATAACGTCGGAGGACAGTGACGCTTCAGCCTCCAGACGCATGCATTCGGCCATAATCCACAGTGTGCTTTCGAAGGTGCCTGAGGATCCGGAATCCCAGAGCCTCTGCCTTGATCGCGAAATCGCCGATGCGGCAGACCCGCAAGTTCAGCTGCTTTAGCTCTGCCTCCAAAGCTTCGAAGAACGACGACTTGCCGGTGGAATGCGTCCCGGTAATGCCGATCTTGACTGGAGGCGAGCTCACAGCAGCGATCCTTGTCGAGGGTCGAGGATATTTGCATCCCTCAGCGCCCTGTCGCGCTCGCTACTGGGCAGAGGCGTGAGCAAATGGATAAGGATCAGGGCCGTGAGGGTCGCATCGTAGAGTGCCGAATGATGGCGCTGTCCGGTGAGCTGTGCAGCCTTGTCAGCGAGCCCAAATTCGGCGCCCAGATTGGCCAGACCGTAAGACGGCAGTCCCGGCTTGAGCACTTTTGCAAGCGTCAGAGTGTCGAACGCGGCTCGCGGCGTCCAATCAGGCATTGAGCGCTTTAGAATCTCGACTTCGATCTTGACGTTGTGGCCGACGATAGGGGGTTCTCCGATCCACATCAGGACGTCGTCGGCGATATCCTCGATCGAGGGGGCGTCTGCGACGTCATCGTCTGTCAGACCATGTATCCGCGTTGCGCTTGGCTGGATCCCGCGGTCGGGCCGAATGAACCAGTGGCGCTTGTTGTCGGTCAATGCGAGATCCTTGACCTCCAGCATGGCCAACTCGACGATTTCGGGCGGGCTTCCGCCGCTGCCTCAACGTCCACGACCCAGAATTGGTCAGTGTCTACTCCATCCCAGCTCCGCTCGTCCATGCCGTCCAAATCGCTGAGGGTGGTCCCGATCGTGGACCTGGTAGTTTAGCGTGTGTTGAATGAAATAGCGCTGCTGTTCAGAGCTGTTGCTCAATTCAATTCGACGATGATCGATCGAGATATGGTCCGTCTCCAGCTTGGCGATCGCCGCGAGTTCCGTCACCTGAGAGACCTTCGGCTTTTGATGGACCAGAGCGCATCGCGCGACCTGTTCAGCTGGACAGATATCGCTCTCTCGAATGCCATAGTGCCCGTTGTAATCGGCGCGATGATGGACGTAGGCGATCCCGCAGGACGTCTTTCGAAAGAGCGGCCGACCCGCGAATGCATGGATGATGCGTTTCTCCGTCTCCGCCGGCAGGATCTTCCGACGGGCGATCTCGGGATAGACATCGGGTACGCCTGAAAGCCGAAGATGCTCGCGAATCTCAGCGCGATGGAACAGCCCGGTGAAGACGGTGGCACCGGCGAGCGAAGAAAGTGCCAGTGCGCGGCCGATGTGCTGATCGCTGTCGTTGAGCCCCGCGATCAGTGGTCGCCAATACAAAATCGACTTCGTCCTCCTTGCGTGCTCGTGCAAGACTCGCAGCGAGTTTTCAGCGTGAACGCTGTCCACGGGCTCAATTAGATCATCGTCAATGCCCGACCAGGTGACGAGAATCGTCAGTCGCAAATGCTTCAAGCGGTCGAAGCGATGGACGTCCGATGGCTCGATCTTCCATCTGCTGATGACCAGCACGGGATTGGTGAAGTGTCTTTCGTCCAATAGCTCGAGGGTCGCGAACAGATGATCTTTGACCCCCGGCAAGAACGGGTCGGTCGCTCGATTGAAAATCTGAATGGGCGTGGTGTCGGGCCGGAACGCCCAATGGCCGACCAGAAGATCGACTGCCTCATGGTCGCTCACCACCAAATGAGGCTGCTTCATCTCGAAGTGTCTGGAACAGATGACGGACGCAGTAGCCGCAGTCCAGCGGGCAGCCTACGACGTGGTTCAGGCTGAGGCCGGATTTTCGATACTCGACCACGTTCTTGAGTGGCGCCGGCAGATCGGAAGGGGCAATTCGAAGGCTTGGCACGGTTTTGTCAGGCAATGGCGGGATTCTATCTATAAACGAATGGTATTTGACTATATATGGCAGGTTCGGTCCGCAATGCAGCTCAGCGAAGAATTTCGCCGTCGGCGCCTGTCAGACGGCTAGCGTGATCACGTGTGCGCGGGCATCAAATCATAAACGCGGAAGACGCCAATAGGCGGAAAGTCGTGGTGTTCGAATCGCGCGATAGGAGCCATTATACGGCGGATTCATCTAGGGATTCCGTATTTTAGGCTGGGCCGCGATGACGGTTTTGAAGGTCGTCGAATAGAACGGATTTTCAGAAGATGTTTGCAGACGATCCCCGCACTGCAAGCTGGTTTCCTATTGTCGCCCTCGAAGGACCGAGCGGAATCGGGAAGTCCACGCTGCTTCACCTGATCTCGGACCGTCTGATCCGAGACGGGATCCGATTTGAGCAGTGCAGCAACAACGATAGCGGCCGTTGGAGCACGGTCATCCGGGAGCTCGCCAGCGCGCCTGACAGGCCTCTGACCCTGGCGCTGGCGACGGCCGCGGCCCGCGCCGAGCTGAGAGAAGGCGCGCACCGGCCGCAGCTTTGCGATCGCTTCGTCGTCTCGACACTTGTTTATCAGCGTTTCGCCGGCCTGCCATTGGAGTACCTGTACGCAACAAATCGCCCTTTGCTCGCGGCATCAGTGACCTTCGTCTTGCGCGTTGATGCGGCGCCACTGCTTGCGCGGCGCGGCTGCCGAGCGCGCAAGCCGGACTGGTTCAAGGATCGGCTCGGGGTTGACGAGGAGGTCGGACTCTACGATCAGGCTACGGCATTACTGACTGCGAACGGTCACGACGTGCGAGTGATGGATGCATCGGGTGACGAAGTGACTTTGGCGGCACAGCTTGCCGCCGAGATAGCGCCGATTCTCCAGAGGAGCGGCGCGTCATGACGGGCGGAGGGGCGATCGAGAGCGACCTCGACCTCGTCCTCGTGAACTCCCCCCTGAAGGATTATGACCAGTCGGTGCGGCGAAACGACTTCACGCTACCGACCCTCGGGCTCGCTTATATTGCGACCTGTGCCAACCAGAACGGCTTTTCGGTTCGGGTGCTGGATGCCGAAGCACGGGGCCTTGGCCTTTCCGAGGTTGCCGCCATGCTCAACGAAGCGCGCCCACGCTGGGTCGGCCTGAACCTGCTGGCGCCGACCTACGCACATAGCGTTCACCTTCTGCAACTGCTTGATCCTTCGATATCGGTGATGTTGGGTGGCCACCAGGCCAAAGCGATGCCGCGGGCCATACTCGAGGACTCGCGTATTCCTCGAATTGACGCACTTGTGCTTGGCGAAGCCGAGACGCGGGTTCCCATTCTACTTACGGACGTGAATACCCGGGTGGAGCTGCCAAGCGTCTTTTGGCGCGATGGCGGAAAGCCGATGATGCCCGTCGTGCGCAGCAAGAACCCTTTTCTGCTGGCGCCCGACGTCGATGCCATGCCGTTGCTGGACAGAAGCCATCTGGACCAGGATCCTTACTGGGACGGCGGAGTTCTTGAATCCGCGATGGTCGCCTCGCGCGGATGCCCCTTTGATTGTTCGTTTTGCGGTGCAGCCGTAAGCAGCAATCCCGACGTGACCGTCCGGATGCGAAAGCCAGAGCGCATCATGGAGGAGATCCTCAATCTCAAGGCGCGGCTCGGCGTGCAGCGGGTCAGGTTCGTCGATGACCTGTTCTTGGCGAACCAGCGCCTCATGCGCACGACGCTCAAGGCTTTTGTCGACGCTCGTCTGGACATGAGGTGGGACGCAACGGGACGGATCAACGTACTGGCGGGAGCGCGAGACGAACTGTTCGATCTCATGGTGACTGCAGGCTGCCGCGAAGTTGCCCTCGGGATCGAGAGTGGAAGCGATCGCGTCCTGAGGTACGTGGACAAGAAGATCACGGTGGCCCAGACCGTGCGGGCAGTGACGAGACTTTGCCGGGTGGGGATCGATGTTAAAGGTTATTTCATCCTTGGACTGCCTACTGAGACGCGCGGCGAACATCAGGCGACCTTGGGCCTGGTCAGGCGCCTATGGGACCTGACGGAGGGGATGCCGGGGCGTTTCCGTTGCAGCGTCTTCGAGTACCGGCCTTATCCGGGGACACCGGACTGGCAGCGGCTGGTTGATGCTGGTCACTTGCCGGCGGCCATGTTGGACTACTCGGACCGGATGGATGACGCGGACTTTCCACCGGATCGGGATGAGTTCAACTTTTCGACGGGTTTGCAGTTTGGCGAAGTGCCGGTCGATGTCATTCGCCGCAATTTGGCGATGATCATGCGGGAGCAGCGATTGCGATGAAGCGGACGACGATTTTGTTCTTGGGACCATGTCGGAAGTTCGATCCGGCGACGTCCAAGCCCTTTCCCGCGTTCTCGCCGAATTCTCGCTCGGGCAAGTTTCTGCGAAACGCGATTGACGCGACGGCGGCGTCGGGCGAGGTCATTCTGCGCTTCGACAACGTCATTCCCCGTGTTCTTTTCGACAAGAAAGGCCGTGAGCGTTACCCAAGTTGCGGCGAACTCGTGGAGGAACTCCAGGGACATGCCCTGTGGCGCCTGGGCAGTTCTGACGTGGTGATCGGACTTAGCGCAATCGTCGGACAGGCGCTCCAGACGGTCCAGAGCGCGCGTTTCGAAGCCGGCTGTCGCTCAGGACCGACGCTGATCCGGCTGGAGCATCCATCCTTCATGATGCGCCGGCCCGTTCACGAGCGAACGGACTATATCCGAAGGTTGCGGGAATGCTTCCATTCGGCCGTTGATGCGTCGATTACTCCGAGAGCCGCCGCGCTGGCCGGCGCCTGAGTGTTGTTCGGCGTAGGGTCCGAATGCCGATCGGCGCCCTAAGCAGACAAACGCCCGAAGAAATCTAGGTCCTCGATTCAATTCTTTGTGGAGTTCTTCCGTTTGCGCGCGTGCGGCTTTCGCCGAACCGGGCTCTCGTGAACCGAGCCGCGTTGCGTCTCGGCCGTGCGGCGTCGATCCCTCGCGCAGGGGATGCGGAGCTCCTCGCCGGGGGCACTCGGAAAAGGGGCTCGCCTGCGGCGATCGCTATCACTGCCCCGTTCCCGGGTGCCGCTATTGAACCGGTCTCGTCGCTGCACTCGGACCCGCGTGCCCCTTCGGGTCGCTATGCTCACGCTCTCCGGGTGCCATTTTCCCGCGAGGCGATGCGCCCTGGCGCACGCCTGGTCGGGCCTTCGGCCCTAGGTAGCTCAATGCAATTCACATGAACGTCTGATGGAAGGGCTGCGTCGCAGATTTCGCATTCTCTCAGGTAGAGGCGAGAGTCAGAGTGTCGCGCGGTTTTGCCGTGACGGGTTACAGGCTGCGAGAGAGGCTCGCGGCGCCCGTCGCGGAGAACCGCGATGTCCAGACATCATCCTCGGGCGCGCACCGGTGAGGACCGGGCAAGCCTTTATGACGACATCACCAACAAGATCATCGCCGAGCTGGAGGCCGGCCGCGTGCCGTGGGTGCAGCCTTGGGGCACCGCGGCGGCGAAGGCGCCGCTGGCGCTGCCGAAGAGTGCGGCGTCCGGCCGCCAATACAGCGGCATAAACATTTTAATTCTATGGGGAGCGGCGACAGAACACGGATTTACAGGGCAGAGCTGGCTTACATTCCGCCAGGCGCTGTCGCTCGGTGGTCACGTCCGCAAGGGCGAGCGCGGCACGACCGTCGTCTATGCCGACCGCTTTGTGCCGGCCGAGCAAAAGCGCCGCGCGAGCGAGAGCGGTGAGGACGCGCAGGCCATTCCGTTCCTCAAGCGCTTCAGAGTCTTCAACTGTGATCAATGCGACAGGCTTCCTCCGGAGATCGCGACAACGGCGCCGCCTCCGCCGCCAGGGCTGATCGAGCCGCAGGTTGAAGACTTGATCAAGGCGACCGGAATCGACTTCCGCATTGGCGGCAATCGCGCCTTTTATGTGCCGGCGGACGATTATGTGCAGGTGCCCCCACCGCAAGCCTATTTCGAACCGATCAATTGGCACCGGACGGCCCTGCATGAATTGGCGCATGCCAGCGGCCATCCGTCACGCCTCAACCGCGACTTGTCGGGCAGCTTTGGTACCAAGAAGTATGCCTTTGAGGAGTTGGTTGCTGAAATCGCCTCTGCGTTCGGTTGCGCGTCGCTTGGTATCGTGCCCACGGTGCGGCACGCCGATTATATTGGCTCCTGGTTGGAGGTCCTGCGAGAGGATAATCGTGCGATCGTGCGAGCTGCTTCGCAGGCCAGCAAGGTTGCGGACTATCTCCTTGGCTTCCTGCCGGAAGTGGTTGTCGACATCACCACGGAGAGAGCGGATCAGGAAGCGGCGTGAGGTTCTCCTCCGTCGCCGCGAGCACCAGAGTGAGAGGGCAGCGGCGCTTTTCGCGACGGGTTGGAGGCCGAGAGAGAGGCTCCCGGCTGCCCGTCGTGGAGAATCGATATGACGAAGGCTGTCCAAAAGATCACGCTGTCCCCCTCATGTGATATTCCGTTCAACAAGCTGGTGCTGAGCCAGTCCAACGTCCGGCACGTGAAGGCGGGCATTTCCATCGAGCAACTCGCCGAAAGCATCGCGAAGCGTACGCTCCTGCAGAGTCTCAACGTGCGGGCGGTGGTGGACGCCGAAAGCAATGAGACCGGCATGTTCGAGGTGCCGGCCGGCGGCAGGCGTTATCGGGCGCTGGAGCTTCTCGTCAAGCAGAAGCGGATGGCAAAGGCCCAGGCCGTTCCTTGTGTCGTGCGCGAGGGGGGGCATCGCTGAAGATGATTCTCTTGCAGAGAATGACGAGCGGGTAGGGCTTCATCCGCTCGATCAGTTTCGAGCCTTCCGGACCTTGAGTGGCGCCGGCATGTCCGAGGAGGATATCGCTGCTCGGCACTTCGTAACCCCGGCGGTCGTGAAGCAACGGTTGCGATTGGCGTCGGTGTCGCCAAAGCTCCACGACGTCTATGCCGAAGACGGCATGACTCTCGAGCAACTCATGGCCTTCTCTGTAACAGCCGACCACGCCAGGCAGGAGCGGGTCTGGGAGAACGTCAGCCGATCCGGCTATGATGAGCCCTATCAGATCCGGCGAATGCTGACGGAAAATACCGTGCGCGCGTCCGATCGCCGGGTCCAGTTCATTGGGCTGGATGCTTACGAGCAGGCTGGCGGCGGCGTTTTGCGGGATCTGTTCGAGCACGATGATGGCGGCTGGCTGCAGGACGTTGCTTTGCTTGATCGTCTCGTGACAGAAAAGCTCAAGGCCGAGGCCGAGACGATCGCTGCGGAGGGGTGGAAGTGGATTTCGGCCGCCGTTGAGTTCCCCTTCGATCACGCTAGGGCCCTGCGCGAAATCGAGGGCAAACCTGTCGATCTCTCCCCAGAGGAACTGGCCACCATCGACGCACTCAACGCGGAGCAAGCCAAGCTTGAGTCCGACTATCAGGATGCCGACGAATTGCCCGATGAGGTCGATCAGCGTCTCGGCGAAATCGAGGCGGCACTGATTGCGTTCGAGGACCTGCCGATGATTTACGATCCGGCCGAGATCGCCCGCGCTGGCGTCTTCGTCAGCATCGATTCCGAAGGGCGCCTTTCGGTGGATCGGGGTTACGTCCGGCCCGAGGACGATTTGTCGGCAGCCGATCCTGATGTCGGGCAAGGCGCCGATACACAGTCGATCGAGGGGAGGGCGGCTGGCGTCCAGCGCGCGGTCATCGCGGTGGCCGGCGGCGCTACTGATACGGAAGAAGATGATGAGGATGGGACGAAACCTCTGCCGGATCGGCTGATCACGGAGCTGACAGCGCATCGCACGCTGGCGTTGCGGAATGCGCTGGCAGAAAATCCTGCGATTGCGTTCCAGGCGGTGCTGCACAACTTCGTGCTGACGGCCTTTTACCGGTTCGCATCGTCCGGAAGCTGCCTTGAGATCCGACTTCGCACGCCGACCTTTCCGGCTCAAGCTCCTGGCTTGAGGGAAAGCGCGTCCGCGAAGGCCGTCGAGGCGCGGCATGAATCCTGGAAGGCATGGTTGCCGGACGCCGAGAATGATCTTTGGAATGCCCTCACAGATCTTGACGGTACCGCACAGGCATCCCTGTTCGCCCACTGCGCGTCATTTGCGGTCAACGCCGTCTATGAGCCGGCCAACCGCTACCATCAGGGCCGCGTCTCCGTCCAGGGCGTTCGCACCCGGCTCGACCAGGCCGATATGCTGGCAGGTGCCGTCGGCCTCGACATGGTTCAAGCGGGGTGGAAACCCTCCGTCGACAACTATCTCGGCCGCGTCACCAAGCCTCGCATTCTGGAGGCAGTGCGGGAAGCAAAAGGCGAATCCTCCGCACAATTGATCGACCACCTGAAGAAGGCCGACATGGCCAAGGAGGCTGAGCGTCTTCTCGATGGTTCGGGCTGGTTGCCGGAGCCGCTGCGTCTCGTCGATCCCAATGCGGCGTCAGGGGAGCAGGAGAGTGAAGCGGGCCCGCTCCCCGAATTCCTCGTCGATAACGAGGATCGGGACAACGCGGCCGACGATGATCCGCAACAGCTCGACGCGGCTGAGTGACATCGTAGAAGGGACGGCTCCGGCCGTCCGGCAATTGCTTGGGGACCGGTGTGTCGCGCCGGTCCCCATTCTTATGGGCGAGGGCTGAGAGGGAGAGCCGGGCCGGGAAGGGTTTGAGCCGTCGGGTCTTAAGGAGAGCGCCTGATGGTTCGACCCATTCCTGCTCTCCGAAAGAACCCTGCCATGACCGAATCTCTCGCCGGCGGCGCTGCCGCCGCGCCGCTCTCGATGCGTGCCGCTGCAAGTCTCACCTCCGCCGCCATCAGGGCCGCCCGACAGCTCTCGACCGATCTCGAGCGCGGCCATCGTATCGATGCCGCTGTCCTACGTAGCGCCATGGAAGCTGCCTTCGGCGCTTCCGACGCCACCGGCGCCTGGAACTGGAAGACCGGCTATGATGTCTGCGAGGTGGCCACCGTTCTGTTCCTTCGCAAATTCGGTCCGGCTATCCGTGTCAAGGCCGGCTCGACGGCCGCGATGCTGCCGATGCTCGCGAGAATCGCGCGCTGTCTGCCGACCCACACGCGGCGCTCCGAGGATAGCCAAGCTCTTCAACAATTCTCGACGCCGATCCCGCTGGGGCTTGCCGCATCCACCGCGGCCGGCATCACGTCGTCCGACCGGGTTTTGGAGCCTTCCGCGGGGACTGGCTTGCTCGCCATCTTTGCCGAGTTCGCCGGCGGCGCCTTGGTACTGAACGAGCTGGCCGAGACCCGCGCGGCGTTGCTCGACCAACTGTTTCCCAACGTTGAGGTCACGCGGTTCGACGCCGCCCAGATCAATGATCACCTCGATGCGCGTGTCGTACCGAGCGTCGTGAACCCGCCGTTCTCGGCCTTGGCGAACGTCGATCGACGGATGGCCGACGCGGCGCTCCGGCACATTGCCTCGTCCTTGGCGCGGCTTTGCGACGGCGGGCGTCTGGTTGCCATTACCGGCGCGAGCTTTGCGCCGGAGAACCCGGCGTGGCGAGATGCCTTCGTTCGCCTCCAGCAACGCGGGCGGGTGGTGTTTTCTGCCGCCATCGACGGCGCAGTCTACGCGAAACACGGAACGCAGACCAACACAAGGCTGCTCGTGATCGACAAGCAGCCCGCCGCAGACCCGAAAGTCTTTCCAGCCTCGCCGGGCATGGCGGGCGATGTCGCCACCTTGCTTGACCGGGTCACCCAGCATGTGCCTCCGAGGCTGCCTGTTGTCGCGCCGGGCGTGGTCGACGTCATCAGGCGCCCTGCGATATCACGATCCGTCGGCACCTCGGCGCCACGCCCATCGTCTACTTCGAGCGGTGCAGCGCCAGAAGGCGCCGAACTTACCTATGAGACAGTCGAATGGTCTTCGCCGGAAGGTGCCCGGCTCACCGATGCGCTTTATGAGGAGTACGGATTGCAGGCGATCCGTATTCCGGACGCGCACGCGCATCCGACAAAACTCGTGCAGTCCGCCGCGATGGCGTCGGTCGCGCCGCCGAAGCCGTCTTACCGGCCACATCTGCCGGCCATTGTCACAGCGGATGGTATCCTGTCCGACGCCCAGCTTGAGAGCGTCATCTATGCCGGCGAGGCGCATTCCGAGTTTCTAGCGGGCTCCTGGACGGTCGATGCGACTTTTGACGTTGTGGCGGCCGCACGCGACGATGCGGAAAGTGCCGTGCGTTTTCGCCGCGGCTGGTTCTTGGGCGATGGCACCGGCGCTGGCAAGGGGCGGCAGGTCGCCGGCATCCTGCTCGATAACTGGCTCAAAGGTCGGCGCCGTGCCGTCTGGATCAGTAAATCCGACAAGCTGATCGAAGACGCGCAGCGCGACTGGTCCGCGCTCGGCATGGAGCGGTTGTTCGTGACGCCGTTGTCTCGTTTCCGGCAGGGCACGCCGATCCGGCTTTCGGAAGGCATCCTATTCACCACCTACGCTACGCTGCGCACCGATGAGCGTGGCGAGAAGCTTTCGCGTGTGCAACAGATCGGCGAATGGTTGGGCTCCGACTTCGACGGAGTGATCGTCTTCGACGAGAGCCACGCCATGCAGAACGCGGCAGGCCAGAAGGGCGAGCGTGGCGATCAGGCGGCGTCTCAGCAGGGGCGCGCAGGGCTCAGGCTCCAGCACGCGTTGCCGAATGCCCGCGTTGTGTATGTGTCGGCGACGGGCGCCACGACCGTGCATAATCTGGCTTACGCCCAGCGGCTGGGCTTATGGGGCGGCGCCGATTTCCCGTTCGCCACCCGCGCCGAGTTCGTCGAGGCGATCGAGGAGGGCGGCGTCGCGGCCATGGAGGTGCTCGCGCGCGACCTCAAGGCGCTCGGTCTCTACGTGGCCCGCTCGCTCTCTTACGAGGGCGTCGCGTACGAGCTCATTGAGCACCAGCTCACCCCCGAACAGGTTCGCATCTACGACGTCTACGCCGGCGCGTTCAGCATCATCCATAACAATCTCGATGCGGCGATGCGGGCCGCGAACATCACCGGCGAGACCGGCACATTGAACGGCCAGGCCAAATCGGCCGCGCGATCCGCCTTCGAAAGCGCCAAGCAGCGGTTCTTTGGCCACCTCCTGACCTCATTGAAAACGCCCTCGTTGATCCGCTCGATCGAGCATGATCTCGACTCCGGCCATGCCGCCGTCATCCAGATCGTGTCGACCGGCGAAGCGCTGATGGAGCGCCGGCTCGCCGAGATCCCGACGGAGGACTGGGGCGACGTCCAGGTCGATATTACCCCCCGCGAGTATGTGCTCGACTATCTCGCCCATTCCTTCCCGGTCCAACTCTACGAGCCTTTCACTGACTTGGAGGGCAACCTCTGCTCCCGGCCTGTCTATCGCGATGGGCAACCGGTCGAGAGCCGCGACGCCGTCGCCCGCCGCGACCGCCTCATCGAGAAGCTCGCCTCGCTGCCGCCGGTACCGGGAGCGCTCGATCAGATCGTCCAGCGCTTCGGCACCGATATGGTCGCCGAAGTGACCGGCCGCTCGCGCCGCATCGCTCGCAAGGATCACCGGCTGGTTGTCGAAAACCGGGCAGCTTCGGCCAATCTCGCCGAGACCTCGGCCTTCATGGACGACCTCAAGCGCATCCTCGTGTTCTCCGACGCCGGCGGCACGGGGAGGAGCTACCATGCCGAGCTGTCCGCGCGGAATCGCCGCTTGCGGGTCCATTACCTGCTCGAGCCCGGCTGGAAGGCCGACGCCGCGATCCAGGGGCTCGGCCGTACCAACCGGACCAACCAGGCGCAGCCGCCGCTGTTTCGTCCTATTGCCACCGACGTGGAGGCCGAAAAGCGCTTTCTCAGCACCATCGCCCGCCGGCTCGACACATTGGGAGCCATCACGCGCGGTCAGCGTCAGACCGGAGGGCAGGGCCTGTTCCGGCCCGAGGACAATCTGGAAAGCCAGTACGGGCGCGACGCTTTGCGCCAGCTCTATACGCTGCTGGCGCGCGGTAAGGTCGAGGGCTGCTCGCTGGAGAGCTTCGAGGATGCGACCGGCCTGAAGCCGACCGATGCCAATGGGCTCAGGGATGACCTGCCGCCGATCACGACCTTCCTGAACAGGTTGCTCGCGCTCACGATCGAACTTCAGAATATCCTGTTCACCGTCTTCGAGCAGCTGCTGACCGCTCGGATCGAGGGCGCGGTTGCCTCAGGCAGCTATGACGTCGGACTGGAAACGCTCCGCGCCGAGAGCTTTGCCGTCATCGACCGGCGGACGATCTATACCCATCCCGGCACAAGCGCCGAGACCCGGCTGCTCACGATCACCCAGCGCCAGCGCAACCATCCTGTGGATCTGGATGATGCGCTTGCTCGTGCCTCCGATCGCAACGCTGTCCTGCTGATCAATGAGCGCTCGGGACGAGCCGCCGTGCAGGTCCCCGCCCCGAGCTTCATGCTTGAGGACGGCGAGATCGAACGGCGCGTCCGCCTGATCCGGCCGATGGAGCAGCATACGATCCCCCTGAATATGATGGGGGAGAGCCACTGGATCGAAGCGGATCGCGAACGTTTTGCTACGGCCTGGCTGGCAGAGGTTGCCGAAATCCCCGAGTTCACGGAAAGCACGATCCACGTCTTGCCCATCTGGAAGCGGCTGCCGAACGAATCGACCCGGGTCTATCGGCTTCAGACCGACGAGGGCGAGCGCATCATCGGCCGCAAGGTCTCGACTACCTGGGTGGCGAACGCCCTTGCGGCTCACGCGCCGGCGTTGACGCCGGACGCTGCGTTTGCCGCGCTCATGGAGGGACGGACCGTCCTCGAGCTTGCGGAAGGGCTCCAACTTCGCCGCGTCCGCGTAATGGGCGCTTACCGCATCGAATTGTCTGGTTTCAACGACACGATGCGTGATCGCTTGCGGGCTTATGGCCTCTTCGGAGAGATCATCTCCTGGAAGCTGCGCATGTTCGTGCCGACGGACGCGAGCGGTGTCGAGATCCTGTCGAAAGTGCTCGACCACTATCCGGTTGCGCGCATCAGTGAGCGGGAGGCCGCCTGATGCCCCGCGAAGCCTCCGAGCTAGCACGCCGCCTCGCGCGCGAGGCGGAGGCGGTGTGCCGACACTATCTCTCCAATGGCAAGCGGGCGGGGCGGTACTGGGTGGTCGGCGACGTCCACAACACTGCGGGCCGCTCGTTGTTTGTGCGACTTGAGGAGTCGCCGAAGGGGCCGGCGGGCAAGTGGGCCGATGCAGCAACAGGAGAGCATGGCGATCTCCTCGACATCATCCGCGAAACCTGCGGCTTGCGCGAATTCCGCGAAGTCGCCGAGGAGGCGAGGCGCTTTCTCAGGCTGCCTCGTACTGAACCGGAACTCGCTCCGAAACTTGTTCGTTCCATAGTGTCGATCGGATCGCGGCAAGCTGCCCGTCGGCTCTTTGCGATATCTAGCCCGATCAAGGGGACAGTAGCCGAGGCATATTTGCAGCGCCGCGGAATAGGGCGCATTCACCATGGTGGCAGTCTGCGTTTCCATCCGCGCTGCTACTATCGGCCCGATGAACACCTGCCGACCGAGACCTGGCCGGCGATGATCGCCTGCGTCACGGACCTCGAAGGCAGGATCACCGGCGTGCACCGCACCTGGCTCGATCCGGACGGCTTTGATCGCATTCGGCTTGGCAAAGCTCCGATCGATACGCCACGACGCGCGATGGGTGATCTCCTCGGCAACGCGGTTCGCTTCGGCGTGGTGGACGATGTGCTCGCTGCCGGCGAGGGTCTCGAAACCATGCTGTCGTTGCGCTATGTGCTGCCGACTATGCCGATGGCCGCTGCGCTTTCGGCCAATCACCTCTCAGCCATGATACTCCCATCTTGCCTGCGTCGGCTCTACATCGCCCGCGACGCCGATGCCGCCGGCGATGCGGTGCAGGCGATTCTCACCCAGCGCGCAGCAGACGCCGGGATTGAAGCCATCGCGCTGTCGCCGCGGCTGGGCGACTTCAACGAAGATCTGCACATCTTTGGGCTCGAGGCCCTCCGAGCAGAGTTGCGGCTCCAACTCGCACCAGAGGATGTCGTCCGCTTCCTGCATTTCTCGACGCTAGCCGCGGAATAAACGGGTGCTTTGATTTCCGTCGACAAGTCGGTCGCGGAGAGGCCATTGTTGCAAGAGGACGCGACCTCGGCCTTCTATAGGGCGATCGGACGGCAAGCGGCCCGGGCCGGCAATGGCTGCGTCCGGCTATTTTCCGCCGCGCGCCAGCGATGTGAAGACACATCATGCGTTTGGCAGCGCGCTTTGCATCGCGAAGCAAAATAGCCGGCCTCCGCCATCCTCCGCTGCCGCTGCGGCCCTGTCGGGTGCTGGCCCGTTCCGCCCGCCGTCAGAGGATCGCCACGAAGCCCGCGATGGTCGCGGCCGATCCGGCAAAGGACCTCTTCCCATGACCGACCATGACGACATCGAACCGCCGCACGCCTCGTCTCCGACCGACCACATGCTCACCCAATTACAGCTCTTCGGCTATCGTCCCTTCGACGACCAGCCCGATCCGAGACCGCTCCCGGAAGGCAAGATCATCGCCGTCGCCGTCGCGGATATCTTTGATGCCCTTGTTGCGACCTTGAACGACACGCGGCTTGAGCCGGACCTTGAAGATCTGCTCTGGTCGACGGTCAACCTGTTCCATCGGGCCCTCGACCGCATCGAACGGCACCTCGATGACAACGAGCAGGCGCAGCACAAGAGCCAGCGCGAGCAGAACGGCTCGGAAGTCCGATCGGTCGAACTCGAGCGCCTAACGGCCGAAGGGATCACGCTGATCGAGCGCCGCAACTGCCTGGAGTTCTTCCGCGACCAGGCCATCGAGCGATTTGAGGTCCACACCGGTTCAGCCTGGCGTCCTCGGTCTGGATCATTGGTCAATCACCGAACGCTCACCGCGGCAATGATCGACTCCCGTGACTTCATCGCAGCAAAACGCCGCGCCGAGAGTGAGGTCATGTTGCCGCCGGGGCCGAAGATCGCACTCACTGGCGGGCTCGATTTCAACAATCATCACCTGATCTGGGATCGGCTCGACAAGGTCCATGCCAAGCATCCCGACATGGTGCTCCTCCATGGCGGCTCCCCGAAAGGCGCTGAACTGATCGCTGCGAAATGGGCGACCAATCGCAAGGTGCCTCAGATCGCCTTCAAGCCCGACTGGACGAAACATGCCAAGGCAGCCCCCTTCAAACGCAACGACGCCATGCTCGAACTCCTGCCAATCGGCGTCATGCATTTCCCAGGCACGGGGATACAGGACAACCTCGCCGATAAGGCGAAGCGCCTCGGCATCCCGGTTTGGAGGTTCGGCGGCGCGTGAGCGCCGTCGGGCTCGACATCGAGACAACCGAGCCGGAGTTGCACGCCGCAACTCCGCCCCGTTTCGATTTTACCTCCGAAACTGCGCCGTGGTGGTGGTGGAAGGCGCGACTGGTACATCTGTGCACAGGGAGCCACCACCATGCTCGCCCTTGGGCTTGTTCTCAACACACTCGGCATCGGCTTGTTCTGCTGGGCGATCTTTGCGCTGGCAGTGTATGCCTTGCCGTTTTTTGTCGCACTTAATGTCGGGATGTTGGCATTTGGTGATGGCGCCGGCGTCTTCGGCGCACTGCTTTTCGGAATTGCTTCTGGCGCGCTGACGCTTGCCGCTGGTCAGGTCGCCGTCGCCGTCAGTCGGTCCTTGACCTTGCGCGTCGCGATCGCAGCCGCATTCGCGGTCCCTACGGCAATCGCTGGCTATCATGTGGTGTTTGCCTTGTCGCAGATCGGAGTGCCTTCGCTGGCCTGGCGCGAGGCCTTCGCTTGCGGAGGTGCGGTTTGCATCGGCGGCACGGCATGGACGCGCTTGACCGTGTTTGCGGAGACCCGCCCGTTGGAGTCGGGCCGGGTGGTGGAGAATATATCTCGATCAGTTCTCACAGCCACCACGCATGAGCGATGACGCTTCGTTGCCATCGTCGGTCGAGCAAGGTCGCACAGGGCGGCACGTTGAACAGGGGATACGCCGAGCTTGAGCGAGAGGTAGCCGCGCTTCTCCTGGGAGCGCTTTAAGCAAGCCATACCAATTTCTGTCTGGCCCACATAGCTGCGGTGGAGCGGCGCGCCACGCTCGATCATGCCATCCGGGACGATACCGCCCTTTGCGGCAGATTGTTTCTCTTTTTGCGCCGAACCGTACCGGCCTCTGTTCAGCACAACCGAGATTCGCCAAGTCTTCTGCCTAAGATTGCGGTTCAGCACGCAACCACGTGGCCTCTTTGATGGCTTGATCTGGCCGAAGACCGGCTGCGCCTCGATCGTCTGAGCCGCAACGCCGTTGATGCGACTTTCTTCCCCTGGGCTTCGCCCATTCCTCGCGAGACAAGAAAGTCGCCACAACGACGTCCTCCGCTGCGCTGCGGCCCGCGAGCGGGTGCGTCGCCGATCGTCTTCGGCCTCTAGATCGCCATCGAGGCCGCGGGGGTCGCGGGCTCGAAACACAACAGGAGAAGAGACATGGCTAACATCGGTTCCTTCAAGAAGGTCGGCAACGATTTCCAGGGCGAGATCATCACCCTGAGCCTGCAGGCCAAGGGCGTGCGCATCGTCGCCGAGACCAACCGCTCCAACGACAACGCTCCCAGCCACCGCATCTATGTGGGCCGGGCGGAGATCGGGGCAGCGTGGTCGAAGCGCTCCGAAGAGGGACGCGACTACCTCTCGCTCAAGCTCGACGACCCCTCGTTCAACGCGCCGATCTACGCGAACCTGTTCGATGAGGAAGGCGGCGAAGGCTACACCTTGCTCTGGTCGCGGCCCCGCAAGAACGGCGAGTAAGATCGCTCCACCAAGTCCCGTCCGGTCCGCCGGGCGGGGCTTCCTAAACTCCTACCCAGTGCGCGCATCGACCGACAGGCCGTTGCGCCATTGTGCTAGGTTTGATTGCTGCGCAGCTGACGGGCAACTACATTTGATGAGAGGCCGGCGCGTCATCTCTGAGGCGCGATTTGCGAAGGTGCCGGTCTCGTTTGGCCGAATCAACTCTTGCGGCCTGATTACTTTCGCTTGGCAGGCTTCGATCGCTCGTTTCGCGCCTCTTCGTCCGGGAGGACGAGATCAACGTGGCTAATGCCCAACGTGCTGGCGAGTTCAAACAAGGTTACTACGGTTGGATTGCGGCGCCCACGTTCCAGGTCACTGATATACTGTTGGGTGAAACCGGACTTTTCGGCGAATTTCTCCTGCGTGAAGCGCTTCTGCTTCCGCAGTCTTGCGAAATTTCGGCCGACCAGCTTGCGCATGTCCATTAGCGCAAATTGCGTCTTTACATACTACGAGGTTTATCTCCTATAGTATGTATTTCTCGGTCCTCGCTGGCCGGCCGGCCCGGAATGGGGCTAAATTGGACGCTTAAACACTTTCGGCCGTTCAGAGAGGTTAGAATCATTCGCTGTTTGCTGGGATGGTCATGACGAAGCCGCAGCTAGATCCTGATGTCGCCGATGTCGCGCCGCATGAGCCGGTGCTGACGACCTATGATGAGCAGCACCTCGTGACGTATTGGCGACTTCTTGATGCCGAAGCCGATGGCGCGGACTGGGAAGAAGTGACCCGGATCGTGTTGCACATCGATCCCGATCGTGAACCGGATCGCGCTCGCAATGCGTTTGATAGTCATCTGGCCCGCGCAAAATGGATGGCAGACCACGGCTACCGCGACTTGCTTCGCGGCGGCGCGCCTAAATAGCAAAATCTGTCATGAAGAATTCGTACCCGAGAACAGATTTTCCCGCTGACGCGTGATCGCCTGCAGGCATCACGCAATGCATAATTGGCGACTTCCACAACAATCCCAAGCTTCATAGACATTGCGCCGCAATCGTCTTACAGCAGGGGATCACAGCAATGTCCGAGTTCGACTGGCGCTCACCAGAGGCGTATCAGCACGCTATCAAGTCGGGCGAGATGGAGGATTTCGCCTGGGAGTCACTGCGGCGCAGCTCCAACTATCGGGCTTCCTATCGTGAAAATCGATCGCAGATGACCTCCGAATTCCGAAGGAAATGGGGCATCTGCTTTCGCCCATGACCCGCAGGGGTCCTTTCACCAACAGACTATCTTCTGGGCTCCTGAGGCGTTGCCGACGGTGGTGCCGGTCGTTCGCAGCGCGTCCGGCTCAAAAGCGGTCGGCGCGGGGCTGCAGCTTGCCAACCTTTCATCGGGCGCCATCAGACAGGCATCTGACGGCTGGCATGCCGTATTGCGCCTTCAAGGGGCACAGCATCATCTTTGGCTGAAAGAGGCGCCGCAGTTTGGTGTCGCTTATGCGGCCGAACTGCCGCTCGATGCGGACTTTGAGATCCGCGCCCACGCCTCACATCGGCTGTGGCGCGCAATCAACGGCCGCCCGCCGGGACCTCCCCTTCATCAGCTTTCGGCGCAGCGGCGCGAACGACTCGTCTTGGTGCTGCGAGCGCTCGATGGACACATGGAGGGTGCTTCCTATCGCGTCATCGCCGAGGTGCTGTTCGGCCGAAAACGCATCCCTGAGCGCGCCTGGAAAACCCACGAATTGCGCAGCCGGACCATCCGCCTCGTGCAGGCTGGCTTGGCTCTGATGCGCGGCGGCTATCGCGCATTGCTACGTCCTTCATCTCGCAAGGAATAGAGCAGGGGTGCCGAAAATCATCCTTCGATCTTCGGCATCCCCCTAAGCACGCTGACTGCGCCATCGTGACCGTCGACGCGCGGGCCGAGCCGGCCGCGCTCCAGACGACCACGGAGCCTCGCAAATGCCCGATCCGAACGCCGGCCTGCCGCCGCGATACCTGCGCACGCCCGAAGCGGCGCGCTTTCTCGGACTCTCCGGCCGAACCCTGGAAAAGCACCGCACCTATGGGACAGGCCCGACCTACCGCAAGCTCGGCGGTCGCGTTGTGTATGCGATCGAGGACCTGAAGGCGTGGGTTGACCGTGGCGCCAAAACGTCCACCAGCGATCCCGGCACAGGCACGGTCCTGCCCGCGAAACGGCACACACCCATTCCGTATGCCGGCAAGGAGCGGCGCTGACCCATGCCGGACAGCAACTCCACTGCAAGCAGCCGGCGCCGATCAGAGCGCGACCAGCTCGATCTGTTTCGCGCCCTCCCGGGCGATCTGGCGCCACGGGACGCGCAAGACCTGATGGCGTATCCGTTCTTTTCGCTGGCAAAGTCGAGGCGCGTTGTTCCCATCGATTTCCGCGCAGGCACCATCACCATTCGTGTTGAAGCTGTGCCGGAACATGGCATGGCGACGATCTGGGACGCGGACGTTCTGATCTGGGCTGCCTCGCAGATTGTCGAAGCCCGTGATGCCGGCCTGAAAACGTCCCGGCTGATGGCAGCGACCCCTTACGAGATCCTGACCTTCGTCGGCCGCGGCACCAGCGTGCGCGACTACGACCGCCTGAAGGCTGCGCTCGACCGGCTGCAATCGACCACTGTGATGACATCGATTCGCCAGCCGAGCGAACGGCGGCGGCATCGGTTCTCCTGGATCAACGAATGGAAAGAGACAGCTGATATGCACGGGCATGCCCGTGGAATCGAGCTGATCCTGCCCGATTGGTTCTACACGGGCGTTCTCGATGAAGCGCTCGTGCTGACGATTGACCGCGCCTATTTCGATCTGACCGGAGGATTGGAGCGCTGGCTCTATCGCCTGGTCCGCAAGCACGGCGGCCGTCAGAATGGCGGCTGGAGCTTCGATCTCCTGCACTTGCATGCGAAGTCCGGGAGCCTCTCCCCGTTCAAACACTTTGCCTACGACCTGCGTCAGATCGTCCGTCGTCAGACATTGCCAGGCTATCGGCTCATCATCACGGATCATCCGAATGGCGCAGAGCGATTGAATTTCGCACCAGTCCCCATCGGTCCGTCGAGCAAGCGACTGCGCAAGCGCGGCGTCGTCTTTCCTGCTGGGGATAAGCTGTGAATTCGCTCGTGCTATCAGGGACCAGAACCCTCGTGCCATCGGGGACGCGATGCTCGTGCTATCGAGGACCGGAATCAGAGCTAAGCTTCTGCGGCGCCAAGACTTCCTGTTCCCGTAACTTTACTAACGTACTGACACTAACTCCTTGTTGTGAATCAGTGCGTTGTGAACAAGTCGGTCGTGCATGCAGCGAGGATGCCTCATGCCGCTACTCTGTCACGCACAAAACCTTCCTGCAATGCGAATCCGTTCTCCAAGATGCGCGCGCGTCCGCGATCGCGCGCAAAACCACGCAATCACCAGCATCGGCAGCGCCGCATCACGATCGTCGCTTTCCCTTGTGGCAGCTCGCTCGTCGAGGAGAACTCGCTAACGTCCGTGGTTGGCACGACGGCCACCACATGCCGGCATCCGGAGAATGGGCAGCCAGGCCAACCAGCACCGTGCTTGATGGCTCCAAAGGTGTGCATGAAGCCGCCGGCAAGAAGAGTTGCGATCTCACCTACATCCCCGTCCCCTCGGGAGACGCCGCTCCGCCGTGGCGGAAGGAGAAGGCGCGCGTGGAAGCGGCCGGGTCGCGGAGGCCCTTAAGCCGCCGCAGCGACCCGGCCGCGCTTGCCGCCGGCGCCAAACCGGAAGGTTGTGCCATCGATCCAGATCTTGTGCAACAGCACGGCGAGGGCGCGCGCCACGGCCGTTGCCGCGCGCTTCAGACCCTTCTTCCTGGCAAGCCGCAGGCCCCCCAGCCGCAGCTTAACGCGCGTCAGGATCGCGATCGCTGCCTCGTACAACATTGCCCGCGTCAGCTCATCGCCGCATTTGGAGATGCTGCCAATGCGATCGGTTTGCCCAGATTGGTAGCGCCGCGGCGTCAACCCGCGACGGGCGCCGACATTGGTCGACTTCTTGAATCGCGCTGGATCATCGACGGTGGCGCGAAACGTCGGCGCCACGCGGTGCAGTCTTGCCAACTGCTGCCGCATGACGCTGCGTGCGTCCAACAGCGGCGCGACGATCGCCTCCAATTCCTTCTTCCCGGCCAAGAGATCGCGCACCCGCGCGTCAAAACGGCCGACCGAGATCTCGCCGACTTTGAAGCTGAACGGGCGCAAAAGGCCGCGGATCATGTTCTCCATGTCCAGCACTTTGCCGAGCATCGCCTTGCGCGCGACCAGCAGCGCGCGCAACGTCTGTGCGCTCTCCGACTTGACAAGAACCGCGCCGAACCAGCCAGTGCGCATCATCTGCGTAATGTCTTTTGCGCCGTTGCGGGCGGACTTGTTCAGCATCGCGTTCATCGCCGCCTTGGCGTGCCGGTTCTCGATGCAGATCACGGGCAGACCCTTTTCGGCGAGCGCCGTGGACAGCCAGGCGCTGAACGAGAACGCTTCCAGGGCGACGCGCTTGAGATGAATCCCCCATCCCGCCAGCAACAGTCCGATCGCGTCCGGATCGGTGCCCAGCTTCGCCTCTCAGACCTTGCCGTCGCCGTCGACCACACAAACGTTCGTCGCCTCCAGCGACACGTCGAGTCCTGCATAGAGGTCCATCATCCGCGTCCGTTGCCGACCGTCGGAACGCACCGCGCGTTCCATTCGCGAACCGCCGCGAGGCATCATCGTCGCAATGCGACCGGCGAGGGGGCACCGGTCAGTACGCCGGCCAACCTGGAATCCTTCGGAATCCTTCTAACGAATTGGAGCGCTCGGCTGCGATTCTCGGCGGCAGCAGGAGCGCTGCACGCTTGGACAAGCCGATCATCGGCGCTTCATCACGACCGTTCTGCCGAAATCAAGGCTCTGGCGTCGATGCGGCTGGCGACAGCGTACCCGTTGGCATGTCCAACATTCCTCTCACAACTATGGAGTGGCCAGGTGAGCGACCTCACAACTGTAGAACTCTTGTGGCTCGAGAAGCGGATCGAGAACCGAATCCGGTTCGGCAAGCCTGTATCGGAGAAGATCATTGACCGGCACCGCCGCATTCTCTCGTTTGTGCCCGGCAGCAACTTTGGGTTCGTGCGCTGGACCTCCAATGATTTCGGAACCATCCTGTCTCGCATCGACATTCTGCGCGCGATCACGCCGGGGCAGCGGTATTCGACCGTGCCTTGGGTCAGCCCTGGCGGCGAAAGCCTGCTGCGACTGCCTGGCTGGCGAAACGTCGAGCGCGTTCTCCAGTTGATCGATGCCGTGGAGTCACTCGGCATCGATCCTGCCGATGCAGCCCCCGAGTACTGGCATCACGTCCACAACCGCCTTTCCGTCAACGAAACGCCACGACCTTATACGCGTGCGCGCCACCAGGCGTGGCTCCGCCGGCGCAGGATGGTGTTCTGATGGGACGGCTAAGGATCATCCTCGCGATATGTGGGGCCACAACGCTTGCGCTTTGGCCGGTCACCGACACCTCACTATCGTACATCTGGAACGCTTCCGAAAGCGTGCCGACCGGCCTCTACCGTTTGCAAGGGACCGCACGACTGCACATCACTGAGCTCGTTGCGGTTCGACCACCAGAGCCGCTTGCGAGCTTCCTCGACTTCAACGGCTATTTGCCGAGCGGTCTTCCGATGCTCAAGCGCGTGCTGGCGTTGCCCGGACAAACCGTCTGCAGAACGGGACTCACAATCGTCGTCGACGGCATCGACATGGGCCAGGCACGCGAGCGCGACCGCCGTGGCAGGCCATTGCCGGCCTGGCAGGGCTGCCGGGTCGTCGCTGAGGACCAAGTGTTTCTCATGAACTGGCAGTCGGACGAGTCCTTGGACGGCAGATATTTCGGACCGCTCCCGAGATCGGCCGTCATCGGGCAAGCGGTACCGGTGTGGACCAGGGAGGACTGACAAATGCCGGCGCTGCTCCACTGGGTTGCGGTTTCTCTATTCGACCGATCGCACTGTCATTCCTCCATCCCGGCCGAATTGTCGGCAATCGGCACGCGTCGCGGCAGTCTCGCGCCGTCTCAGTGCCGGCCGGGAAGAGCTCTGTCCTTGGCGGCTGTCCGCACATTGCCATCTCAAGGCGCTGCATGCTTTTTGGCAATTCTGCTGACGTTCGGAGCGCCATCGGCCGGCAGAGCGGAGGTTGGACCGCGCGCACAAGCTGCGCGCTCCTCAAACCTGCTTCCAGGCCGTGCATACGAAACGTTCGTGACCGAAGCCTCGCATCGGTTCGCGGTCCCGGAGCGTTGGATCCGTGCTGTCATGCATGCCGAAAGCGGTGGTGATGCACACTCCATATCATCTCGCGGAGCGCTCGGGTTGATGCAAATCATGCCCACGACCTGGGTCGAGCTGAGCGTTCGTTACGATCTCGGTATCGATCCGTTTGATCCGCACGACAACATTATGGCTGGGGCAGCATACCTTCGGGAGATGCTCGATCGTTTCGGATCGGAAGGGTTTCTTGCAGCCTACAATGCTGGACCAAGACGGTACGAGGAGCACCTGGCCACCGGTCGAGCGCTGCCGGATGAAACACACATCTACATCGCTACACTCGCACCGTCGATCGGCATTGAGCAGCGCAACAGCGGTGGTTCGGTTGCCAGACGTCTCGCCGCGTGGCAGCGAGCGCCACTCCTTGTTGAGCGGTCCAAGAGCTTATCGGCTGACACCAACTCGGCATCCGATATCCGCACAATGATTTTGTCGAAAGCAGCGCCCAGGGTGGGTGCAACTGCACTCGTTCCTCGCGCGACTGGCCTGTTTGTGCGGCGATCAGACGAGGTGCAGTCCCGATGATCGCAATCGCATTTCGTCGCATGATGTCGAAGCCAGTCGCAACGTTGAGAGTGGTCGGCAGAGAGCCGGGATTGGGCGACCGGGGAGGGCAGGATAAAAGCCGCAAGGTGCGGCCGGTCGGTTGTGGGCGATATTGCTCAGATTTCAATGATCCGGAAAACATTGCGAATGGGCGACGCAACTTGCGATTTGCGGCAACTCCCCGTTGTCGCTCGGTTTTCGACACGTTCCGGCGGGCAAGATGACTGGTAACGACGATTTCCGCATCCGCCCAGGCCGCATCCGTTCGACGCGCGCGCCTCGGACAAAGCCGTTCTTGGCGCAGGCGCTCAAGTCTGCTCAGAAGGCTGGCGGTCTCTCGCGGGGTAGCCGCAGCCGGGGCAGCAAGTTTGGGCGCGGTCGCGCGGCGAGCCTTGCCGCGACGCGGCTCCTCAACAACCGCGCGCGATCCGCCATGGTCAAGGCGCGGGTCGTGCGCCGGATGCGTTCGCCGAGCGCGCTGCGGGCTCACATCGGCTACCTCCAGCGGGATGGGATTACCCGCGACGGGGCGCCCGGCCAACTCTTTGATGCGGGGCGAGATGCTGCAGACGGACGTGCCTTCGCCGAGCGCTGCGAGGGCGACCGGCATCACTTCCGGTTCATCGTCTCGCCCGACGATGCGGGCGAACTCGCCAATTTGCGCAGCTTCACGCGTGAGCTCATGGATCAGGCCTCTCGCGACCTCGGTACTGGCCTTGATTGGGTTGCGGTCGATCATTGGAACACCGAGCATCCGCACATCCATATTCTCGTGCGCGGCCGGGCCGATGACGGAGAAGACCTCGTCATCAGCCGCGACTATATCGCAACCGGCTTGCGCGCCCGCGCTGGCGATCTCGTCACCCGCGAGCTTGGCCCGCGATCGGAGCTCGAGATCCGCCAAGTCCTTGAAGCGGAGGTGACGGCCGAACGCTGGACCAGGCTCGACCGGGCGCTGGCTCGGGAAGCTGGCGCGGCGGACGGAGTGATTAATTTGAGGCCAGACCGGGATGCCGGGGGCGACCCGTTACGGGAGATTCGGATCGGGCGGTTGCGGACACTCGAGCGGCTCGGCTTGGCGGAGCCTGCGGGGCCTGCACGCTGGGTACTCCCGGGGGACGTGGAACCGCGTTTGCGTAATCTGGGCGAGCGCGGCGATATCATCAAGCGGCTTCACAAGAGCCTCGCGAAAGACGGCGCCGCGCGCGCACCATCATCCTGGGCGCTTGAAGCCGAACGCCACGGCGAGCCGATTGTCGGCCGTCTCCTCGCACGCGGCCACGATGACGAGCTGAAGGGCTCAGCCTTTGCCATCGTCGACGGTGTCGACGGTCGCGTGCATCACCTGAAGCTTTCGGAGATCGAGGCGGCCGGCGATGGGCCGATCGGTGGGATTGTGGAGCTCCGGCGGTTCGAGGACGCGCGTGGCCGAACACGGATCGCGCTCGCCGTACGCTCCGAACTCGCCATTGACCAGCAGGTCGCAGCGGAAGGCGCGACTTGGCTCGACCGGCAGCTTGTGGCGCGCCAATCTGCCGATTTCTCGCGGGCCGGTTTTGGTGCCGAGGTGCGGCATGCGCTTGATCGGCGCATCGACGTGCTGGCAGGACAGGGGCTGGCACGCCGGGCGGGAGACAAGGTGATGCTCGGCCGCAACTTGATCGAGACACTCCGCCGCCGCGAACTCGACGGGGTAGGCCTGCGTTTGGCCTCCGAGACGGGGCTGGCGCACTTGCCTGCGGAGGCAGGCGAATCCGTTTCGGGAATCTATCGCCGGAGGTTATCGCTTGTGTCGGGCCGCTTTGCCATGATCGACAACGGCCTCGGATTTCAGCTCGTGCCCTGGGTACCCAAGCTAGAGCACGAACTGGGTCGCCAGGTGAACGGTATTGCTGGTCCCGGAGGGGTGGACTGGAGCTTTGGTCGGAAGCGCGGACTTTCAATCTGATCCGCCGATCTCTGCGGGAATCCGTGATCTGGCGGTCAATCGCTCAGTTTAGCATCGCTTTGAAGCGCTCGACGGTACCATCGCGAGCACCAAGCTCCTCCAGGCGCGCTCTGCCGGCGTCGGTCACGCGGAAGACCTCGACCTGCCCACCACAAGCCGGATCTCTCACCTTACGCTTGAGCACGATCCAGCCTTTCCTCAACGCGCGCTCCTTGGCAGCAAGACGATTCAGGTTTTTGTCCGGAATCGGGTTAGCCACTTCGTCTTCGCGCCACGCGGCCAAAAACAACAGATCGGCCATTGCATCGTTCATTCCTTTCGTCTCCATGCTGCAAGACATGCGCTTTGGGTTCGGTGGTCGCCTTCACGAGTCCCGTTTCATATGCGATCGTCGAAGCAAGATGCGGGCCACTCCTGCTGCGACACAGGGCGCACCAGGAACGTCGGCTGGAGCTGATGCTTCTGCTCCGCCAGAGTGAGAGCCGTCGTCGCATCCAGCGAGGACACCAAGATCGACAAGCGATCATGCAGAGATGGCGATCGCCAGCTCAGGAAGAGCGGCCTTTCACTTTGACACGCTAATTCTGTGGCGCGGTGTGCGCGCCACCGCGACCCGAGGCCACGATCAACGGGCCATCTCGGCGTTCGTCCCGGCCGAGGCCGCCGGTGCCAAATGCACAACCCGATAGCGCTTGCCATGCAGGTAACGCAGGAATCCCCAAATCATCGCGGTGGTCCAGGTCTGGGCATCGTGCAACAGAATGACGTTCTTGCGGACTCTAGCGGCCCGATCACTTTCTTAGCTCCTGGTCTGGACTTGTGTCCTCCCGTCGCTCGCCCAGAGGTCAGCTCCGAGCACGTTTCACCCCGACCCGCCGAAGGCTACAGTTTTATGCGCGGGACTGCGACATCCCGGCGCTGTGGTTGCGCTCAGCTCATGGATGCCGTCCAGATCTCCACATGTCCGCGACAAAGATCATTTGGCATCAGGTCATCTTGGTCTGTCTGGTCGTACTCGCCTTCATGTGGGCGGCGACCGAATGGACCGCTTGGCGGCTTGCCTTCCAGCCGCAGCTTGGACCCGCCTGGTTCAGTCTCGGGGGGTGGCCGATCTATCAGCCGGCTGCCTTCTTCGCTTGGTGGTTCAAATTCGATGCTTACGCGCCAGTGATCTTCCTTGAGGGCGGCGCCATCGCCGCAAGCGGCGGAATTGCGGCAATCGCGCTGGCAATGATGCTCTCGGTGTTGCGGGCCCATGAGGCGAGGGACGTCACCACCTACGGCTCAGCGCGCTGGGCCGATTCGCGCGAGGTCAGGCGCGCAGGGCTGTTGGGGCCTGATGGCGTCGTGCTCGGACGCTTTGAGGGGCGCTATCTACGGCATGACGGACCGGAGCATGTGCTCTGCTTTGCTCCGACGCGCTCGGGCAAGGGCGTGGGCCTTGTCATCCCGACTCTTCTGACCTGGCCTGCGTCTACGATCGTTCATGACATCAAGGGCGAGAACTTCCAGTTGACTGCCGGCTGGCGCGCGCGATTTGGGCCAGTGCTCCTATTCGACCCGACCAATCCGGCCAGCGCTGCCTACAACCCGCTTCTCGAGATCCGTCGTGGTGATTGCGAGGTGCGAGATGCCCAAAACATCGCCGATATCCTTGTCGACCCGGAAGGGGCACTCGAACGCCGCAACCACTGGGAAAAGACCAGCCACTCTCTCCTTGTCGGCGCAATTCTGCATGTCCTTTACGCCGAAGCCGACAAAACCCTCGCAGGCGTCGCCAATTTCCTGTCCGATCCCTCCCGCCCAATCGACGCTACGCTCAACGCAATGCTCGGAACCCCGCATCTTGGAGGTAGCGTTCATCCCGTTGTCGCTTCGGCCGCGCGCGAGCTTCTCAACAAGAGCGAGAACGAGCGCTCCGGCGTGCTCTCAACCGCGATGAGCTTCCTGGGGCTCTATCGCGATCCGGTGGTGGCCAAGATCACTGCGCGAAGCGATTGGCGAATCCGCGATCTCGTCGACGGCGCCGAGCCCGTCTCACTCTATCTCGTGGTGCCTCCATCCGACATCGTCCGCACCAAACCCTTGATGCGGCTCATCCTCAACCAGATCGGGCGGCGGTTGACCGAAAGCCTGGATCCAGACCGGCGCCGGCAAAAACTCCTTCTGATGCTCGATGAATTTGCAGCACTCGGCCGGCTCGACTTCTTCGAGAGCCAGCTCGCCTTCATGGCAGGCTATGGCATTCGCAGCTTTCTGATCACCCAGAGCCTCAATCAGCTCGAACGCGCCTATGGGCCGAACCATGCCATCCTGGACAATTGCCACGTCCGGATCGCCTTCTCGACCAATGATGAGCGTACCGCCAAGCGCGTCTCAGACGCGCTCGGAACCGCGACCGAGTTGCGCGCCATGAAGAACTATGCCGGGCACCGATTGAGCCCGTGGCTTGGACATCTCATGGTGAGCCGACAGGAGACCTCGCGGCCGCTGCTGACGCCAGGCGAGGTCATGCAACTTTCACCGAAAGAGGCAATCGTGATGATTTCCGGGGTGCACCCGGTGCGCGCCACCAAAATCCGCTACTATGAGGATCCGCAGTTCCAGCGACGTGTGTTGAAGCCGCTCTCCTTCGAACCGCGTAACTTGTCTGCAGGACCGGATGACTGGTCGGCCGGCGCTCCAATTCCGCCATCAGTCGAGCTACTGACTAGACGCAAGCGCAGGAGTGATGAGGCGAACGGTGGTTTGCGCCGCGAGCCGGAATTGCCAGTACATGAGGAGATCGAGGTCAAGGCGCCGCTCGGCGAACATGAGTTCGACGCCGACCTCGATGAGGGTGATGCAGATTCCGTCCAGGCACAAGCTCTGAGCCGCTCGATGCAGGGCGTCGCGCGGACCGTCAGCCTCGACGCGGACGACGAGATGGGTCTTTGAGGCGCGTATGAAAAAGACACAGCTCAGCATCTACCTCGATCCATCCGTCCACGACAACCTCGAGGCCTTCGCAAAAGGCCACAGTAAATCCAAGTCGCTGGTTGCGGAGGCTGCGATTGCCTCCTTCCTTTCTCCTGATGATGCCGATCGGCGGGAGGCTGCCATAGCCAAGCGGCTCGACCGGATCGTGCGGGTATTCGAAAGGCTCGAACGTAATGACACCGTGACGCTGGAGACCATTGCTCTCTTCATTCGCTTCTGGTTGACGGCAACGCCGGCCCTGCCGGAGCAGTCGAGCCCCGCAGCGCGAGCTAAGGGTGCCGAACGCTATGACCGGTTTGTTGAGGCCCTGGGGCGGCGGCTTTCGACCGGATCAACACTTCTCAAGGAGGTAAGTCTCGAATCTTGCAGCGCGAGAAGCGTCGATTCAACGAGAGACGAGACCGGCTCAACCTGAGCAACGCGCGATGGTCTACGTGGTGGTTCACGGCAAGCGTCGACGGTGCAAAGATGCGCAATTCCGGCAGTGTCTACTTTCTGGAAAACTCCTGGAGCGTATCCGACGCCTTGGCGAATTGTTGACAGGCGATCGCAGGAGGCGAGCACCAAATTTGTTTACCGTCAGGCGCTTGCCGGGCGTTCATCATGAGCGTGCCACCCTCGAAGAACGGCGGCGGCAGGTCTTTGCCGAAATTCAGGCAGCTCGCTTTGTGCTGAACGCGTCCGCTGAAAAATGAGCGGCATTGTCGAGGTCCTTACGGTACGACTACACGTCTTGTGTAGGAGTTGCGCGCAGAATTTCTGCCCTGCGGTGGCCGATATCGCTGAAATACAGCGCCTTAGGCTCGGTAATACTCGCCTCGCGAGTCGAACTTCTACGCTCGAGCTTGGCTGCTGGAGGTTCGAGCAAAAGAGAAAGTGGGATGAATGCCTAGGTGTTCACCACGTTCGTGATTCCGCCGTTGGTTATCATGATCTCAACAGAGGAAAGAGAGGGTCGGCATGACGCCGCGCTGGGAGACTTCAAAACGTGCACCGTCAGTTGGCGCTAGCGCGGCTGCATCGTTCGCCACTGCCAACGGGGGATTTGTGACGCCAACAAATTCATTGCCGCCGGCGACTGAGGTGGAAAATTCGCTCGATTTGGCAAATGCCTTGGCACGGCAGGTCAGCGTAAGTGAGCAGTCTCTGCTCGACGAAACTTTGCCCCTAAAAAGCGAAACGGTTTAAGCAGCTTTTCGGTTGGCGCGGTTTTTCCGATCGTGGAACGGAGCCGGGCTCGACTGTTGGCTTTCCCGATGCAGGCAAAAATGCCGCGCTGGACTGTGCTTTAAATTTCGTGGGCTGACAGTCGGTGGCTCCACGGCCGTTGGTCAGCCCGAGGCCAGCTGGTGCGCCGTGGGCTTCATAGCCTTGCACGACATGGATGGACCGTACCGGTCATTTAGGAGATCTGCTGGTGGCAAAGGGTACTGTAAGGTGGTTCAACCCGACGAAGGGCTACGGCTTCATCAAACCAGATGATGGCGGTGCTGACGTTTTCGTACACATTCGTGCTGTTGAGCAAGCCGGCTACACCGGTTTGGCAGAAGGCGCGCGGATTAGCTACGAAGAGAAGGCCGGTCGCTCCGGGAAAGTCTCAGCCGAGAGTCTTCGGATCGAATAGTCCCGACAGGGCGGACGGGCGCAGCTCATTGTTCAGATTTCCATTCGTCGTTTGGGTGGCCATCCACCTATTCATCCTCGGCTTGATCGTGCTGTCTTGCGTTGCCACACTCTGATGCTGCAATAGCAGCTCACCGCCCTGGTTTGGCAAGTAATGCGCGTCCAATGCTGGCCCGATTTGTTTGTCTGATTACCCTGCGTGCTTCGATGCAGTGCGCTCTGTGCGTGCTCCTCTGTGGGCAGCGGGCACAGCTGAGGTTTTAGGCCAGCCTACGGTGTCGTATTCGTCCCGCGGATTCGCCGACCTGAGGTCCTTGGGCTCCCAGTACAAGCAGCGTCATTCCTATCAATCTGAAGCTGATGTTTTAAGATCGGTCTATAAGGATTGTACACGCGGCCACATAAAATGCAGCCTCAACGACGCGTTTCAGCGTTCCTCAGGGCTGGTGCAGCCGGCACCAAGTGTACGATGCGATACCCGTTTTCGTGCAGATAGCGCAAGAACGCCGGTATCATGGCGGCCGTTCGGGCCTGGGCATCATGGAGCAGAATAATGCCCTTTTTTGCGATCTCCAGGCGCTCGGTTAGGGTTTTTAGTTCTTCTTCTGGCGTTATGTTCTCCCAGTCGCTCGCCAAAAGGTCGGCTCCGAAGACGACAATTCCGCGCGACTGCAAGAAGTCTAGCGTCGCAGAGGTCGAATTGAAGTAAGGAAAGCGAAAGAATGGTGTGGAGGGGCTCGTACTGGAGACGCCGTAGAGCGCCATTTCATCAGCGGCAATGCCACTTTCAATCTCGTCCTTGGCCTGCTCGAAAGGAATCTTCGACATCATTGGGTGCGACCAACTGTGGTGCGCAACGGTGTGGCCCTCGGCGGCGATGCGGCGTACAAGCCAAGGAAATTCGGCAGAGGATCTACCGACCAGGAAGAACGTGGCACGCGCACATTGCCGCGCGAGTGCCGCCAGCACATTTTCCGTGCTCGGGGGCCGTGGCCCGTCATCGAATGTCAGGACGACTTCATGGTCCGCCAGAGGCAGGGTCTCCGGAAAGCTCTTCAACCCAACGCGCGGATAAGTCTTCGCATCGATCGAGAGCACGCGAGATGTACCGAGCACATCATGTCGCGGGCATTCAGCCGCCTTTGTCACTGCGACGCTGGCAAGCACTACAATCGCCGCGCCGGGGAGACTTGAGGTAAATCGATTTAGGCGCAACCTTGTCATTGCGATTGCGCGACCTTGATTGCCAGGTGGCCCGTGTTGCCGCACGTTATCTGATGTCTATAGCGGGATGGCTGCGCATCGAGGCCTATTCGCGCGCTAAAGCATCAGGGGACCTGTGTATGACGACCCGAATCGTCTCGCTGCTCTTGAAGAACCGCTGACTCCGATCTGCTAGTCGAGACCATCAGACCACGGCTACGCGCAGGCGCGCTCGCAAAAACCGGCGTCATCGTCTTTAGACGTCTTTCTCTCCAGAGCGTGTACGGCATCCCCGCACATTGCAGTCGGGCTTACGCGCTCTTGATGAGCCCGCCTTCTCTTTCTTTGTCTACGCAAAATCACGAAAGAGCTGTCGGTGCAGTTGAAGTGACGGTCGGTTTGGCCCTTCTGACACGCATCACTGGGGTGATCATCCGTTTCGGTACGACATCCGCACTGCGAGCCAAGCGGCGCCGTGCACTGTTCGCGCCGTCTCAAATGGAGAAGCGTAGGGAAGATGCAGGTCGACGAAGAGCCCGAAGGCGAAATCCACTCGATTGTTGATCAGGCCGAGCAGCCGAGCTCAAATAATGGCCCAAGAACCAAGAAAGTCACCGTTCAACTCTCGGAGGCTGTGTTTCAGCGACTTGAGGCGGCGATCGATCGCCCCGGGCTAGGCAAGAGCGTAGTCATCGAGGCCGCGCTCGAGCGTTTCCTGAATCCTGCGCCAGCAAGCGAAGGGCTCATTCAGGAGGCCCTGGACCGGTTCGGTGGCCAGATAGCCAGACTCCACCGTGAGATCGCAATCGTTGCCGAGACGGTGGCCCTGCATGCGCGCTATCACCTCACCGTGACGCCACGCATGCAACCCTCGGAGCAGCGGCAGGCGTGTCTGCTCGGCCAGCAACGTTTTAAGGTGTTGGCCGAGCAGGTTGAGCGAAGGATTCGGCTGGAACAGCCATTGCTCCAGGAGACGATCGATCAGCTGGGCAGAATGAAGCGACCTGCTCCCGAAGCGCGTGAAGTCAGCACGGCAGAAGGAAAAGCGGGTCAGGATGCTGTTTCTCCAGCGGATGTGGATGGAAATGCCGAGCCGAGCGCTGCCGCCGAGGAGGCGGGCAGCAACCTGAACTTTCGAAACCTGCCCAACTCCTTTTGTTAGGCTGGCCGCCACAAGCGTGAAGGAGCTTGGGTCGCAAATATTGCCGGTGCCACGAGTTGAGCCAGTTCCTGTGTGGCGGCTCATCGCGTGCGTGTTTCTTCCCTTTGCGGCCGGGTACTACCTTTCGTACCTGTTCCGGACCATCAATACACTCATTGCTGGCCGCCTCGCCTCTGATCTCGGGCTTGGCGCTGCCGATATCGGGCTGCTCACGTCAATCTATTTTCTGGTCGTTATGGCGGCCCAGATTCCGATCGGCATGTTACTTGATCGCTTCGGGCCGCGCCGGGTCCAGAGCGTGCTCTTGGCTGTTGCTGCAGGGGGGGCCGCACTCTTTGGACTATCGTCGGGGTTCCTGTCGCTTCTTTTTGCTCGCGCGATTGTCGGCCTTGGGTGTGCAGCAGCCCTGATGTCCGGGCTGAAAATCATCGTCCTCTGGTTTCCAAGAGAACGTATGGCGCTGATCAATGGCTACATGATTATGCTGGGCTCATTGGGGGCCGTTACCGCAACGGCGCCTGCCGAGGCGCTGCTGGACTGGATCGGATGGCGGGGTCTATCCGGCGTGCTGGCCGCCGCAAGCGCGCTTGCTGCCATTTTGATCTATCTCGTGGTTCCCGAACGAACCACTGGGCCACAGGGTAGCAGGACGCCCGCCACTCTGAAAACCGTCTACTCGGATGCGCGGTTCTGGAGAATGGCGCCCTTATCGGCGACCTGCATCGGGTCCGCTTGGGCGCTGCAATCCTTATGGGCGGCGCCCTGGCTTTCAGATGTGGAGCGGCTCGATCGAACGAGACTCGTCAACGAATTGTTCGTGATGGCGGTCGCTCTGAGTCTCGGCGCTCTGGTCTTGGGCGTCCTTGCCAACTGGGTGCGCCGCCGGGCTAAGAAGAGCGAGGCTCTGTTTGGCTTGGTCGCGGCGACGTTGATTGTGGCCGAGCTTGTGCTGATCCTGCATCCGCCCTGGCCATCACTCCTGCCGTGGTGCGTGCTGTCGATCGCCGGATCAGCGACTGCTCTGACCTACGCCATCATAGCGGATTATTTCCCGGCCGAGCTGGTTGCGCGCGCCAATGGCGGTCTGAATGTCCTGCAATTTGGCTGGGCTTTCGTCGTGCAGTACGGGACGGGACTGATTCTGGAGCAATGGCCTCTAGAGGCGGGGCATTATCCTTTAACGGCCTATCAGACCGCGTTCGGTGTGAACGTCTTGCTGCAGCTGGCAGCGCTGGCCTGGTTCGCCGCCGTCCCGTGGCTCGAGCGCCGGAAACGGAAGGCTGGCGCTCCAGTCACACGTCAACCGGCGGGAGGCTGGAACTCGGTTGAGGTCGTTATTCCACCAGCCGAGCTCGCCATCCTGGAGGCGGATGATCATGCGGAGTGGTGAAGCCCGCATGTCGCCGGGCTGATGTCCCGGGTCATGATGTTCGGCGCGTCAGAAGCGATCGTCCCTAATCCTTCTTCTTCTACGCCAGACTACGATTGACACGGTCCCATTGTTGCTGCCGCGCAGGTTCTGCTTTTTCTAGTTGTCCTCATGTGAGGCGGCTAGACGCTAGCTGCCTCACCCAACTGGGGGGCAGTCGTGGCGATCCATTCATTTCATTCGGAAGCCGAGTTGCGCGGAGCGCGCATGCTCCGCACAGCGCTGGGCTCGGCCATCGCAGGCTTTCTGGAAGATCCGTCCGTCGTTGAGGTGATGCTGAACCCCGATGGCCGGCTGTGGATCGATCGGCTGTCGAGCGGCCTTACCGATACCGGCGAGAGTCTATCAGCTGCCGACGGCGAGCGAATTGTCCGGCTGGTCGCGCACTATGTGGGCGCTGAGGTTCATGCCGGCTCGCCCCGAATCTCGGCTGAGCTGCCGGAAACGGGAGAACGTTTCGAAGGCTTGTTGCCGCCGGTCGTCGCCGCGCCGGCCTTCGCGATCCGCAAACCTGCGGTCGCCGTGTTTGGGCTGGACGACTATGTCGCTGCCGGCATCCTGAACTTGGAGCAGGCGAACGCGCTCCGCGATGCGGTCGCTACACGCAAGAACATCCTGGTCGCGGGCGGCACATCGACGGGCAAGACGACGCTGACGAACGCGCTTCTGGCGGAGGTGGCCAAAGGTTCGGATCGCGTCGTTCTCATCGAAGATACGCGGGAGCTTCAGTGCACGGCGCCGAACCTCGTGGCGCTGCGGACCAAGGATGGCGTCGTCTCGCTGTCCGAACTTGTGCGTTCGTCGCTTCGCCTGCGCCCTGATCGTATCCCGATTGGCGAGGTGCGCGGAGCCGAGGCGCTCGATCTGCTCAAAGCCTGGGGGACTGGACATCCCGGTGGTGTCGGCACGATTCACGCTGGCACCGCGCTTGGCGCGCTCCGCCGGCTCGAGCAGCTCATCCAGGAAGCCGTCGTCACGGTCCCGCGCGCGCTGATCGCCGAGACCATCAACGTCATCGCCGTGCTCTCTGGCCGTGGTGCCGAACGGCATTTGAGCGAACTCGCTTCTGTCACCGGGCTTGGACCATCAGGCGACTACACCCTTTCGAAAATCGGAGATCAATCATGAACGTAGGATCATCTCTCCGGCGAGGTTTCACATCAGTTGCGGCATTCGCTTGTCTGTATCTGGTGAGTAGCCCGGCCTGGGCCGCCGGCTCGAACATGCCCTGGGAGCAGCCGCTCAACCAGATCCTGCAATCGGTCGAAGGACCCGTGGCCAAGATCATCGCGGTCATCATCATCATCGTGACCGGTCTTTCGCTCGCGTTCGGCGACACCTCGGGCGGCTTCCGGCGGCTGATCCAGATCGTCTTCGGCCTGTCGATCGCATTTGCCGCCTCGAGCTTCTTCCTGTCGTTCTTCTCGTTCGGCGGCGGGGTGGTGATCTGATGGATGAGCCAGTCCCGGGCTTTGTCGCGCCTGTCCACCGTGCGCTGACCGAGCCGATCCTGATGGGCGGTGCACCGCGATCGGTTGCCATTCTCAACGGCACATTGGCTGCAGCGCTGGGCCTTGGTCTGCGCTTGTGGCTGGCAGGCCTTCTGCTGGCGTTCATCGGCCACATGGCCGCGGTCTGGGCCGCAAAACGCGATCCGGAATTCGTCGAAGTCGTGCGCCGGCACGTTCGTGTTCCCGGTCACCTCAGCGCTTGAGAATAGTCCCATGATGAATCTTGCCGAATACCGCCGCTCGAATACGCGCCTTGCTGATTTCCTGCCCTGGGCTGCTCTGGTCGACGAGGGAATTGTATTGAACAAGGACGGCTCACTTCAGCGGACGGCGCGGTTCAGGGGACCGGACCTCGACAGTTCCGTGCCGGCTGAGCTTGTTGCGGTCGCAAGCCGGCTGAACAATGCGCTCCGGCGTCTCGGATCGGGCTGGGCGGTTTTCGTCGAGGCGCAACGGCATTCGGCAGGGCGCTATCCGCCCGACACATTCCCGGATGTCGCAGCCGCCTTGGTGGATGCGGAGCGGAAAGCGCAATTCGAGGAGGCCGGCAGCCATTATGAATCGAGCTACTACCTGACCTTCCTTTATCTGCCGCCTGCAGAGAGTGCAGCTGTGGCAGAGCGTCTCCTGTACGAGGGCGGCCATCGCAGCGCGGGAGCGGATGCGCGCGAGGTGCTGAGTGGGTTCGTCGACCGGACCAACCGCGTGCTGCAGCTCGTTGAGGGCTTTATGCCGGAATGCGGCTGGCTAGATGACGAGGCAACGCTCACCTACCTGCACTCGACGGTGTCGACCAAGCGGCATCGTGTTCGGGTGCCGGAAATCCCGATGTATCTCGATGCGCTGCTTGCCGATCAGCCGCTGACAGGCGGGCTTGAGCCGATGCTGGGTGACGCGCATGTGCGTGTCCTGACGGTTGTGGGGTTTCCGAGCGCGACGACGCCCGGGATCCTCGATGATCTCAACCGCCTCGCATTCCCGTACCGCTGGTCCACGCGGGCGATCATGCTCGACAAGACCGATGCTATAAAACTCCTGACCAGGATCAGGCGGCAATGGTTTGCCAAGCGCAAGTCGATTGCAGCAATCCTGAAGGAGGTGATGACGAACGAGGCGTCCACGCTTCTGGACACCGATGCCCACAACAAGGCTTTGGATGCAGATCACGCGCTCCAGGAGCTCGGCTCGGATCAGATTGGAGAGGCCTTTGTGACGGCAACGGTCACGGTTTGGGACAGGGATCCTAGCGCGGCCGACGAAAAGCTACGCCTCGTTGAAAAGGTGATCCAGGGCCGGGACTTTACCTCAATGACCGAGACAGTGAATGCCGTTGAGGCCTGGCTCGGCAGCCTGCCGGGACAGGTCTATGCAAACGTGCGCCAGCCGCCGGTGTCGACGCTGAATCTCGCCCACATGATCCCGCTCTCGGCGGTCTGGGCGGGAGAGCTGAGGGATCATCATTTCAAGGCGCCTCCGCTGTTCTTCGGCAAGACGGAAGGATCGACCCCTTTCCGCTTCTCGCTCCATGTCGGGGATGTCGGACATACCTTGGTGATTGGGCCGACGGGCGCCGGCAAATCGGTGCTGCTCGCGCTGATGGCGCTGCAGTTCCGGCGATATCCGGCCGCTCAGATCTTTGCCTTCGATTTCGGTGGGTCGATCCGAGCGGCGGCGATCGCCATGGGTGGCGACTGGCATGATCTCGGCGGCGCGGTTGGCGGAGCCTCGGCAGAATTCGTGGCGCTCCAGCCGCTTGCGTGCATCGAGGACGTCGCGGAGCGCGGTTGGGCAGCCGATTGGATCGCATCAATTCTTGCGCGCGAGCGCATCGAGGTCACGCCCGAGACCAAGGATCATGTCTGGTCGGCCTTGACTTCGCTCGCCTCGGCGCCAGTTCGGGAGCGAACGCTCACTGGCCTGTCCGTTCTTCTGCAATCCAATGCCTTGAAGCGCGCGCTGCAACCCTATTGCCTCAGCGGTCCGTTTGAGCGGCTGCTGGATGCGGAAGGTGAGCGGCTGGGAGAGGGCTCCGTCCAGGTGTTTGAGACTGACGGGTTGATCGGGACCGGTGTCGCACCGGCCGTTCTCTCCTATTTGTTCCACCGGATTGAGGATCGCTTCGACGGTCGTCCGACCCTGCTCATCATCGATGAGGGCTGGCTTGCGCTGGACGATGCCGATTTTGCCGGCAAGCTCCGCGAATGGCTGAAGACGCTGCGCAAGAAGAACGCCTCCGTCGTGTTTGCGACCCAGTCACTGGCCGATATCGACGGCTCCGCAATTGCGCCGGCCATCATCGAGAGCTGCCCGACCCGGATCCTGCTTCCCAATGACCGCGCGATCGAGCCGCAAATCATGGCGATCTACCGGCGCTTTGGATTGAATGACCGGCAGATCGAGATCCTCGCCCGCGCGACGCCCAAGCGCGACTACTACTGCCAGTCGCGCCGGGGCAACCGACTGTTTGACCTTGGCCTTGGCGAGATCGCGCTCGCCTTTGCGGCCGCGTCGTCCAAGACCGATCAGGCCCTCATCGAGCGGGTGCTAGCCGAGCACGGACGAGACGAGTTCGTCACCGGCTGGCTTCGGGCGCGCGACCTCGGCTGGGCCTGCAATCTCATTCCGCAGCTTGCCAAGGAAGGTGCCTTGTCATGAAACGTCTCCGTCCGCTGCTGGCAGCAAGTATCATCGCAATTAGCCTGACCCAAGCGCCCCGGGAAGGAAAGGCACAGTGGATCGTGTTCGATCCCAACAACTACGTGCAAAATGTGCTGACCGCCGCGCGCGAGCTGCAACAGATCAACAACCAGATCACCTCGCTGCAAAACGAAGCGCAGATGTTGATCAATCAGGCGAAGAACCTGGCGAGCCTGCCGTATTCGTCGTTGCAGCAGCTCGAGCAATCGATCCAGCGCACGCAGCAGCTGCTCAGTCAAGCGCAGCGCATTGCCTACGATGTCCAGCAGATCGATCGCGCGTTCTCGACAACTTATGCGCCGGCATCCGCGAGCATGTCCAATGGGCTCCTCGTCGCCAACGCCCAGACCCGCTGGCAGAATGCGGTTGCCGGCCTGCAGGACGCCATGCGGGTGCAGGCAACCGTCGTCGGCAATCTCGATACCAACCGCACCCAGATGTCGGCCCTGGTCACGGCGAGCCAGGGCGCGTCAGGTGCTCTGCAGGCAAGTCAGGCCGGCAACCAGCTCCTTGCACTGCAAGCCCAGCAGTTTGCTGATCTCACCGCGACCGTGGCCGCGCAGGGGCGCGCGCAAACGCTCGAAGCCGCGCAAAGAGCAGTAGCCCAGGATCAGGGGAGGGAGCAGCTGCGGCGCTTTCTGACGCAAGGTCAGGGCTATCAACCGACAACCGTGCAGATGTTCCACTGATGATGAAGAACAGATTTGAACGGCTGCCGATCGCGGTGGCAGTTTGCCTCACAGTCCTGGTCGTCGCCGCCTGCGCCGTTCGCCTGCGCGGCGACGACAGCGCGACCCAATCTTCCGCCTCGCCCGCTGCGAAGCCCGATCCCGCGGCGACAAAGCTCGAGCAATGCCGCACCGTCACCTACGAGCAGAAAGAAGCTCTGCTCGAATGCGAGAGGATCTGGGCGGAGCGGCGCAGCCAGTTCCTGGGGAAAAGCGGATCGGTAAACGGTTCGGATAGCGAGGCGGGCACGGCGCCATTTTCCTCGCCTGTGCCGCGCAAGGACGAAAGCCGCCTGCCGTCCCTCTCACCCTCCATTCCAAGCCAAAGCGAGTGAGCAATGGGCGGCACCTCCGTCATCGACCAGTTCCTGGAAACTTTCACCCGCTACATCGATTCCGGATTCGGTCTGGTCGGGGGCGAAGTCGGCTATCTCGCCACCACGTTAGCTGCAATCGACCTCACGCTTGCGGGCCTGTTCTGGTCCCTCGGAAGCGATGAGGAGATTCTTGCCCGGCTGGTCAAGAAAACCTTGTTTGTCGGTGTCTTTGCCTACCTGATCGGCAACTGGAATAGCCTTGCCCGCATCGTCTTCGAGAGCTTTGCAGGTCTTGGACTCAAAGCCTCGGGCACGAGCCTGTCATCGGCCGATTTTTTGCGGCCAGGCCGGATCGCGCAGGTGGGGCTCGATGCCGGCCGTCCGATCCTGGACTCCATCTCGGGCCTGATGGGGTATGTCAGCTTTTTCGAGAATTTCGTCCAGATCGCGGTCCTCCTGTTCGCCTGGATCGTGGTGCTGCTCGCCTTCTTTATTCTCGCCATTCAGCTCTTCGTCACGCTGATCGAGTTCAAGCTGACGACGCTTGCAGGTTTCGTCCTGATCCCCTTCGGCCTGTTCGGCAAGACCGCCTTTGCGGCCGAACGGGTGCTGGGCAACGTCATCTCCTCCGGCATCAAGGTTTTGGTCCTTGCCGTCATCGTCGGCATCGGATCGACGTTGTTCTCGCAGTTCACGGCAGGTTTCGGCGGCAATCAGCCGACCATCGAGAACGCGATGGCGCTGGTGCTCGGCGCGCTCGCCTTGTTGGGCCTCGGCATTTTCGGACCTGGGATTGCCAACGGCATCGTCTCCGGAGGTCCGCAGCTCGGCGCAGGTAGCGCAGTCGGGACGGGACTTGCCGCCGGTGGAGTCGTCGCGGCTGGCGCTGGCCTTGCGGCCGGCGCTGCCGGCCTCGCCGGCGGAGCGATTGCAGGTGCCGCACGCGGTGGAAGCGCGATTGCAAGCGGCACCATGAGCGTGTTTCGGGCGGGGAGTCAGTCCGGCTCCGAGGCCAACGCGTCCGGTGCTGCAAGCCCCTTGCGCTCGGTCGCAGCTGGTCTTGGTGGACCGGCGAGCGATGCCGGCAAGGGGGAGGGTGGTTCCTCGAGAGCTTCCGACAGTGCGCCCGCCTGGGTTCGGCGCATGAAGCGAGCGCAGAGGATCAGCCATGGCGCATCAGCGGCAACCCACGCGATCCGTTCGGGTGACCACGGAGGCGGCGGCGGATCTGTCGACCTCTCGCAAGCGGATCACTGACGCCTGCTTTCTTTCGAATTCGGTTCCCTGCCATCTCTTGAGGTTCATGCAATGTTCAAACGATCGGCCGTTCACTATGGCCGCACCCCAGAAGCCGTCACACCCTATCAACGCGCATCTCAGGTCTGGGATGACCGCATTGGGTCTGCGCGCGTGCAGGCCAAGAACTGGCGCCTGATGGCCTTTGGCTCCCTCTTCTTATCCGCTGGTTTCGCCGGCGCCCTGGTCTGGCAATCCGCTCACGGGACGATCACGCCCTGGGTGGTTGAGGTTGATCAGTTGGGCGAAGCCAAGGCAGTTGCTCCGGCAAACGCCAGCTATCAACCGACCGACCCGCAAGTAGCCTTTCACCTGGCGCGCTTCATCGAGCATGTGCGCGGCCTGCCGATGGACGCCATCGTCCTTCGCGAAAACTGGCTCCGCGCCTACGACTTTACAACCGATCGCGGCGCGGCCGCACTGAATGACTACGCCCGCAACAACGATCCATTCGCCAAACTCGGCAAGACGCAAATTGCGATCGAGGTCTCGAGCGTCATTCGGGCTTCCCCTGAGAGCTTCCGCCTGGCCTGGATCGAACGCCGCTACGACAACGGTCAGCTTGCCGCAACCGAGCGGTGGAGCGCAATCGTCAGCATCATCGTGGAGATGCCGCGCGATCTGGATCGGCTGCGCAAGAATCCACTTGGCATCTACGTCAACGCCATCAACTGGTCAAAGGAGCTGGGCTAGCAATGCCGTCAGGTCTCGTTATTGCGTCACAGAGGGGCCGCCCGCGCGTGGCTCTCGCTCTTATTATTGGTGTGTCCACGCTTGGCGGGTGCACCACGTTCAAGCCGCCGCAAATCAGTTACGATAGCGATGTCCCGCCAGCTCCAGATCTGCCGGCGCTCGCCGACGATCGGCCGCGCCCGCTGCATGTCCCGCCGGCCTGGAAGGCAGCGCGCGGCGGCAGGAACGCGGAAGCCAAAGAACCCGTCGAGCGGATTGAGACCGCGAATGACGCGGCACGCGTGCAGCCGCGCAAAGCCGGCTACTTCAATGCGGTGCAGGTGTTTTCGTATAGTCCGGGCGCTCTCTATCAGGTCTATGCCGCACCGGGGCAGATCACCGACATCGCCTTGGAGCCCGGCGAGCAACTGATCGGGGCGGGACCAGTTGCCGCGGGTGATACCGTGCGCTGGGTGGTCGGCGACACCGAAAGCGGCAGTGGCGACATGCGACGTGTGCACATCATGGTGAAGCCGACACGTCCGGCGATCGAAACCAATCTCGTCGTCAACACGGATCGGCGTACTTACCTGGTCGAGCTCCGCTCCCGCGAAAAGCCCTATATGCCACAGGTCGCGTGGTTCTATCCGGAGGATCGGACCGCGCGTAGTCGAGCTCTGCCGTCCACACCCGTCATCCCGGACCAGGCGCAGCGCCGCTACCGCTACGCCATCGAGGGAGACAGCCCACCCTGGCGTCCTGTCAATGCCTATGACGACGGGCGCAAGGTCTACATCGAGTTTTCGCCCGGCATCGGCCAGGGCGAGATGCCGCCGCTCTTCGTGATCGGGCCTGATGGCAAGACCGAGCTCGTCAACTATCGCGCTTACGGCAATGTGCTGATCGTCGACCGGCTGTTCGCGGCCGCGGAACTGAGGCTGGGCGAGGAGCACCAGCAGAAGGTCAGGATCGTCCGAACCGACGGGAGGTCGCTGTGACAGAGACTGGCCAGCCGAATGACATACCCAACGACGCTCCTCGGGTTAAGCCGCAGGAAGATATCGCCGAAACTCTTCGGCTCCGGCCAGATCGGCCGCAAGTGACCCGCCTATCGCGCAAGGTGCTTGCGGGTGGCAGCGCCCTTTTTCTGGTGCTCATCTCTGGTGCGGTCTTCTGGGCTCTGCAGGAGAAGCGATCGCGCACGCCGGCCGCCGAGGAGCTTTACGCGACCGACCACCACAATGTCGCCGATCAGCTTGCAACCTTGCCGAAGGATTATACTGAGATCCCGAAGGAGGTGCCGCGTCTTGGACCACCTTTACCCGGCGATCTTGGCCGGCCGATCGTTGCAGCACAGGGCTCTTCAACGGCCAGCCCGCTCGGTATTGACGCCGAACAGCAGCGCGTCAATCAGGAGAGCGAGGCGGCACGCACCAGCAAGGTGTTTGCCAGCACGAACGTCCGCGCACAGGCCCCTGTCAAATCGGCAAGTGAAGCCCCATCAAATGCAGCGCCATCATCCGACGAAGCATTTGCCCAGAATGGCCAGGATCGAAAGCTTGCGTTCGTCAGTGCTTCCGTTGACCGTCGAACCACCAGCCTCGATCGCCTGGCAAGACCGGTCTCTCCCTTTGTGGTCCAGGCCGGAACGGTCATTCCGGCCGCTCTTATCACGGGGATTCGGTCCGACCTGCCTGGGCAGATCACGGCCCAAGTCACAGAAGCGGTATACGATTCCCCTACCGGGCGAGCTCGTCTTATTCCGCAAGGAGCCCGGCTGATCGGGACGTATGATAGCCAAGTCGCATTTGGCCAATCGCGCGTGCTCCTGGTGTGGACGCGCCTCATCATGCCAAATGGACGGTCGATCGTCCTGGAGCGGCAGCCGGGCGCGGACGTCGCGGGCTACTCTGGGCTTGAGGATGAGGTCGACAATCATTGGAAAGAGCTGTTGGGGGCCGCTGCGCTGTCGACGCTGCTCGCCCTCGGCACCGAGGTGAATGCCGGATCGGATACGGGTAGCACCAACAGCGACCTCATCGCTGCGCTCCGCCGCGGGGCGGGGGACTCGATGAACCAGACGGGCCAGCAGGTGGTCCGCCGCAATCTCAACATCCAGCCGACCTTGACGATTCGTCCGGGATTTCCCCTGCGGGTGATCGTCAACCGTGACCTGGTGCTCGAACCGTACAGAGGATGAGGACGATGTCAAAACTCAAACTCGGAGCCTTAGAAGACGATAAGCCCATCAAGGTGACACACGAACTACCTGCGAGCGTGCACCGCGATCTCGTGTCATACGCTGAAATCCTCGCCCAAGAGACTGGCCAGCCAATCCAGGATCCATCGAAACTCATTGCACCGATGCTGGCGCGGTTCATGGCTGCCGACAAGAGCTTTCGGAAAGCTCGCCGAGCGCGTCAGCATCCAATCGGAGGCGAAGGGTAGCGCGCTGAGAGCAGCTTCAGGAATTCCCGCAGGGCCGGGTTTTCATTGTCGGGGCGCCAAGTGGCCGAAAAGTCGAAGCGGCTGGGCCCCGTGCCATCCCGTAGCTCTCGGTAGACAAGGCCCGCAAAATTTGCCCCCATATCGGACTCGAGCACCAGGCTTATCCCCGTGCTCATGCTGATTAGGCTCTTGATGATGCCACGGCTGACGTCGTGGCGCTCGATCTTGGGGCGATGCTCGGGCGAGAGGAGCTTGGAAATCAGAAGATCTTCGAGTTCCTTTCCTGGGTCATAATGGCTGAGCAGCACTGTCTGGCCGCGCAGGTCGCTCCAGCACACAGTCTCTCCCCCGGCGAGCGGATGATCGTGGGGCAGCGCCACCAGAACGCGCTCGCTCCAAAGCGGCATTTCTTCGGTGTTCAACAATTGAAGCCTTCCTGTTACGATCAGCACATCGACCGAGCCGCTTCGAAGCGCCGCGGCCAAACGCGTCCGTGATCGTTCGACCGTCACAAGTTCGATCTGCGGAAATTGCTCTTTGAACGCGAGTAGCGAGGTCTGCAGATTGCCTGCCGAAAGTGAGGTGCAAAATCCGATGGTCAGGCGGCCGGTTTCGCTGTTATGGACAGATATCGCGGTGGCGAGGAGCGCGTCGAATTCTTCCAGAATGCTCCTTGCCAGCCGAAGCACGTCGTGGCCGGCCCGCGTCGGTCGCACGCCTCCGCTGTAGCGCTCGAAGATTGCGATGCCCAACTGGTGCTCGATTTCATCGATTCTTCGGCTGAGACTCGATTGTTGCGACCTCAACAACTCCGCGGCTCCGCGGATGCTGCCGCAGTCGGCGGCAGCAACAGCCGACTTCAGGTGTTTCAGTTCGATTGCCTTACTGGCTTGAAGGGAGGATCTTGATCGACGTGGTTTGTGCATCGTAAATCTTGATCAGATGGGCTTTCCGCTCCAATGTGCAGCGATGCCGAGATTGCATTCCAGATTCTAGGCGGCCGCTCGGATGACTGGAGCCCAGAGCACCGGACCTGAGATGTGTCCCGCTTTGCGGATGCGATGCAACGCATTGGGCGAGACCTCCAAATATCCAGCGATGGCCGTGGTGTTTCCGACAGGACGAGCTTTTCCGATCGGGCGGAGGGGCCAGCCTGCGCGCCTAAGAATGCGCTCCATCCGGACGTCCGTGACAGTGACGATTTCGGTCAACTCGATGGAAAGGCCGAACTCAATCATGCCCGCAAACAGCTCGTAAGTCGCGGCAGCAAGTCCTCCACTCGCCTTCGGAGCATCCGGAGGAACATCAAGCGCAAATCGGCTGCTCTCCCAGATGCGATCGCTTCGTGGCGTGGGCTGCCCGTCCAAAAGGATTGGGAAGGTGTCCCTCAGCATGGTCGGGCCGGTTGAAGGCAAGAGCCGGACGCAGCCCTGAATGCGTCCAGCGGTCGAGCGGTTCAGGAGATGCACGGGTCGAAGGACATCGAACTCGTCGATCTCCATGTCACCGCGGACGTCAACGTTCCAGTCCAGGCGCTGTTTGAAAACGCAATAGCGCAGCCGGTGCATCTCGGCGAGATCGTGAACGAACTCGCCGTAGCACTCCGGCGTGATGAGCTGCATCATTCTTGCCTCCCTGCTTTGTTTCGGCAACTAAGCACAGAGATTTAGGCAAGCGCATCCTGTGCAGTTGCACAGGTGTTTATGGCGGGCCGGCGCTGTATTTTCGAGAGTTTGATTCGGCTAGCAGCACGATGGCTTGACGAAGCGAGCTGACACCGAGCTTCGCACGGGCGTTGTCCAGGTGAAATCCCGCCGTTCGCTCGCTGATCCCGAGAATGATCCCGATCTCCCCGGCTGATTTGCCGCGCGCGGACCATCCGAGACATTCATGCTCGCGAGGAGACAGCACCACCCCACCGACCATTCGATCATTCGTCCAAAAGCGCTTTGCGTGTGCATGGAAAAAGCTTGCGATTAGTCGCAGGGTCTGGGCGTGCTCAAGTAACGAGCGCTCAAAACCCGTTTGATGCTCGTCGGCAGCAAAGCTCAGCGCGGCGATCGCGCCCTGGTCATCGTGGATTGGGAATGTGAATCCGGAGCGAATTCCGAATTTCGCGGCTTCTTCGAACAGCGTGCGTTCTGAATCCGATCGCATTCGCGGCCCGATTCCAAGCCCCCAGCGGAACGGTTTAGGATCGCGGATCGCCCGACGTACCACCGGATCGACGGAATCGTACCCACGCTGCAAATAAAGAGCGGTCCAGGAGGATGGGTACGTCGAAATTAGGTTCGGGACACCACCGGGCCTGCTGGGCAACGCAAGATATGCGAAGCATGACAAACTGAGCGCAGCGGTGACATCGGCCATGCTCTGCTGAGCTTCATTTCGGTGTGAGCTTTCGGTCAATCGCTCAGCGAACTTCTGAAAAACCCGATCCATCGTTGATGAACCCGCGGGCCTCCCTCATAAGCGCTACTCGCATTATCGGAACGAGCATTGCTGCGAATGGGGCAAAACAACGGAGAAGTCGGCGCATTCGAGCGTGGATCCATCCTGATTGCAAGTGGCCTGACAACTGGGATCAGGCGAACTCGCCGCCGTCACTCTGATATCCTGGCAACTCGGGCTATCCTGGTCCACTGTTCGAAATCCTGCGATGGTGCCCAGAAGATCGCCGGATTACTGCGCTGTTTGGCTTTCCGGGTTGCAGGTTCGTACCGCTCTTCCGACTACAAAGAGCCGCTCACGAAGGAGATTGCAATGAAGGTCGGCGTTCCCAAGGAAATCAAGACTCATGAGTATCGCGTGGGTCTGACGCCCGGAGCTGTCCGCGAGTATGTTGCCGCCGGCCACAGCGTAGCGGTCGAGACCAATGCAGGGGCTGGCATCGGCGCTAGCGACGAAGAGTATCGCAAAGCTGGTGCAACACTCCTGGGCTCCGCTCGCGAGGTATTTGGGTCTAGCGAGATGATCGTAAAGGTTAAAGAACCCCAGCCTTCCGAATGGACGCAGCTTCGAGAGAATCAGATTCTGTTCACGTACCTGCACTTGGCGCCGGACCCTGAGCAGGCTAACGGCCTTTTGAAATCTGGATGTACCGCAATCGCCTACGAAACGGTGACTGATGCAAATGGGGGGCTTCCATTGCTTGCGCCGATGAGTGAGGTTGCAGGTAGGCTTTCAATTGAGGCAGCCAGTGCGGCCCTGAAGCGGTATGCAGGTGGCCGTGGCCTCCTGGTCGGCGGTGTTCCCGGTGTTCAGCCGGCGCGCATCGTGGTCATCGGAGGCGGTGTTGTCGGTACCCATGCCGCCCGCATGGCCGTCGGCTTGGGAGCTGAGGTTACAATGCTTGACCGGTCGATTGCTCGCCTTCGCCAACTGGATGAGCTGTTCGATGGGCGGGTTCGTACCAGGTTTTCGACGATAGAGGCTGTTGAGGAAGAGGTATTTGCCGCGGACGTCGTAGTCGGGGCGGTGCTCATTCCTGGAGCGAGCGCACCTAGGCTGGTTAGTCGCAAGATGTTGAGCGCGATGCGAAAGGGGGCCGTCATCGTTGACGTTGCGATCGATCAAGGCGGATGCTTCGAGACATCTCGTCCGACGACACACGCCGAACCAACCTATGAGATAGACGGAGTAATTCATTACTGCGTCGCCAACATGCCCGGGGCTGTCCCGCTCACCTCGAGCCAAGCTCTGAATAACGCCACACTGCCGTTTGGACTGGCTCTCGCCAACAAGGGATTTGCAGCCGTCCTTGAGAACCATCATCTGCGAGCGGGCCTGAACGTCTATGGTGGCCGGCTAACTTACAAGGCCGTGGCCGAAAGTCTTGGCCTGCCATACTCACCAATCGTTCAGGCTGCGGCCTGATCCCCGAGGCCTCCCATGGGGGCATTTCCTCCCTGACTTGGCGGGCCACTCCTTCGGGGGTGGCCCCTTTTTCAGAGCCCCTGTGCGGTTCGGCAGGCGAAGTTGACTGTGGCCCAGGAAGCGCAATCGAGCGCTTCCTTCTGATAAGTTCATCCTTTGCTCTTTTCAGCTACTGGGCCGCCTCGCTCCTGCAGGAGTTCGTGGTATGCGGCCGGAGCAGATCGGGACTGGGCTGATGCCATCTCTGCAGCGCCGCGGATATGTTACTTGCAACTAGCTCACCGCACCGTGCTCGTGCTTGCTGTCTAACTCCTTGGCCGCAGCGCGATCGGGCGCCTCTTCCTTCCAGCGTACGGATCCGAATGGGCGCTCGAGCATGCGTCGCACACGCACAGGCTCTGGACCGATGTGGAAGGCCGTTGCCCGCTGATCCAGCGCGCGCTCCGATTTAGTCGCACGGTTGCGCTGGCGCAAATAGTCGAGCCACGTTGGACAGTGATAACGCTCTGTCCACAGTTCCGGATCTGCAATATCTCGGGCGATCGACCAGCCATAGGCTCCGTTGCGCTGACGGAAGAGTTGAATGTCCTGCATCAAATTGTGGAAAGAGCGGGCGTTCTCCTGCCCGACCCGATATTCTATCTCTACGACAAGCGGCCCACTGCGTCCGCTCAGTGCCAGACGCACTTTCGGATCGTCTAGCATCTCAGGTTCTTCGCCCCGTGCGCTGACGCGTGGCATGGGCAACCAAAACCCGAGCAGCGGAGAGACAGCCAGCAAAGCGGCCGCCAGTAAGAGCGCAACATTTACTCCGGCGACGTCAGTCACATGGCCCCACGCCCAGCTTCCGACGGCGATCCCGCCGGAACTGGCCGCCTGGTAGGCCGCAAGCGCTCGCCCTGTTACCCAGCGCGGCGCTGACAATTGCACGCCAATGCTGAAAAGTACCCATGCCATCATCCATACCGCGCCAGCCAAAACGAGCGCGACGGCCGTCAGAAGTGGCTCGCGGCTTATCGCTACCGCCACGAGAGCACCGCCCATCGAAAGTGCGCAGGCCCGAATGGCGGCCTCTCCCGTCATACGCTTGCGAACCTCTGTGACGCTGAACGCACCGATCACCGCGCCCAGACCAAAGGCACTGAGAATAATGCCATAGGTTTCGGCACCCCCGTGCAGGAGATCGCGGGCGACCAGCGGCATCAGAGCAATGATTGCGCCCCCGAACAAGCCCATCGCCATGGCGCGAGTCAACACAATCTTAATCGATGGCGCATTCATGATGTAGCGAACGCCCGAAACGATAGCGCGATGGAGGCTTTCAGGTGGCAAACGCGATGGCTCAGGGGCGCGCTTCCACAGAAATAGAGCAAACATCAATGGCAGATACAACAGGGCGTTAATAGCAAACGCAGCCACTGTACCGGCGGCTGCCACGACAATCCCTCCGAGCGCAGGCCCAACGCTTCGCGCGAGGTTGTAGCTGATGCCGTTTAACGCTATCGCCGCGGGTAAAGCGTCAGAGGGGACTTGCTCGCTTACGGACGACTGCCAGGCGGGGTCCAATAGCGCCACAGCGCAACCTACCAGAAAGCACAGTGCCAGCAAGAGAGTTGGCGTCACGAGATCAAGCCAGGCGAGCGTTGTCAACGCACTCGCGCCCGTCAACGCGATCCCAAGCGAATACAGGATAATCCTGCGCCGGTCATACATGTCGGCGATCGCTCCGGCCGGCATCGAGATTAGCATAACCGGCAGCATCAGCGCGGTCTGTACAAGTGCCACCATGTCCGCTGACGATGTCATCTGCGTCATCGCCCAAGCTGCGCCGATTCCCCGGATCAAAGCGCCAAGATTGGACAGCAGACTTGCGAGCCAGATACGGCGGAAGGTGGCATGTCGGAAAGGCGCGGTGATACCGTCGGCGTTGAACGTCCGGGGCTTGGGGATGTCCGTCATATCGTTTTAGCTTACCTCCCAGACGTCTAGACCAAATTGACTCTGTCACCTAGCGTCGGCCGCCTGTGGTGACCAAGAGCGTTTTCAAACGCGTCTGCCCCGCGGCAATCTAAATCGTCGATGCTGGATTTTCGAGATGTACCGGAAATTGACTCATTCCTAACGCGTGCGGCGAAGCGCCGCCTCTCGGACCAGCGCGCCAAAAGGCAGCGATCTGCCGCGCCTTAGCCACTTGATGGAAGTAGAAGCGTCACTCAGTCGATCGGAGGCGGCGGTTCGAATCGCCTGAATAGAATCCGCCGTTGTGATGTCTGACATAACTCGCTCACCAGCGATGATTCAGCAACTGCTACCGGTCACCTACCGCGTCAATATTGAATGATAGTCAGACGAGGTGCGATTTCATAAGCTAACCCTCAGACGAACTCCTGAGTCACCGCACATCGGCTCGTCTCGTCAGAGAGCAAAAATTCGCGCGACCGAACGATAGAATGTTCGTTGTTTCGGTCCTGTTTCGACGAATGGTCGCACAAACACTTTCTCGCCTCAAGCATCGACTGCAAAGGATACTAAACAGATGAAAGCGGCGATTTTGCGCGTTATGTGCAAGTAAGCGATGAAAAAAGCGCGCGAACGCAGACTCGGGGAGCGAGGATGCGATCACTGTTCGGCTGGCGGCACTCATTGGGACGATCTTGAAGCAGTCCGTTACGGTCATCCTCTTCACGCCGGCAGCCGTGCCACTAGAATGAGCAGAGCGGTCTACGAACACCAATTGCACTTTGCTTCTTATCCCGAGCAAAAAAGTCCGGGTGAGATTGTCAACGAAAGCATTGAGCGCCACCGAGGCCGGTGTTCAGCTAGCTCGATCGAGTCAAGCTACCGCGTCGCAAAAGGAGACCGGGCGAGCATCCAACGGCACGATACGGCGGTCATACATATTTGCAATGCACCGGGATCTTCATCATAGCGCAAGTGACATTACACCTTGGAGAGCACGCCGGCAATCGCCGCAGCTTCTACGCAGCCTGGTGCAGATCGGTTTCCCTGTCCGCGTCGCCGCGTCCACCGGCATTTTTGGTCTCATGACGCAGCTGCCCGAAGCGGACTTCCTGAGCTGGGGCTGGCGCGTGCCGTTTCTGATCAGCATCCTGCTCGTCGGCGTCGGCTTCATCGTGCGTCTGAAACTCGCGGAGACGCCGCATTTCAAGGAGGTCGTCGAGCGCAAGGAGGTGCTGGCGCAGTCGGCGCTGGAATCGAAATGCCAACGAAAACGCTTGCCAGGTCCATGCGCGGAACGTGCAATAGCCGAGCGGCGCGATGATACCATTGACGCCGAATTCTCCGGCCGGACGAATCGTCGCGATTCTCGAAGCTTGATCTCTGACAGTTGGGAGCGTGGTTTCAGCCCGGCTCCGACTAAAGCGTGATGGCATTAGTTCGATAGCCTGTATTTTCGAGCTAGTTCGCGCATTATTCGGGGGGGATGCTGTCATGGCTTCGTCGACGGCGGCGCAGACCGCATCGACAGTTCGGGCGGCGCCCTCGGAGCAGCTGTTTGCGCTTGGGAAGCCCCGTTCAATCGGTCAAGTCGGGCGAGTAGTTTGGCAAAGGAAGAACAGTTTGGCTTCGGCGGATCGCCTGAGCTGGCGCCCAGGCTTGCTCTTCGCCGCCCCAGAGTGTCCATGACCACGATATCTTAGGTTGAAGCGCCGCAGAAGAACCGTCTCAATGCAAGTCCGAAAGCTTGCGCCATGGATTGATCCATCGATGAACCATAACGCGTCGATCACAGAGCGGCCAGCAAGGTCGTCAGCCGAACGTCAGCGAAGCGGCTCGCGGCTTTGAGTTTTTGTTCGAACTCCAAGCAATGATAGTCAATAAAAAGTAGTGGAGTGAGAATGCGACGTTGTCGCCGTCTATTCAAGCCAACGAAGAGAACGAGCACAAATGTGGTGATCGTGGAGAGGCACCAGAGCTTGTCCGGTCACTCCTCGTCGGGAATTTCCACAGGAATCGCAAAACCCGACTTCACGCGGTCTATCACCACCATTGTCTTAAACCCTTTGATATCCGAGTTCTCATAAAAAAAACGGCGGGTGAACTGCTCGTAATCTTCCATCGTGCGCGCGGTGACGTACAGAACAAAGTCAGCATCGCCGGTGATGTAAAATCCATTGACGACTTCAGCTGAACCTTTGATAGCCTTCTTGAACTTATCGATGATGTCCGAACGCTCGCGTTCCAGAGTCACCATTACCAGCATTTGGATGGGCCTTCCCACCGCTTTCGCCGAAACGATCGACACATCGGCCTCGATGATGCCTTCCGAACGAAGTCTCTTCAGCCGTCGTTGACACGCGGTAGCAGAAAGGCCGGCCATTTCGCCGATCACCTCGGAGGTCAGGCGATTGTTCTTTTGGACGATCTCAAGGATGCGGGCGTCCGTCCGGTCGTATTGCATTATCAAGGCTCCGAGTGAATTTCGTCGCAGAATGCCGCGGTGGTGCAGAAAACACAACGACTCCCGGCAAAATGCGACGCAAATCGGTTGGCAACATTAGTATCCTGAATGCTTGATGGATTTCAACAAGCGACCGCCCGCGGGACTTTACAGATGGCCTTTCAAGCTGCCCGAACCATTCATCCGGAGATGGCCGGAGTCGCTGCAACATGCCTTCGGACGCTGCGTCGCCGCGACTTTGTCGCGGGGGCTGCGCTCATTGCCGGTCGCTGGATTGCGGGCAGCCAAAGAGACGTCGTGATGGATCCCGCTACGGGCGAAATCATTGCGGACGTTGCGCGCTGCAGTGCCGCGGACATGACGCTCGCAATAGAGGCGGCTGAGCGAGCGTTTCCGGCTTGGCGAGCCTTTTTGCCGGCAGGGCGTGGAGCTATTCTCCGAGCTTGGGCGTCATTGATGCGCGACCATTCGGAAGACCTTGCCACGTTGGTGACCAGCGAACAGGGCAAGCCGCTGGCGGAAGCGCGGTACGAGGTTGAGTACGGGGCTGCTTTTCTCGAGTGGTTCGCCGCAGAAGGGGAGCGCGCATACGGAGAGACGATTCCGAGTCATAAGGTTGACAGTCTGCTTCAGGTGCGGATGCATCCGATCGGGGTCGCGGCGGCGGTAACTCCGTGGAACTTCCCCATCGCGATGATCACACGGAAGGCGGGTGCAGCTCTTGCAGCGGGCTGCCCGATCATCGTGAAGCCAGCGCCGGAGACGCCATTGTCGGCTCTCGCCCTGGCCAGATTGGCAGAGGAGGCAGGTCTTCCCGCCGGCGTGTTTCAGAGTCTAGTGGGTGAGCCCATCGAGCTATCAACGCCTCTGTTGCGCGACACCAGAGTACGAGCCCTCTCGTTTACGGGATCTACCCAGGTCGGCCGCTTGTTTCTGGAGGGGTCGGCCCAGACCATTAAAAAAGTCTCGCTCGAACTCGGAGGGCATGCTCCCTTCCTGATCTTTGATGACGTCGACCTTGAGAAAGCCGTCAAAGGTGTGATGGCTGCCAAGTTTGCGACATCGGGTCAGGACTGTCTCGCGGCGAATCGCATTTACGTACAAAGGGGCATTCACGATACGTTCGTTGAAGCGCTTAGCGCGGCAATGGCTCAGCTCAAGGTCGGTCACGGCTTGAATCCTGCTAGCGATATCGGGCCAATGACGAAGCTTTCGGTGGCCGAGAAGTGCCGGGCGCAAATCGTCGATGCGGTCGTAAAGGGCGCGCAAGTCATCACCGCGAAGAAAGATGACAATTTGGGCCCGAACTTCGTTCTTCCGACTCTGCTCACTCAAGTCACCGACGACATGCTCATCGCGCGTGAAGAAACTTTTGGGCCAGTAGCTGCCGTACTACCTTTCGACTCGGAAGAAGAGGTCATCAATCGAGCTAATTCGAGCGAAATGGGCTTGGCCGGGTACGTGTACACCGGCAACCTGCGTCGAGCGCTCCGGCTCTCTGAGAGAATCGAGTGCGGCATGCTCGGTGTCAACACCGCTTCCTTTACAGGTCCGCCCATTCCGTTCGGTGGATGGAAGCAGTCAGGACTGGGACGCGAAGGCTCTCGGCACGGTCTATCGGAATACATGGAACTGAAGTACGTGTGCTTCGGCGACTTGGCGGCTTAGGAGGAAATGAATGAACAAGATTAAGACTATCGCTGAACAAGATCGCTCGACTGTTCTCCATCCTTTCACTCAGCTCAAAGACTTCGCCACCGGTAAGATTGGTGATCCGACGATCATCACTGGAGGAAAAGGTATCCGCATCGAAGATGCGCAGGGACACAGTTATATCGACGGGTTTGCGGGACTCTACTGCGTAAACATCGGATACGGCCGGACCGAAGTGGCTGAAGCCATTGCGCGACAGGCTTACCAACTCGCCTACTACCACACGTATGCGGCGCACACGACCGAGGAGCTCGCCACTTTGTCGCACCGTCTCGTGCAAATGGCTCCTGGTAAGCCCAGCAAGGTATTCTACGGTCTGTCGGGATCGGATGCGAACGAAACCCAGGCGAAGCTTGTCTGGTATTACAACAACCTTCGTGGCCAGCCTAAGAAGAAAAAGATCATCTCGCGCGAGCGGGGCTATCACGGTTGCTCAGTGATCTCTGGCTCAATGACCGGCATGTCGTTTTACCACGATCATATGGATCTTCCCTTTCCGGGTATTGTGCACACGGGCGCGCCTCACCACTACTGGGGAGCCGAGCCGGGCGAGACGGAAGAGTCGTTTTCTCGTCGGCGGGCGGCGGAGCTTGAAGAGCTAATCGTTAGGGAAGGTCCAGAAACGATCGGCGCATTTATTGCCGAGCCGGTGCTTGGCACGGGCGGGATCACGCCCCCGCCCGCCGGCTACTGGCGCGAGGTTCAGTCCGTGCTTAGGCGCTATGATGTTCTTCTGATCGCAGATGAGGTTATTTGCGGTTTCGGTCGAACCGGCGCTGATTTCGGCAGCACGCTTTACGACATGGAACCGGATCTGGTCACGGTCGCAAAAGGCCTGACGTCCGGCTATGTCCCGCTCTCCGCCGCCATTATTGGCGAGAAGGTATATGCCGTCATGGAGGAGGCGGCGGATCGAGTTGGTGCATTTTCGCATGGTTACACCTATTCCGGCCATCCGATTGCGGCAGCTGCTGCCAATGCGGTGCTTGATATTGTCGAGCGGGAACGTCTCAGCGACCGCGCCAAGACCGTCGGCGCGCATTTCCAAAAGCGGCTCAAGGAAAAATTTGCACAGCTGGAGATCGTAGGCGAAGTTCGAGGTGTGGGCTTGCTCGGCGCTGTGGAGTTTGTTGCTGACCGTCAGACGAAGCGCCGATTTGATCCAGAACTCAAGGTGGGGGCGCGGATCTCCAAGGCTGCTCGCGATCGGGGGCTCATTGCACGAGCTATGCCGCACGGAGACATCCTTGGATTTGCCCCTCCCCTCGTCGTATCCGAAGCTGAAATCGATGAGATCGTTGATCTGGCTTACAAAGCGACCAAGCAAGTGATGGATGAGCTCGCGAAGTAAGCCGGCTCGCGATAGAAGATGTGCTCCTATGTGACGCCTCCCTTTCTGTTCGTTCTTGGACAGGCAGGTCAGACCGCGTCACCGTGATCCGCGGAAGGGCATCAGTGTTGTCCTCGCTGATGCAGTCGCGCGGTTCTCGTTTAAGACGAAGCTCGTCCCCCTCGCTACCGCATATCGGTAAGCTCTTAAACTCAGCCGGCGCCACGCGGCGAAAGCACACTGCGAAAATATGCAGGTTATCGCTATTAGGCGCAGAATTTCGAGTTTGCAAAGCGCCAGATCGCGGAACTTCGACTTTAGTCGTCCCGTAATATTTTCATTAGAATTAGGATGAGCAGAAGCCAAAGTCGACTTCTTTGCCAATGCAGTTGCTGCGGCTCCTGTCCTCTCCACATGGAATGAAATAGCTGATGAACCTCGCGCGAGTGGGGCCCAGCTCGAGGGGGACCGATTGCATGGAGTATATTACTCGCTGTGATAAAGGGGGGGGTCTTGCATCAGTAAGGCGACGTGCCGCAGCCTTTCTAGACAACGTAACTGGAGCGCAAGACCAGGGATGTACAACTCGCCAGAGCTGGATTACCAAGTGGACAACACTCGGCGATGAACAATGTATCATCGGAGATTTGAAGGCAAGCCAAGGCGACAGCAACGAAGCGGCCGAGGCGCGGCTTTGTGCGCTAACAGCATTTGAAGTGGCCAGACGACTGCTTCATGAGAACGATCCTCAATGCGGGGAAGTGACAGCGAGGATTGAGGCTGGAATTCAATGCCTTGAAGTGGGCCTGGCGAAAGTCGAGCGAGTAACAATCGAAAGCTGGGGCTGTACCGAACTTCTGGCCTATTATGTTCCTGCTGGTAATCGTGCCCTACCTGCACCCGCCGTCATTTGCATCAGCATGGAAGACGAATCAGAAGCCACGTTGCTTGCAAGACTTCTACCCGCGGTGACCGATCGATGCATGTCGCTCCTGGTCCTATCTCACCGCGATGTCTCCCATCCCGCGCGGGGCCTTTCGCAAACCTTGTTGTCATCCTGTTTGGACTACCTCTCTGGGCGCCCCGACGTCGACGCCGCTCGGATCGGCGTCTATGGAGAAGGACTTTCGGCTGCTTTGGCTACTGACTTCGCGACCTCTGACCGCCGCCTGGTTGCGGCGGTTTGCGATGGCGGCCTTTGGAACTGGGCACGCATGCAGGCGTCTGTAGTCTGGATGACTAGAGCTGCAGAGGCGCGGGAGGAGGGGAGCGTCACTGCACAGCGCACGCAATTGATCCGACGATTGAAATGCCCAGTTCTCGTAGTCACGGGAGGGCGGGGGGCTGTTAGGGTCTCGGAAGCGATGGAACTACAGACCGAATGTATTGAGGAGCGCATTGATCTGGATCTGACCATGCCCCGGATGATCAAAAGCGCAGGTGGATGCATCGAAAACTTCGTGACTTCCGATGATTGCATCTTCGGTTGGCTAAACCAGAAGCTCGCGTTGAGTGCAGCTCTGGCAGCACAACCAAACGATCTGCCGCAGATCAGTTCACACGTTCTTGGTCACTAATTGGGCAAGCGTACCGACAGGCCCCGATAAGAGGACCAGCGCGAACGCGCGCAGCGAATCACAGAGCTCGTTAGTTCGCAACCTGATCCGCTTTCCGCATCCCTTTCAGTCGCGTGGCAGCCCTTTTCCACTTCGCGGCTGCCTCGCGATGTGGACGCCTTTGATTGCTTCACGCGGCACGAAATCCGCATGAATACATCGCGGCTAGGTTTGTTCGTGCAGTATTTAGGCTTCTAGAACGGTTTCATCGCAGGTTTTCGTGCCAACCTTCCCCTATTCTGAGCAGAACTTAGCATACGCTGCATCCATCGGTGGACGTAGGCAATGGGCATCCTTCGCAAGTTGATCGCGACTCTACAGTGGTTTCAATTACAACGTGTGTTTCCGAACTTAGCCGCTCTGATAGGGCTAGGCAAGCGCTTTCGGAGCCCACTTCGATCGAGGTTAGGTTCACTCCGCGCCCGGACTGTTGCCTTGTCGCGGCGTTCACGGAACGAGATCAAGAAGGGGAAGCTATGAGCGACTTATTTGAACATCAACCGTCCGGCTTTAGCCGCCGGAGCATGCTTCGTGCTGCCGCCGCCGCAATGGCTATTCCCGCACTCGCGCGATCGACAGTTGCCTTTGCGCAGGACAAGCTTGCCGGTAGTGGTCAAGTCATCGCGTTCTCTTGGGGCGGTCTGTTTACTAAAGGCATTCGAAAATACGTCTACGAGCCTTTTACCGAAACAACCGGCATCAAGGTGGTCGACGTCGTTGCCGATGTTGCCGAGCCTCAGGTTAAGGCGATGAACCAAGCCGGCCGTGTTGATTGGGATACGGCCTTCATACAGGCGTCTACCCTTCCATCGATGGACGAAGCGGGCATGTTCGTCCCGATCAATTATAGCCTCTGGGACGCTGAATCCACAAAGGGGACTGAGCAATCGGTTCGTCTCAAAAGCGCAGTCCCAGTGATCGCATCGGCCATGACGTTGGCCTATGATAAGCGCGCGCTTGGAAACGATGGTCCAAAAAGCTGGGGCGATTTCTGGAACGTCAAGGCGTTTCCTGGCCCCCGCGGTCTCACTCAGTTGCCGGCAAATGCAAAAAACAACATCGTGTTCGCGTTGCTGGCCGATGGGGTGCCGAAATCTGACATCTGGCCGCTCAGCGACGACAAGATCGACAGGGCCCTTAAGAAATTCGACGAAATCAGGCCGCACATCAGCAAATGGTGGAGTGCGGGAAGCGAGGCGCCTCAATTGCTTCTCAATAGGGAGATCGCAATGTCGAGTTGCTTCGACGGCCGCGCGATCAGCGCAATTCGTCAGGGTGCCCCTATTCAGATGATTTGGGACGGGGCATACGTGAACTACACCTATTGGACGGTTCTGAAGGGTGGCCCGAACAGCGAAAACGCGCAGAAGCTGATTGCATTCGTAAATCGAGCGGCAGTTGCTGCCGAGTTCACCATAGGAACGGGGTATCCCGGCCCGAACATAAATCAGCTCGACCATCTGCCTTCTGATCAGGTCCCGTTGCTCAGCATCAATCCTGAAAATTCCTCCAAGGTGATCCACGAGGATTCTGCTTGGCTTGCGGCCAAGCGTCCCGACGGCAAAACCAATCTCGAGCACATCGGAGACCGGTGGCTGGCATGGCGCGTACAGTGATCCTGCCGACAGGCAACGTCCCGTCAGAGTCGTCGGCGGTCGCGCACTCGGCCGGGCCCACGCCATGGGCTTGGCTCCTGCTGCCGGGCGGTATCTTCCTTGCGCTGCTCTTTCTCGTGCCGCTCGCCGGGCTCCTGATGCTTTCGCTCGGAATGCCCAATTGGACGTTCGCGCGCTTTGTAAGAATCGGTGGGGATCCGGTCTACCTGGCCGTATTGCGCACCACGTTGCAGATAAGCATATCGGTCACCGCGCTCGCCTTGGTGCTTGGCTATCCCATGGCCTACTCGTTGACGACGAGCAAATCATCGAGCCTGCGCACATTCCTTCTCATTGCGGTTGTGTTGCCGTACTTCACCAGCGTATTGGTGCGCACTTTCGCGTGGATCGTTCTTCTGGGGCGCGGCGGGATTATCAATGATCTCCTGCTCAAATTAGGCCTCATCTCCCAGCCAATTTCAATGCTCTACAACCGCGCAAGCGTGATCATTGGCATGACCCAGATAGTCTTGCCGCTCATGATCCTTCCTATGTACACCGTCATGTCGAGCATTGATGAAAAGCTGCTGCGTGCCGCCAGAGCCAACGGTGCGAGCCCTATTGCGGCGTTTCTGACGGTGTTCCTGCCGCTCAGCTTGCCGGGCGTCATGGCCGCAGTGCTGCTCGTGTTTGTCAACTGCCTTGGCTTTTACATCACGCCGGCACTGCTCGGCAGCTTGTCCGATTTCACGATCACGATGCAGATCTATAGCGAGGTGGTTGATCATCTTAACTGGGGCTCCGGATCCGCGCTGTCCATCGTACTTCTGGTCTCGGTGCTGGCGACGCTGTGGATTGGATCCCGCTTCTTTCCAATCAATCAGCTTTTGGGATTGTCCGACGAGAAAACCGGTCAAGATGCCGTTGCCAGTCCCCGCACGCGAAAGCAGTGGCTAATGCATCTTGGGTCTGCGGCTAACGTTCTCGACCGCTGGCTGCCCTCTCTGGGCGGCTATGGTGTATCCATCGTTTCGTCCCTTCTAGGAACGCTTCTTCTCCTACCGATACTGGTCGTGGCATATCTCTCGTTCAGTTCGTCCGCCTTTTTCGAGTTCCCCGCGCCTGGTTATTCGCTCCACAACTATCAAGCGTACATCTCCGATGCTGGTTGGACAAATGCGACATTTACAAGTATACGCGTCGCACTGATGGCAACCTCCATGGCAATGGCGCTCGGGGCGACACTTGCTTTCGGTCTTGCGCGCGGCCGCATACCTGGTCGCGGAGCAGTGGTTGCTCTCGTGCTTTCCCCTATCATCCTGCCGACCATCGTGGTGGCGATTGCCACCTATTTCGTGCTGGCTCGGGTAGGCCTTCAGGGCACCGAGTTCGGGCTCGCGCTTGGCGAAGCCGTCTACTCGATCCCCTACGTAGTGGTCCTTATTGTCGCTAATCTTCGTGATCTCAACCCCGCCTATGAGCGGGCGGCTCGCAGCCTTGGCGCAGGGCCCGGGGCCACATTCCGCACGATCACTATTCCACTGATTACGCCGGCCTTTATCGTGGCCGCGTTTTTTGCTTTTCTGCACTCCTTCGATGATGTCGTGTACGTGCTGTTCCTCGGCATCGGAGTGATCACCACTCTGCCTATGCTTATGTGGCAAAGCATCTCGCAAGGCGTCGATCCCACCATTTCGGCGGTGGCCACTCTGCAGGTGGTGCTGGCCGCGGCTGTCATCATCGTGAGTGCCTGGATTCGGCGCAGAAAAAGTGTCTGAGGTACGAGAGCACGTTAACAGGCGAACAGAGCACCAAATGGAGCCCAAATTCTGATGAAAGCCGGGTTGACCAGCGCTGATGTGAAGACCGGCGGGATTGTGCTGAATAGCCTGCACAAACGGTACGGCCGCGCAACAGCCGTTGATAATATCAGCCTTACGATATCGCCCGGAGAGTTCGTCTCATTGCTGGGCCCGAGCGGATCGGGAAAGACGACAACTCTGATGATGATCGCTGGTTTCGAGTTGCCGGACAGCGGTCAGATCTTGTTGGATGACAAGGATATCACGCGACTGCCGCCCCACCGTCGCGAACTCGGCGTGATCTTCCAGAACTATGCCCTATTCCCGCATATGACGGTCGCCGAGAATGTCGCATATCCGCTTCGGATGCGACGTATGCCTAAAGCGGAGATCGAAACCCGCGTGCATCGCGTCCTTGACCAGGTGCACCTAACTGCCCTGGCCTCACGATACCCTCACCAAATGTCCGGCGGTCAACAGCAGAGAGTGGCGATTGCCAGAGCAATGGTTTTCGAACCACCTGTCCTGCTTCTCGATGAACCTCTCGGTGCGCTGGATAGAAAGTTGCGCCAGCATCTCAGGAACGAGATCAAGACCCTGCATAAGGAAGTCGGCAAGACGATGATCTATGTCACCCATGATCAGGATGAGGCTCTTGCCATGTCCGATCGGATAGCGGTGATGCATGAGGGCCGGATACGGCAGGTTTCCGCACCGCAGGACATCTATCGCAGGCCCGCCGATTTGTTTGTTGCCAGTTTTGTGGGTGAGGTAAATCTCATCCCCGTCAAGCTCAGGTCCGGCGTCCTTCAGGGGCCTGGCGGTGAGGACTTGGCTGCCGCGCATCGGCCTGAGGCAGATATGGATGCGACGCTTTGTGTGCGGCCCGAACATTTGCGCCTCGACAAAGCCGTCGGAAATCCACGTGGAGTTCAGGGGCGTATTGTCGAAATGACATTCATTGGTGATGCGACCATCGTCGAATTTCGCACGGAGTATGGATTGCATTTGACGTCGAAGGTGCTCAACGTCTCAGCTGAAGCACTACCCGGGATCGGCGATGCGTGTGTCGCCTCTTGGGTCGCGAACGACGCAAGCGTTCTGAAGGAGTAGCTTGTCGACGTCGCTTTGCGAGGTCGACTAGAATGCGTGGCGTCGCCCCCCCGAGTACCCTGAACACTGCGTGACAAGCGGCAACAAACGTGCGGCAGCCGGCTAAAATCGTCACGTTTCGGAGATCAATATGGCCGATAAAGTTCCAGCACTTACTGTGCTCCTCAACCATCCTGCTGCCGAAACATACGCAGGACTCATCGGTGAGCGTTTTCCGCAGGTTCGCGCAATCAGCGCGCCCGATCCCGAACGGCTAGAGCGTTACATAGGTGAGGCAGATGCACTGCTCGCGTCTCGCTTCCCTGTAGAGCTGTTCAATAAGGCGAAGAAATTGCGCTGGTTTCAATGCACTAACGCCGGTGTTGATTCCATCTTGCCCATTCGCGATCGAGCGGGTCACATCACCGTCACCAATGCACGCGGAATTCACGGCGACATCATCACGGACTTTGTGATGGCCGGCGTAACGATGCTGCACTGGGATTTCCGGAGGTTCTTGCAAGAGCAGGCCGAACGAAAGTGGAACCCGCGTTATGTGGCGCCCCTAGCTGAGAAGACGCTCGGAGTAGTCGGACTGGGCTCCATCGGAGCGACCATCGCGCGCCGCGCCAAGAGCGCTGGAATGACAGTCGTAGGCTCGAAACGGGATATTTCCATAGCAGTCGAGGGTGTTGACCACCTGTTTGCCCCCGACAGGCTCGAAGAGTTGCTTCCGCTGTGCGACTTTGTGGTTCTGGCTGTGCCCGCGACCGCAGACACAATCGGGCTCATCGGCGCAGCGGAGTTCGCGCGCATGCGAGGTGATGCCTTTCTCGTTAACATCGCCCGAGGTAATGTCGTGGTGGAGGCAGATTTGATCAAGGCTCTTCAGACGCGAGAAATCGCCGGAGCGATGCTCGACGTCTTCGAGCACGAACCGCTGTCCCAGGACAGCCCGCTGTGGGATATGCCAAACGTGATTGCGACGCCTCATGTGGCGGGAAGTCCAACGAATTATACAGAGCGGGTGTTCTCCATCTTTGGCGACAACATTGGCCGCTTCCTGAAGAACGAGCCGATGAGGAACGCCGTGGACATGCGGCGCGGCTATTAAGGGACGCTGGATGAGGAGAAGCGGTGCAGTCCGACTGTTGAGCCGCCCGATTTCAGTGATTGTATGTGCGAACCCCGTATGCTGATGCTGCCAGTCAGGCTCGTCCGCCAGCATTGAGCGGCCCGTCGGAGTGGCCTGAGCAGACAGTCAGGCCAGAATACCCCAGTGCTCTAATTTATCGATGCAGTGGCGCAGGCGATCGACTTGCCGGCTGAATCATTGTTTTTGCGCTGCATTTTCCGCAATTTGCATTGCCGACAGCTGTAATGTCGGCGCCGCTTCGAAGGTAACGGTCGTGACTATCAGCAGGACTCCCGCAGCGCCGCTTCTGCCAGAGTTGATCGGGAAATTCCGCAAGATCGTCGGCGAGAGGCACGCCATTACCGATGCGGCCGACATCGAGGCCTATGTCACCGAGGAGCGCAATCTGTTCCACGGCCGCTCGCCGCTGGTGCTGCGCCCGGGCTCGACCGCCGAAGTCGCCGCAATCTGCAAGCTCGCCTCCGAGCATGGGATCGCGCTGGTGCCGCAGGGCGGCAATACCGGGCTCGTCGGCGGCCAGACCCCGCACAATGGCGAGGTGGTAGTGTCGCTGCGGCGGCTCGACAAGATCCGTGAGATCGACACCGCCTCCAACACCATGACCTGCGAGGTCGGCGTGGTGCTGCAGATCGCGCAACAGAAGGCCGCGGACGTGGACCGGCTGTTTCCGCTGTCGCTGGGCGCAGAAGGGAGCTGCACCATCGGCGGCAATCTCTCGACCAATGCCGGCGGCACGGCCGCGCTCGCCTATGGCGTCGCGCGCGAGATGGCGCTGGGGCTCGAGGTGGTGCTGGCGGACGGCCGCGTGCTCAACGTGCTGTCGAAGCTGAAGAAGGACAACACCGGCTACAATCTGCACAACCTGTTCATCGGCGCCGAAGGCACGCTCGGCATCATCACGGCGGCGACGCTGAAGCTGTTTCTGAAGCCGCGGTCGATCGAGACCGCCTTCGTCGGGCTAAAGTCGCCGGACGCCGCGCTGAAGCTGCTGGCGATCGCGCAAAGCGAGGCCGCCAATGCGATGACGAGCTTCGAGTTGCTGTCGGAGATGGCGGTCGATTTCTCGATCCGGCACGGCATCGACGTGCGCGATCCGCTCGCGCAAAAGCATGACTGGTACGTGCTGATGGAATTGTCTTCGCCCGGCGATGACGCCCGCACGCCGCTGGAAACCATCCTCGGCCGCGCCATGGAGGACGAGATCGTCGACGACGCGGTGATCGCGGCCAACCTCACCCAGCGCGCCGGCTTCTGGAGACTGCGCGACGAGATGTCGTCGGCGCAGAAGCCGGAGGGCGGCTCGATCAAGCACGACATCTCGGTGCCGGTGGCCACCGTGCCCACCTTCATCGCCGAGGCCAATGAAGCCATGGTCAAGCTGATCCCCGGCGCGCGGCCGGTGCCGTTCGGCCATCTCGGCGACGGCAATCTGCACTACAATGTCAGCCAGCCGATCGGCGCCAACACCGCGGACTATCTGGCGCGCTGGCACGAAATGAACGCGGTCGTGTTCGCCATCGTGCTGCGCATGGGCGGCTCGATCTCGGCCGAGCACGGCATCGGCGTGCTCAAGCGCGACGAGCTGCCTGATGTGAAGGACAAGACTGCAATCGAGCTGATGCGGTCCATCAAGGCGATGCTCGATCCGCTTGGAATCATGAACCCGGGAAAAGTGCTGTGAACCTCCTGTCTCGTCGAGCCGGCACTCGTTCGACCGTAGAGACAGTCGTCGGTCTGGTTGTGGCGTTGTGGTCTGGAATCGAAGAATAGCTGCGGACAGAATCTCGAGTTGCCGCTGCCCATAACGAAACATGGCTGCATTCGCTGTTCTCAGCGGAAGTGTAATGATGGCCGCAGTACGGCAACAGCCCGAGAGCATGAGGAATTGAAGATAGGACGCACACAGTCTCGGTCCTGCGGCTTCACTTCGCCCATGACTACTGTGCAGCGATCATCCGATCGCCTGGTCAGCCATGCTTGGCAGAAATCCGCCCAAGAGGTGCGCCTTGAGGCTGGATTAGAGCGCCGGCATGCGATTTATCGCACAAATCAGTCTTTCGGCGTTCGCTACATTTAGCCATGACTTCGCTACTGGACCACGTCAACAGAGCTGTTTCTCAGCCGAATTCAGCGCGCGCGCCGACCGCTGCTCGAAGTTGAACGTCGTAAATGAAAACAATGCCTGTCAGGCGACTAGCGCAGATACTTCCACCGGAGCCTCACAATGCGAACCATCCCAGAGATAAAGGCCGCGGAAGGAGAGACGAGGGCATTGCGACGCTGGTTCCATGCTCATCCGGAGTTGGCTTTCGAGGAGACCGAAACGTCGGATCTCATTGCCACGACATTGAAAGAATATGGCATCGAGGTGCACCGTGGCCTCGGTCGCACGGGTGTGGTCGGCGTGCTGCGCGTTGGTGACGGGAAGCGCTCGATCGGATTACGCGCGGACATGGATGCCCTGCCGATGCAGGAACTCAACGGGTTCGCGCATCGGTCGCAGTATCCCGGAAAGATGCATGCCTGCGGTCATGACGGGCACATGGCGATGTTGTTGGGCGCTGCTCGCCATTTGGCACGTACTCGAGATTTCGATGGCGCAATCGTATTCATCTTCTCCCCGGCGGAGGAAAATGGCTCGGGCGCGAAGGTGATGGTGGATGAGGGTATCTTCAGACAGTTTCCGGTCGACGCAGTCTTCGGTTTGCATAATTGGCCAGGCCTGCCTGTAAACAGCTTCGGCATTAGGCCTGGTCCGATTTTGGCGGGATGCACCAATTTCGACATTCGGATCATCGGGGTTGGCGCGCACGCTGCGTTTCCGCATGATGGAAAGGATCCCATCTTGACGGGTTCACAAATCGTCGCGGCGCTCCAGGGCATCATCACCCGCAACAAGAATCCAATGGATGCAGCAGTATTATCTGTCACTCAGTTCAATGGGGGCGAGGCGAGAAACATCGTCCCAGATACAGCCACACTTGCCGGCACCATAAGAGCTTTCGACGAGAAGACATTGGATCTCATCGAGTCCAGGATGCAGACGATCGTCCAAAATCTTTCCGCGGCATATGAATGTAGGGCCGAACTCACGATTAAACGCTATCCGCCCACGGTGAACGCGTCGGCTGAAACACGCTTTGCGGGGGAAGTAATGAAATCGATTGTTGACGAGGCGAGAGTGGACACGGACGTTGTACCGACAATGGGCTCCGAGGATTTCGCATACATGCTACAGGCGCGCCCTGGCGCCTTCGCATTTGTGGGGGCCGGGGACGGGGAGCACCGTGAGGAGGGCCACGGGCCGGGTCCCTGCGCTCTTCACAATACCAGTTACGATTTCAATGACGAGATACTCTCGTTGGGATCGACATACTGGGTAGAATTGTCGCGGCGGTGGTTAGGAGCGCGAACAGCCTAATTGTCAATGCGGACGTTGTCGCACCGCGATTGATGCTACGGCACAGAAAGAGAGAGACTGCGCCTTTCCACGAAAATAGCTCGCATGGACCCGTATTTCGCGCCAGATCGATCACGTAAATCTGGCCACAGTGAAGGGGCAGTATGGTGAGACAGGTACTCGGAACGGGAGGCTCGTTGTCTTATGTCGATTTGGATCGACATTCGCCGCCTTGCAAGGACAGTGCGCGGCAAAATTAGGCTCGCCCGAGAAGCACAGCTTGATGCTGATGCTCTCTGCTGGTGGCTACTACCAATCGATCCACCGGGTGTAAGCATCTCGGAGGTATGTGAAATAGAGGAGTCTGAGCGAAAGAATGTCCTGGTGAAGAAGCGCGTGCCCACCTGAAAATGGCATGATCTGGTGCGACCTAATTGCCCTAAGAGCGGTGGCCATCTCGGCGAGGAATGAACTGAACTTCGCCTGGCACATGCTGAGGAGGGGTGGGCTGGTTCTCACGTTTGCGCCGATAGCCTAGTTAGGTTGATCCGATCCACACAGCCAAGGGCTTCAACGGCCGCTCGATTGAGACGGAGTGCCCCTACTCGCAGGGACGGTTCGCGCTGGACGCGTTTTCGCAGAATTTCGGCTGCAAGGCCGGACTCTGAGGTGGGAATTTGCGGCGGAACCGGGTTAAGCTTAAGCCATGACAGCAGACACTCCACATGCATTGGGAATTCTCAAGCTCGAGCGCGGGGTGCCACCCGGCGCGACGCCACCGACTCCGCCGTGTGGCTCGATGCTGAATCCAGCCAGCTTCGACTTTCCCGTGGTCTACGAAACGGTCGAGGGGGCATGGGTTGAGAACGTCGTACGCGGGGATCCTTTGCTCGAGCCGGCTTTCATCGCGGCCGCGCGGCGTCTGGTGGAGCGGGGTGCCGTCGCGATCAGTTCGACTTGCGGCTTCTCTATCCGTCACCAGGCCGCGGTCGCGGCCTCGGTAAATGTTCCTGTGGGGATGTCTAGCCTGCTGTTGCTGCCAGCTTTGCTTCGGCAGTTGCCGCCGCTGGCCAAGCTTGCTGTTCTAACCTACGACTCCAAGTGTTGCAGCGAAGACCTGCTTGGACTTGACGACCCGAACGAGCGGGCAAGAGTCGTGATTGGTGGCATTGAAGGCGGCAAGTTTTGGCACGACGAGCTAAAGCGTCCGGCGCCGGCAACCGATGTGGCTGCCATTGAGGCGGATGTGGCCAGTTGCGTCGCCCGACTTCGCGACGCGCACCCGCAGATCGCGGTCATTCTATTCGAATGTGCTGCATTCCCGATCGTTGCTCCGGCAATTCGTCGTGTTGCGAGGCTGCCCGTCTACGACGTCGTTGGTCTCTGCCGGCAGATGATGGCGTCCGTTCCTTGAGGCCGTAGCTGCCTTGAACAGTCTCTACGGTCGCCCTTGATGCTATTCGGAATAAGCCATACAGATCGCACGTCATAGTCTCTCGCGGTCTCCGTGGAAAAACACGCCCTTTGATATACCTGCGGTCCTTGCGGGAGCGCTAAGCTTTGCATATTGCGAGACTGCCACTCGTATACATCTTTGCCTTGCAACCGATGCGACCTCAACCCCAAAGAAGCGCTGCGCTCAAAAGAGTTTTCGCCAGTATGCGCCCAGAGATGATCTGTCCGGAATGCCCGGCGGGGTTGCATAGCCGGTTCGGCAGCTTGCCTAGCGAAATTCAACGTGAAACCTGGCGAGATCGGCCGAAACATGCGCGACCGAGCTAAAACTGGTCGATTTCATTCGTTGCAACGCGCTAGATTTTTCTTCTGAGAACTTACCGGCCCGAAAGTGCGAAGAAGAGAGTAGACGGATGAGAGCGCGCACCAACAGCTTTCTATCGGAGTCCGAGCGCGATGCAGTGATCGAGTTAAGGCATGCGATGCATCGTGAGCCTGAACTCTCAAATGCCGAATGGAAAACACAGGAGCGGATTCGGAGCGTGCTCCAGCAATTTGGCCTCAACCAGACCAATACTTTCCACACGACAGGCCTCTACATCGATATTGAAGGCACGGCCTCCGGCCCAAAGCGCTCGATCGCGGTACGCGGCGATATCGACGCACTGCCGATCCAGGAGACACGCGATGACCTCCCTTATCAATCACAGGTCAAGGGTGTTATGCATGCCTGCGGCCATGACATGCACGGCTCGATCGCGCTCGGGGCTGCACTCGCATTCCATCGAATGCGCGACAACTTCGCAGGTAAAGTGCGCGTCTTCTTCCAGCCGGCCGAGGAGGCCGAGCCGCTGGGGGGACGCACTGTGCAGGATGAGAAACTGCTGGAAGGCTTTGACCACGCCGTCGGCTTTCACGTCGCTCCCGAGATTCCCGCTGGCAAGTTTGGCGCGCGCGAGGGTGCTGTAACCAAGTCGGCCGATCAGTTCAGACTTACCATTACGGGTAAGATGGCCCATGGCGCGGCGCCTCATAAGGGCGTCGACGCGATCGCAATCGCCGCTGCCTTCGTGAACGAGGTACAAAAAGTGGTCTCGCGCGAAATGCCACCCGATGACGGGGCGGTGGTCACAATCGGTACCATTCACGGCGGCGAGGCGACCAATATCATTTGCCCTTCCGTCGTTATGGAAGGGACGATCAGAACTCGCAGCCCAGAACGTAGGGGGCAGCTGTGCCAGCGCGTGCGGGAAGTGGCCGAAGGCGCCGCGGCGATGCACCGTGGCCAAGCGGAGTGCGTCATCCGCTCGGGTGAACCCCCTGTCGTCAACGATGCGGAGATGGTGAGGCGCTTCCGCCAAATCGTTCATGACACGGCCGGCCCTGATGGCTTCAATGCCAGCAAGGAGGTCACAGGTAGCGACGATTTCGGGTTCTACTCGGCGTGCGTACCTTCGATCTATTTTTGGTTCGGTAGCCGCTCGGCGGTCAACGGATCGCCCGTACATACGCCGACTTTCGGAGCCTCGGATGAGCTCGTCATTCCGGCGACGGAACTTGCCGTCAAATACATTCTAGATTTGCTGGATACCTGAGATCGGTCGCACCGAATGCCGAGGCAAGACGTCTTCCGGTTGAAGTGCGCGCGATTACCCATGCCGCATGCGAGGGCACCCCATGCCTGATCTGCCGACTTATCGCCCGACTCACCGGTGCATGGAGGAGCGGCTCCGTCCTCGTCTTCATCGAAGTCCGCTGGCCTACCAACACGAAATGAAGTTGAGGCGCTTACGGCTTCAGCCATGTGAGGGCGCTCAAGCTCTGGAATGACGTCTGAAGCTGTTTGTGGCCGCAACTCGGCCCTGCGCGAGGCGACACGACCTTACACCTTCCGAACACGTTCGTTGTCGTCCTCGCGGCGGAGGTACTGGCCTCCCCTTTATTGGGGCGGCCGCTTTTCCTATCGCCACCTGAGATATCCATCGGCGTCATGCCGGATCCACTTTGAGAGTGCCCATGAACAGCTCGATCTATGCCGGCCCCGTATTCGAAATGGCCAAGCAGCAATTCGTGCATGTTGCCGATCACCTGCAAATACCGGAAATGGACAGAGATCGACTACTCTACCCGAAGCGCGCAATCGCCGTATCGTGCCCAATTCACAGGGACGATGGCCGTACAGAAGTCTTTCAGGGCTACCGGGTCCAACATCACCTGACGCTCGGGCCGACCAAGGGTGGAACGCGATTCGCGCCCTCCGTGGACATCGGCGAGGTCGCCGCTCTAGCTGTTTGGATGAGCTGGAAATGCGCGTTAGCGGGCCTTCCCTATGGCGGAGCAAAAGGGGGGATTACCGTTGATCCTTATGCGTTGTCGCCGCGCGAACTGGAAGCTCTATCGCGACGGTATATGCAGGAGATGATCCCTTTCGTCGGTCCGCATACCGATGTCATGGCCCCCGATATGGGAACTAACGAGCAAGTCATGGCGTGGTTTATGGATACCTATTCGATGTATCAGGGGCAGACGGTCAACGAGATCGTCACCGGAAAGCCCGTATCGGCTGGAGGTACACTCGGCCGCCGCGAGGCAACAGGACGCGGCGTAGCCTATCTGGTCGGTCGCGTGCTTGAAATTCTCGGCATTCGCGCCGATGGGGCAACGGCCATTGTGCAAGGGTTTGGCAACGTTGGGGCCATAGCAGCCTACGCCCTGGCTGAAAGAGGTCTAAAGATCATCGGCGTTAGCGATCACACGGCCGCATACTTTGATCCCGGCGGTCTCGACCTTGCCGCCCTACACAGCCATACTTCCGAGCACGGCCACCTTGCCGGCTTTTCCTCTCAGAGCCTCATTGCCCCCTCGGAGTTGCTCGTTCAGAAGTGCGATGTCCTCATACCGGCTGCAATCGAGCAGGTCATTACGGGCCGTAATGCCGGACAGCTCAAGTGCCGAATTCTAGCCGAAGGAGCAAATGGTCCAACCACGCCTGAGGCCGATGCAATCCTGCACACACGAGGCGACGAGATTTTCGTTTTGCCAGATATCCTTTGCAATTCGGGGGGAGTCATCGTCAGCTATTTCGAATGGGTGCAGGACCTCCAGCGACTGTTCTGGGAGCAGGCGGAGGTATTCGATCGTCTGTACCGGATCCTCGAACGCTCGTTCCAGCAAACCATAACGCGCGCGAAACGCGATCGGATCTCGAATCGAATGGCAGCAACGGCCATCGGAATTGACGTGGTGCAAGGAGCAAAGCGAACCAGAGGTCTCTTTCCCTGATCACGTTGTCCTTTGGAACGGACGAGCTTGATAGGTCATCGAAGAACTGCAGGGCAAAACTGCGATCATGAGCCAGCAGATCGTGGTGCCGAAACGGATACGCAGCAACCTGTCCCGAGTTGCAAGCCTTCGCAGGGCGAGAACGACCAGGGCGCTTGATCTGAAACAGAGCGATGCTGGCTACCTGGCAGATATCGAACGAACACCCCAACCTTCTTCGAAATCGAGCTTCGGATGACGGTCGAAAGGACCATCGCACGATGTGCGGAATGGGATCACGGCTCGGTTGCCCCCTACAATAACGTAAAGACGCTGTATCTGGCCGTTGGACGCAGGATTTCAGCCGCCACAAGCTCGTCATTGCTGAATACTCGTCCGGGAAGTCCGTAGTATTCCGTGACGAGCGGGAATTGCGTGCGGTTTTAGGATTGGCGGAGGGCGGGAGGTTGCACAGTCGCCGAAACGGTGCCCAGAGGGTCGCCGCCGATCATCCGACCAGGGTGTTTTCGGTCGAGCTGCCCAGGAAATTCGACGTTGCTTTGCCGGTCGTGGCGAGGAGACGTGCTGGTCGGCGAACCAGCGGGACCAGGTTCGGCGCGATCGTTGGACAGCCGTACGCGCCCCAGAATTGCAACCTACTCAGGGCCGTCCGCGGCTCCCCGAACGTGTCGCTCCTTGGACGGGCAACCAGAACAGTCGATTTCGCTTGAGCTGAAACGGAAGAGGTTGGACATGATAAAGAGGCGAACATTCCTGCAAGTGGCAGCTACGGCCACAGCCGGGGCGCTAGCTGCGCCCTACGTCCACGCTGAGTCGAAGAAATTTTCCGGCATCACGTTGCGTGTAAACGGATATGGCGGGCTTTACGACGAAGCCCTCAAAAAGAGTGTGGCCGCGCCCCTTGAGGAGAGATACGGGCTCAAGGTTCAATTCATTGCCGGCACGACATCAGCCGACTTTGTCAAACTGATCGCCAATAGAGACAATCCGCCTTATGACCTGTTTATGGGTGATAGCCCGAACATGGTCGAACTCACCAAGGCGGGCATGATCGAGGAGATCAGAGCGTCGGAGGTCCCGAACGTCAAACGGATTCTCCCGGACTTTCGCGAATTCGGCCATTTCGGAGTGCCATTCAGCGTCGCTTCGGTTATTCCAGTCTACAATTCAAAGTACATCAAGCAGCCGATTGCTTCCTACTCGGATATTGCGCGACCTGATCTGGTGGGGCGCGCGGTTGTTATGGCTTCCGCCACATACGGCAGCCTTCTGACCCTTCTGGGCTTGGCCGACGAAAATGGCGGCTCGATCGAAAACGTAGAGCCTGCGTTCAAAGTGATGAGCGCCGCGAAGACAAATATCGTCGCACTCGCGCAGACAAATGTCGCCGAGATCCAGATGTTTCAAAACGAAGAGGTGTATGCTGGCATATTCTGGGATGGTCGCGCTCACGAACTAAGGACCAAGGGCATTCCCATGGTCACTGTTGTGCCGCCTAAGGGAGTTTACTCGGTCACCACCTACATCAACGTGGTCAAGGGTATTAAATACCCTGAAGCCGCATACGCCTATGCCGAGCAGTTGTTGTCCGATGAGGGCGTCCTCGGTGTACCTCGGGCGCTCCGGTACGGAGTAACAACCGACGTTACTCTGCCAGAAGAGCTTCGCCAGGACCTGTTGTTCAACTCGCAGGCACGCATTGCTTTGAAAAAGAAAGTTGATTGGGAGAAGCTTATAGCGAACCGCAGTGCGTGGACCGAGGAGCTGAACAAGATCATCCGAAGCTAGCTGGCTGGAATCGCTGTGATGTTTCCGGGGTTCGTCGATACCGCGGCGTCATGAATGAGTTGTTACCAATCCCGAAGGGTTTGATATGGAGGAGCCTCTTGCCAGTCGCCGGGTCCTCACCCCTGCGCTCCTGCTAGCCCCAATGATCTTGCTGCTCGTGATATTCTTGATCGTGCCCACGTTCGGATTGCTGAGGGCCAGTTTTCTGTCTGAGAGTCACCTTCTCGATGGAAGCGGGTTTAGTCTGAAGCAATATATCCGCTTCTTTTCCGACTCCTATTACTCTTCGGTGCTATTCGAAACGTTTGTCGACGGGATTATCGTCAGCCTGGTTTGCTTGGCAATTGGATTTCCCACCGGGTACTCGCTTGCGCGGCTTTCGCCTCTGGCAAGGCGGTGGCGCATCATTATCGTCATCATGCCGCTAACGCTTAGCCTTGTGGTCATAGTGTTTGGGTGGTTGATCATTCTTGGACGTAATGGAGTGGTCAACGCACTCCTCTTAAGTTCCGGCATTGCTTCTTCGCCGAAGCAGCTTCTGTTTAGCCGGCCAGCGGTGATAACTGTCCTGGTGCAACAATTCCTTCCATTCATGATCTTGTCCGTCATGAGTGTGGTCACTCAAATAGATCCAGTGCTTGAGCACGCCGCCGCCAATCTACGCGCCAACCGATTCGCGACCTTCCGCAAAGTTGTCATTCCGCTCGCGCTTCCGGGCATATTTGCCGGCTTTAACCTCGTTTTCGTGCTCTCGATCTCGGCGTTCATTACTCCCCGGCTTATCGGCGGAAATCGCGTCGCGATGCTCGGTAGCCTTATCTATGAGCGCATCATGGCAGAACTGAATTGGCCCTCCGGCGCGGCAATGGCGTTCATTCTGCTCGTGAGCGGACTTGGGGTCACAGCGGCGCTGAATGCCCTCGCTGCGTCTCGTCTGGTTACGAAAGGAGGGCGCTATGCGCGTTGATCTTATCGACCGGGCAATGACGGCGTCCGGGGCGGCCGTCCGCGCGATCGTGTACACGATGCTTGCGCTGCCAGCACTTCTGGTGATTGTTTGTTCATTTACCAGCGGTGACTCGTTGAATTTTCCGCCCACCGGCTTTTCCATGCGCTGGTACCGAGAGGCGTGGCAGAACGAATTGTTCATGACTGCGCTCTGGACGAGTACGTACATTGCCGTGCTTGTTTCCACGATGGCACTAGCGATCGGCTTTGCTGCCGCATTTGCAATTAATCGTTTCGCATTTCCTGGCAAAGGGTTCCTGCAAGCGCTCGCTTTCTCACCCCTGATTGTTCCGGCAGTCGTGCTCGGGATCGGTCTGTTGCAGCTCTTCGCCAAGTTGAACCTTACCCAAACGATATATCCCTTGCTGCTAGGCCATCTGGTACTTGCCATCCCCTACGTGATGCGCACCATCCTTGCGAGTCTAAGCTTGCATAATCGCGTACTCGAGGAGGCAGCGATGAATCTACGCGCCTCGCCTTTGAAGGTCGTTCGGCGCATCACTCTGCCTCTCATCCTGCCTGGCCTTTTGTCGGCTGCGATCTTTGCCTTCGTTACATCATTCGGAAACGTTACAGTTTCCGCATTCTTGACTTACGGTGGCCACGTCACCTTACCAGTACAGATATTCACCTACGTCGACACCAGCTATGACCCGCTGGTTGCCGCGGTATCCAGCCTAATGATCGTGATAACACTAGTCATTATCCTGGTGATCGAGCGCTTGATCGGCGCCGACCGGGTCGCGTAGTCGGAGGAGAGATGCTCGTCTTGTCGGAAGGAAAAGAAGACGCCGTGTCCGAGAGCAACGACTTTGTCGTGGAATTGCGCTCTGTTTCTAAGCTCTACGGCGATGCGGCTGCTGTAGCAGACATTTCGCTCAAGGCTCGGCGAGGGGAACTTCTCTGCCTGCTTGGCCCATCGGGGTGCGGCAAAACAACGACTCTTCGCATGGTCGCGGGATTTGTGGAGCCGTCTTCCGGCAGTATACACATTAACAACATCGATATGACGCATCAACCGCCCTATCGACGCGATACCGGCATGGTGTTCCAAAGTTATGCGCTTTTTCCGCATATGACAGTTGCTGAAAACGTCGCGTTTGGTCTGGAAAATCTGAGGTGGCCGCGTGAGAAGCGCGACAAGCGTGTTGAAGAAATGCTCGAACTTGTCGAGTTACCCCATTTCGCTCAACGCCTGCCGAGCCAGTTGTCGGGCGGTCAGCAGCAACGCATCGCTTTAGCTCGCGCGCTAGCAATTAAACCGGCGGTGCTCCTGCTCGACGAACCATTCTCGAATTTGGACGCGCAGCTACGAGTTCGAATGCGGGAAGAACTCCAGGAGGTAGTCAGATCTGTCAACGTTACCACCTTGTTCGTAACTCACGACCAAGAGGAGGCGTTGACAATGTCGGATCGGATTGTCGTCATGAATGCCGGGAAGGTTGAGCAGATTGGAACGCCCGGCGAAATCTACGAAACGCCCGCCACGCCGTTCGTCGCCAAGTTCATCGGCTGGTGTTCGCTGCTGAAGGGGAGGGTCGACGATGCGGGCGCTTTCACGTCGACTGCTGGCCTTCGCATCATCGGCAAGTGGAGTGCTGGCCCTGCTACAGTGGTGATCCGGCCGGAACAACTTAAGTTGTCGGCCGATGGCGCTCCCGGCCAAAGGCAGCAGGCGCGCGTCCTCCATTCTCACTATCTGGGAGGCGCAACACGCGTTGTACTTGATGTCAATGGAGAACAACTCATAATGCAGGAGCGTTTTCCCTTTGGACGTCATCCGCAGCACGGAGACGTGCTTGACATTGCTATTAGCACCGACAACTTGCGCCTAATTGGGGACGCATAAGAGGGCGGCTTGAACGACTCGCGCCCATTCTGGAACAGGAGCCTGGGAAGGGCTCTCAAGCGCGCGCTCCTTCCGACCGCTCAACGAGGTGTCCCAGGGCCTGATGAAATATGCTGGTGCTCATAAGAGCTCCACGAGCCAAGGTCGATAGAAGTGGACCTTCAGTGTGGCGTGTTCCTGAGAAGCTGTGTGAGCTTTCGGGACCATGGGGTTAACCGATCCGCGGATGTGGTCTGGAACCCAACGGCAATCGCGAGTCGATCTTGCTCGGGCCAAGCAACGGGCTCGTCCGCCTCGATTTGGATGCCACTCGCCAGCCATCCTATCGCGACGGACTGCAAGTGGGTGTGATCACGACTCTATTTGTCGTTCGTTGAGAGATAGTCGAACGCTGAAAGGAGATGGCAGCGGACGACGTCGAATATCTCCTCGACGGGAACATGTTCATCGGTTGCACCCATTCCGCGCGGGGCCGGACCGTAGACAACGGCGGGGATCCCGCGGTTGCGCCACAGCCGCGCATCGGTGCTGCCAAGCCCCGGTATAAGCTGCGGCGGTGCCCCGGCGATCGTTTCGGCGTTTTTGGCAACAATTTCGACGAACTCATGGTTGGGTTCAGTCCAGTTTGGCTCGCTAGACATCATGATGTCGTAGCTAAAGCAGTGCGTTTCGCGGAGCTTTTCAATGTGATCCAACGCATCCTTGATGACCACGCCCATCGGGAGACGAAAATCGACTTCGAACGTGCATTGGGAAGCGATCATGTTGACGTTGGTGCCGGCATTGATCCGACCCACGTTCATCGTCACGCGTCGCGCGTTCTCGGAAGCCCCCCGGCCGAAAGCGCGGTCGTATGTTTCCCCGGCCTCGGTCAAGGCCGCGACGATGCTGGGCGGCTCCTGGAAGTCGAATTCCGCAAACTTGCGTAGATCTGCAATGACGGTCGAGGCCTGATCCACCGCACTCGGGCCCATGTGTACGTAGGCGCCATGTCCGCCGTGCGTTTCAACCTTGAAACGCAGCCACAACATCCCCTTCTCACCGAGGCGCACCGTATGGCGGCTGCTCGGCTCGCCGACGAGGACGGCGGTTCCTGTGATCTCCTCCGGGCAGACGTCGAAGAGGTGACGGGTGCCATTGGGCCCGAACGTTTCTTCGTCGGAGACGACGGCCAGGGTCAGGCGTCCATCGAGCTGCCCGTCGGCCATCGAACGCGCGTAAGTGTACGTGACGATCGATGCCACCGTTCCGACCTTCATGTCGGCCACGCCGCGCCCGTAAATCGCGCCGTCGCGCTCCTGTGCCGCCCAGGGATCAATGCTCCATTGCGCCGGATCGGGCACCGGAAACACGTCAATATGCCCATTGAGGACGAGATGCTTGTCATGCCACCCGAAGGTCGTCGTCGCGACGAGATTTGGCATCGTTTCGTCACGGTTTTCCATGCGGTAGGGGACGTCCCGTGCGTCGAGGAAGTCACGGACGCACTGCATGGAGGAGCGCGTGTCGCCGGGAGGGTTCGGCGATTTTGCCCTGACGAGGTCTCTCACGAATTTGGCGATCGCCTCGCGATCCTCCTCGATTTTCGCGAGCAATGCCTGCCGTTTGGTTTTGTTCACGTTGGATGCCATTTCGCTCTTGCCTTTAGTCAAGTCTGTGAAGGCAGGACGTGTCGATCCACACGTTCACCTCATCGCCCTGCACAGGGACCTTGGAATGCCGGAAGAACGACTGCATGAGCAGCTCCTCCCCGAACATTGAGAGGACCAGCCGGGTCACACCGCCCGTAAAAACGGCACTCGCCACACGGGCCCGTATGCTGCCGGGACCGTCACCGATGCTCACATGCTCGGGCCTGATCATCAGCGTGGCTCCGCCGCTTTTGCCCGGAACAGGTAGGGAGAGCCCTCGCTTCGACGTAAAAATGTCGTTCTCAATCTGCCCTTCGATGAGCGTGCATTCTCCGACGAAATTCGCCACGAACGCGCTCGCGGGCGTTTCATAGATCTCCGACGGGGTTCCCAACTGGGCCAACCGGCCCGCGTTCATAACCGCGATGCGGTCGGAAAACACGATCGCCTCTTCCTGATCATGGGTCACGAGTACGGTCGTGACGTCGATCTTGACGATGAGGCGCTTCAACTCGTCGCGCAGACGAACCCGCAATTGCGTATCGAGGTTCGAGAACGGTTCGTCCAGAAGCAGGACGGCGGGCCGTATGGCGAGGGCGCGCGCCAGGGCGACACGTTGTTGCTGGCCGCCGGACAATTGCCTCGGGTATCGCTTTGCGAGATGGGACAATTCGACCAGCGCGAGCATCTCCGCCACGTGTGCGTCGCGCTCCTTGCGCGGAACGTTGATGTTGACCAACCCGAAAGCGACGTTCTGTTCGACGGTCATATGCGGAAATAGCGCGTAGCCCTGAAAGACCATGCCGGTGTCGCGGCGATAGGGGGGCAGGCCCGTGGCTTCGCGGCCATCAATAAGGATCGATCCCGCCTCCGGCTCCATGAAGCCGGCGATCATCCGCAGCGTGGTGGTCTTGCCGCAGCCCGAGGGCCCGAGGAGGCAAAGGACTTCGCCCTTCCGAACCGACAGCGTCAGGTCGTCGACTGCCACCGCGTTGCCGAATTCCTTGCGCAGATTCCGGATCTCGACGATCGAGGGCGTGTTCTGGGCCAAGGTGGTCTCTTGCGCGTTGCGTGCCGTGGCGACGATATCGGTCATACGGTCTTGCTCATGCCGACCAACCACTCGACGACCAGGAGAAGCCCGACGGTTCCAAACACAACGAGCGAGGACACCGCCGCGATGATGGGCTGGAAGCTCTGCTCGACATAGGTGAAGATCTGGACCGGAAGGGTTGTCTGTCCGCCGTTGCCGAGGAAGATCGACAGGGTGATGTTTCCGAACGACGTTACGAAGGCGAAGACCGCAGCCGACATCACCGTCGGGGCGAGGATCGGCAGCGTGATCCGACTCAGGACGCGCAGCGGTGACGCCCTGAGGTTCATGGCGGCGAATTCGAGGTTCTGGTCAAAGTGAACGAGGCCGGCAAGTAGCGTTCGTACGACGTAGGGCAGCGTGATCAGCACGTGACCGAGGACCAATCCGAGTATGCTCTGGTTGAGACGGAGCCACACCAGCGACTGCAGCAGACCGAGGCCGATCACGACCATTGGAATCACCAGCGGAGAGAGTGCGAGGCCGAGGAGAAGCGTCTTGCCCGGAATGTCTCGACGGGCGACGGCGAATGAGGCGGCCAAACCGATGACAAGCGAAATGATCGTTGCGATCGTCGCCAGCTTGGTGCTGACCCAGAACGCGTTCATAAAGGCATCATCCGTCACCGCGGCGTAGTACCAGCGAAGCGACAATCCATCCGGGGGAAAACGAAGCACCCGGCCGGCCGTCAGGGACGAGGCGATTACGATGACCACCGGCGCCAGCAGCCCGACGTAGACGGCGGCTCGCACGACGAAGCCACCGGTCGTCAGAAAATAGTCGCCCAACGATTTATGCATGGGCCGACCCCGCGTCTTGCTCCCGCTTGATCCGGATCCTTGATGCCGCCGTCACCACGATTGTCAGTGCCAGCAGAATGAACGCGAGGGCGGAGCCGAAGCCCCAGTTCAGGTAGGTCAGGATCTGGTCGTAGATGATGCTGCCGATCATCTGCACACGCTGTCCGCCGATCAATCTTGGCGTCACGAAGGCGGACACGCTGGCCGTGAAGACGAGACTCGAGCCCGCGATGATTCCCGGCATGGACAGCGGCAAGACCACCCGGCGCAGCGTCACCCATCGAGTCGCCTTCAAATTGGCTGATGCGAGCTCCAGTGCCGGATCGATCTGAACGACGACGCTCATGATGGACAAGATCATGAACGGCAGGAACTGCATGACTAGGACGACGATGACCGCGGGTCCGTTGAAGAGGAGCGTCTTGGGTGTGTCGACGATGCCCATCGTCAGCAGCAGCGAGTTGACAACGCCGTTGCGTCCCAGCAGCACTAGCCAGCCGAACACGATGACGATGAGGCTGAGGGTGAGAGGTAATATGACCAGGATGACGTACCAGCGACGCTTGTTGGGGCTCATGCGGCCCATGGCATAGCCGACGGGAAAGCCGAGAAAGATGCTGATGAACGTGCAGAGCAGCCCGTAGCCGATCGTCTCAGCGAAGATCCGCAAATAAAATGGGTCGAGCAGGGCACGATCATAGTGCTCCAGCGACGGAAAGCCGGCGGTCCCAGTGCCCTTGAAGCTGGCTTCCAGAAGTCCCAGCAGGGGGATGATCAGGAAGAGGCCGATGACCAGAATCATCGGCACGACCATCAGCAAGGTGGACGCCCGCCGGCTCATTGAGTGTCTGTCCTGAGTCAAATCGGGCGGCGTCAGCGCATCGCCTTGTTGAATTCCTCGGACCACAGGCTGCGCGATTTGGCGACTTTCTCCCAATCGACCTTCTTGAAGCCATCGAGGGTGTCACCTTTAAAGACGAGATCCCTGGCGACCGCGTCTGACACGGAGATCTTCGTCACCGGTGAGTAGCGGAAGAACTCGACCAGCGGACCGATCGCTTCGTCGGACAGCGCCTGATCGATGTAGGCGAGCGCTGCCTCGCGGTTCTTCGAATTCTTCACGAGGCCCACATAGTTCAGCAGGCCAAACACGCCTTCCTTGGGCAGAACGGTCGCAAGGGGGGTACCGCCCTGGCGGATCGAATAGGTGCGCCCGTCCCAGAACGGGCCCGCCCACACTTCTTCCTGCTGGTAAAGCTGGGCGAGGTTTGTTGTCGCGGGTGAAATCGTCGCGATGTTCGCCTTGATCGAGCTCAGGAAGGAGAATGCAGGGGCGAGATTGTTGACGTCGCCGCCGGTTGCGGCACCGATGCCGAGAAGGGTGAGGAGGCCACCGGTGTTCTCGGGACTGATCAGGGCAAGCTTGCCCTTGAGATCAGCACGAGCGAGGTCGTTGTAAGAGCTCAGCGGCCGCTTCACGTATTTCGAATTGCAGGCAAGGATGATTGCGTTGGTAAGATACGGCACGCCGTAGTCGCCAAACTCCCTCACCGATGGCTTCAGCTTGGCAATGTTCTTGACCTCTGCCTCTGTGATCTTCTCGACGAGATCGTTGGCGATGATGTCCGGCATGTTCGGACTGTCGGCCATGATGAGGTCGAAGGGCGGGTTGTCCTTGGACGCGATCAGCTTTGCGACAGCGGCCGATGCCTGACCGGGCTGATATTTGACCTGCAGGCCGGTCCGTTCGCGTAGTGGCTTCGCGACGTACTCATTCAGCAGCCGATCGTAGTCGCCGCCGTATCCATTGATGTTGAGTACCGTCCCATCAAATTGCTGCTTGGCTCGCACGACTCCAGGGGCAGCGATCATGCCCGCAACGGCAATCAAAAACTTTCGGCGATGCATGTCGCCCCTCCCTGAACTCAATTGCGCGGATGTCAGTCGATGCGAAGGCGCACGCAACATCCGTTGCCACCATCCGCTGTCGCGCCGCCGTCCCATCTTCCGCCTCGGTATGGACTCATTATAGTTAGTATACTTAGTCTACAAAGGAGCGTTGTCAAGACACTTCCGATGGAGAACTGCAGGTATCTCGTGACTTCTCCCGAACGGTCTGGTCAAGCTGGGTAGGCTATGTAATTGAGGTGGACGTCGAGCCCTCGCTCCATTTTTGTGGCCAACCAAGACTTCCAATGAACCCGTCATCAAAGCGAGTACCGTCGCCGGGCGGCGGCCGATTCCTGTATCAGACCGTGACCGACACACTGCGTTCGCGGATTGCATCTGGCGCATATCCACGCGGCGAGCGAATTCCGAGCGTGGACGAGCTGGCGACCGAACTGACGGTGAGCAGCATCACGGTGAGGCGGGCCATTCGCGATCTTACGCTCGAAGGGCTGTTGATTGGCCGCCAGGGCCTCGGCGTTTTTGTGGCTGACGACAAGCGGATCGTTCGTACGATAGATGGAGGCAAGCTTTCGGCCCTCGACGAGGATATGCGTGCCTCCGGCATCAAGGCTAGCCTCTACGATCGAGGCATCTCAGTCGTGCCTCCTACGGACGAGGTGTTCCTCAAGGGCCTCGTTTCGTCTCATGCGTCACTCTATCGCTTGGAGCGCTTACTGCTCGCAGACGGCAAGGTGGTAGGGCTCGATACGCTTTGGCTGCCGAGGGTTCTGGCCGATAAGCTGAAGGAACGTTTGCAGGGCGAATTCATCATCCCCCTTCTGCCGCAATACGGGATCATCGTCGACCACACGAGATATCAAATAGAGGCTACGACCGCGACGGAAGCTCAGGCGCAGGTCCTGGATGTGGTGTCGGGTTATCCACTGCTAGTCGTGCGCTACTTTCCTAGCGCCGCGGACGGCCGGCCGATCTTGGCAGGGCAGAACGTGACGCGCGCGGACCGATTCACTTATACCTTTACGAGCCGTGCCGAATAGAGGCCACTTGAGAGCTTTCGTCAGGCTCGCGAGTGAGGGTGTGGAAGAAGAGGGACATCCGCACGCCCGACAATGGTGTCCGGATCGTCGCCGTCGAGCGGGCGCGCTATGCCCCTTGAAGCGCCGCGCCGCCCCAAACGCTGTCCCAGCCCGTTGATCCGCTCACTGTCGCGAGGGCCGTTGCAGCCGTGGCTTGTGGCGTTCGCGATGGCTCGCAAATGCCTGTCAGGCAGCGAATGCTCCGGACCTCGCCATCTAAGACTTGGTCCCCTTATGCCTTGGGCGAATGCGCCGACGGGAATACTGAGAGCAGTGCAAGGATGCCGGACAAAGCCCCGCCCGACAAGTGTACGGCGAACTCGCAGCAAATCGTGCTCCACGGCGGCGGCGAGAACCGCCTCCGCCTAGATGTGCAGCTTTCATTGAAGGCGTTCTATTTTATGACCAGTTGTCTCGGGAACGTTGTCAAGTCCTCCCGGCCAGCTTCAGTCACAATGAACGATTGAGTAATGGTGACCCCGTTGTCGCCGAGCCATAGTCCTGGCATCATGTGAAACGCCATGCCTGGCTCTAGAACAGTGAGATCAGTACTGCGGAGACTCGCGGTCCGTTCCCCCCAAGTCGGCGAGAAACCAATTCCTATCGAGTAACCAAGTCTGGCTTCCTTGTGGAAGCCGTGCCGGGCAATCGTCGCTTGCCAGGTGCGTTCTATGTCCGCGCAAGTGACGCCAGGTTTCACCTCCGCCAATGCTGCTTCGATACCTTCAACCACAGCGTTGGAGAGCCGCAGATACGAGTCCGGTGGCGAGCCAAGGAATATCGTGCGACTAATAGGGGCGTGATAGCGTCGGCGGCAGCCAGAGGTCTCCACATTCACGGGAACGTTTGTGCCAATTAGACGATCCGACCAGGGCGCATGCGGTTCGCCTGATCGTGAGCCCGTCAGCAAATAGGTCGGGCTCGACGGTAGAACACCGCCGTATTCCGGCGTGCCGGCGATCATGCGCTGGTAGATCACTGACGCCAGATCGCACTCGCGCATGCCAGGCTTTGCCGCCTCGATAGCATCGGCAATCATCGCGTTTGAAATCTTGCCAGCCTCCCGCATGATCGCGAGCTCGGCGGGGCTTTTGCGAATGCGGATCCAATTGATCAGGAGTTCGGCATCAACGAAGCGCACGTTCGGGAGAGAGCCAAGCAGCTTGGTATGGGCCCTTGCTGTGTAGTAGAATGAGCCCGTCTCAGTGCCGATAGCTTTCAAGGTCGGGCAAATTTCTCTGAGTTTTGCGACGAGGAAATCAACTGGATCCCGTTCTGACGATTGCACATATTCGTCGGTATAGGGGTGTATGGCCGTCTCTGGAAGATGCGTCATTCGCCGAGCGGACACCGCATCCATGAACCGGCCAATCCAGACGGGTTCATCAAGCTCGCGATGGACAACCAGCATTTGAAACACGTAATAGGAGTAAGCCTCGTATCCTGTGAGATAATAGATGTTTGATGGCTCGCTGATGAGCAGCGTATCCATCTCTCGACGTTCCATCTCCTGCTTGACTGACGCCAAGCGGCGCGCAAATTCCTCCTTTGCAAATGGAATTCCGTCTCCAGTCGGCCTCATGACATAGCTCCTTCTCTACCAAGACATCATAGCCGATCGTGTCCGAGCGGCCATTCATAAGACACTGTCGGGCGGGGCGGAAAGCGGCATGAGCTTCAACCGGAAGCGGGCTCAATGGATCGACAGGTTCGCCGCGCATCGTTGCAAGCTGTACGCCGGCCAACCGTGTTGCATGCGGCCTAGCCGCCTGCCGCTTCTCGCCTATGCTCCTGCCCTTTACCCGCTGGCCGAGGCGCGCGAAACCCCAATCCTCCTGGTCCATCTGGACCGTAACGATGTCTCGGTACCATATAGTGCAATCATTTCCTCGCTCACGCTTAAATCCCGCATTTAGAGGCGGTCGTCGCCGGATTTCAGCCGCTGAGCCGGTTGTGACGGTGAAAAGACCATTTTCGAGTCGGGCAGCGAAGACGCGGCCGTCTACTCGGAGCAGGATCGGCAAAATGATATCCATCGATCAGATTGCTTGGGTAAACGGAGCGCTGAAGCGCGACAGATTGCATGTTTCAACTGCGATAGATCGCAGTATGAATTGCGACCATGAGCCGCGCCATCAGTCGTCGGCAACTTTCCTTAGTGATACCGCTGCCATGCGACCTCATTGCGCGTTTCGCGCCGGACCCTCGGCCGTTCCTACTGCGGAGCCGAGGCCCATGCCAAGTCTGCAAAATCTTCCAAGCAGCTGAGGCTATGTTGGCGAGTTCAATGATGCCGCATGGCTTTGAGTCCTGATGCGTCATGCGCGCGTGGATCGTGAGCTCGCGCACAAAACAATACTCACTCCGGCCGCCACTTCTCGCAGTTCCTTGCTAGGCGGGTCGCATTTGTAAGCCTGTACCGAGCTCGTTTCGGCGGATCTCACTAGCTCCGACGTAACCTTCTAGTGATCCGCCACAGCTTTTGCGCGCTCGTCATGACGCCGTAAAAGTTCGTCGATACTGAGCTTCGGTAAATCGAATCTTTGACACGGCGGACAGCATGGAATGTCAGTTAAATTGCGTCAGGCTCTATTCAGTAGCGAACGCCTAAGCGGGCGGTAGTGCGCGGAACGACAGCAAATTCCTGTAGGCGGATCGTCGATGAATGATATGCGCACACATCCTTGGCAGGCGTAACGCTTCGCGCGGTGTCGAGTAGCCCGCTGTGTTGCGAGCGTGTGAAGATCGGCTCAGCGCTATCGTGCGCATATTCCAGCAACTCCCTCGAACGCAATGCAATTGTTACTCGGAGCCAAGAATAACGCCGATTTCGTTTCATTGACCGCGCATCGTTTGCGCTTACATTTTCGGATGTCAACGCGAGGTCATTCAACGACAATCTGCGGCCGAGACTCTGCTGACCGTGCATATTCTCCGTCCTCGCTTCTGCGGCAGGCGAATGGTGGAGCTTCGTTCTAAGGTCGCGCTTTAGAAGGCAGCCATGAGCAGTACGACGAACGTAGATAGTGTCACACTGGGGCCAGTCGTCATCAACCGCGCAGCGCGACTTGGCGCCGAGGTTTGCAATATCAGGCTATCGGGAGACTTGTCTGACGATGTGTTGCGGGCGATCGGCCGGTCTATACTGGAGCACAAGGTGATCTTCTTCCGTGATCAACACCATTTTGATGATGCCGAACAGGAGCGCCTTTCTGTTCGATTAGATAGGCTGATCTCGCGCCCTCAACTCAGTGCGGCCGACCAAAAATCTTGCATTCTGGCGCCCTCTTCGAACGACATTGGTCGCAGCACCCAAGGGCGTGCGGATGTCAGATCTGACGAAGTACGAAATATCGCTGTGCTGCGCGCCGTAATGGCTACGCCTTATGGCGGTGCCATGGTTTGGTCGAATACGGCGGCCGCTTATGACGATCTTCCGCTATCGATGCGCATGCTCGCTGACGAACTCTGGGCAGTTCACGCCAACGGCGATCGAAACGGCTTGAAAGAGCATTCAACCGAGGTGAAAGAAGCGCAATTCGAGGAGATGTTCACCGGAACGGTCTACGAGACGACGCTTCCGGTAGTTCTCACTCATCCTCAAACCGGCGAGCGCATGCTCATGCTTGGCAGTTCCGTGTGCCGCTTTGTTGGCCTGCAGACACATACTGGTCAAAAGCTGCTTGACCTGTTCCATTCGTACATCAGGGCGCCGCATAACAGCGTGCGCTGGAAGTGGAGGGACGGCGACGTTGCGATCTGGGATAATCGCCTCACGCAGTCTGCCAATGATCACTCCACAGCGGGCGGTCGCGATGCGCGCAGCCTCGGTTCCCCTCCTTGCCTCACGCGCGTCAAGGCGCAAAAACCCCAAGCAGCGAGAGGGCGAGCAGCTCAAGGTCGGAAGCCGCGACTTGCGACCGATTACGCGTTGAGACGGGCCACGCGTTAGCATTACGCTCGCTTTGAGGCTGACTCTCAGAACAGGCGACGGTGCTCAGAAGGCCCGAATTGCTCGGTACAGGGCTGGCGCTGTCGCAAGCGCTAGCGTTCCTTGGCGGCGGCGTCCGGGGCGGGGCTGGCGTAATAGGGAACCTGATCGATGCGTGGTCTCCATGTGCCGGACGATATGACCTCTCTGACGTGCAAAGCGATCTCAGACATGGACGCAAACCAAACATCGCCTTTTTCGATCATGTACTTGATCAACGGCTCAATGGCTGTACATCGCGCAAGTCGCCCGCTCACCGACGGATGCCACACACACATCCACATTCCCTTGTATTCCCACGCGGCATCAAATTCTGCCTTGAAGACGTCAGCTGCATGCGTGGGAGATTTGATGGCTGCACTATAGCCAAAATCGCACCAACTCATGTAGTGATACCAATCTCCTAATCCTTGGATGCAAGGTATCTCAATTACGGATCCCTTGTCGTTGTGAAGCACGTAAGGAATATCATCGCCGTACAACGACGTGTCATATAGAAAGCCTTGCTCGATCAGAAGGTCGATCGTATGCCTCGAAACACCATTCGAAGATATCATTGGTGTTCTATAGCCGAGCGGTCTGCGACCTGACACACGAGTGATTATCTCAATGCCCTGCCAAAGTACCTCCATTTCCTGCTGACGCGACATCGCGTTATTGTCGTGGTGGAGATAGCCGTGATGAGCAATCTCATGCGAATTCTTGAGCATGAGATCCACTGCGGCCGGGTAGTTTTCTATCGTCCAACCAGGTACGAAGAACGTCAAGGGGATGTTATAGCGCCTGAACAAATCGATAATCCGAGGAACGGCAATTTCCGGGTCGTACCGCATAAAGGAGAGTGTCGCGACATGGTTGTCGGCGCTGTCTGGGCGGGCAGCGTGAACGGCGCTGTCTGCGTCGACATCCCATGTGAAGGCCACTGCGCACCGCGCGCCGTTCGGCCAAGGAATCGGATTTTTTATCACGTCCAACCTCCTTCTATATGCACAAGGCTCGCGTGAGCGCTCGGGGTGAGAATGACGCCAAATCCTCTCGGTGGCTGGCGGCATGCCTGCGACATGGTCATCGCCACCCGCCTACCACTCGCTGTTGGTCAGGCAACTGCCTGTGCACCAGTGATCTCGACCAACGACCCGCACATAAAGGGTGCTTCGTTCGAGGCCAGAAACGCCACAAGCGCCGCCACTTCCTCCGAAGTACCAATTCGCCCAAACGGGACTAATCTATTTAGTTGTTCTACCGTTCGGCCCGCTCGCTTTAGACCCTCCTCTAGCATAGGGGTATGAATCTCACCGGGGCAGACTGCATTGACGCGTATCCCGTCAGGCGCATAGTCCCTGGCAAGGTTCTGGGTAAACGATGCAACTGCTGCTTTGGTCACATTATAGGCGATGGAGTTGGGGGCGGGGCTTAAAGCCCATTGCGACGAGATATTGACGATCGCCCCCGCGCGGCGCTCGATCATCCCCGGCAGAACGGCTCGGCAAAGATGGAATATTGCATCGAGATTGACTGAAAAACTCAGCCGCCAATCATCCTCCGACAAAGACAGTAGGTTGCCACCGCGGAAAATGCCGGCGTTGTTTACCAACACATCAATGCGCTGATGTCTTGCGAGGATACCTTCAATCATGAGGCGGCTCGCGCTCTCATCACGAAGATCGATGATGGCAGCTTCCGCCGCTCCGCCAGCAGCAGCAATGTCGGCAACGACTGACTGCAAAGCTGGAGCGGACATGTCGGCAGCGACCACCGCCGCACCTTCACGAGCCAATCGCCTAGAGACGGCGGCTCCGATTCCACCGCCGCCGCCGGTTACAACTGCGACCTTGCCCCTGAAACGTTCCATCAAGCTGCTCCACATCTTGCCATGATCGGGTGGCTCGCCGCTCCGGCGTTGAACGCACTGTTACAATCAAGAAGCGATCGGTATCGCCGCTTTATAAGAGACCTTGCGAAGTTTCCTCCGGGATGCACGACCAAAAGACCCGACGGCATCGTCTGTGAACGACGTCAATGCTTCCAACAATCGGGTACGACATTCGCGACCGCAGCGGCAGTCTCGATTGAGGCACGTAGACCCGCTTACACCTAAGATGTTGAGCGGCGCGCAAAGCCACGTGGCACTGACCGCCATACGAACTGGCGCCCCAAAGACAGGTGAGATACCGCGCATTTTCCTCAAAGCACTACATTGAATATAGAACAGTTCACATCGGGTCCCCTCAAAGCCAAGTCCGACGGAACCGAGATAGATCCTGCTGTCGTCGGCTGGAAAAGCTCCAAATCGATATCATCTCTTCTTGCGGTAAGACGGCGAGGTTGGTCCTGGTCCAGACGAAAAAATGCACGCTCTCACGAGAATAGCAGCAATAGTGCATTACGTTTGGCGATAAATTTGAGGCGAGGCGAGGGCTGTGCCAAGCGATGCAAAACCGCTATGGGGCGGTGACATCGAGGAGGTTCAGTCTCAATGTCCATTAACGCTATTCAGTCTGGGAGCACGGTCCTGTTGAACAATGCACCCGATCCCACTGCTCGCCATTCGGCGCGTTCAACTACGTATCCACAGCAGTTTGCCGGGTGTTTCCGAAGCTCCCTTAGCCGGGCCATTTGGGCAACGCTCCGCACTTGGCGTTAGCGACCATCGACATCGCAAGCGCGCTTCTCCGCCTATTTTAACACATTTCAATTTCCGAATCGGAAATCCGCATTATCTTCTCTCAGGAGCGGGATGCGCGAGGGCTCGGATGTTGGATGCCAGGACTGCCGCCCTCGTGCGGAGCGTGCTTGACGAGGTATGCAAAAGCCTCCCGCCATGCGCAACCGGTGTCCGAGCCCATGTGGCCTCAAAGATTCTGGAGGCAGCCAGCAACGGCGAGAGTTCGAAGGAACGCCTCGAAGAGGTAGGGCGCGAAGCTCTTTCGAAGGCGCCCACGATGTGGCGCTAGCTCCGCGACCAAGTAATGATTTGTCACTCAGGTGAATTTCCAGATTACAGTCCTCAAGATCCTGGCGAGCTATCCAGACGGTTTCGCCTCAATGGCCGACCTAAAGCGGGATATGGCGATCCTAGCGACCTGCGGACCGGAGTGGGCCGAGCGCACCAAGAGGTTGGGAGCCTGCGTGCCGGAGCTAAATGTCTTTTCGCAACAACTCGTTCAGCGGATTGAGGGTGGCTGGCGCATTACGACAAAAGGACGCGCCATTCTCGACTTTATCGAAGCACGCTCCGTCGCTGCGGAGTCGACGGCAAGGCCGACGCAATCGCTGGCGCCCAGCCGACACGTGGCACCTAGTGTGCGAAGGAGTGAAGAGGACTGAGAAGGCTTGCCTTCATCCCTGAAACGTCACCCTCGATCTCCACAGGCAGCGTGTGTCGTTTTGCCGGTTTCCTGGTGGCACGCACGAGCGATGAGCGTTTACCCCGTCCCGTGACGCGTCGTTCGGCGAGACGGCGATTGCAACCGCTCTATCGAAGTGCTTCCACCGTCGGAAGCGGTATCAAGCACGTCCGTTTAGTTACCCGGCGGATATGCCAGCAGTCCGATCAACGGGTCGTGCCAACGCTGCGCGCGGGCGCGCGTCGTTGCAATTCGTATATCAGCCTGACAGTTGCGGCCGCGGCCGAACGACACCAAGGGCCAGCCTCCGCTGATGAAATATAGCTTTCATTCCTCGTCGGGACCACGTTCGCGGAACGGGGCCCTTAATCACAATGATGTCGGCGAGAGTTCCTATCTCTCTGCACTGAGGTAACGCCAACTGAGCTACATTAACAGCTGGCGCGGAGTCCATCTGACGAGACAACGCATGCAGCACAATTGCTCCAGAAGCTGGCATGGCCGAAACGAGAGTTCCCGCCGAAACGCCGCGAACTGCCGCCTGCTCGCGCTGAAAACGAGCGTTCCGCCGGATACAGCAGCAGCAATTATGCACTGCATTTGATCTATTCTTTGGTAATTGACCGACGAGCGGAGCGGCCTTTGCTCTCTACTCCTCGCCGGAATTGAGGTCATCATGGGCACTCTTGATCTTGTCTCCGGCAGCTTCCTGGCCCTGTCGGCAGTTGGAGTTGCGCTGCTCTGCTCCAGTCTGCTTGCCCTCGTCTTCACGTGAAGTGAGCTCGTCGCTCGTGATGCCATTTCTGTAAACGCACATTTATGGTCGCGTCTCACGACCGAATTGTCCTGTAACTTCCCCGATATACCCAGTCTAAGGCCGCGAAAACCGATCGTCCGAAAGCGCGGCAAGCGCCGCCCGCGGTGTCTCTATTTTGCGTTGGTGCCGACCGACAGATATTTTTCCTCTTAGTAATCGCCATTTCTTCCCAATTCTAGATACGAAGCGCAATGCGGAGCAATTTGACTCCGGCTCCGCTACATTTTCGAACCATCCGTTTTGAAGACACGAAGGCCATCGAATGTATGGATGGGATAAACGGCGATCAAAACGCGTGCGCTTCGACCACGAGTATCGGGCGACCCTTTTAGGCTTCGATGGCACATGGCGGCGCGATTGCATTCTCATCGACGTTTCGGAGACCGGAGCGCGTCTTCGAATCGATGGATCGACGGACGTTCTCAAAACTCGCGAGTTCTTCTTGTTGCTTTCAACCACCGGATTAGCCTACCGGCGATGCGAGTTAATTCGACTGGACGGCTCGGAAATCGGAGTCCAATTTGTAACGAGCCGGACTATTCGCTCGGGCCCATAGCCGGAGAAAAGGATCGGGTTCGGATTGATTCCGCGAGGAGGTTCTCCCCCGAATCTAGCTCGACGCGACCTCGCAACAAAGTCCGTGCGAACTGGGGTGGCAGAATGGTCCATCAGAGATTTCGAAACGTTACGCGATTGCCTGAACTGAGCCGGAGAAGAAGCTGCGCGGCCGTCTCAGGCCGTAGTGTTCCCGTAGCGGCGCGCCGGTATAGTCATGTCGGAACGGTCCACGTTGCCGCAGGATCGGTACCACCTGCTCCGCAAACAGCTCGAACCCGCCTGGGAAGAATGGTGGTGGCGTTGAACCCGTCGGCGGTACCAGCTTCGAACCAGGGCTGGATATTGTCGACGATCTTTTCCGGTGGGCCGGCAATCACCCAATGGCCGCGCGCGCCTCGGCCAGCTTACCGGGGAGGTATGTCCTGCGCGAGAAATTCATCAAACGACCACCCCAATGCCGCCCGCCAGCTGGCTGAGGGCGTTTCCCGCGGCCGAATGGGCGTAGACCGCGCCCCTGGCCGAGGTGCGGATGCAGTTTGAGTAGATCGTCGCGGATCGCAAGCGCAACGAAGACGCCTCGTCGATCAAATACTGGAAAAGCACCGGTGTCACCTCCAAAGCCGGGGTGATCTCCAATGGCGAGATACAGATGTGGATCGATTGGCTAGTCAAGGATGGTCTGTTCAAACCGGGACAGATCAGGGTTCAGACACCGCGCGAACCGCCTTCAGGGCGAACTCCCGCGCATCTAGCAGGCGACCGGCAAGACGATCCTCTTCATTACCCGTGGCATCGACGAAGCCGTCGTGCTCGGCCAGTTCGTGGCGGTGATGACCTCCCACCGGGGCAAATCGAACATATCGTCGATATCCGCGAAGTACTCCGCTCCGAAAGCGAGGATGTGCGTTCGCCACCTGAGTTTGAGGTCTGGAGACTGCTCCGGGGGGAAGTGCTCACGGCGGTGGCGGCCGCGCTCGGATCCGTTGAATATGAGGCTGACGTTCTAGTGCTCGGGGAGGTGCCGGCCACCAAGGCAGCGGTATAGATGGGAGACATCAGCCAGAGGAGCATCAAGATGCTTTCCTATTATCCTCCACCTTCGTGACTTTTCCAGGCGCCAGGGGCTTGACTAGGGTACGTTGACCGGTGGTAGGGGCGCCGTCGGGTGCGGCATAAAAGCAGTCTGGTGCGGGCCACGTGCTGCCAACATGATCACGAAAGCCGTGAGAACGATCAGGAGTCCACGCATCGAAGATCACCCGGCGAGCTGTAACGCAACTATGAAGCCGCTCACAACTGCTGTGCCGGATCAACAAAAAAATACGCATGTTGTTGTATGCGATGAGACGAAGGCGTTTGAATTGCGAACTCCAAACTCATAGCGTTTGCGCGCGCGGCAAGGCAGCAAAGCCAGCCCTTTCGTGCCGAAAAGGTGCGTCCAGTTCTAGTTCGTGGCAGAAATAGTGCAGCAGCTCTCAACCACGCTTAGTGCTTGCGCGGCCGCTTTTTGTCAGCCTGGTTCCCTCCGGCCGCGGGGCCGGCCTGGGGCCGCCGATCACGAACTGCTCGATTTTCCATGATTTTTCGCGGCAACTTGCACCGGAGACTCACCTACGAGCTGCTCGTACAGACGAGGGTCAGTCGCACCCTCGGTGTTGATGAGGAAGACCCGTGCGTCAGGTCCAAGACCAGTCTGACCGCGCAAGCTCGGGTCGGCAGCAACCCGCAGCAACCCCGCCAGACCAACCCCGCCACTTTCACCCGCAACGACAGCGGGGTCGCTGTCCTCAGGATTGGCCAAAAGATTCATGGCGCTGATTGCGTCCTGGTCATCGACAGTCATAAACGCGTCGGCCGCGCGCGAAAGGATGCGCCAAGCAATGAGCGAAGGCTCGTAGCATTCGAGCATCGCCATTACGGTCGGCTGCCCATGAGCAATCTTAACCGAATGTCCGGCTCGAGCGCTTTCAAAAAGGCACGCTGCGCGTGAGGGTTCGACGACCGTGAAGAACGGACGATAGTCCCCCAATAAAGCCGATAAGTGTCCGGCGAGGGCTGCGGCCACTCCACCAACGCCTGCCTGGACAAAGACGTGGGTCGGAGGCTCGGGCAACTGCCTTAAGGCTTCGCTCAGAAGAGCCGTGTACCCCTGCATCACCAAACCGGGGATACGCTCGTAGCCTGGCCAGGACGTATCGGATACGGTCGTCCAACCATTGTTCGCGGCAACTCGCGCAGCTTCGGCCACGGAGTCATCATAGTTGCCATCGACGCGGAGTATCCGCGCGCCAAACCGGGCGATGGCGGCAATACGCTCCTCACTGACGCCCGAGTGAACGAATATGGCGCAGTTCGCCCCAACGAGATGGGCGCCCTGCGCTACTGACCTGCCATGGTTGCCATCCGTTGCGCAGGACACCGTGACCGCCTCTGCTAGCGCCTTCACCTCAGGTCTGTGAATCTCGGAGATGTCGATAGGCCGGCCAAAACGCCGAGTTGCTTCCTCTAACACAAGGCGGATCACGGCATAGGACCCGCCTAACGCCTTGAAACTGCCAAGTCCGAATCGATGACCCTCGTCCTTCAGCTGGATCGCGCCCACGCCGATCTCGCGAGCAAGGCACGCCAGGGAAATCAGCGGCGTCACCTTGTAACCATCGCGGCGTCTAAGAAACCGCTCCACTTCGCGCGCCGCTTCGCAACTTAGCAGATTGGCATCCGAGACTTCCAATGGCGCGCGGTGCCCAATGCTATGGTTGAGAAGCAACACGGTTTCGACTTTCAGGAATGCAGAGAAGCATCGCGGCGGCGTGCTTTTTGTAGACTAGCCGCTATGCCGGCGATGTCACGCCTTCTCTGGAACCGACAAGTCGGAGGCCCCCCTTCTCGATGAAGCCCCACCTGTCCGGGCCAGCCGGCGGGTGATGCCTGCGTGTCGAGTTGCGGCCCTCGGCCGCATCTTCGATCGGCTCGGCAGACGGTCAAATTCACAAGCTGCATCAATTGCGGGAAAGCGACCCGCTCGCATCCTTCTTAAGCTGGCCTCGGGCCGTTCTTATTCAATCCGTCCTGATCGTGACGATCGGAAGCGTCAGCCCGACCTACGAGGACCAAAAGGATCGACTTCAACAAGTTTCATCATAGCTCGCCGGCTGCTCGCAAGTTGCCGATCGGATTTGAGACTACGTATGAATAGCGCGGTCCCGCTGCCGCCCACTGCCTGTTCGTACCCCTGACGTGCATTGTAAGCCGCCATTGATGTCCTTGGCAGCCGGCCGGTTACGGCGGCCTTCGCGGGCGCGCGGGGCATGTGCGAGCCGACCTAAAGGGGCTCCGAGCGGGAGCAACTCGCTATGCGGAGCTTACGAACCACCACGGCATCGGCTTCTGCGAGGAAGACCTGCGTTGATGCAGGAATAGCCGCTTGATATGTGCGCACTCTAGCAGAAGTAGGGGATTTTCTGCTCCGGGAGGGACGTACAGTTTCAGGTGTGGGCGGCGCCCTGCAAGATGATGTGATCAAGGGTGCGTCCAATGCAGACTGGCGCGGAAGCGAACGACCTCCGGGAGAGCGTACCTTTTCGCGGAGAACGGCGTCGTGCCGAGGCCCGCGCCTTGCATAACCTGTTTGGTGGGGCTGACTTCAAGCGCGGTCCACCGCGAGAGCTTCGATGCGAGCCGTGTGCAACTCGCAAACCAGCTTATCAAGTCTAGCGGCTTTCCGGAAACTTGCGGCTACGGCTCGCACATCGCGCATCACATCGGTGTGGCCTTACGAGGGCCACGGGTGTTTTGGTTTGTCTGCACGCAACAATCGCTGATCAACGCCAAAGCGCTTTATGACTCGATTTGGCTCGGCCTCGGATCACACCTAACTGGATCGGCATCGCCGCGATTCCTTGAGCTGGACGGGAAATGAGAATCACTTTTATGAAAGGCAAAATCGATCGAGCTTCGGTAACTGAAACCGATCTGAACGGGGGAGGATCGATATCCGTTGATCGTGCGTTGCTCGATGCGGCGGGATTGTTGATCAACGAACGCGTCGAGATCTACAATCTCGATAATGGGGCGCGATTTTCTACCTACATCATTGAAGCACCTCCAGAGTCCGGCGCCATCGACCTGACTGGTGCGACGGCCCGATTGGCAATGCCCGGCGACAAAATCAGTATCGTTGCATATGCCTCATCTGACGAGGCAGAAGCGAGGCTTTTCAGACCCCGCGTGGTGCGGGTCGACCGCAACAATCGTATCGTGCAAGGCTGGAACGCGGGCTGCGGATGCTAGCCCCTTTTGCTGAACACGGAGAGATAAGGCTTGCTTTGAGATCGCTGGTTCAGTCGTGAGCGAACGAGTGAATTCGAGGCGTTCCGCCAAGAAGGCGGATTGTAGGCCTGTTTTGCATGCCCGGGAGGAAAACAGCGGGCCGCGGGGCCCTGACCCGTGCGCAGGGATTGATTTCACATCTTACGATTACCTGGCGCTCGCGAGTGCGCCACGCATGAGACAGGCTGTCTCCCGTGCGATAGAGGCCGGCACCCCAATCGGGGCGGGCGGCCCGCGGCTCCTGCGGGGCAATTGCCAGGAACACGAGCGGCTCGAGGCGGAAGCGGCTCAGTTCTTTGGAGCAGAGAGGGCTCTTCTTTTCGACGGTGGTTATGCGGCCAATTTCTCGGTTTTGACAACCCTGCCGCAGCGAGGCGATCTAGTTGTTGTCGATTCGCTCGTTCATGCAAGTATCCATGACGGGACGCGAGCGGGCCGGGCCGACTTTCGGATAAGCGCCCACAACGATCCCCACTCGGTGGAAAATACAATCCGTGACTGGCGGGCTCAAGGCGGAATGGGGCGCGTCTGGATCGTGGCCGAGAGCCTCTACGGGATGGATGGCGATTTCGCTCCGCTGGAAGAGCTCGTCGCATTGGCGGCCCTGTATGGCGCGTTCCTGATGGTGGGCGAGGCCCACGCTACAGGCGTGTACGGTGAGCAGGGACGAGGGCTCGCCGCGCCCTACGCGGGACGTGACAACGTAGTTGTCATTCATACGTGCGGAAAGGCGCTTGGGGCCACGGGGGCACTCGTTACTGCCTCCAGCGCAGTTTGCGGCTTCATCATCAACCGCTGTCGCCCCTTCATGTACGCTACCGCCCCATCACCGCTAATCGCTGTTGCTGTCCGGGAGGCTTTATTGATTCTGCAGCAAGAACCTGAGCGCCGGGAACGCCTCGAAAGGCTGATCTCATTCACGCATCGCGAGATGAAGGCGCGTGGCCTCCAACGCTCGTCTAACTCACAGATCGTGCCGTACGTCTTGGGCGATAACGCAGATGCGAACCGGCTCGCCTCTGCCATGCGGAAGCGAGGCTTCGATATTCGCGGGATTCGGCCGCCAATGGTACCGGCGGGTACGGCCCGTCTGCGAATTTCGCTGACGCTGAACGTCAACGAGAAGGACGTAGCGTCAATGCTGGATGCGCTGGCTGAGGAGACGAGAGGGTATTCCCGCTGAACCTCCGGTGCCTGAAAGGCACGACCCAGACCGGAGCAACACAAATTCTCCACCGCGCTCGCCGGTCTCACTGACGCCCGTGGAAACGGTTCAGGCGGAGCTGATAGCGAAATCGTCCCCCCCTCGGAAGCCTTTCGCCAGATCGGATTGCGCGGTGCCTTACGCTTTCCATATCCGCATCGGTTTATCCTTCGGCCGAAATCGATGGAGACAGCAGGTGGGTTCGGCCAATGGCGACGCAGATACCCGGGGCCAGACGGAGACGTCTGACCCAATGATCGCGCGATCATTGGAAGTTCTGGCCCGCCACACCTAATGTTTGGAGAGGTACATTGCTTTCTTCGCGCCAGTATTGACCGCTTTCTCGCGCCGCTAGTAGCAAACGCCGACGTGGAATCCGGGCAGCAATGTCCGGGCAGAATGGATCAGGGTCGAAAATGAGCGATTTTTCGAAAGCGCCTATCGAGCGCGTTACTGTTCCCGCTCTGCAGAAATGGAGGCGGGAAGGGCGTCGCATCACAATGACAACTGCCTACGACGCAATTACCGCTCGCATCGCCGATCCGATCGTCGACATTATTCTTGTGGGCGACAGTGTCGGGAATGTCTGTCTCGGATTCGACAGCACTCTTCCGGTCACCATGGCGATGATGAACCATCACTTAGAGGCGGTCGCGCGCACCGAGCCCCGTGCTCTCCTGATAGCCGATATGCCCTTTCTTAGCTTTCACCTCAGCGCCGAGGAGACAATCCGCAATGCCGGCGGCTTTCTGCAGCGCGGTGCCGATGCCGTGAAACTCGAGGGAGGTGCCAGCCGCGTCGACATGGTTCGCGCCTTGGTCCGTTGTGAGATCCCTGTTATGGGCCATCTTGGCCTGACACCGCAAAGTGTCAACGTCATGGGGGGATTCAAGGTGCAGGGCCGGAACGCGGATGATGCATTGCGCCTGCTGGATGACGCGCACCGCCTGCAGGAGGCCGGGTGTTTCGCTCTCGTCCTGGAGGGAATCCCAGCCGAACTTGCCGCACGGGCGGCCGAGTCGCTAGCCATACCAACCATCGGAATCGGCGCCGGTCCCGGATGCTCAGGGCAAGTGCTCGTCTTGCATGATGTGCTCGGATTGGCCGAGGGCCGCCGGCCGAAATTCGTTCGCGCGTATGCAGACGGTTTTCAACTCATGCAGGAGGCGCTATCGCGCTGGGCTGCTGACGTTCGTCTCGGCACGTTTCCGGGACCACAGGAGGCTTATCGGCTGCCTGAAGGTCTTGGCGGCGTGATCGCAAATTGGGCGCCTCGATCTCTCCCTGATAGTTCAGAACATGCAGACAATCACAACGGCCGCTGAGCTCCGCCGCGCTCTCGCAGACTCCCGCAAGAACGACAGACACATCGGATTCGTCCCGACGATGGGTTACCTGCATGAGGGACACCTGGCGCTGGTTAAGGCGAGCCGGGCTCGGTGCGCCGTGACTGTGGTGAGCATCTTCGTCAATCCCACTCAGTTCGGGCCAAACGAGGATCTAAGTGTCTACCCGCGTGATTTCTCCCGGGACCAAAGGCTGTGCTCAGAGGCCGCGGTAGATTACCTCTTCGCCCCAGATGCACGGGAGATCTACCCGCCTGAGTTTGACACGTTCGTTGAACCGGGCGACTTGGCGCGGCCGTTATGCGGGGCCTTCAGGCCTGGGCACTTTCGTGGTGTCGCGACTGTCGTCTGCAAGCTATTCAACATGGTGCAGCCCAACGTCGCCTTCTTCGGGCAGAAGGATCTGCAGCAATGTGCGGTCGTTCGCCGGATGACGGTTGATCTGGATCTTCCGATCGAGATCGTCATCGTGCCAACGGTTCGAGATTACGACGGGCTCGCAATGAGCAGTCGGAATCGCTATCTCAACACTGAGGAACGTCAACGCGCCCTCGCAATCAGCCGAGCCTTGTTCGCGGCTGAGGCGGCATTTCGGGCAGGTGAGCGTGACCCCGAGAAACTGGCACAGATAGCCAAGTGGCATCTGCAGTCAATCGATCACCTGCAGTACCTGGAAATTGTCCATGCCCATACACTCGGGTCAGCCGCAAGTCCCCTCACTGGCCCCGCCGCTATTTGCGTCGCAGGGGATGTCGGCCGGACCCGGCTCATCGACAATGTGATCCTGAACCGCTGAACGCGTTCATCCATCCCTTTCGGGCAGGTTCATAGTTGCTCGCCTGCCGCACGAAATCGCTAGCCAAGATGTGGCCGGCGCTTGCCGCTTTCGCGGCGATTCCGTCGCCGGGCGCGTCAAGTACAACTTCCACCCGAGGCGAGTTGATCAGCGCGTCCGCGGCCGTTCCGACGATGCCGCTATGCGATCCGGCTATCCCTGGCGTCTCCACTGCCATGGGCCAGCGGCTTCCTCCATTTCGTGCCGCCTCATGCCAGTGAGGACCTCACCACGAGCCAGGAAGGATCGTTCCTGCTATCCGATGGCCACGCCCAGGAGGTCTCTGCAAGTCGCAGAAAGTTCATGAGCAAGGGGTGCCCTTGCTGTGTAAGTATCGATTCCGGATGGAACTGCACGCCATAGGTTGGTTGGTGGCGATGTGCAATGGCCATGATCTCGCCTTCGTCCGAACGCGCGGTCACCGTGAGGTGCGGGGGGCAGGCCTCATCGAGCTCGGCAACGAGAGAGTGGTAGCGCCCGACGCAAAGTGGAAACGGGAGGTCCTTGAATAGCCCAAGGCCGTCATGCGTTACGTACGAGGACCGGCCGTGCATAGGGCGACGTGCACGCGCGACGCGTCCGCCGAAAACGCTGCCAATACACTGGTGTCCGAGGCAGATGCCCAGAATTGGGAGCCGCCCGGAAAGTTCGCGGATGACGGCGGTAGATATTCCGGCTTCCATAGGAGTGCATGGACCGGGGGAGATAACGACTGCGCGCGGCTTGAGGCCAACAAGGTCGCTCACGCCGACCGCGTCGTTCCGGAACACCTCGGTTGCTTGTCCGAGCCCGCGGAAATAGCGTGCAATGTTGAAGACGAAGGAGTCGTAATTGTCAATGATCACGATCACAACGCACCGGGCGTTTCGGCACCAAATGCATCAAAGATGCGCCGCGCCTTGGCGAGCGTCTCCTCGTATTCGGCTTGTGGCTCCGACATCGCCGTTATACCGCTCCCGGCGTGAAACACCGCCGATCCGTCATTGATCGTGACAGTGCGGATCGCAATATTCGTATCCATGTGTCCGTTGAAACCTATGAAGCCGATCGCTCCGCAATAGACCTCTCGCGCCACATCCTCGATCTCCGTAATAATTTCCATCGCGCGGACCTTCGGTGCTCCTGTAATCGAGCCGCCGGGAAAGCAAGCTCGAAGTAAGGAAACGGCGTCTTGGAGCTCTGCAAGTTCACCCGTGACGACTGATACGAGGTGGTGCACTGAGGCATACGTTTCGAGCTTGCAAAAGGCTGGAACACCGATCGAATCCACAGTGCAAACGCGAGATAAATCGTTCCGCAATAGGTCGACGATCATGGTGTTCTCTGCGCGGTCTTTTTCGGATGCGGTCAGCATTTGAGCGCGGCGCTGGTCTTCCTTGGAATCCGCGGATCGCGCGATCGTACCTTTGATGGGTCGCGTTTCGGCCTGCCGTCCGTCAAGCTTCAGAAGCCGTTCCGGCGAGCTCGACGCAATGGTGAGCTTGCCGTAGCGCAGCAGGGCTGCAAAGGGGGCTGGGTTTAAGGATCGCAGCCGGCAGTAGAAAGAGATGGGATCGAATGAAGTCGAGATCTCAGCGCTGAAGCGTTGCGCAATGTTGGCTTGGAAGACGTCGCCGGCCAGAATCAAATCGATAACGCGCTGTACCGCCGCAATATAATCCTCACGACTGAAGTTCGAATGCCATCTGCCCCATGTGGCCAGAAAGTTATTCCGCGGCGCTTTTGGGCCGGCAAGCAGGGCTGCAAACTCATCGGCTCGCCGGCGTGCGCGCTCGCTTCGCCGCACAGGATCCTGCTCCGGCCATCCAGTAGAAACGAGCCAGCATCGGTCGTCGCGATGATCGAAGCTGATGATCACGTCATAAAGATGCAGGATAGATTGGGGCAATTGCTGACCAGGAGCTGCCGGCGCCGGTAATCGCTCCAGCGTCCTGTTCAGATCGTAACCCAAGAAGCCAGCCGCGCCTCCCTGGAACGGCGGAAGATCGGGCCGATGCTCTTGGCGAAACCTGGCCAGCAGAGTGCGAAGAGCTTCCCATGGATCGTCATCAAGAGTCTCTCCATTGCAACGCGCCTGTCCGTCAACGACCGTATAAGTGCTGAAGGGATCGCAGGTCAGATATGAATAGCGCCCCAGTAACTCATGGCTTGCTGCGCTGTCGAAAAACGTAAGGTGCGATCGATGCGCCAGACGTTGCATCGCAATGACGGGCTCGATCCACTGCAGTTCGCGGACGTGCATCGCCCCGTCAGTCACCGGACGGCCGGCGCGCTCGGAGGCGCGCTTTCGATTGTGATCCTCGCCCCAGCGAGAGCCAGCTCATCTCGGGCCCGCAAAGTCCTGAGATCGATTGTCAGGTTAATCCCCGCCAGTGAAATCAATGCGCTGAGCCTTCGAACTTATCACTGACGTTGACACGCAACGCTCATCTGTTGGTACATTGAAGTCGGCCGCGAACCGCAACTCCCTGAGTGGTCGAACCCGTCTGATCGATTCCTGGTAGAGATCATGCGCTTTGTAGGCTGCGAGCTCCGTCTCGTTATCGAACTCACCATAGACCACGACGTCGATGTCGTTGCCGAGCTGGTCGGCCTTGCGGTTGCGAGCGACCTCGAGCCGGCGTGCATGGGGGATTGTGGTGAGAACCCTTAGGCCTTCGATGATCCGGTCCATATGCGCCTGATCCTTGGCGCTAAACAAGACGATGTGACGAATCATGGGTGCCGCAGTGAGTGATATCGCTGGATGCATAACTATCCTGCGATGGAGCTTGGCGCAACCACACCTCGTGCCACGCGCAAGACGAGGACAATGTTGCGATGGGTCAGCACCGAATTCGCCCGATATCATCGTGCAGCGGACACGGGAATGGTGAGGCGCTCGATCGTTTGGATGTGGCGTGCAAGCAGGTTGCAGGCGTGCTCGACATTGCGCGCCCGCAGCGCCTGCAGGATCAGGCGATGATCCTGATTCGACCGCGGGCGCCAGCCGGCGCTTCGTGCCATAGCGAACACCATTCGAGAATTCGCAAGCTGCAATCCGTCGAGGCTCGCGAGCAGGCGCGGCATTGCGCATGGTGCGACCAGCGCGCGGTGAAACGCGCGGTTGGCTGTCTCAGACTCCTCAATCGTCTGAGCGTCGTCTCCTTCAACCAGGACGCGTTCGATCCGCGCCAAATGCTGAGAGGTGAGCTTTGGAGCTGCATTGCGCAACGCGACCACTTCGAGCGCCGCACGCATTTCCGCAATCTCCTTCAATGACTTGGTATCGAGCGGCGCAACCCGTACCCCGCGACGGGGCTGCGCTACGACAAGGTGTTGGGCCTCCAGCTGCCGAAACGCCTCGCGCACCGGGACGTGGCTTGAATTGAATTCCCGCGCGACATGATCCTGCCGGAGTGGAGCCTCGGGCTGCAGCTCGCCGCTGATGATGCGCTTGCCGATCGCTTCGGCAATGCGCGCCGCAGTCGTCGCGTTTTGGTCAGGGATAATGATAGATTATCTACCGCAAAACGGGATGCATGAGCAGGTCGCATGGGCTAGCATTACTCCAGATCTACGGTTCATAGATAGTTTCGCTCATTATCTATGATGGAATGCTAAGGCAAGTTTGATGATTGCTGTGGTGAAGATGAAGTGGCACGGCGGCGGAAATAGTGCGCCGCTCCGCGGTGACTGGGCGCGTACCGAAGCCGAAGCACTGTATGCTTTGCCGTTCGCCGAGCTGATGTTTCGCGCGCAACGCGCTCATCGGGACAACTTCGACCCAAACCACGTCGAGACTGCAAGCCTGCTCAGCATCAAGACCGGTGGTTGTCCGGAAGACTGCGGCTATTGCTCGCAAAGCGCGCATTACCACACCGGCCTGAAAGCGACCCGCATGATGGATTGCGCCGATGTTGTCGCCGCCGCGCAACGCGCTAACGATGCTGGGGCCACTCGCTTCTGCATGGCTGCGGCGTGGCGCAGCCCAAAGGACCGCGACGTCGATTCGATCTGTGAGATGATCACTGCGGTCAAGGCGCTTGGCATGCAAACCTGCGTTACGCTTGGCATGCTGACGCCGAGGCAGGCCGCTCGGCTCGCCTCAGCCGGGCTCGACTTCTACAACCACAACGTCGACAGCTCACCGGATTTCTACGACAAGATCATCAGCACCCGCACCTTGCAGGATCGGATCGACACTCTCGAACATGTGCGAGCTGCCGGCATCAAGGTCTGCTGCGGTGGCATTATCGGCTTGGGCGAGCGTGTCGAGGACCGCATCGCGATGCTTGTCCTGCTCGCCAATCTCCCGACGCACCCAGAGAGCGTTCCACTTAACCTCTGGAACGCGGTCGAAGGTGTGCCGGTCAATGACACCGCAGAGCGGCCCGATCCGATCGCACTGGCGCGACTGGTAGCGACCGCCCGGATTATGATGCCGATGAGCGTCGTGCGGTTGTCCGCTGGACGGCAATACATGAGCGATGAACTGCAGGCCCTATGCTTTCTGGCCGGCGCAAACTCAATCTTCATCGGCGATGTGCTGTTGACGACTAAGAACCCGCAGCGCGGCCGTGATGCGAACTTGCTGGACCGGCTCGGGATCAGGTGCGGGCTTACGAAATGAAAGAGGCAGCGCGCACGCTGTACCGCAAATTTCAGCGTAAGTGACAATGCAGATTACCGTGAAAGGCAAACTCCATCGCGCGTCGGTGTGGGGCCGATCTCGACAGTGATGGCTCGGTTTCGAATGATCGTGCGTGCTGATGCGGCAGGTCCCCTGATTCACGAACGCGTCGAGACCTACAACATCGAAACCGGGCGCACTTGGCGATCTATGTGGTGGAAGCCGAAATGACTCCTTTGACGAGACGGAAGCAAGAACTTTCAAGCCGCACGTTGTGCTCGTTAATCGAGAAAAGTGCATTCTGCAGTCGGAGCCAAGAGGCCGATCTTTGGGCTTGTTCTAGGCGGCCGACAGACTTTTTCTTGCGCGATCCTGGGAGTTAAAGAGTGACGTTAAGCCTTGCGGTCAAAGTTGCCGGTTATGTCGCGGCGTTGCAGGCGCTGAACGAGGACGACCGGCTGCGCAGCCTCAAGCCGCGCGGTGGGCTCGATTTCACATCGAACGATTATCTGGCGCTGGCGAGCGCGCCGCGCATGAAGACGGCTATCACGGCTGCGCTCGAGGCCGGCACCCCGGTCGGGGCCGGCGGGTCGCGGCTCCTGCGTGGCAATTGCGACGAACACGAATGTCTCGAGGCGGACGCAGCCCAGTTCTTTGGGGCGGAGGCGGCGCTTTTCTTCCCGGGCGGCTATGTCGCAAATTTAGCAGTTCTGACAACGCTGCCCCAGCTGGGCGATTTGCTTGTTCTCGATTCTCTTGTGCACGCTAGCGTTCATGAAGGAGCGCGTGCTGGCCGGGCCGATTTTCGTCTAAGCGCCCATAATGATCCGCAGGCGGTCGAAAGCACGATTTGTGACTGGCGGGCCAGGGGCGGAATGGGCCGCGTCTGGATCGTGGTTGAAAGTCTCTACAGCATGGATGGCGATTTCGCCCCCTCAAAGAGCTGATCGCGATGGCGGATCGATATGATGCGTTTGTCGTGGTGGATGAGGCACATGCCACGGGCGTTTACGGCGAACAAGGTCGAGGCCTCACCGCGCCTTATGAAAGGCGCGAGAACCTCTTGGTTGTCCATACCCGCGGCAAAGCACTGGGAGCGGCCGGGGCGCTGGTCACGGCGTCAGGCGTGCTGCGCGACTTCATGGTCAATCGCTGCCGTCGATTCATCTTCGCCACCGCGCCCTCACCATTGATGGCCGTCGCCGTGCGGGAGGCACTTATCATCCTGCGGGAGGAGCCGGAGCGACAGCAGCATTTGGCCAAGCTGGTCGCGTTCACGCATCGAGAGATCGGCGCGCGGCGTGGGCGAAGTCCCTCGGACTCGCAGATCGTGCCCTATATTCTGGGCGACAACGGGCGTGCGATGCGGCTCGCATCGAGACTGCAGGCGCGCGGCTTCGATATCCGCGCCATCCGGCCGCCAACTGTTCCGGCGGGAACAGCTCGTCTGCGAATTTCACTGACGCTTAACGTGGCGGAGGATGACGTGCGTGCAATGCTCGATGCTCTGTTCGAGGAGACAAGAAGTGGAGCTCGATGAGCTAAACAGGCTCGTGGTGACCGGTACGGAGGCCTATCTCCCGGTCCCATCCTATTGCAAACCGATTCAGGCCGCCTCGAAGAGCCGGTGGAACTGGTCCACGGCTAGGCAGTGAAGGCGTTGCAAAGATTAGAACGCGCTCGTGCATAGATTAAGCACACCCGCAGGCCTCGACGGTTGTGACATGAAAGCTTTGTAATTCTCCTGACTAGCTGCGGAATTCGGCAACGAACGGCCCAGCATTAGAGAAATTCGGCCGAGCGCCCCGGCAATAATGGGCGCAATGATGAAAGCTTCCGGCCGACCAAGAGGACAAGGTGCGTTCGGTGCTCGACGTGTTTATTGAGACGAGAGGTGAAGCTCGATGAGTCAGCGGATTGTCGTGACAGGCACAGACACCGGAATCGGAAAAACGGTGTTTTCCGCCGGACTCGCCGATCTCCTCGGCGCGAACTATTGGAAACCGATTCAGGCCGGTCTCGAAGGAGAGACTGATGCCGAGCTCGTCGCACGGCTGGGCAGTCTCTCGCCCGATCGCATCATTCCGGAGCTTTATCGACTTCGCACCCCCGTTTCGCCCCACCAGTCCGCTGAAATTGACGGAGTTCGCATCGAGCCAGAATCGCTCAATGTGCCAGACACCGGGGAGCGACCGTTGGTGATTGAGGGCGCTGGCGGCCTGATGGTGCCGCTGAGGGGCGATACACTCTACATTGATGTGTTCGAGCGATGGCGGCTTCCAATCGTGCTTTGCGCGAGCACGGCACTGGGCACCATAAATCATTCGCTGCTGTCGATAGAGGCTCTGCGAACGCGCCAGATCCCTATTCTTGGGATTGCCTTCATTGGGGAACCAAATGCTGAGACCCAGATCGCAATTCGCGAGATTGGACGGGCGCGTTGCTTAGGGCGATTGCCGTGGCTGTCCCCCCTCGCGGCAGACACGCTGCAGGCCGCCTTCAAAACCTCGTTCCGTGCCGATCAATTCAAGCAATGACGACGAAGCCGAAGTCGCCGATCTGGCATCCGTTCACACAACATGCGCTCCAAGAGAAGATAACCAAAATTGTGCGGGGAGATGGCGCCTATCTCCACACCGCTGATGGGCGCCGAATTATCGATGCTATATCATCCTGGTGGGTGGTGACCCACGGCCATTGCCATCCACATATCGTGAGCGCCATCCAGGAACAGGCAGGCAAGCTCAACCAGATCATCTTCGCAGGCTACACTCACGAACCGGCGGAGGAGCTTGCTGCGCAACTCTTGAAGCTCGTACCCGATGGCCTCGAGCATGTCTTCTTCTCGGACAGTGGCTCGGCCAGCGTGGAAGTTGCGCTAAAAATGGCGGTCGGCTACTGGCACAACATCGGCAAACCGCGACGATGCATTGTCGTGATGCAACATTCCTACCACGGGGACACAATTGGTGCGATGTCGGTCAGGCGTGTTCAACGCGCCTTACGCGCCCCTGCTGTTTGACGTGACCTCAATCCCGTTTCCTGTGAGCGGTCGTGAGCAGGCGACACTGGATGCGCTGGAGTCGGCTTGTCAAAACGACATGCCCGCCGCGTTCATTGTGGAGCCTCTGATTTTGGGGGCAGGTGGGATGCTGATGTACCCGGCGTGGGTGCTAAGAGAGATGAAGCGCATCTGCGAGGCCTCTGATGTCTTCTTCATTGCCGACGAGGTCCTGACGGGCTGGGGCCGCACTGGAAGCTTATTCGCCTGCGAGCAGGCCGATGTCATTCCCGATATCGCCTGCTACTCCAAAGGCCTCACGGGAGGGACGCTTCCGCTCGCGGTGACACTGTGCCGGGCGGATATTTTCGACGCGCACTATTCAACGGATCGTACACGGACATTCTTTCATTCGAGTTCTTATACAGCGAACCCCCTGGCCTGCGCCGCCGCAAAGGCCAACCTGGATCTCTGGCACGATCCGGAAACTCACCAGCGCGTGGCGTCGGTCGGCACGATGCAAGAAGAGGCGCTTGAGGTCCTCCGCGCCGATCCGCGCTTCGAAAACGTCCGCCGGACTGGCACCATCGCAGCACTCGATCTGAAAGCGAGCGATGAAGGCTATCTTGCGGAACTCGGTCCGAAGCTTCAGGCCTTCTTTAAGCAGCGAAATCTGCTGCTGCGGCCGCTCGGGAACACGATCTACGTGATGCCTCCGTATTGTGTCACAGCGGCAGATCTTGACCAAATCTACGGCAGCATCACGGATGCGGCCGCTGCGCTGACCTGAAGTGTCGCTTGCCGCGCCTTCTCTGGGAAAACCAAGCACCGCACCTCAGCTTGGCCTTGCAGCCACAACTCTGCGTCTCCGCAGTGATCATGTGTTCCAAACGTCGCGAAGGAAGTCAGGTACCAAGTTTACCCATGCGAACGCGCAGCGGTGGTGCTTACCAGCCTTGGAGTGCTGTTAGGCGCCTCTTGAGCCGTGCCGGCTGAAATCCATCAAACAAAGCCGCGAAAGCGCAGGATTGTGTCGCGAGTCGCGGGCTCATTGCATTAATCGAGATTGGATACTTGCTACATTCGTCAGTGTAGCCGAAGCACTCAGATGGAGCCCGGCGCGCACATCAGTCTCACACTTGCGCCAGATGTCCCGTACGCATCGCGAAACTTGGCGCCGCCCACTTCGCGCGGGGCGTGGTGCTGCGGCCACGAAAATGCCCGAGGTGTCCACGGAACGCCGACAGGAGGCGAGAATGCGCAACAGCTCCCATAGCTCTCACCGAGATCAGTCAAGGTGCTGCGCGATGTGCGGCGGAAAGTTCGGGCTGATCCGCCATTATTCCTGGCGGACGGCACTTTGTTCTAAGAAATGCGTTGGCCGCTTCAAAGCCCGGCGCGAGGCCGATCACATCTGGCTTTGCTGGCTGCACTTGGCTCAAGACACTCGAGCAATTGCGGCTGAGAACGCAAAAGCGACAAGGGCATTGGCTGAGTAGGTTCAGGATGGTATCGAAGTATCAAGTGACAGAAAGTCCGGCGACAATCATCGACTTCACAGCTTACAGGACCAACAAACGTGCTGTGGCCGGGTCCTCAAGGAACCAGGTTTGCTCGATTGCACCCGATAGCGCGATCGTACCTCCCTATGTATTTTGGTTTTTCCTGCCTTGGGTCCCATTCTTAATGGGTCTGCCCTCAACGGAAAACCAGGGTTCATGATGCCGGGCACGCTGCTGGCTCGTTGGGTTTTTCGGTGCTGCACTTCGATTCAGTCACTGAGGCTCCAATAACGATAGCCGCGCGCAGGTCGCAAGCTCCTGTGAGAATTTGAGTTCTAGCCCCCTGAAAACATAGTTGGGGGAAGTCGAGTCTGCCGACGCGCCATGTGCTATCCGTCTCTGCTCGGAATGTTCTTAAGCCTTGCCATCGTCGATCACGCTCACCTCGCCGAGGGCGGCGCGACGCCGCGATATGGACAACGGCGCCGCCCTCGTGGGATGGTAGGCAGCAGCTTCTCGAAGCCGGGCCACGCAACGCCATCGCCAGAGCGGCCAAGACCGTCATCGATGAAGGCGACATTGCTCCAGCCGCTGCCGCGCCCGATCTGCAAATCCATATTGACGCGCTCGCTTTCCAGATTACTGGCCACCTGATCAGCTGATCGACGCATGTAGAGGACGGCCTGACGGGCGGGATGCTCAGCCGTGATCTTGCTCATCTTGCCTTGTCCGGGGACGTCCAACCGGGCGGAAGCCCAACTCTTAACCTGCACAGCCGGTCGGAACGTCCCGCGCGGTGGCCTGCCCTCACCATGCTGTTCGGCGGCACGTCACGGATCGGCCAAACATTGCCGCCGATGGTCGATCCGCAGCCGATGGTGATTCGAGCAAGGATCGTCTCACCGACCTTGATCGCGACGCCGTCCAGGATCGGATGGCGGTGCAGCCCCTGATCACCTTGCCCCCTTGTCATCCGTCGGAAAGTCGCGCTTGAGCGTGACCGCCTGATAGATGAGCCACCGCGAGGACGGGAGCGAAGATCTCTTCGCGGCAAATTTTCATGTCGGTGGTCACGTAGCAAATAGACTTCCACCGATGAAAGATCCACCTTTATAGCCTTGACGCCGAAGTTCGCGTCCGTTGACGATCAGCTTTGCACCTACTTGTACGCCCCCGTCGATGTCGCCTCAGACCTTATCGAGATCTGGCTTTGTTGCTAATGGCCCCATTTCGTCATCGGGACCAGTGTCAGGACCGATGTTCAGGGCGCGGACCTTAGGCGCCAGCTGTTCGGTCAGCCGCTCGGCCGTGGTATCTCCGATTGGCACCGCCAATGCAGCGTTCGCCAGCAGAGCCATCGCCGCGTGGTCCATGTCGGCGTGCGGCATGACGACCATGTGGTTCTTGGTGCCTCCGAGAGCCTGGCAACACTTGCCGCGACAGGATGCCCCGAAATCGGCGGTCGGATTTGGTGGGGGATTGAGGCCGGTGCCGGAGCGTGCGCGAGCGGGGACGTCCAACCAGGCGGAAGCCCAACGCTTAACCAGCACGGCGGGTCCAATTATATAAGCGAAGACGGATGTCTCGACCACAGTTGGCCATCACGCATCAGCGCAGGTGCCCTCCTTGTTGCCGGAATGCATAGATCGGATTCATCCCGCAATAGGCTAGGGTGCCTGAGGCAGTGGTCATGCACTGGTCATAGGTCGAGAACTGGCAATTGCCCGGATATCCCCAGATACGTCCCTGGAGGCAATAAACGTCCTGCCGAGCCGGTGGAATGAAAGAACGACCCCGCGGAGCGGCGGTCAATGGCGATCCAAAGCCGACGAGGATGGAAAGTGCAAGCACATAGATAAAGAGAAGGTTGCGCATGAGACCTTTAGCCTCCGTTCAGACGTGAGAGGATAGAAAATCTAGAATTGATGTTTTGATTTTGGTCAATGGCAAGTCGCTTCGTAGATGGTTTGGCCGACGGACTTCGTCGCGATCTGCAAGAACTTTACGATTCCACAAAGTCTTAGCGGCTGGCCGGGTGTAACAGGTTGGCGACGCCAGAAACTTGGAGCTCCGCGGAGAACTCTGGCCTCATACCGAATCCGTATTGGTCGGCCCAATCGACTAGCTCCCGATCCACAAATGGTAACTTAGCCTGTCGCCGCTGGCGCCTCGCCGACCGGCTCGAGGAACCGATGTGCTCCTCACGATGGCGGTGCTTCACATGAGGGCACGCGGCCCTCGCATTCAAGCAATCGTTGATGATCCAAAGCGGCTCCCTTCTAACGTCGGCTCCTCCCTCGGGCTGACGCCGCGCCGGTGTCCAGTTCGGCTTTCAGGGTAGCTCTCTCCAGCCGCTTCCTGAGCGCTGCAAGTCGGCTCGACAGTCTCGTCGATTCCTCAATGCTAAGCTCACCGAAAACGAATTGATCCAGTTCCTCCTGTTGTGCAGCGATGTTCGCGAGACGCTTACGGGCTTTGTCCGTTAGCGAGAGCTGGACGACGCGAGCATCCCTGATGCCGGTCTTGCGCCGCACAAATCCGACTTTCTCCAGCGCTTTCGAATGTAGCGTGATGAAGGACGGGTCGACTTTCATCAGTTTTGCGACCACGCCGGCCGGAGCACCGCCATCCATGTCTAAGTCCATCACGGCCATCAAGATCGCCAATTGTGTTCCACTAATGCCGAGTGCCTCGGCTCGGACGTGAAGAAAATCCTCCAGACAGACGTTGAGGGATCTGATCTCTAACGTTAATCGCCGCACCAGCTCCTGACTCTCAGCGGAGCCATTTTCCCCTCGCGTTGCTTGCTTAGCCAAATGCGGTGCCGCCGAATGTTAGAACCCTATTCAAAGCTCGTTCGCGCTGAGAAAGTTCAAGACAGGGACAATTTGTTGGTCCTCACGCGCTTACTTCCGTCGACAATTGGTGAGTGCCGAGAAGTGGCCGAAGTATGTGACTCCCAGCGAGACCCCAAGCCTACATCTCGGCGGCTACTGCTTGCCAACCTTTTGGCTGGCTTCGCCAAAGATAGTAGTCTCGCCGAGACGCACTTTTAACAAAACCTCGATTCGTGTGTCCCACACCGGCGCGAGACTACATCACTTACGCTCTGGCCCAGGCTGCCCCGAAATGCGGGAAGACCGTTCTCGGATCCGGGCAACGGGCTCGAATGTCTTTCTAAAGTGGGGCAGCTCCGCGCTTAACAGAAGCGCAACTTCGCACAATCGATGCGGTGGAATTAATCAAAAACGATCGCCCGAACGCCGAATTCAAGCGCCTCGCAGCGTTGCATCTCGTGTGTTGCCGCCCACGAGCTGGTGTTGCCTCCGACGAACTAGAGGATTTCGTTCGTCGGCTGTCTGACTATCCAGCCCTTAATTGTCGAGGAACAGCGAGCGAAGACCGCATCCAACTCCTGCCGTACTATCGGCGGGAGCGCGATCGGCTCGGGTCATGTGGAAGCGGAATCGATCGAAAACGTATGGGTTGCCCCATCGGACGAGGCACATCCAGATCCCGCCTTCCGACGCCGAGTCATTCTTCCTTGCCGTCGAGACTTGATCACCCGCCGGCTAAACCCGGCGCGACAACTCGCCATAAGATGTCTGGTAGCCACGGCCGCGGAAGGACAGATCTATTCGCCGAATGCGTGAGAACCTGGTTCACGGGAAATAACCTCGCTCCGAACCTGGGTTGCTATGAGAGGCATAGATAAATGCCCCTCGCTTACGCCTTAGCCGTCCAGCGACCAATGATTGCAACCCGATAGGCTTCTGTTGCGTCATCGTCCAATCAGTGTTGTCAGGCTAATTTTGCCATCGCCTGAATGGCGTTGGAGAAGATGCTGGCCGGCCGGCTCAGGCCGTAATGATCGCGCAGCGTTGTGCCCGTGTAGTCGTGACGGAACAGGCCGCGCTTGCGCAGAATGGGCACGACCTGCTCGGCGAAGATGTCGAACCCGCCGGGCAGCCAGGGCGGCCATGACGTTGAAACCATCGGCTGCGCCGTTCTCGAACCAGGTCTGGATGTTGTCGGCGATCTTCTCAGAGCCGAAGTGACGACAAACTACCTGAGGCTCACTGACGCGGCGATACGTGCAGCCACGCTGCCACCGGTCAAGTCGCAGTTCTATCTGCACGACACAGAGCAGCCGGGGCTTGCCATCAGGATGCGCGCGACTGGCGGGCGAACCTGGGTCTTTCTGTTTACGAAACCTGGGACGAGAGGCACCCAACGCAAGACGCTGGACGCATGGCCCAAGTTCAATGAGAAGGACGCGCGCAAGGCCGCTACCGTCGCCGCCCGCCGAGGTAGTCATTGGGGTCGATCCGAACGAGCCCAAACGCGAGGCAAAGCGGCAACAGCTGGCAGAGAGGCAGTGCACCACGCTGGCGCCCCTGATCATTGAAGATGGCCCCTACGAAACGTCCCTGACTGGACGCCAGGTCGTCAATTGGAGACCGTCAATGTCGGCGTTGCGATGCGGTCTCAAAGATCACTTCGATCTCGCCATCGACGAGTTGACGCGACGGCAAATCATAGCGGTGGACAGGATCCGCCAAGACCGGTAAGCGCGGCGCAGCCAAGGACGTCCGCAAGCACACGCACACCTTCCTCGAATGGTGCGTCGGCGAGCGTTACGTGGAGCACAACGTACTCGCCGGCTATCGCGCGCCCAAGGAAACCCGTGCGCAGAGAGTTGCGCGCCGAACGAAGGGCCGCGCGCTGACCGATGAGGAGATCATCAAGGTGTGGCACGCATCCGGCAAGCTCGGGGCTTTTGGGCAATTAGCGCGCATGTGCCTACTCGGTGGCCCGCGTCGCAGCGAGCCAACCATCATCGAATGGCAAAAGCACATCATGGATGACCGCATCACCTTCGATGCGGCATGGACCAAGATGGGCCTGCACCACCATGTGCCGCGCACCCACTCGTTGACGAGGTGCTCGCGGCCGCGAAACATTTCCAGTGCGCGACGTCCGACTATGTCTTCCCGTCACCGAAGACCGGCGGCCAGATGTCGGGCTTCACCTAGATGGTCAAGCGTCTGATCAAGGAGGCGGATATTGCCAAGTTCACCATGCATGACCTAAGGCGGAGCTTGCGAACCATCATGTCTCGTTGCGGCTACGACAACGAAATCCAGCGGCTGTGTGTGGGGCAAATGCCGCGTGGAATCGATTAGTTTACAATCACGACGAACAGTGGATCATCCGCAAGATGGCGTTCGAAGCGGCTCATGACTACATCGCGCAGTTAGTCGGCGCGGAACGGGTCGGTAAGGTGGTGCGGCTGCAGCGGACGAATCCGCTCGACCCCATCAAGGCCGAGCTGCTCGGCCGTCTCTATGGTGTCCGACACAAAGCCAACGCCTCATATTCGCCTGATGTCCGTGAATTTTACAAGATGTTCTTCCTTTGCGACCAGCTCCCGGGTCAGAAGGTGCAGCCGACATTGGAGACGAGCGAGGCGCTCTTTTTTCCAAGAGATCAGTTGCCGGCCCTATCGCGAGGCAGGACAATCGAGAGTGACGTTGAAGCGGCTTTCGCGTTCGCAACTGACATGAACAGGCCTGCGTTTTTCGATTGAGAACGCAAGCTGGATGTTGGTGTGAAAGCTAGCGCCGCAGGGGCGCCTGGTCTTCATGCAGGCCGGGGCTTCCGATCGCGGGCGTGACTTCGCCGCGCGATGGGCCGAGGTCATCTTCGTGACGCTGGGCCTCGTCGATGTCGCTGTAGAATTCCGCAACGACTTGCGCGCTCGCGCTGTCCGTTTCGGCCGCGACGGTGATACAGTCAAGGTGTTGCCCGCCATCGTCCGGTCATGGGCACACGGAGAAGCAGGCCAAGCCGCTACGCGACCAGCTCCACGAATTTTCGCATCCACAGTCCGGTCTCTCGACCTTGTCCTATCATCTCGGCTTTGATCTCTCGCGCTTCCCGCAGGACGAGGTCCTGCCTGAGAATCTCGATGCTCCCGGCCTCGAAGGGCACTACCGTGAGGTCGCCGAACTGAGCTCAGGCTTAAGCGTTGCTGAGCTAGGACAGCGCTACGGCGCGGGGAGGACGACCAGCGGCTTTGCCGGCAGGCCCAGCACGGTGGCTGATCGCATGCAGGAGTGGTTCGAGGCGGGGCCTTGCGACGGTTTCATGTTGCAGGTCCCATATCTTCCAGGCGGCTTGGAGGAGCTGGTCCACAGCCTAGTGCCGGAGCTGTAACATCGAGGACTGTTCCGCACTGAATACGACGGCTCGGCGTTGCGCGATTCGGTCAGCTTGCACCGGCCAGCGGGCTGAGGTCGCCCATACCCGGCTATGCGCTTCACGCACTCCCACCATACACAGCTCAATACGGCGTGAAAAACGTGCGTGCGACCGGCAAGTCATTGAATGCTCAACGCGCATATAACTCTCCATCAGTGGCTGGTCAGCATCCACTCAGGCAACAAGCGCAGGAGATAGGGTGTTGCGCCTCCTCGCAACCAAATAACAAGCCCCTGGAAACGTGCTTTTTTCGTTGTCCGAATTTCAGCGGAGAAGTTCGTTCGTGAAGCGTCTGGAAGCGGCAGCGAAAGTCGCAGCGCCAGGTCGGCGAGGTGCGGCGGGGCGCTATGACTCAATTGCGATCGTAGGCTGATGGCGAAGGCCGCAACTCACTTCAGGTCACGCTCGCCTATATGCATGTTGGCGATGATCCTGACGGACATCGCATGACGCGGCACCTGCGGCTCCCAGGCCGTCATCGCCATTGCAAACGAAGCGGGGCTTAGCGTTCATCGCCGTCCGAGGCTGGTGGCCGTTTGCAACCGAAAAAAAGTGGGCGGCGAGCTACTTATCTTGTCCTCTCTTTTAGCCGGTCCGTGACTACGGCGCACAGAATATCCGCGTCTTGGCGCCGACACTCCCTGCAGCAGCTATCGTCGTTTGTAACAGGTGGTTCAACTGGAGAGTCTCTGGTGCCGGCTTGTCGCTGCGTAGGCCATCATAGAAGGTCTTAGCCGAGAGCATGTTGCCCAGAACAAGCCAGATCTCACGCGTTGTCAGTGGATTCTGAAGCAACTCATTTAGCGTTGCCCAGGCACCCGCCGCAGTCTCCGAAACCGGCTTACGAATCCTCTTTCGAACGGTGAGCTTATGTTCATCTCCTCATCGACGAATTCACAGTACTCCAGATCGTCGACGACTTTCGCGGTGGTTTCATTGTATCCGGTGACAATTGAAACGATATGGCCGTGTTCATCCAAAATGGGGGGAACTTCCGCGATTGAGGGCGCGGAGATGATGCGCCTGCGCACCACGCGATTTCCTAGATTGGTGTTCTGGGATGAGAAGCTGCTGATGCGACCCAATTGCCCCGGCATGAGGAGACATTCAAGCTTTTCCGGCCCTATCGATTCGAGATGGCCCAACCCCTCCGAACCGGCACTCGAACCCGCTCCGGCCACGGCGAGCATCTGGTAGTTCGGCAGGTGGATCAAGAGCCGGGCACCATGCCGCACTTCGGCAAAGTACAGCGTGTTTAGAAAGTCCGGGCTGGCCACCTTGGCGTAGACGAATAAGACAGCTTCCTTACCAAAGGGGTATTGCTTGAATTCGCAATCCTCGACGACCAGTTCCTCTTCGACTTGTTTCGCAAGTGATTTCAACGTATCGGCGCCAGAGATGCGTTTGAACACGACGCGTCGGTCGAACAGAATTTCATTGTCCGCCGCAGCAATTTTGTTGAGTTCGAGGCGCTCCCTGAATTTCTTCGAGATGTAATCGATCTCGGGCTGAACAGCCGCAAATTTTTCCAGGTAGAATTTGGACATCGTCTTGGTGAGATATTCCGGGCTGATCGATTTGTCGTATGAGCTGAAAGCTCCCAGGCCCGACTTATCCGTCCCTGGAAATGATGAGGACAAATGCCGGCTCCACAGATTCGCCCGGCGTCAAGCGGATAACGCGACCGACCTGCTGGACTATCGATCTGACATTTCCAAGCGGATCGAAGAACGCTAAAATTCGAAATCGGTGATCATCGATACCTTCCATCAATTTATACTGATGTATTCAAATTTGGGCGCTCGCCAAGCCTCGTGATGCTGCCCATGTCCTCGCAATGAATAATGATACGAGGCCACTTCGAGCGATCAGAGCCAAATTGTTCTTCTGCAAAGTTGATGACATCCAAGCAAAAGACCTCCGCATCGGAAGTCCGCGGCCGTTGGATTACTTCGACTTTTCATATGATTTTATCGTCAACTGCTTCGGAGAATCTGTAGAGGTGAATGTTGCTCTTTTCGATACTGAACGGTTTCAGATCGTTGCGGAAAGGGGTGGCGGAAAGCAGGATGATCGGCTTTACAAGGCCGCGAACAGCCGCACTGTACTTGGCCGCCGGTTCGTAATGTCCTTCGTCGAACACTATCAGATCAATGTGGTCACGAAGAGCTTTGTAGCAAGCCCCGCGGATATCGAGTCCGATGAGCATCTGCACGGTCATAAGCATGATCGAGCGGTTCTTACTAAGCTCGCCAAAGACGATATTCCCCGGGTCTTCGACGAGCCGTTCGAATTGCCGCTCAGAGAACTCCTTCAGCTTGGGAGAGAAGTGCCTGATGGTAGCTTCGTGGAGCTCTTGCACCTGCCCTTCCAGAATCCGACTCTCGTTAACGACATACGTGTTCTTTGCGAGCCGTATCTTGGGACCAAGATTGAATTTGTCCTCTTCTATAAAAATGTTGCCGCTGATCTCGCGCGTGAGTTGGTCACGTATCGCTTCGCGCGTCGTCAGGACCAAAACATTCCCTATCTCTGGGGATGCTTGCGACAGACCGGCAATAACCGCCGTTTTTCCCGTTCCTGTCGGATGGCACACGAGAAAAGCGCCGGGCGCAGACTTTCCAGCTGAGACTGCGTTACGAAAGTTGGCCCGGTACCGCCGGGCCTTCTGAATAGCCGCTCGTTGGTACTGCCGAAACTCCTTCGAATACCTTAGTTCCGGAAGCTGATCTCCTGCGCTCATCTTCGTCCAGCCCTTGGCCTGCTACGGCGGCAGCAGTGGGATGACCCCACAAAGCTGCCAGCTCGGCGCGGGCTTGCTTCAAAAAATTAGATGCGGCGTCTTAGCCGAGAGGTACGGAGTATTCGACGAACAACGGTACCTCGCCGTGCAGGGAAGGCGGACCCTCGCTGACGCGACTAAAAAATTCCTTCCAATCATCTTCGCTGAGCTCGCCGGCGTTTCCAGCTCTTTTGGCGCTGTCCGCTTTGAGATCTGAAAGCGATCTGTCCGCCCTGAAGACGCGGCCTTTGGTTTTTTCAAGAAGTCGGGCCAAGAGTGATGGAAAGGGCATGTTCCAGTGCTTAGTCTTGCGAGCAAACTCCTCTTGGACAGGGATCATTGCGACAAGGCCCGGATTCGTCATTAGCTCCAGCCCTGCGGCTCGCAGCGTGGCGTTGTGACTGGCGTGGTGACCAACCTTGTAGAAAACCGTCGATGCGAGAAGTTTTGATATGTCGATGGCAGCAGGATCGTCTCGTTTTGCGCCGCTAGGCCATACGTATTGTTGCCAAGATTCCCAGTTCCCGACCTGTGCATCGCCGGGAAACAGCAACACGCGGCGGTCGGCGTCCTTGCCAACGACGAAGGCCAACACAAGGCTGGTGTTATTCGTATCGGAATCCAGCTTTAGGGCAAGTTGTTCTGCCGCGCCGAGCCAGTCGCGATCGATTCGCCGCCATCCTTCGCGCCCCGAAAAATAGCCGGAACCGTCCGCACCCTGCAACGGCTCCATTTTCGACAACCCACGGAAATGATTGCTGTCGAAGGGCATCGCCATCTCGAAGGCCCTCTTTTCGTCGGGGTCGAACGTGTCGCGCTGCTTATCGAGCTGGATGGCGGCGGCGAGATACGCGCCGAGTTCGTCGGTCTCGCCCCTCAGGTAGACTTCCCCCTTGCGGGGGTTACTACGCAGCAGGAGCTTATCGTCCTTTGGCGGGCCCAGCACATAAGCCTGTACCGGAACATTGGATGGCAAGGCGATCGGGTCGGCACCGGGGGTGAAATATCGGACCTTGGTCGCGAGCTTCTTAAGTTTAGCCATAATCTCCCCGGTGGTCATCTAACAAACACTACTGGCTGCCCGTCCCCGGCCTCGCCCGGCTCCGTGCCAGACGATCGGTCTGTGACCATCGGTTGGCGCCCGTTTGGGTGCCGCGGCGGCGCCGAGAGGTGCTTCGCCTGTGAACGCGAGCAGTTCCCGGACGTCGTCTTTCTGCGCTGCAATAGTTGGCGCGATCTCATCGGCGTCCGGGTCCTCTTCAGGCGCGACGGCAGGACCGAAATGCTTGTCAAGCGTGAGAAGGAGTCCGAGCGTCTTTCGCCTGCGGGCCCGGATCCTCGCCGCTTCGGCGTCTTTTTCGTCTTCGGTCCATGCCAGCCAGAGTTCGTCTATCTTGAATTTCGAGAAGACGTCCTGGGCCTGAGAGAATCCCGAGAGATGATCCCAGTGCTCGTGAGTGACCGCGAGAACATCGAGATGGGAATCCGTCGTATGAGCGATATCATCGGCGATCTCGCCGATGATATCGGAAGCTCCGGGCATCCCCTGCAGCGCGCCGCAATCGATCAGGATCTTGACTTCGCTGTTGCCGGCAGGAATTCGGATGAGGAAACAGTCACCCAAAATGTTGTTGTACATGCGCACCGATATGTGTCCCGGCCGCGCTGCGAGTTTTTTTGCTGTTGGTCTGGCCGTCTTTGCCGGAGCTCGCCCTTTCAGGGGACCCTCTTTGGTCTTGGTTTTTGCCTTTGAGATGGACTGTTTCGCCGTCTTCTTGGCTTTCGCTGTCTTCGTTCTCTTCGCCATCGTCTTCATCCGTTCCGATGCAGGAAGGCAAACGGTTCGTCGTGCGAACCGAGCGCGAAATATGTCGCTCCGAGGGACTCCGAATCGCGTTCAAACAAGAATCGCCTCTGCGCTTCCAGCCTCACTGCGCTCTCGATATCCTTGCTCACGATGTAGCGAATCTTTCGGGAGTGAAGATCGATCACGAGCGTGCAACCCCCGCGAAACACGAAGTCCGACCCGCGGGAGGCGCGTCCATTACTGTTGGAGTCAGCCTCCTCCTGAAGGGTCCTCTCGCTAAAGCCCCGGCGCTCCTGAACGATCTCGACCACAAGCTGGGGGAGATCCTCGCCGTCCGGCCCGATCCGACGCGTAGTCCGAACAGACTGGACGTCGAGCACCGGTTCTCGCGTGGAGCGGGAACGCCGGATCGTTTTGGCGGCCTCGTCACTGCACGAGAGCCCCATTTTTCGCAGCCTCTCGGCGGAGAACCTGGACCGGTCCATCAACCGTTCGTAGAATGTGGCGGCGTTGTCGATTGATTGCTTCCAGAGAGCCTCACGCGATTCCATGAACCCAGTGTCGATGCCGTCCAACCAGTCGATGGTCGCATCTTCGTCCGGTTCCTGCCACAGTAGGCTATCGACGGCGAGCGAGCGGCAGTCCTGTGGATAGATGCCGCGCCGTCTGAAGGCTTCGACGACTGCGATGCGGTACCCGCGGTCATCGTCCGGAACAAGGTCGGCGTCGGCGGTCACCAAGGCCCGTAAGAAGTCGCCGAAGGTGACGTCGACTGGCGGAAGGTAGTCAAGGGCGCGGATGCACATTCGCAGCACGTGTCCTGCAGTCTTGTTCGCTTCAGCGGTCAGACGGTTAGCGAGGTCTGGATGGAGGTCGCGCTCTGGAAAGCGCGAGCCGTCTCCCGTGACCATCCGTATCAGGTCGGCGACCCGGCTGCGGTAGATTGTCACGAATGCGTCGAACACCGCCGCGACGAGGATTGCGCCGCGCGAGTGCGGCTCGGAGACAGAGTGAATGGCTTGCGCGTCTGGCAGCCCCGTCGTGGGATCGACTTGATCGATGCCGTCCCTGAGCGAGCCGTAGTTTCCAATCGCTTGACCGAACTGGAATGCCAAACCGCTAAGCAGGGACCGCTGCGACAAATCTCCGCGGAGACGGCTGATCTGATGGCCCACCGCCTCCGGCATCGTGAAATGCTGGAACAATGCGACGATGTCGGCGAAGGCTTCGTGAAACGCGAGTGAGTCCGGATTGCAGGGCTCGAGATACATCCGGTGCATGCCGTCCAGGATCGCGTGGCTCATCTCATGCGCGATGATGTCGTGCGACAAGCACGAGAATACTGTGCCACCCGGCAGGTTCGCGCCGACGTCCGCGCCACCCGCGCGGAAGTATCCAAGCAGAAGGGCGCGCTTCTGCGGACTGTAGTAGGCGTTGGCCTCCCGGAGCGCATGCGGATAGATTCGCAGCCGCGGGATATACTGCCTCGACTTGTATGCGTTTGGATCGTTGCGTGCCCAACGCGGTGCCCACAGGATCCTGCGTCCCAAGGCCCGTTCGAAATTGCGAATGGTGGTCATCGAGATCGCGTACACCATCTGCTGGTGGAATTGCGGATTGCCCTCGGAAGGTGCGAAACCGTCCTGGGCGAGCAGTTCCGGAGAATTCAGGTCAATTGGTTCGTAGAACGCGTCACTCGCGGGATCTACGTCGACGACCTCGACGTATTCACCGACGGGGCCAGGTGAAATATTCTCCCACGGCACCTTAACGACGGCAGCATTCATCGTGGCCGTCCGCAGGTCGGTAGACGCAGAAGGGTCGAAGGCGTACACGCGAAGACGACGAAATGCTGGCGGTGAAAGTGGCCGCATGACTTAATAACCCCCTGCGAAGGGGAATTTGGTCGGCGGACTGATAGTAACGCCGAGCTGGGTTTGTAACGGAACGTCGATATGCGCGCGCAACGCGGCGTCGCATACAGCGTATCCCCAGTTCATGAGGCGATCTTGAAGATTTCGGGGCATCGCTTCGAGGCGGGTCGGAATCTCCGCCAGCGGTATCGGATTTCGCGTTGTGCAGCTCAATGGATCAGAGGCCAGCTTGTAATCCGCAAACGCCGTCCGGATGCCCCAGTAAGTCCCGGAATGCTCCTTGCGCAGATAGGAATCGATCAGATGGCGTTTTCGCAGGCTTCTAACCTGATTGTCGACGGTATCGAGCACGCGCAAAGAATGCCGGGCCCAATCGCGGTGGGGATCCTCATCGGGGGTGATCTTCTGGCCGGCGTCGCTGACGAGCAGCGTTGCGTAACGCTTCGTGATAGTCTCAAGGCCCAGATTGTCGTACACGCCGCCGTCGCTCAGGACGGCAGTCTTAATATAGGGATCCCGGTGCAGGTCGGCTCCGGGCGTATTGATGACGGGTTGTTCGATGTCGAGCGTAGATGGGGACAGCACGGGCGGGAATGCGGACGAAGCCGCGACCGCTGCTGCGAGCGACACGTCTGGGCGTTCGACTAGCCCGACGCGATAGTCTCCCATATAGTTGCGGGAAAAGCGCCAGAGCGCCGCGGTCTGGATGTTGGTCGCGTTGATGACGAAGCGGGGATTGCCCGGTTGCGAATCATCGGGCAGGGCTTCGAGCTTGGCCCCGTGGAAGAGCACGGAGTCGTATGCCTTCGCAACTCGGTCGCTAATCGAACCCGGAAGCAGCATACCGCCGATGATTGCGCCCGCATCGACGGAAGTGTCGGCCATCTTCCTGACGCGGTCGACGACGATCTCAAAGTTCGAAGCGACATCTCCGGTGAACTTCAGGTCTTTCCAGCTCGTGCCAAGCACGCCCGCCGTGATAGATCCGCCGGAGACGCTGGAGATCCGCTTGATCTTACGGAGGAGCGCGAGTTCATTGAGCCGGATCAGCGCGCCGACATGGAATACCATTGCCCGATAGCCGCCGCCTGAAAGCGCGAGTCCGACACCAGCCTCCGGTTGGGCGGGGGGCTTGTCGAGAAATTGATCGAGGGACATCTGTTACTCCTGAGTGCGCGGTCTCTTAGCGGCCTACCATTTGGCAGTCGCGCCCACCGTAGCTCGATTCGCCCCTTCGCCGTCGTCGATACTGCCGGGGTGATACGCAGCCTCAAGCGTCCTCGGAATCGGCGGACAGGTCGCTGCCTGTTGAATGTTCGGTCGTTGCGCTGCGAATAGACGATCGTCAAACAAGTTCAGAAACAAATTGTCTTCTAATACAGTACCCGCTCTGGTAGAATCCGCAAGGAGCTACCACGCCAAGCCCATCGCCCTGGGCGATACACCTCTTCACGGATTCCACAAATCGGCGAAGAGGTTTGGTCAGGTTGACCTGCGTCGCCTATCTGCCGGGATGACTCAGGAAGGCCGGTGCTTTGTCGAGTCTCTTTTGGCGGCGACGCAATGGCGACCTGGTTTGCCGTGTTCGAATAGAGATTGCAAATCGGTCAGGCAGCGGTTCGAGGGCGGCGCGGCTACCAGCCCAACTGTAGCAGAGTCGCGGATGGACGCCGGCCCGCTTGGCGCAATTGCGGCAACGAAGCCGGCTGGCGAGATCATGCACGAAGGTGGTCGGCGGGTGCTTCATCGCCGCGAGGTCGATGTCGCTTGGCCCCTTGCACCGCGCGCACCTGATCTCCAGCCGGGGAAAGCCGCCATTCACGGCCTGGTCGATGGTGGGCGGCGGATCAATCTGCTCGCCGTCTGACCACATCCGCTCATTCCAGCTTTCGCAAAGGAGCCTGTCAGCTTGCTGGATCATCGCCGCGCCCTTGGCCCGCATCTCCGCCGATTGGGCGGCCAGGATGTTGGCCATCGCGCGTGCCTTCCTCTATGTGTGGTCGGCGGAGCAAGCGAGTCCGGAGGGCCTCAGAAGTCCTTTGATGGTGTCGATTGACGCGTTGATCAACTTTTAGTAATGTAACAACTAACATACTACCGATCGATTTCGAGTGCGCACCACCATCGTGCACGGACGAGCGCGATTTGCAGCGATGGCTCCGCGGGCATTGATCATCGTCTGAATGACGCTGGTTGGACAAGAGATTGAAATGAATTCGAGGAAGGAAGCTTTGCACTAGGTACTGAATTTTGCGGGCTTTCGACAATGACGCTTGGGGAAGGCGCATCAATTCAACGTTCTTCGCGACAAAGGCCGTTGAACAACACTTAACTGCACTTGGCGTTGGAAAGAACAAGATGGTCGCGCGGAACAGCCGCGACGGTCGTCTGTCGCCAGCGGCTGATTATGACATCCGGGAATTTCGACACATTTGAACAATTGCAAAGAGGCCTTTATGCAATGGATCGCCCGCATTGCCCTCCTATCCACGCTTTGCTGTGGCGCGTGCTCGATTTATCCGCTCCCGGAGGACACTACTTCTTTTGACAGCGACCGAATCGCCTCGGTCATCCGGTGTCAGACCCGCGATGCCATCCGCCGAGTGATCGTTGCTTTGATCGCGACGGGCAAAGATCGTGTCGTGTATCGTGGAATGACCGGATACCAAACGGCTGCATGGCTGGAGCAGCAACCCGCTCACTTCCACGAGGTCAAGTGGGACCAGATTACCGATACGAAGATCAGGGCGCCTTTGCTTTTTTACAAGGACACGTCTGTCAGCTACGATTTTACAATTGATACGACCGAAGTGAACACCGCGGGTGTCAATGTTACGCTGGTAAAGAAACTCTTTGCCGGCAACGACAGCATCGGGCTTGTCGCCAAAAACGATCGAACCCGTGAAGTCAAACGGCATTTCAGGGCCTATGACAGCTTCGACAGTTTGGCACGGTTGATGAAGGAAGAGACTTGCGATGGCATGCCGCAGCAAGTCAACGCGCTCTATCCCGCAACAGGTTTACTCAGGATCGATTCCCTGGTGAATAGCTTCCTGCTTGCCAACCAATGGGGAAATCTTGCCGGTGACGATGCCAATTACACCACCGCGCAGATGACCGATACCCTGACGTTTACCACCAAATTCACTGGAAATGTTGATCCCTCGACGGCGATCGATCCAGTTACTGGACGGTTCGTGCCCTCCAGTGCCTCCTTGAACATCGACAACAGCCGTCAGGACCTTCACACGATCCTCATCCTGTTGCGTCTCCCGCCTAATACCAAGGGCCTGCCTCAATTCGACGAATATGGACGCATCATTGCACCGGGATATGTCGGCCAAAAGGCTGCGGCCTCGGCTGCCCTCGATCGGCAGCGCGATTTCAACACCCAAGACGCCCTGACGAAACTAGGCACGGGTATCGGACGTGTGGGCCCGGGCCTCTAGACTAAGCCCGAACTGACACCAATGACTTTGGAGTAAAGGAGAGAGACGTGGCAGGTTCCCCCCGCAAAGGCATGAAACTGTACGACGTACGAGCGATCTACGCCTTCTTCAAGATACTCGAAAATTCACAAACCAGCGAAGGCAAGAACAAGCTCGAATTGTTTTTGGCTGATTGCGACAAGAATGGAAATAAGATGGGCGTCGATCGGGCGCTTTTCGATCTTGGCCATGATCACTTCAGCAGTCCTACTGACATCGATGCGGTAGGCCCGGATTGCCCGCTTTGCCCCAGTCCGGGACGGTCATAATGCACCTTCTCGGCCGTACGCTCATGCGTCGAGCTTCGCTTGCCTTCTCGGAAAAACTGGGACAGTTTTGATCGCCGCGATGGTTGGCGCACTCCGCATGCATCGTCGTGATCGCGTTGGCTATCGTGGAATCGGGAAGGAGACTGCGCCTGAATGTCGAGCGAGCAGTTGTTGGCTTGCCCGTCAATGGTCGAATCGTTTCCCTCAAAGGCGAACAGATGATGCCTTACCGTGCGAGTTTGATTGTTTGGAGGATATACAGTCGTGCAAATGCCTAACGAATTTTTCACCGTTCAAAGCATGTTGACCTTGAGCGGAGCGACGGGCGCGACTTTCGTCATCTGCAACGGCCTTCAGACGGCTTTCAACTTCAACCCTAAATGGCTTGGGTTGCTGGTCGCCCAGATCATCGTCCTTGCCGGCGTGGTTGCGAGCGGCGGCGCCGGTCCGATGCCGTATCTCGTCGGCGTAATCAACGGATTTCTTGTCTATTGTTCCGCCGCCGGTGCCACCAGCGCAGTAGGCGGTGGGGGCGCGCCCCCCATCGCCCGAGGACAGGTGCCGGGTCAAGACGCTCCGCTCACGCCCGCTCGTCGAGGCTTTCTCACGCCTTGGTTCTAGCAAGAAAAACAGCCGCAAGCTTTGGCAGTACGGTTCGCGCCGTAGCGATCGGGGTGGGCCGCGTTGCTGACAATTGGTTGCCGCCGTTGCCGACGCCGGAGCGGGAAGCGGGAGCCCTGATCGAGGCGCTACGACGCGACGACGGGTGCGGCGTTCCGCTGGACAGAGCCGGACCCGCGTTGATCGGTCCGACCTGTACTCGGTCGGCGGTGCTGAGCCATCTGCGATCGCTGTTCGAGGCTTCCTCGGCAGACGATACGATTGTCATCTATTTTGCCGGTCATGGCATCGCGGCTGCCGATAATTTCTACCTGTGCACGGCCGATACGAAGGAAGGCGATCTAGCCGGTTCCGCGGTCTCGGGAGGCGATATCGGAGAGCTGATCGAGGCGGCACAGTGCCGGGGCATTCTCCTGCTTCTTGATTGCTGTTTCAGCGCCGCGGCTGCCGAGCATGCACCTGCGGCATTCCGTTCGCTCCGATCGGGGGAATTCCGCCTGCTGTTGGCTTCCGCACGCGCCGGTCAGCGTTCCTGGGAAACGGCCGACGGGTTTGGAACCCACTTCTCAACGTCGCTTGTCGAAATTCTGGACGGACGTCGCGTGGTCGGTCGCGGCGACGGCGCCATCTATTTCTCCGATCTCATCGAAGGGCTGAATGCCGGCATCGCGGAAAAACGCGCGGAAGCCAACCTTCCGCCACAAGACATGGTCTTCGCCGGCACCTACACCAGTGATCCATTGGTCTTCGTGATGCGCGGCCAGACTCTGGAGTCCGTGCGTTTCGCCACGGCGCGATACTCGCCACGCCAACTGAGAAGAAAAGTCGCCAGAAGTCTTTTGACGGTGTTGGCGCTGATCTTCTTCTGCTTGGTGTCATGGTATGGCATCATCGATGCGACCGAGTACGTTGACGAAGAAGGAGGACGTCTGGTCGCCTATCGCGGTCATCCGCACTATTCCCTTCCCGGATACCCCCAGCATATTTGGACCTACGCATACGGCTCCGAACGGCTCGCCCCGGGAGCCAACCGGCAACTTCCACTCGTGGCTCCGATTGGAAAACCGGTGGCACCGCTGGTAGCCGAGCGACTGGATCCTCTCGTCGCAGCCTCGCAGCGTGTCGCCGCCGGAGATATCGAATCTGCCTCCAAACTGACACAAGACTTGCTGGCGCGCCCGGACGTACCGTTCGAAACGCAGCTCGGTGCCCGGTTGCTTCTGACCGAAATCGCGGAGGCCGAGCAGGTACCGCTCCTGGTACGTTGGACGCTTGATCAAAGAGCCGAGATCAGGCTGGCCGCAGTGCGCGGATTGTTCCGCCTTGATCCCCGGCGTGCTGTGGACCGGGCCTTGACGGATCTATCAGGCGGAGGGACTGGCCTCGACCATTCGGGCATCCTCCGTCGCCTGCAAGGCACCTGCACGCCGGATATCGAGCGCTATCTCCGCCGAGTAGCCGATGTCCCCGGCACCCGACCATCTCCGACGTTGGTCGTCGACACAGCCGTTCGCGTTGGATGCCGCCTCGACGATCGCTTTCTTCTTAGCCTGATTACGAGAATTCAGTACCGAGACGCAGCTTCGATAGCGGGTTATGCCGTCTGGGCGGGGTTGTCGGAAACCCCCGCTGCTTCGAATCCGAAGGTCGAACTGTGGCGACGCCTGCTGCTTCAGGCACATCTTCCCACATTTCCATGTGATCCGTCCTGGAGCGACGTGCTTCGTTCGAAGCAAGCGTCCGAGGTCTTGCCGGCGGCGTTGGCGATAGCGCGTCACTGCCCCGGAGCGCGGCTTCAAGTCCGTTGGAATAATATTCCTGGACTGATCCGCCTCACTGTGGAGCAGCAAGGTCGCGCGCCCCAGGATGTCGACGGTTTGTTTGCTCCGTCGGGTGGCGTCGCACTGTTTGCCGAATTGGTTCCCTTGATCGCACGATCGATAGATCAGGATGTGGAGCGTGTAAGGGGGGCGATCGAACTATCGTCGGACTCCTCGCTTCGGGTGGCCATGCTGGAGCTGCTGACCATCTGGGGAGACCGGAAGGGTCTGTTCACGTCCTTGCTGGACGCCAACTCCATCGAGCTTCGAAAGGCCTATGCGGACCATGTTCGCTTGGCGGAGACGACGAGACTTGCCGACGAACTCAGCGCACGTATCGGCCATAACGACGCTTTCTACACGAGCCTGCTCGGCCGGATTGAACTGCTGCCACTCACCCGATCACGGCTCGAGCTGATGTTACGGGGCACGCGCGAAGAACGCCGTGCCGCAGCATGCGTGTTGGCCATGCAGGCGCCGGTTCGAACGGCAATCACCGTTCTCACGGATCCGGACGGCGACATTCGTAGCGAAGCCGCGGACTGCGTCTCTTACAACGCCGACGCCGAAGCGATCGTCGCGGAGCTCCCGAAATCGGTTGGGCTGTTTCCTGTCGAAGGCTTTGCGACCATCCAGCAGCAAGTTCGCCTCAAATCAGGCTTCCAGGCGCACCTTGCTGCGCTGCCAGACGAACAACGATCCTGGCGCCTCGCCATCGCAGACACCACGCCCGGTTCCTTTGGACTGTGGGGGAAGGGAATGCGGGACTGGTTTGAAGAGCAACGATACAGGTCCTTGGCCGGTATTCGGTGAGCCTTGCAAGTGGTCCCCCTGCGCTGATTCCTGAGAGCCTTCGACCATTCTCTACCCAAGCGAATTTTATGGTCCCGACCGGCGCATCGCAGGCCGCTTGCACATGACAGTTTTAATATCCCTTGGAGATCAGTAGTAGTTGTAATAGGATACAACTCAGCGGCTTTTCGAACCGTCGTTTTTGCAGACATTATTTTTTTGCTGGGGCCAGCCAATGAAATTGTATCTCTTTGACATGGGTTCGAAGATCTATGGTGACTGCATTCTTGCGGTCGAGGGTGATCGACGGATCTTGATCGACGGTGCCCATCCGGGGGATTGGCAACCAAGCGACACAACACCGTCCATCCCTCAACAGATAGCAAAGGTATTGGGGAAACCGCCCTTCAAGATTGATCTACTCGTGGTCACGCACTGCCACTCGGACCACATCGGCTGCCTCCCGAAGATGGTGCAGGACGGAACGGTCGAGTTCGAATGGGCCCTGGTCGCCGACGAGAAAATGGGATTTCCGACAGATGGCGAGGACGCCTCGCTGGACGCAGAGACGGCAAAGGTTGTGGCCGCGATGTGCGAAGAGCCGCAGCCCGACCTCGACGGCCCCGCACTGGACCAATTCCTGACTGATGCCGTCAAACTCTCCGGCAACTATTCCGCCATGTTGTCCAAGCTTAAGACCGACGGTACCAAGATCGTTCGGTACACGGGTCCGTCTGCGAAAGTGAAACAGATCGAAAAGGCGTTCTCCGATTTCGGCCTCTCAGTCCTGGGGCCGACGAATGAGCACCTCACCGTATGCCGCGACGAGCTCGCCGGACTCAAGAAGAAAGTGCGCAAGGCCGCGGACGGTATCCGCGCCACCGACGCGGGTGTGGACGCGGTTGCGATCTATCGTGCGCTTCTGTCCAACTCCGCGCCTCCCACCGTAGGTTTGACCGACGACCTACGGCAATACCTCGATAGGGTGGGTCCCGGTGCTGCCTTGAACGACCAGAGCATCGTACTGACGCTTGGGACGGACAATCAGAAAGTGCTGCTCACCGGCGATATGCAATTGGCCGTGCCCGAGGTATCAGGCCTCGACGATTCGATGACGGCGCTGTTGGAGACGATCAAGGCTGCCGGCCCGTATCAGTTCGTCAAGCTTCCGCACCATGCGTCCTACAATGGGTTTGACGAGAATGTGCTGACAGCGTTCAAGGATGCTCAGGCATTCGGAATTTCGACTGGCAGGGGAGATCCCAAGCATCCAGATCCGGGCGTCCTCAAGTTTCTCGAGAGTATTGCCGACGCTTATCATTGGGCGCGGACCGACCGGAACGGGCTCATAACAGTGTCATTCGCCGGCTCGAAGCTGAAAATCGGCGTGGACGACGGAGAGCTGAACGATTCGTCGCCGAACGCCAAGGATGTCATGCCGGAGGAGGAGGGATCGTCCGAGGTGCCCTCACCACCTGTTCCTGCAGTTTCGGAAGCGCCCCGTCGTCCTCCCGGCCCGGTATCCGTGGTCAGGACGACGACCTCCGGTGAGGTGGAGGTTACCGCCAAAATCCCCCATCAGAAGACGAAAGTCACCATTACGATCGAGATCGAGCCGGGCGAACCCGACATTGCGGAGCCGCCAAAACCCGTGAGCGATGTTAAAAAAAAACAACTAGCCGGGGGTAGGGATCTTCCAGCGCTTCTGTTTGTCACGAATTCCAGGCGCCTCGCCGATAACATTGGAAAATCGGAGGCGACGGGTGCGATCGCGACGATCACCTCGTCCCGCCAAACCATCGTTGATCTCGACGGGCTGGCTGCCCCGCTCGACGCGATCCGTCGCGCTGCGCAAAACGTGCCGGTCAAAGGCGTCGTGATTGTGGGCGGCTATGATGTCGTTCCCTCCGAGCGGTTCGATACGCTTCCTCCTAGTCTGCGCAACAGCATCGGACCAAGCGCCCAGAACGATCCGGACAACTTCATTGTCTGGAGCGACCAGATTTATGGCGATCTTGATGGAGACCGTCTGGCCGACGTTCCCGTTTCCCGAATTCCGGACGGACACACGGCAAGGATCGTCGACGTGGCATTGACGGGCAATGGGGGCGTTTCGCCGTCCTTGAGCCGGTTCGGACTCCGCAATTTCGTGCGGCCCTTCGCCGATAACGTGTACACCGGACTTCCTGGTCCGGAAACGATGCTAACCTCGCGGGAGGTTCACTCGGAGGCCATCGTGTCGGGTAGCCTTTCGGCGAAGCTCATTTACCTGATGCTCCACGGGTCGGATACCGACGCCTCTCGGTTTTGGGGCGAGACTCAAGGGGGTATGCTTGAGGCGATGACGGTCGGCAACGTTCCTGACCCTTGCGGAGCCGTCATTTTCGCCGGTTGCTGTTGGGGTGCATTGACCGTTCGTACGCGGGCGTCCGTGTACCGCGCTGGCGATCCGCTCCAGGTCGTCACGCCGGCTCAATCGATCGCACTTTCATTCCTTGCTGGAGGAGCCTCGGCGTTTGTGGGCTGCACGGGGGCGCATTATTCCCCTGTCGAGGGGAATCTGGACTATTTTGGAGCTCCGATGCATTCGGCGTTCTGGAGGCAGATATCCCTCGGAAAGCGGCCGGCGGAGGCCCTGTTCCAGGCAAAAATAGACTATATTCGCGGCATGCCCCATGGCCGCACGAAAATCGAAGAACTTGCGATCGAAAACAAGATTCTCAGACAATTTACCTGCCTTGGACTAGGCTGGTGAAACACTATATAATGGCAACTTGATCCAGTGGATCGGAGGTCGCAAAATGGCCGGAAAATCTGATATTTTCAGCGGCTCTATGGACGATTGGGAACCCGTCGATTCTCCGTCAAAGGGCGTCGATTCAGTCGCTAAGCCGGCTCAGAAGGCAGACCGCGTGGCGGAGGAATTCGTCAAGGTCGCCAAGAAGTATGCTTCGGATAGCGACACCTCGAGCGGACAAAGCTTGGAACATTCGACCCTCGTGCGGGCCAAAAAGAAGGGTTCTCTAGACAGTGACGTCAACTCCAAGACGTTCGTGCTGTCCGGCAACAAGATTGTCGGATCCCAAGGCTAAGCTCGCCTCCAGGTACGAGGCATTTCACGATCAGAACCCGTTCAGCCGCGAGAAGAGTGGCGGTATACTGCTTCGAACGGGGCACCTGTGGCATTGCTCATCGACGACATCGCGAAAGACATAGCCCTCACCCGATGGGCTTTGCCCGAATGTCTTCACGTTCCGATCGCGGCCCTCGATGAGGATGCCATCCGCAATTACGTTGGAGCTGTGGAGCGGGTTGTATCAGGCCCGGGTTTGAGAAGCGCCCTCCTCGTCACCGTACCCGAGCCGGCCGATATTGATCCTCTTCTTCCGATCAGCGATCATCCCAACGTTGGCATTCTCCACGCCCCGCGGCAGGTATGGGTTCACATCGCGTACAAGGCCTATCGCCCGGCATACAAGAGGGCGTTTCCGGGTGAGAATATCGATGGCCTTATACTAAGCCATGCCATGAACAGGGACACGGCGGCATATAAGGGCTTCGACTTTGTGAGAATTACCCCGGTATCCGGCGTCGCAAACCTAAGCAGCGCATTCACGGAACAATGGGCGAAAAACCGGCATAGGCCGGAAAGCCCTGTCGTTACCCGCCGGACGGGTCCGCCCTTTATTCAGTATGCCGATTTATCCGATCTCATGTTGATGCTCGATATGATGGTCGGCGGCGGCGTTATGGACGCCGTCAATGAAGGTCAACAATTGCTCCAACGAAAAGCGCAAAATTAACTGGCGAGAAGCAGTCACGCCGCCGTTGGCGTGGTGCGTTTCAGAACCGCCGTATATCGTAGGCTCTCGCCAGGTTTCCGATTTGCATGCCGATTAATTTGCGGAGCGTCGCCTTCGACCAGACCCACGTGTCGACCTCCCAGACGTCATCGGGAGGAATGGTCTAATTGCCGAGGTATCGATCGCTAACGCACACGCCGGCTTTTCGAGTTCATCGTAAGCGTAGCGCCGCGGCCCTTTAGATTGTCTGTGCGCGATCTTGGGAGCGCCGTTAGAAGAGCCATCTTCTGCAA
>NZ_JBVVOY010000019.1:0-144633 GCF_055807535.1 Bradyrhizobium sp. Kon37
ATGGCCAGCGGTCATGAGTACCGCACAAGAAGGCCGAACACATGGCTGCTCCGACCAACGCCGCAAGTGAAGATTCTCCTTGCCAACCCGGAGCCGTCCACACATGGCCCATCCCTTTCGCTGACATCAGCCGCCGTTGGCCTCTGTGGTGACAAGATACTGTTAACCCCTCACAATTACCGTTTTAACTCGCAGAATACCAACATCATTTACGCGTTATTCCGGACTCTCTCCTAGCCTGGCCGCAGGGCGGAGAAAGAAATGGACCTCGGCAGAACCTCGAACTTGTTTTCGGTCGGACGCCTTACGACTCCGCTCGATCGGGCGCTGCTGGTGGAGCAATTCAAAATTCTCCGAAAGCAGGTGCCCGTTCTGTACGCGGTCCTGTTGCTGGACAGCTTCAGTGTGGCCTGGGTGCTTCCGCAGGAATGTTCACCTTGGCTGCGGTTTGCGCTGCCTGCAATTCTCATGGCCATCTGCATAGTGCGAATGGCGCAGTGGGTGCGGATGCGTTCGTACGAGGTCAGTCCGGAAGACGCTTTCAGCAACCTCTCGAGAATGCGGATTTTTACCGCTCTTCTCACAGGCGGGTTCGTGTGCTGGATATTGGCGCTTATGGAGACTGTGGAGCCGGCCCTGCGCGCTCCTTTGGCATTGCTGGTGTTCCTCGGCTGCATCGGCACGTCTTATTGTCTGGGCAGCTTCCCAGCTGCCTCTCGGCTGACAATGTTGATCGCGGGCTTGCCGATCTCGGGGCGGCTGCTGCTGTCCGGTGATCCACTGCAGCTTTGCTTGGGGCTGAATCTCGCAATGCTCCTGGTCTTGCTCGCGCGAATGCTCAACATCAATTTCCGCAACCTTGCAGGGCTGATCGAGGAGCAGGCCATCTCGGCGGAAGAAGGCGAGCGCGCGCGGGCGGCGGAGAAGAGTGCGATCGCGGAGAAGTCGAAGGCCGACGAATTTGCAGACCGATTCAACACCGCGTTGAACAACATGTCCCAAGGTCTTTGCTTTTTCGATGGGCAACGGCGCCTCATCGTATGCAACCGCCAGTATCTAGAGATCTATGCCCTGAGTCCGGAAAGCGTGCGACCCGGCATGCTCTTGGAAGAGATCGTCCAACTCCGCTACGGGGTCGGCACTGCGCCGAAGATGTCCAGGGAAGAATACCTAAACTGGCGCACTAGCGCCAGCGTGATCGACCAAACCTCCGACACGACTGTCGAGCTGGCCAACGGCCAAATCGTTCGCATTAGGCATCGCCCGCTGGAGGACAATGGTTGGGTTGCCACCCACGAGGATGTCACGGAGCGGTATCGCACTGAACAAGCGCTCGCCGCGGCCAAGGGAGCCGCAGAGCGGGCAGAAGCCGCTGCACGGGCAGCTCACACCCATCTAAAGGAAGCGCTCGACGTCGTTCCGGAAGGACTTGCTGTTTTCGACAAAGAAGACCGACTGGTTCTGTGGAATCGACAGTACGCCGACTTCTACACGGCCAGCAACGATGCGCTCGCGCAGGGCGTTCGGTTCGAGGACATTCTGAGGGCGGGCCTTCAGCGCGGGCAGTACGCCGAGGCGCTGGGAAGAGAAGACGAGTGGCTTACTGAGCGCCTCGCTCGGCACAACCTACCGCGGTCCTCGCATGAGCAGCGGCTTCCGGGCGACAGGTGGCTGCGCGTCGAGGAAAGACGAACGGCAGATGGCGGTACTATCGGCGTCCGCATCGACATCACCGAGCTCAAGGGGCGGGAGGCGTCCTTTAGGCTGCTTTTCGAAGAGAACCCAATTCCGATGTGGGTGGCGGAGGCCGGGTCGCAGCGATTTCTTGCGGCGAATGCGGCGATGTGCAGCCATTACGGATACAGGCAAGACGAGTTGCTCGGGATGACTGAACTTGATCTTAGGAGTGGCCAAGTCGGGCACTCCTCGGATGGAGAGCAAAAAGCCGCGAGTCACTGCACACGCGCCGGCGAGGAACGGGAAGTGGTCGTTGAACGTCGTTCTTTGACGTACGACGGCAAACTTGCACAGGTCGTGGCTGCATTCGATGTGACAGAGCGCAACCGAAGCCAACGCAGGATCGCTCATCTCGCGTCCCATGATGCCCTTACCGAACTGCCGAACCGGACCGCGCTTGACGGAGCCCTGAATGCTGCGATGAACCGGGCCCAGGAAATGGGCAGCAGCGTTGGGGTGCTCTGCATCGACCTCGACCGCTTCAAGGACATCAACGACCTGTTCGGGCATTCAGTCGGAGACGCCGTGCTGCGAGAGACTGCTCGGCGGCTGAAGGAAGTTGGCAATGGAGCGTACGTTGCCCGCGTCGGGGGCGACGAGTTCATGGCCATCACGGAGCAACTGCCGTTGCCCGGCGCTGCCGAGCTCTTGGCTAAAAAGATGCGCCAGGCGTTCGCCGTTCCGATCGAGACGGACGGCCATTGTCTAGAGCTCGATCTTTGTGTCGGCATCGCACTATTTCCAAGGGACGGGGAAGATGCCGACTCGCTGCTCGCCAATGCCGACGCGGCACTCTACCGCGCAAAGCATGACGGGCGAGGGGCCATCCGCCTGTTCACCAGTGCAATGGATCAGCAGCTGCGCCAACGACGTGCGGTCGAGCACGATCTGCGCTCCGCGGTCGAAGAAGGTCAGCTATTCCTCCATTATCAGCCGCAGGTGGATCGCCTCGGCGTGATAGTTGGCCACGAAGCGCTCGTCCGCTGGCAGCATCCCGTCCGAGGCGTTATTGCGCCGGGCGAGTTCATTCCGATTGCGGAAGAGAGCGGATTGATCGCCAAGATCGACGAATGGGTCCTGAGGCAAGCCTGTCGCACAGCGGCTTCTTGGAGCAGTCCACTCAGGATCGCCGTTAACATCTCTGCCGCTCAATTTCGCCGGGAGAACCTCGAAAGACAAGTGAAAGACGCTTTGAAAGAAAGCGGACTTGCGCCGGACCGCCTGGAACTGGAGATCACAGAGGGCGTACTGATTGAGGACGTAGGGCGTGCAAGAGAGACGCTGAACAGACTCAAACTGCTGGGAGTCATGATTGCCTTAGATGATTTCGGGACGGGTTACTCCTCATTGTCATATCTGGACGCCTTTCCCCTGGACCGCATCAAGATTGACCGCAGTTTCGTAGCGGCGTTGGGGACGAGCGAAAAGTCGATAGGGATTGTTCGCGCGGTGATCGGCCTAACCCACAGCTTTGGCATTCCAGTGCTCGCCGAAGGCGTCGAGACGGAGGAGCAGTTCGCAATGCTGGCGTCGATGAAGTGTGACGAAATGCAGGGCTATCTGATCGGACGCCCTCAACGTCTGCCGCCGGACGGAGTGATTGACCTTTGTGGCCCGCGCGTTCACGCGAGCGCCTGATTGCGATTTGAACCATTCAACTCCGCCTCCGGACTGTCAGGAACGAGCGTGCCTACGCAGTTGAAACATGGAAACGACTTGCGCGATGACTCAGCTGGACGATCTCGAGCCGGAGCACGCCATCACGGTCTCAGGGAAGCCTTGCGGCTGATGCAGCAGCTGAACGTTCCTCTATTGCCGCCAACTTCAGCGTCTGGTTCGCTTTCGTTCTGGGCAGATCAGAAGTCCGGCGCACAACTATTGACGGATTCGGATTACATTCCGCTGGCTCATCTTGCGCGAGTTTCGCAAGGTACGCGTCACACTCGAGTCGATTCACGCCGAACTAACCCTCTTCTGCCGAATGTGCGCCCCCGCGAGAAATATTAACAAGCAACCAAGTTGACCCCTGTAATTTTGCGTCATGCAATTAGGGCGAAAGCAATGACGTTTCTCGCGCAATACATCTATTGGGCATGCGTGGCATTGTGGGTCACGGTGCTCTCAAGCGTCATCTATTTCTATGTTCGCAACCCCCGCGCTTTCGGCCACACGCGGCAGCTGCTAACGGTGATAGGTATCGATACCCGCCCGAAATATCCCAGAGAAGACGTACTTCGGTTTTTACTTCGGCGGTAAGTATGGTCTGTTTCCCGCATTGATCACTGATGTTCTTGGTCGGCCTGAGTTGATCATCCTTCCGAAGGTGACCAACGTGATCGCAGGCTGCGTGGTGTTGGGGTTGCTGCTCTTCCACTGGTTGCCTTCCGCCGTCCGAGAGTGGAAGAAATCGGAAGGAGCGAACGCGAGACCTGCAAAACCTTGCCGCGGTCGATCCCTTGACTGGATTGTTCAACAGACGACACTTCGAAGGGCTGGCGCGCGACGAGTTGGCGCGTTCGCATAGGTACATGCGACCAGTATCATTTCTCATGATTGATATCGATCATTTCAACGGGTCAATGACAGCTACGGCCATGAAATCGGAGATTGGGTTCTAAAGATGGTTGCTAAGACCCTGTGGTCCACCAAACGCGATCCAGACCTGATCGCGCGCTTTGGAGGGGAAGAATTCATCATGATGCTGCCGGAGACCCCCTCGGCCGCCAGCGGGGTGGCCGCAACCGGATATGTCTCGCCAAACTGCCGGTCAGCCAGCTTGCTGCTGCCGCGGAGTGATGACAAACGAGCGGTGAGTTACAGCGGCACTGGCTAGGACGGGGACGCGCGCCGGCAAGACAGAACCCGCCGTGGGCGGCCGGACAATCTGCACAATATCCCTTTGCAACTGGTGGCGCGCAAGCGCTGCCGTGATGGCGAGCCGTTAAAGGGCTCTTCCGCGAAACGCGAGGTAAGACCGTGTTGCAACGTCGGCATTTACAATTGGCACCTGACCACAGATGAATTGGTCGCCGCGATCCCGTAGATCAGCGGAACGATCGAGCGGCTTTGGAAATCTCCTCCGCCATTGCCGCGGCCGTAAATGAGCAGGTGCCGTTACGCAGGAAATCTCCCGAACGCGCAGCAGGCGGCGCGGGGCAGGCACGCGGGAGGTCTCAACCAAGATCACCGATGTACCGAAGGGGCGCAATACAGCTCGACATGTTCCAGTTGCTGTCGGCTGCCGAGTCCCTGTCGAAGTATGGCCCCGGGTGGTGCCTCCTCCGCATCTAGCCTCGAAACACTGGTGTCAGCGCTTCAAATGCCTGGAACCTTTGTTCCATCTGGGCATTTTCCAGGCAGCTGTATCGGCTGCTGGGAGAAACAAATGGCAGAAGCATTTCGAGAAGACGCACAGGTCGGAGTGGTTGAACCGTCGGTAGCGGGGGTTTCCTGGGCTGCCGTCTTGGCGGGGGCCGTTGCGTCTCTCGCCCTTACGCTCGTGCTTCTATCCTTTGGCGCAGGCATGGGTTTCTCTGTGGTGTCACCTTGGGGCAATTCGGGTGTTTCGGCGACGACTTTCAAAATCGGAACCGGCCTGTATTTCATCGTGATGGCGATGATCTCGTCCGCGGTAGGTGGTTATCTGGCCGGCCGTCTTCGTACGAAGTGGGTCGGCGTGCAGGCGACAGAGGTGCACTTCCGGGATACCGCGCATGGCTTTTTGGCTTGGGCAGCCGCCTCCGTTCTCGGCGCTGTGTTGCTGGCCGCTCCAGCAACCACGTTGCTGGGGGGGACGCTTGCTGGAGCCACGCAGGGCGCGGCAAACGCCGCACAGAATTCGCCCATGAGCGGCTACGTCGACACGTTGCTGCGCTCGGATAACCCGTCCGGCCAAGGCCAACAGACTGGCGACGGCTCGCGTGGTGAGTTGGTTCGCCTGTTCACGAACAGCTTCCACAACGGTAACGACGTAACTCCTGCCGACCGCACCTACGTTGCCAAGGTGGTGTCAGCCCGGACGGGATTAAACCAGGCCGATGCCGAGAAGCGGGTCAACGACGTCATCACTCAGGTGAAAACGGATCTCGACGCTGCAAGAAAAGCCGCCATGCAGATCGCGATCTGGCTGACGCTTTCACTGTTCATCGGAGCCTTCTCCGCTTCGCTGGCCGCGACCGAAGGTGGCGGGCTTCGCGACGGCACTTGGGGCAAGAAGGGCTACGCCCCCGCAATCAATCGCTAATCCATCGAAAACGAAAGGAGAGACATCATGCCGATTTTGCTTTGGCTCGTCGGGATCCCGATCCCCCTGATCATTCTGATTATGCTGCTGCGCTAAGTACGCCCACTATTCGCAAAACGGAGAAGGACGCATGTCCAAATACCTCGTCGCCGCCTTGCTCACTACGGCATTGTTCACGTGCTCTGCATCGGCGCAAACCGCTTCGACCAAGCCCGCCGGTGATAATGCCGCCTCCTCGCATAAACAAGGCGAATGGCGGGCTTCCAAACTCGTCGGCGTCAACGTCTACAACGAAGCCAACGAGAAGATCGGCGACATCAACGAAGTTATTCTTGACAAGTCCGGCAAGACTGCGAACGTCATCCTGGGTGTTGGTGGATTCCTCGGTATGGGCGAGCACTATGTTGCTGTAACCTATGACAAGCTGAAGTGGGTCAACGAGCCCGTTCGCACGTCGGCGACCACGCCGCCCACCGACAGGCCCACGGTAGGCGTCAACAATGGTGGTGCCGCGACGGGAGAAGTCAACCGCTCCAACCGGCCTGTGCGTGCAGCCGACGAAAACTGGTATCCGGATCATGTCGTCTACAACGCGACCAAGGACCAATTGAAGGCGATGCCGCAGTTCAAATACTAGAGGGCAAACACGCCGCCTCGGACACCCGTTCGAGGCGGCGATTTGTGGCACGCTTAGTGGCGGCCCTTCGCCTCACGCGCAACGTCGAACACCGACCCTGCAGGTCGCGTCACCGACGTACCTTCATCCTGTGACGGCCCAGACGTGTACTCATGAACGTCGGCTTATCGGGGCAAAGCGAAAGCGGCCACCTTCGGCGTAAGGGCGGTTTGTGACCCGACGCGGACATCTATCCAAGTTAGGTTGGTCAACAAACCGCGAATCTCGATCAAGCGGGCGGCTGGACGCAGGTGATAGGCTTTGCCTGGGAAAGATACCTACAAGAGCCATGGCGGAGGAAGCGTGTTCCAAGTGACGGCTGGCACATTGCAGGCCTATCTCGAATTTGATCCGGAGCGGAAGCATGATCTGCTCAACCTCGACAAGCTAATCGCCCGGGCGGCTCCAGCGCTCAAGCGTTTTTTCCATGCAGGGACGCCCGTGGGAGAAGCGGGTATGCGCATGAAGATGATCGGCTATGGGAAATTCCGCTACGCGATTAAATCCGGGAAGAGAACGGAGTGGCCCGTGATTGGTGTCGCTCTTCAAAAAAATTACATCAGCGTATATGTGTCGGTCACCAGGCAAGGTGCGCCGATCGTCCCCAGCTACGCAGGTCGGCTTGGGGAGTTGCGCGTCGGCGCCAACAACTTCAGCTTCGAGAGATTTGATCAGCTGAAACAGAATGCGGTATCGTCGCTCGTCGCGGAGATTGAGCGCATCTTCACGTCCGATCCAGAGAACCCAATTCGATACATGCAAGGATGATGACCTCCTGGCCCGCCAGGTCGCTGTTGGCCCATAGCCGACCTGCCGGAAGCAGCCCGGCCAGGACTGCTCGTGACCCGAGCCGGACTTGAGGCCTACGACCGCTGCTAAGTGCGTTCAGTCCGACCATTCCAAACGGAACGGAAAGCAGCGATTGTTGCACCTCGGATTCTTTGTACGATAGCCCAGGTTGCTGCGAACCAATCCAGCATCAAAAGCTTGGGTTTGACGATCCTAAAGAGCCGCTCAACGATAAGAAGACTCGCTCCGTAGGCGACTACTATTATCGCTATGCCAGAGAGCCAATGACCCTTCCCCGCGACGAGCAGGGCAGCCATCTTCAACGGCTCAACAAGTGTCAGAGGCATCAGAAGCACGAGAAGAGAAGGGTGCGGCTTCAAACTTTGCATACGGCGGCGCAATCTCACCAAAATTGGCATGGGACGCCTAATACGTGACCGGGTGAATAGAGGCATGGGTGAACCTCGTCGGACGCCGAACAATGCTCTTTTGGACTTGGTTGCGCCGCAAGGGTCACTAGCGCAGCCCGAAGAACGACAAACCGAATCCCGATCACAGGGATCAAGCCGACGATATAGATGGATCCCGTTCATTTCCTCGGCTTCACTGCCCAGGTGCAATAGAGCGTCCCTAGGGATGGTTCCCAGTTCCGACCCAGTAACGGAGTCGATTGGGAAACCTTTCAAGGAACGAGACGAGACGTTCCGAGCTTTAACGGATCGAAGCCTCGGAGAATGCCATGAAACTGACCGCTCTTCTCATTGCAGGAGCTCTCACCTGCACTAGCACCTTGACTTTTGCGCAGAGCAGCGGAGGGGGAGGGTCTGGTGGTGCTGGTTCTTCGAGCGGAGCAGCCGGCTCCGGCAGCACGGCAGCGGGATCGATGTCGAGCAACGGTATGGTGAATGGTACAGGAGGTTCGCCGGGACCCAATACAAGCAATGCTCTCAGGCACGGCACAACAGGAGATCGGCCTGGCAACCCGAGTGCTTCCGAGAACGCCTCTTCGTCGGCATCAAGCGGCTATGTAAACGATAGTACGATGAACAAGGCTGTACGGGATCTGGGAAATACAAACACGGGCATTGTGGCGCCCAATCGCTAAGCCTCCGCCCGGTCGTCAGGTTTAACAAAGCTTCGGGTGAGCCCGCGGCTGCATCGGCAGTACGCCATTTCACAGCGCAAAGACGGCACGTCCTGCGCCGCCCCGCGGATGTGATTAGCAGCACATATATCAGAGGTGAGGCACGGTATTGCTCTTCTGCAATCAACCAGCCAGAAGGATATTCACCCATGAAAACCACCCGCACCGCTCTCTTAGTCTTAGCCGCCATAGTTGGAATAAGTGCGTTCGGTACCTCGACGCAGGCATCTTACGCTGGCGGCCTGGGACTGGACTGGCTGTCGAACAAACCTTACGTCGAGTGTATTAAGCAGGCACGGCTGTTTGCCGACGTCAGTAGTATTGTGAGAGGCCCCGTGTACCGGGAGGCTAGCTTTGAGCAGGGGCGTCACCAGTGCAATCGACAGTACTACGGCCATGAATAGGCCGACCGCTCACCGCGAGGGCGCTAGCGCCAGGCCGGCGTGTGCCCTCTCCCAAGTTTCTGGTTTCGCTTGGCAGATGTAGGGAGGAGCTACCAATGCGCTTTTTATTCGCCGGCTTAATTCTGATGTCGATAAGTCTCGGAATGCTTCTTTCGGTCGTGCTCGATAACTGGCTTAGAGGTGGCGTTTACGGTTGGTGGCTCTTGCTCGCCCTTCTCTTGTCGTTCGCGATTCTATGCGTGAGTATTACGGTGTTGACCAGGCTCAGGTGAGCCTCACGAAACTGACGAGTGCGTTTCGCAACTCATCCCTCTTGTTCTGACTTGGGATTTGTGCACGCAAAGCTGCCTTGCCGACGGGCGTAATTTGATAACGCACACCGTGAGACCCCACTGCACTCTCGATCCAACCCTTAGCTAACATTGCTGCCACTGTTTTTCTGCCTGCTGGATACAGCTCGTTCAACAGCAACGGCGGGGACGCGCGGCCATGAACGCGACCTGGCGTAATGGCATTGCGGCCGGCGATCCCGTGGAAGTCGTGGCGGACAAGGTGGTGCAGGCTGCCACTGAAAAGGTCCCCAGCATTCGCTATACGCCCGGAAAAATCGCCGGCCGTCTCCGCCTGATGCGGCGCTTCGTTCCCGAAAAGACCTTCGACAAGAGCTTCCGCAAGCAAATGGGCGTGGCTGATTGATCTCTCAAGTCGAGCGATCGCCAAGCCAACAGATGCGTCTCTTTTATTCGAGGAGCGACCGATGAAGTACTACCTCTGCAAGTATATTCCGCCGCGCCCGGATTTTCTGGCAACCATGAGCGCCGACGAGAAACTCTGGATGAAGCAGCACGGCGCGTTCCTGGATGATTTGCTCGCGAAGGGGCAGATCGTCGCGCACGGCCCCGTGATGGACCGGAGTGGCGGTTATGGCGTGTCGCTCTACGAGATCGCGGACGATCTCGACATCGAGGCGATCACCTCCGAAGACCCTATCGTCAAGAACGGCGCCGGTCACTATGTACATCATCGGATGCTCCATTTGAAAGCGCGCGGCTGACGTCCCGCCTGGATCATTTTAACAACACTCATTGAGGGAACATCCATGACGACCGCACTCATTACCGGCGCATCGAGCGGCATCGGCGCCCTCTATGCCCGCCGCCTGGCCGCACGCGGGCACGATCTCGTGCTGGTCGCTCGCGCGACCGACAGGCTCAATGCCCTCGCCACGGGGTTGCACAATGCGCATGGCATTGCGGTCGAAGTCATCACGGCCGACCTGGTCGTCGAGGCCCAGCTCGAACCGGTTCTCCGACGCCTCCGCGCCGAGCCGCCCATCGACATCCTCGTCAACAATGCCGGCGCGGCCTTGATCGGTGATTTCGCGACCGCCGATCCAACCAAAATGGACGAACTGCTACGGCTCACGTGCTCGCGCCGACGTTGCTCGCCTCCGCCGTCGTCGGCCGCATGGTCGAACGCGGCAGCGGCGCGATCATCAACATCGCATCAGTATTGGCCCTGCTTCCTGAATACTCCCGCGGCATCTACCCGGCGACGAAGTCGTATCTGATGACGCTGTCGCGAGGCCTAGCAGCCGAAGTCGCGTCGAAGGGCGTCTACGTGCCGGCCGTGCTGCCTGCGGCTACGCGCACCGAGATTTACGATCGAGCGGGCGGCGACGCCAGCCAGGTGCCCAACGTGATGGAGGCCGAAGATCTCGTGGATGCCGCCCTCGTCGGCTTCGATCGCAAGGAACTGGTGACAATTCCGCCAGTGCCCGATGTGGCGGCGTGGGACGCTTTCGAGAAGGCGCGCGGCGTTTTGGCTGCGGGGTTCAGCAACTCCAAGCCCGCAGCGCGTTATCGGTCCTGACGCCAGCGTGCGCCATTCGCGCAAACTCAAGAGTGGGCCGAGTCCTAAGCTAAGGTCCGAAAAGCTCCGGCCGCGCCTTCTCCTTCGAAGCTCCGCCGATATGCTTGTCGAGAAGCTTGGCGGCCCGCTCGAGCGCGCCGTTCTCCAGCAGATCCACCGTGAGATTGCTCAGCGGATTCTGATGCCGCTCCCATGACCTGGCAGTTCGGCATCTTCGTTTTCTTGGTGCTCGCAATCTATTACCTGCCGGTGGCGGCGCGGTAGCAAGTCCAGCTTCTCGTGGTAGCCAGCCTGTTCTTCTACGGGTACGGACAACCGGAACTCCTGCTGCTCTTGGGCGCGGCTGTACTCGGAACGTCTGGCCAGAACCGAGCCCCCTACTCGTAAAGCAGCCGACGCATTGGCGGGGGCCGACACCGAACAGCTTTACCTAAAGCTCGCGGAGGACCGCTTGCGAGGAAAGCTCGCGGACTCTGTCACGGAAGCGGACCTGATGCGTCGCTACGGAATTCCACGCCACACCAGAAACGTCCACCCGTGTCCGGTACGCCGCTGCATCCAGCCTTCATTGACGATCCGCGACAGGATGCGGTGTTGGTGAAACCGAAGCGACTGCCGGCGCTTTCCGGCAGATCGTGCGGGACGAGTGGACGGCCTTCCTCGCGCATGCACGCTGAGATGAGAGGACAGGCGGGCGGGTCAAAGCGGCGGTTCGACATCCCGGCCGCTTACTTCCGGTTGAGCACCGTGAGCGGACATGACCAGTGTGGGTCGGGGAGGCCCGAAGATGAGCCAGAAGCTGCCCTGAAGGCTAGCCGCGGCCGTCTCTACCATTTCGCGCTGTTAATTCCTGGTCCAGCTCCTTCAAGCGGACGAGTAGATTTTCCACTATGTCCATGCAATCGGAATGCCTCAACGATTGCACGCCCCGCGCCGCCAACTCGCGCTCCAATATAGTCGCCATGATGCTTTGGATGCTCACAAATTCTCCTGCCGAGCCATTGCTCCCCAGCTACGGCCTAAAAAGGAATTGGGTTCACTCAACGAAAAGCCGCAGCGCGGTTCCAGCCCCCGCTGCGGCATTCCGGATGAAGTAAGAATTGGTGCTCAAATCTCGCCCATGTTCCGATGGTAGAACACCCCGTTCCGAAAATGGACTCCGGACAACTACCGGAATCCGGCTTGTACGCGTTGCCGATATAGGGCGTGGCATCGCTTGGCTTCCAGCCCCCAATGCTCCCGGCTGCCGATTCAATTGCGGATCAGAGGGCCGGAGCCTCGAAAGTGAAGGTCGCAGGAACGGCTGAGAGGCTGCTCCTGCGACCGACGCCGCGACGTTCCGCACGATCGGCGCGGTACCGGTGGACTAGCACAGCGCGTGCCAGCATGAGCCGGCTTGAGGCGGGGGACACAAGAATGAACACGCCGCGCCGGAATGGCCTTGGCCCATCCCGAACCGGAACACCGCGGGTTCTATTTCGCCTTGAGCAACTGGCGTCGAAAGCTGCCCTTCGGCCCAAGTCTCCCCCAAGCTGCCATGCAGAAGCGCGACGTATCCTCATTGTATTGTCGAAGTAGTTCGGCTTCGACTTGGCGACGAAACGTCGGCGCTTCTGGGTCGTCGGAAAGTTCGCTCAACCGAGCCGCGCGGGCCTCGTCTTCAATTTCCTTCTGCATGACTGCGTATCGCGGACATGAGTTCGTTAAGCTGACAAGCGACGCCATTGTTATCGCCGCTATGGCATCCTTTTGGGTGTTGTTCAGCGCACCTGCGGGCGACATCCATGACAATGCTATCAACGCTGCAGTTGCGGGCTTCCCAACGAACACGTCTGCCCCCCGTTACGATGATTGGTAGGCCAGCCGTCGTGAGCCGGCGGCCGTGGCTCAACTTCACCATAGTTCGACCGACAGCGTCTCCGCCAGTGGTGTGTTGCCTTCCTTCTACGCTGACGCGTCATGCGAGAGCTTACCTTTCACTCGGCGGCTTCCGCTTTGCCCAAACCATTGCGACGCTACAGGCGAGCAGAACAATGGACACGACTAAACCCTCTGGCCGCAAAACGGCCAAGAGTATGGCAGTGACTAGGTCGGCCGGGACGTGAGTTGGGCCCAAGAGTAAGACAAATTAGACCGCTACTCAAAGGAAAGGAGGCCACTGGCGCCGCGCCGCGTTTTGCGTGCGGCGGATGCGGTAACCGGCGCCCTGAAGTCAAGCAGGATTTCAGCAGTGGCTAGCCGCCTTAATTTGCGGTGCCGAACGTACGTTAGGCGCTCGGTAAATCGCCAAGCGTCCCCTAAGAAGGGAGGGCGCCTGCCGGCACAAAAGGGCGGGCTAGGACAGCTCAGTTTCGCGTGCAATTTCCAGAAAGAGTCTCGACGGGTCCAACACATCTGGGCGGAGCATGGCGTGGCGCAAAAAGCAGGAATCCCGCACAGACCGCGGCGCTGCCGACAAGAAGGGGGATGTCACGCTTTATCATCAGGGCACCAGATTAGGGCCGCGCGCCGAATAAGACAGTCGCTAAATGCTGGCCTGCCCACGCAAGCTCACCAGTCTGAACGAAGGCCTAGCCGACTTTGTGAGCCGGCGCGAGTTTGAAGCTTGATCAGCGACCGGCATCCGATTCTCGCCAACATGTTAGCAGAATTGGCTAGCAGCCTGGCAAATGCCTCTGTGCGCGCCAGCGCGCCCATCTGAGCCGCTGGAGCGCTCATATGGCAGGCTTTAAGTTGTTAATTGCTTGATGAAGGAACGACCCGGGGCTCGCGGGGCTGGCAGCGGACGCGCCCGGGGGATTGCTCCCGCTCCGCGGTTGCGCCTAGATAGGTTGGGAGGAGATGAAGATGAGCGAGCGGGCCAATTTACGGGAGTTTGCAGCCATCGCCGGCCTCATTCTCGATCAGCTTTTGGAGCAGCACCCCATTCGAGTGAACATCAATGATTTGCCGGTGATGCTGATCATGGGAGTCAATGACCCGACCGAAAAGTTAGAATCTGGTCGCATGTTCAAAGAGGTCTTCGGCGCGACGCTGCAATGGCTCAACGAAGAGGAGTTTGTACATAGCGCAGGGCTTACTCCACGCGAACGCCTCCGGTTGACGACCAAGGCGCTCGCCGCTCTCAACGCTATGCCGCCGAACTTAGGCGGCAAGTCAATTGGAGAATCGATCGCGGAAGCAAAGGATACGTCCGAAGCGCGGAGCCGGATCGCTACGTTCTTTGGCGACTTCGTGGGCTCAGCCGCCGGATCTTTCACAAAGTCAGTTGGTTCGGGGTAGCGGCGCGATGAGGAGCGGCTCAGGCATCCAATTTGCCATCGCAGCCACTGTCTGTTTGGCGGGCTGTTCGTCCACTGCCGATCCGCCGCAGTTAACCCAAACACCCGCCCCGAATCTATCTGCGCCAAGTGTAGTCAGCGGTCTTAAGACGGCAGCAGCCCAGGCCAAGCTTCAGCCACCGCTGGAAATATCGGCGCCGATCCCAGCGCCTCCGAACTCGTCAGTACCATGGATTGTCTGCCTGAGAAGCGGAGCTAACGAGCAAACAAAACGCTGGGCTTACAGTATTTTCTTTAATGAGAACGAACTAAAAAACTTTCGATATTCAGCCACCATCGAGCATTGCGAGTCGCAAACCTTCCGCCCGCTCTAAATGGCAGCTTGCGGATCTGACCTCAGGCCGGATTTCAGCAGCGTCAAGCCGCCGCAATTTGCGACCTCGAACGCGCTAAGAACGTCAGTGAGGAGAGACGATAGCCGCGACGCCAAAGGCCACCAAGCAGGCGGCTGCTAATGACCACAACGTTATCCTGATCTCTCTAGGCATGTCCGATAACGCCGAAACTGGAACCGAGTTCCTGAGAAGAAACCTCGCTCCTATTGAGGAGTGTGCCCAGCTCTCGCCAGCGCGGCCCGTAGAACATTCGCCCACTGAAGCGGCCTCAACTGAGAAAACGGTAGCTTCCTCAATATCTCCCGTGCGCGGCCGTGCTGCCGCCACTCCGTAGTGTCCCTTGCTGCGGCCCATTTACGTGGTGCCCGCTGCGGCCTCCGGTAACGCCTGGGTGAACGAAGCCATTTGCCGCGCCGAGCGAAGCACTCCCGAAATGCTCCGGGTCTAGCCTTCGATCATTAACGAGGGGATTTCAGATGATTGCGCTCAAAGCAATTACGCTTGTTGTGGGTGCCGGATTTGTCTTCGCAATGTATTCGGGTGAGTTGGGTGCTGACGTGGTTCTCGCCGTCATCGCCTGCCTCTCGTAGCGAGGACCACGGACTTACACCACGCCGCCGAAGTCGATGCCTTCCTTGGCAAGTGCCTCAGCTTCCTCAGCGGACGCGGTGGGTTTCGTTTCGATATATGAATGGTCAGAAGCCGGCAGGATTGTGCGGATCTTCTGGCCATCGGTTCGGGTGATACGCGCCACCCAACGCTTGGGCCCGTGCTCAAATCGCTCGATGTGGTACTGCTTGTATGTAATCATAACGCTCAAAACGCAACTGTTACTGACACCGCGATTATTCTAATCCAGCATGGCATCGCCGCACAACGATTTCTTAAGGTTAGGTTAAGGGCCGCCAGCGGGGACCGGCGGGCCTCCACCTCGGTCTTGTCAGTTCACGCCCAGAGGCTCTCTGAGACAATCTCGACGCGCGACATCGTCCCGTCGAGGTAAGTTGGCGCGTCGAGAGGCAGCGGAGAGTGAATGTCCCCGTATGCCTTCATAGGGTTTTCCTTGTTGAAGGCGGCAACCAAGCGTGTCGCGCACGCCGGGACGTCGGTCCGACTAACACGACGCTCCGAAAGCTCGATCCAAAGCTCTCCTACAATATCATCGCGAGCGCTTTTCCGAAGGTATCGCGGCGTGAGACTGTACAGCCACTCGTAATCGCCATCTTGCGGCATGTAGAGCGGAATGTCATTCCGAACGAAATCAGCCGGCATATTGAGTGACAATCTCTTACTGTCGGCAGACATGGTCGCAATTTGTGGCTCATGAACGGATCGGCGGAACACGTGCACCAGATCGAAACCAATGACCTGATCGAGGCCCGGCGTAGCCGCTACGCCCAATATCGAGGACTAGTTGCCACTCTGACGTTTGGCCGCGGGACGGTGAGAGGCATAGTCAGATCAGTCAAGGAAGACAGCTCTTGTACCCCAGTTTGATGGCTGATCACCATCGCGTCAATTACGAGAAGTGATCGGCTCCGAATGACAACCAGCGCGCCCGCCCGTCTCATGGGTTCACCTAAGGTGCCGCAAACGAGAGACCTGAGTACACCGAGGACGGTAGTCGCGAGCTGGCAGCTCCTACAGGAACATGCGCGCGAATTGTGGCTCTATGGCTGCCTTGCTGAGCCTTTCTCGTGCTATGTCAGCTAGCCGACCGCCTAAGTCCCGACAGACCTCCGAACGAGCCTGCCATACATGCATTCGGCCCCAGGGGGGCCGGCATGAGCTCTGGCGCCTTGTTAAGAAGCCCTACCGCTAACCCCGGCGGCAAACCTTCACTATCACCCGAGCGGACCTGCGCGGTGCGTGCCGCGCTTCTCGGCCGCCGAGGGTTTCAGGTCTGCTGTGAGAGGCAAACCGGACGCCGATCAGGCTTGGTGTCTACCGCCGCTTTTGACCCCATAGCGGACCTGGGGCCAGCGCGTTAGATTTAGACCGAAGAGGGCGTCGATGATGCCCTGCGGCCCGGCCCACTCCTTGTAGAAGCGCGTCTTGAGGAATTCGTCCCTCGGGATGAGGTCGTCCGAGCAGTACACCACCCCCGCATCGACGAAAGTGGCGACCGGAAACGCGGATTCAGCGGCATGTATAAGTCGAAATACAGCAGCGTGTAGTGCGGGTCCTCATTGAACAGATTAAGCACAGAGCTTTCACTTGCGGCGTCGTGCCAGAACAGGGCGAGGAAATCCCTCCGACGAACCTGCAGGAATTTTCCAGCGCGCGTCCACAATGTCGGATCAAGCGCGGCGTCGTAGACGTCGCTGATCAGCCTTGAAAGTGCGAACTTCGGACGTCGTGTGGAATGCTCAAGGGTGTTGATCCCCAAGCTCGGATCAGGTGCCGGATCACAGATATCTTCGATCAGGTTCGACAGGGGCGGGGGATTCGGGCGTCACGACAATCTGGTATCCACTGCTGAGGCCTGCCGCGGCTCGAAGCCGGCGACCAATTTCACCAGTTCGCTTTGGCGGCTGGTGCCGGTCTTGCGAAAGACGTTATGGAGATGCGTCTTCACCGTCGCTTGCGACAGTCCCAGCAGATCAGCCAGCCCCCGCACGCCGCTGACCCTCATGACACCGTCGAGGACGCGGACCTCACTCGTCGTGAGCTTGTAGAACCTTGTCAGCGCTTCCAGCGGCAGCGGACTCGCGGGTGACGTCTTGCGAACGAATACGGCGGCGACGGCGGAATGGAGCGAGCCGACCTTCTTCTGGCGATCACCCGATGTCAGCGGCAGGACATGCGCGAACCAGCGTCCGCGCGGAGACGTCGAAAGCGGAATCGACATGCCTCTCCGGCCGGCCGGCGTGTCAGCATTTTCTGCGGCCAGGAATATGTCCCGCAGCATGCGCTGCGCCGCGGGTTCGACCGCCGCAAGCGCGTTTCGGCTCTCGCGCAGCAGCGTACCCTCGTCGAGCATGACTCGACCAGGTGCGTTGGCGAAGACGATATGGCCGTTCGGGCCAACCAGAAATATCCCAGCCTCGATGTTTTCGAGCGTTTCCGTAAGCACCGCCTGGGTTGCCCTCGTCTGATCAAACAGTCGGCCGATCGAGGCCGCACGCTGAAAATGAGGAACGATTAATGCGGCGCGGCGTCGCATCTCCTGATCGACGTTCCCTTGCTCCTCGTTTCTTCGGATCGTCAGCACCGTGGAACTCGCCGCACCTTTTTCAAGATTCGAGGCGACACAGCCAACGATCCCCTGAGGCCTCAGCCACTCCTTGTAAAACCGGGTCTCGGTGAGTTCGGCCTGCGGGATCATTTCGCTGGGCGTGTAGACGACGCCGCGCTCCACGAATGTCGCAGCCGGAAACACCGGATTCATCGACCAGTATTTCTCGACATAGAGCCGGGTGTAGTACGGGTCATCGTTGAAGGGATGCAGTGCGGCCGAATTTTCGCCGGCAACGTCATGCCAATGGAGCAACGCCGAAGAGGCGCCCAGGAACGCGCAGGAACGGCCGAGCGCCACCCTCCATAGTGCGGGCTCCAGTGCGGCGTCATAAATATCGCCGATCAGTTCTGAAAGCTCCGATGCTTCGAAGGTCATGGCCGGCTCGTACCGTATCGAACATGCATTGGGCATTCTGTATCACGCGAATGCATTGCGAATTTCGCAACGACCCATGCGGGAATAAAATCGATTACGCTCATGTGCTGCCTCCGCGGCAGCACGAATGCAATGCCTCGCGCATGGCGATATTTCGACGCTGACGATGTGACATGCGAGAACCAGCGTCGGGACCATGTTCCAAGCCAGAGACAGATCGACTTCTCGCAGGGGATGTAATTCGGCAACAGCGAACGGGAAAACGGCGGCACGGGTGAAAGACCCTCCGACTTCAACCGAACGGTTGATGTGCGATCGGCGCTCTTGCTCCAGCTTCGCGCAACGTCGGACGAACGAGATGAGCAAGACGTTATTCGTCCGGCATGCCAACCGACGGGTCACTGCCGGCCAATGACCTTCTAAAGCTGTGAGCACAAATGCCTAGCCTCGTCACTCAAGCGACATTCAATCTGGTCAGACCTTGCGCACGCGCCGCCACGTCTCCGCGGTCAAGGCGATCATCCATCGTCATCGCGGTTGCGACTCTCTCCGCTGCTGTCTCGATGTCCATCCTGGCGCTCGCTCCGGCGCCGGTCGCTGCGCAGGCGGTCTGCGGCCAGGCCGGGACGGGAAGCCCCCTCGGTTCCGCGACAGGCGTGGCAAGCTTAGCCTGTGGAGGCACCGCAAATGGCCTCGGCAGCACGGCGGTGAGCGTGTTCAGCACTGCAAGTGGCGCGTCAAGCACGGCGGCCGGCTTCTCCAGCTCCGCGAGCGGAGACTATAGCAGCGCGTATGGGTCCCTCTCGGAGGCCACCGGCCTTGCCAGCACAGCTATTGGCGGGGGCGCGGCCCTTGCTGGGGGTCCTGGACCTCAGGCGTCCGGCGCTTATAGCGTAGCGATTGGAGGTGGCGGGAGCGGAACTGCTGGTGTTGGCGCCCACGCCAGCGGCGCTCAGTCCATCGCGATCGGTCTCAGCAGTTCAGCGGCGGGCGCGTCATCGACGGCCATCGGCAGCAGCGTGAACGCCAGCGGCACGAATTCCTTCGCGGCCGGCAACAACTCCAGCGCGACGGGGGCAAGCGGCGTCGCAATCGGCGACGGCGCGACCGCCGGCACTGGCGCGAATGCCATCGCCATCGGAACCGGCGCCGTCGCCACCGGTTCCACCGCGATCGGCGCGGGTTCAGCGGCGGGGCTCGGCAACACCGCGATCGGCGATGGCGCCACCGCGAGCGCGGCCGCCGGCAGCTCCGCCTTCGGCAACGGCGCGGTCGCGTCTTCGACAAACAGTACCGCCCTGGGCACGGGCGCCGTTGCATCGGGAACCAACTCGGTCGCACTTGGCGCCGGATCGGTCGCCACCGCCGCCAACACGGTTTCGGTCGGCTCGGCGGGAGCCGAGCGTCGTATCACCAATGTTGCCGCGGGAATCAACCCGACCGATGCCGTGAACGTCAGCCAGCTCTCCGGCATCACCACCGGCTTCCAGAGCCAGATCACCAACTTACAGAGTCAGGTCACGGACAATCTGCGCGAGGCGCGCGCGGGCATCGCCCTGGCGCTGGCGGCAGGCGCGCTGCAATTCGATCAGCGGCCCGGAAAAGTCTCGGTCGCGGGGTCGTACGGCTACTTCAAGGGTTCGTCAGGCCTTGCCGTCGGCGTCGGATACGCCGTCACGGACCGTTGGCGGTTCAATGCAACGTTCTCCGGCTCGCCCGATCAAAACGCCTACGGCGGTGTCGTATCCAGTTCGTTGACGTTGAACTAGCCGCGAGATCAAGGTTGGGAATAGTGCATCTTCATACTGCACGCCGGTGGCGGGGAGCCGTCGGAGTCCTGGTGTGCGTCGTCCATTGCGGCACACTGGCGCGGGTTGAGGCCAGGCCGATCGGGCGCACTCTGCTCGTGCAAGCGCCAACTCAGCCGGAACGGCCGCCAGGCCCGAACGGCCCATGGCCGCTCGCGGAAGCGGTACCGAAGCCGCAGTCAAAGGCGCCGCCGAAAGCGGCGTCGCACCCCGCGCCAGCGGCACCGCGTCCCGCAGCATCAATCCCGGTCAATCCCGATGTCGGGAGTCTCAGTCTGCCAGACAAGCCGGAGCCTGTGCTTCACGCCAGGAAGGCCGGTCTCGGTCCATGCGTCGGCGCCGTCGAGCGCGGATCGAGGTCTGCAATCGAGGCGCCACACCGCGCCTTTTCGAACTGGAATGCCGGCGCGCCCAACCTGCATGTCTTCGAATCCATCGCCATCCAAGCATATCCGAGCGCGGTTGCGCCGCGCGCGACATCGGTGATTTTGGCGAGCCCTTCCGCCAATGGTTGCGATGCGACCGCCGTTCAGGTGTTTCCGTCGGCGCGTACCTGCAGCGACGTGGAGAAGGACATCCTGAAATCGTCCGCTTTGATCGGCAAACTTTCAGGACTTCCCTTGTACCGGAGCGGCGCCAACGAACACCGGGTTCTGATGCCCACGGCAGGCAACGGATGCGTGATCATCGGCATCAGCATCCAGTATGTGGCGGGGGTGACCACAGAGCCGACGACGGCCCAACCGTTGCCTGCGCCGATACCTTCACCGCCGTCTTCAACGGGCGCGGTGAAATGACTCTACGTGGCGCCGACGTCCCGCCTAGTTCAAGTGCGATCTCCTGGCCCGCTAGTCTGCGACCACGGCTTCCGAGCCGACGGCGACGCCTGCGTCAAGATCACTTTCCACGCGGGCCTCCGCGTCAATGACGACAATGAGTGCGAGAAGGTGCACGACGAAAAGCTTGCTCCGCCGTTAGAATCTAAACGAGACGTCGAACGTAAAAAGGTCGAGTCTACGCCGCCAAAACCGCAATCGTCAGGTCAGATATTCTGCAGCAGCGTTGTGATCCCCAAACTGACGTCAGGCGGCGCGGCATGTCAGCATCCCTTTAGCTGGGTTCCTGTATAATGCTGTCAACGTCGGCCGGCTCCCCTCCCTGGTGCTGTCAATGCGAAGGCCTATAGCAGCCCCGCTGAGCCGTCTCCTCAGCTAGCTGGCCCGACACCACGGAGCAATCGGTAAAGTGTCTGCACGAAGCTGCCATAGCGGCGCAATGTGCCTCAACTCAACGCCGTCTTCCCATTTGGGGTACCGGGTCATGGAGTTTGACAAGCGCCCGCCAGTTAGTCCCGTCCCATTGCTGATATGCGACAAGCCGGTGAGTTGGACCAAGGCTGTCGCAAGTCCCTCGCCCAGCAATCTGCTTGCAATGGGAGGCGACGGTCTTGCGACAACACGCCTCAGAGATTTGGGCCGGTGCTAGTGAACAACGAGGCTGATCCACGTCTCCGATTTTCGAGGCAGTCAATTCGGGCTCTTCGCCTAATGTATCTCGCCAGCATTTAACGTAGTGAACGTGTCCACAAACCTCTAACGGTGGCGTACCGGTATCTTTCCCGAACCCTCCGCACCACCGCCCGCAATTGGCGGACTTTATCCCTCTCCCTGGGTTGACTGGGTAGTACCATTCCGGGTTGCTGGTCCAGGTGTACAGCGGGCTGCGCACGAACATCTGCCAGGCCCCGAGGAAGAGTGCGAGCCCGAACACGGCCAACGCTAGCCAGAAATGCGCGAGGACGAGCCTTCTATTCACCAACACAGCTCAGCCTCCCGCCGCTCTTCGCCTTGGCGGCGAATTCCTCTTTGCCGATCACCTTGACCTTGCCCTACGTGCCTTCGTGCCGAAGCTGCAGAATTCCCTGGGACGGCATCAGATAGTCGCCGGGTTTCTCGAAGCGCATCAATTGCTCGGAGACGTAGCCTGGCACCAGCATGGTGTTGACGTTGGTGCCCTGGACGATGATCCCATGGACCACGTCGGCGCTGGTTGCGCGCAACGTGATCGGCGTTTGGGCCGGCACCAGGATGCAGCCCGGCGTAAAGGAATACTGCTGGCCGATGGCACGGACCGTCAGCGCGCCGTTCGGCTCCAGCACGCTGCCGAGATTGGATTCGACGAACTCGCCTGAGAGGCGCAGCCGCGTCGGATCGATGGTCTCGACGCGCGGCTGCGGCACCGTGACCTGGTGGATGCCGGCGAAGGCCGCCAGTACAGCAAGCACCACGATGATGATCACCGAGATGGTCGCCCAGCGGCGCTCCGTGCGCGCGGCGACCTCGGCGCCGCGAGGGGCATCATGGATGGTCATTGCAGGGCCCCGCGAGGGAGAAAGACGAAGAGGTAAAACGCGAACCACATCCCGACGACCAGTGCCGTAGCTATCCCGGCCACCGTCAGTGCCCCGCCTGGTCCGGCCGCCACGATGCGATTGACCCGCTCATCAGCGGTAGTCTCGGTCTGCTCGGGGAGCTCCGTGTTGATCATCTGGGCCTCAGTTCAGGGCGCGGAGCGTAGTTCGTTGGCGTCGCGCACGCTGACCGGGCGCCGCGATTGCCCCATGCGGTGCGGATGTAGGAGACCACGCCGGCGACCTCGTTGTCCGAGAGAAGCCCGGCAAAATGGCGGCATGCCGTAGGGGCGAGGATTGCCTTCCGTGCCCGGCGGATATTTCAGCACCATCCGGATCGCGTTGACGGCGGACTCCATCTTGATCGACTGGTTGTTAGCGAGCGGTGCCAGTGTGGCGGCTTGCCCTCGCCTTGAGCGCCGTGACAGCTCGCGCAGCGCGCGTCGTAGACCGTCTTGCCGAGGCTGATCAGGAGACTGCTCTCGGTGGTCGGCAAAGTCGCAAACGCTGTCGGCGGCCGCGACGCTGGTTCGGCGATGCTCTTCAAGTACACCGCCATCGCGTTGGTATCTTCGTCGGTCGTGGGAGCTTCGGTTCGTGGATGATCGTTATCCCGCGTTAGCCTTCAACCCCGAGGCCTGGATGCCCGCTATCGCGCACGCCTCGTCATTGTCCGACGTGTCGCCGGAGACGCCGACAGCGCCAAACAGTGTCGTGCCGTCCATGATCAGCACGCCGCCGGGGACCGGCACCAGCGCGCCCTTGGCCATGGTGTTCACGGCGTCGATGAAATAGGCCTGCTCCTGCGCGCGCTGAAACAGGGCGCGTGAGCCCATGCCCAATGCGAGCGCGCCATAGGCCTTGCCGTGCGCGATCTCGGCGCGCATCAGGCTGGTGCCGTCCTGCGCCGCGGCGATCTTGAGCACGCCGCGGGCGTCGAGGACGGTGACGACGAGCGGCTTCAGCTTCAGCTCGGTGGATTTCGCGAAGGCGGCGTCGAGGATTTTGCGGGCGGTGTCGAGGGTGAGGTCAGCCATGGCTGGTTTCCTTTGCAAGGGGAGTGGTTGTGGATTGGGTCTTCGCACGATCAATGCTCATCGCCAGCACGCGCGCGACGTGAAGCGCCTCGCGCTGGGTGCCGTCGTGGATCTGGTGTCGGCAGGAGGTGCCATCGGCGACGAGCAGCGTATTCTGATCTGCGCGCCGCACCGCGGGTAGCAGCGAGAGCTCGGCCATTTCGATCGAGGCATCGTAGGTGTCCGCGCCATAACCGAAGGCGCCGGCCATGCCGCAGCAGCTCGACTCGATGGTCTCGACCTTCAGGCCGGGAACGAGGCGCAGCACCTGCTCGACCGGCTTGTGCGCGCCGAAGGATTTTTGATGGCAATGGCCGTGCACCAGGGCTTTGTCGGCGATCGCGCCGAGCGGCAGTTGCAGCCGGCCGGCCTCGGCCTCGCGCACCAGGAATTCCTCGAAGGTCAGCGCGTGGGCGCCGACGGCCTTGGCATCATCGTCCTTGCGCAGCGAGGCGAGCTCGTCGCGCAAGGTCAAAAGGCAGCTTGGCTCAAGCCCGACGATCGGCACGCCGCGCGCGGCGAACGGCGCGAAGGCAGCGACAAGACGATCGAGCTCGGACCTGGCTTCGTCGACGAGACCAGCGGACAGGAAGGTCCTGCCGCAACACAGCGGGCGGCCACCGCTTGCCGGCTTCGGCAGATGCACGCGATAGCCGCCGGCCGAAAGCACGCGCAGCGCGGCCTCGAGATTTTCGCGCTCATAGATGCGGTTGAAGGTGTCGGCGAACAGCACGACCTCGCGGCCGGTTTCCGGCCCAACGCTGTCCGCGGGCGGCACGAACACATCGCTGCGGAAGGCGGGCAGGGCCCGTCGCGCGCTGATGCCGGCAAAGCGCTCGAACAGCTTTCGCAGCAACGGGCTGCGGTTGCGCAAATTTGCCAGCGGCGCAAAGCGCGACGCGAGGTCGGCATAGCGTGGGAGGTAGCCGACCATGCGGTCACGCAAGGTCAGGCCGTGCGAGGCCGCGCGCGCGGCGAGCACCTCGATCTTCATCTTGGCCATGTCGACGCCGGTTGGGCATTCGTGGCGGCAGGCCTTGCAGGACACGCAAAGCTTTAGCGTCTCCATCATCTCGTCAGAGGAGAGCGCGCCCGCGCCAAGCTGGCCGGAGATCGCGAGGCGCAATGTGTTGGCGCGGCCTCGCGTCACGTCCTTCTCGTTGCGCGTCGCGCGGTAGGACGGACACATCACACCGCCCTCGAGCTTGCGGCAGGCGCCGTTGTTGTTGCACATCTCGATCGCGCCCTGAAAGCCGCCGCCGGCCCCGGGATAAGCCGACCAGTCGAGTTTGGTCTTGAGCTCAGCGACGCGATAGTCCGGTTTGAAGCGAAACAGCGAGCGGTCGTCCATCCTGGGAGCGTCGACGATCTTGCCGGGATTGAGCACGCCATCGGGATCGAAGCGTTGCTTCACCTCGCGGAAGTCGGCGACGAGGCGCTCGCCGAACATCGTTGCGTGGAATTCGGAGCGCACCAGGCCATCGCCGTGCTCGCCGGAATGCGAGCCCTTGTATTCGCGCACCAGTTCGAAGGCTTCCTCGGCGATGGCCCGCATCGCCTTGACGTCCTTCTCCAGCTTCAAATTCAGCACCGGCCGCACATGCAGGCAGCCTTCGGAGGCGTGAGCATACATCGTGCCGCTGGTGCCGTGCCTGGCAAACACCTCGCTCAGCCGCGCGGTGTAGTCGGCGAGATGCGGCAGCGGCACGGCGCAGTCCTCGACGAAGGAGACCGGCTTGCCCTCCTGCTTCATCGACATCATGACGTTGAGGCCGGCGGCGCGGAAATCGGCGATCCCGCTCTGCAGCGCGGGCTCGGTGATTTCCACCACGCCGCCCCATTTGCGCTTGTCATTGTTCCAGCCGAAGCCGAGATCGCCCATCAGCTCGCCGAGCTGCTTGAGGCGCAGAAGATTGTCCGCCTGGTTCTCTTCGGCGAATTCGACCACCAGCACGGCGTCGGGATCGCCCTTGATCGCGGTGGAGATGATGGGCCGGAACATCGCGATGTCGCGGCCGAGTGCGAGCATGGTGCGGTCAACCAGCTCGACCGCGATCGGCTTCAGCTTGACCAGATGCTGGGCCGCGTCCATCGCCTCGTAGAAACGGCCGAAATGGCAGATGCCGAGCACCTTGTTGCGGATCACAGGCCACAGCTTCAGCTCGACCTTGGTGGTGAAGGCGAGAGTGCCCTCGGAGCCGACGAGAAGGTGTGCCATGTTGTTGCGGGCATTGCGCGGCACCAGCGCATCGAGATTGTAGCCGCCGACACGGCGCTGCACCTTTGGGAAGCGCGCGGCGATCTCCCCGGCCTCGCGGGCGCCGAGATCGAGCATGTCGCGGAACAGGGCGCGGGCGCCGTCGTTCGCATCGAGGTCGGAGAGATCGCGCGACACCTCGCCGTAATGGCTCAGCCTGCCATCGGCGAGCGCGGCCTCCATCGACAGCGTGTTGTCGCGCATGGTGCCGTATCGCAGGCTACGGCCGCCGCAGGAATTATTGCCCGCCATGCCGCCGATGGTTGCGCGCGAGGCCGTGGAGACGTCGACCGGAAACCAGAGGCCGTGCTTTTTCAGCTGGCGGTTGAGGTCGTCGAGCACGATGCCCGGCTCGACCACGCAGCTGCGGTTTGCTACGTCGAGCGAGAGGATCCGGTTCAGGTGCTTCGAGAGATCGACCACGAGGCCGTCATTGACGGTCTGGCCGCATTGCGAGGTGCCGCCGCCGCGCGGGGTAACTTTCCGTCCGTCGTCCCGGGCGATCGCCAGCGCCCGCAAGGCCTCGTCCATGGTCCGGGGCACGACCACGCCCGCGGGCACGATCTGATAGAACGAGGCGTCGGTGGCGTAGCGGCCGCGGCTGAAGGGATCGAACAGGACGTCGCCGGTCATTTCCGCGCGCAGGCGCCGTTCGAGCGAGGAGGCGTTTGTCATCCTTGGTCCCGGACTGATCCAGCGAGGCGTGTGGCCGGACTGGAGTATTCATTCTTGTTTCTAGCCGATTATGTTATGAATTCAAAATGAGCAAGCCGGCTGCCCTCAAGGGGAGGCCGGAGCGTCCTCTTGGGGCTCGGTCAGGTGCTCGATCGCGGCCGTCCGCTTGTTGCGCAGGTGCTGGAACAGGATGTCGCTGAGCTCGCTTTCGGCACGGCGGCGCAGCGCATCGAGGATGGCCTCGTGCTCGCGCATCGCTTCCGCCCAGCGCTGCCGCTTGCGGGCGAAATTGGCGGAGTAGCGGACGCGGCGGATGCGGCCCGCAAAATTGGCGTAGGCGGTCTTCAGCGTCTCGTTGCGCGCGGCCGCCACGATGCTCTCGTGGATGCGCTGGTTGATCTGGAAATAGCCGTGCATGTCGCGATGCAGATAGTGGCCGTACATCTCGTAATGCAGCTGCTCGATCGCGGTGATTTCCGCATCCGTAATGGCTTCGCAGGCAAGCCGCCCGGCCAGGCTTTCCAGCCCCGCCATCACGTCGAACAGCTCCTCGAGGTCGCGCTGGCTGAGCTGGCGGACCCGCGCGCCGCGGTTGGGCAGGAGCTCGATCAGGCCCTCGGCGGCGAGCACTTTGAGTGCCTCGCGCAGCGGTGTGCGGGAGATGCCGAGCATCTCGCAGAGCTGCCGCTCGGGAACGCGCGCGCCGTCGGGAATGTTGCCCTCGACCACGTAGTCGCGCAGCCGCAGCAGAATCTCGCCATGAAGCGAGGCCTCCTGGCGCTCGCCGCCAGGGCCGGCGGGCGGGGCAATCGGAGCCCCGTTGTCGGGAATCGTGGACTTCATTTGCAGCACAGTAGTTTGCCCGTTTGGTTGCGTCGATCTCCACAATCGAATACCAAAAATCGATTGAAAGTACAAAAAATGAATGCAAAATAGACCGCACAGCTGGCCAGAATCGCGACCGGGAGGTTTCATGCATCAGGGACGCCATTTCCTTCAGATTCCGGGCCCAAGCCCGGTCCCCGAGCGCGTCCTGCGCGCCATGGACATGCCTGTCATCGACCACCGGAGCGCGGAATTCGGCGAGCTCGGTCGGGCCGTGCTCGAGGGCAGCCAGAAAATCTTCCAGACCGCCGGCCCGGTGGTGATCTTCCCCTCGTCGGGGACCGGCGCCTGGGAGGCGGCGATCGTCAACACGCTGTCGCCGGGCGACAAGGTGCTGATGGTCGAGACCGGTCATTTCGCCACCCTGTGGCGGCAAATGGCGGGACGGTTCGGCATCGAGGTCGATTTCGTTCCCGGTGACTGGCGCCGCGGCGCCGATCCGGCCGTGATCGAAGCAAGACTGACCGATGACACCGCGCGCGCGATCAAGGCCGTGATGGTCGTGCACAACGAGACCTCCACCGGGGCGACCAGCCGCATCGCCGAGATCCGCGCTGCGATCGATCGCACGGGCCATCCGGCGCTGCTGATGGTCGACACCATCTCCTCGCTCGGCTCGGTCGACTACCGCCACGACGAATGGAAGGTCGATGTCAGTGTCAGCTGCTCGCAGAAGGGTTTCATGCTGCCGCCCGGCCTCGGCTTCAACGCGATCTCGGAGAAGGCGCGCACTGCTTCGAAGACCAACAGGATGCCGCGCTCCTATTTCGACTGGGAGGAGATGCTCAAGCCTAACGCAAACGGCTTCTTCCCCTACACGCCGGCGACCAACCTGCTCTACGGTCTGCGCGAGGCGATCGCGATGCTGCTCGAAGAGGGGCTCGACAACGTGTTCGCGCGGCATCAGCGGCTGGCGGCTGCGACCCGTGCCGCCGTCAATCATTGGGGCCTCGAGATCCTCTGCCAGGAGCCTGCCGAATTCTCTCCCGTGCTCACGGCAGTGCTGATGCCGCCGGGCCATGACGCCGACCAGTTCCGCAAGATCGCGCTCGACAATTACAACATGTCGCTCGGCTCGGGCCTGTCGAAGGTCGCCGGAAAAGTCTTCCGCATCGGCCATCTCGGCGAATGCAACGCGCTGACGTTGCTCGGCGCGCTCACCGGCGTGGAGATGGGCCTTTCGGTCGCGGGCGTGCCGCACCGTTCTGGCGGCGTCGATGCCGCGATGAAGCTGCTGGAGCAGCGCCCGCAGGGCAATACGTCGCCGCATCTGAAAGTGGTCGGCACTTAAACCGCGCGGGGACACGCGGTCGACGACCACAAAAGATAGTCAGGGAGGGGTGGAGATGAAAATTCGGTTCAAGGCCACGCATGTCGTGCTGGCGATGCTCTGCGCGATGTATTTCATCACCTATGTCGACCGGGTGAACATCGGCACCGCGGCGAGCGAGATCCAGAAGGAGCTGGGTCTGTCGAACACTCAGCTTGGCCTCGTGTTCTCCGCCTTCGCTTATCCCTATCTGCTGTTCCAGGTGATCGGGGGCTGGGTCGGCGATCGTTTCGGGCCGCGCAAGACGCTGTTCTGGTGCGGCATGATCTGGGCGGTGGCCACCATCTCGACCGGCTTCGTGCATGGCCTTGCCGCGCTGTTCGTCGCGCGTTTCGCGCTCGGCTTCGGTGAGGGCGCGACCTTTCCGACCGCGACGCGTGCGATGCAATATTGGACGCCTGCGAACCGCCGCGGTTTTGCGCAAGGGCTGACCCATTCCTTCGCGCGGCTCGGCAATGCCGTGACGCCGCCGGTGGTGGCGCTGCTGATCCTCTGGCTGACCTGGCGCGGCGCGTTCGTCGTGCTCGGCTTCGTCAGCCTGATCTGGGGCGTCATCTGGGTCTGGTATTTCCGCAACGAGCCGAAGGAGCACGCCTTCATTACCGAGGCCGAGCTCGCCGCACTGCCGCCGCGCCCGACCGGCGAGCGGCCGCAGGTGCCATGGGGCCCGCTACTGGGGCGGATGTGGCCGGTGACGCTGACCTATTTTTGCTACGGCTGGTGCTTGTGGCTCTATCTCAACTGGCTGCCGCTGTTCTTCAAGAACAACTACAATCTCGACATCAAGAATTCGGCGCTGTTCGCTTCCGGCGTGTTCTTTGCCGGCGTGATCGGCGACAGCGTCGGCGGCGTGCTGTCCGACAAGATCCTCGACCGCACCGGCAATGTCCGCCTGGCGCGGCTGAGCGTCACCGTTACGGGATTTGCGGGGGCGCTGCTCTCGCTGTTTCCGATCCTGTTCGTCCACGACATTACGATCGTCGCGCTGTGCCTGTCGGCCGGCTTCTTCTGCGCCGAGCTGGTGATCGGCCCGATGTGGTCGATCCCGATGGACATCGCCCCGAAACATTCCGGTACCGCCTCGGGACTCATGAACACCGGCTCGGCCTTTGCCGCCATCGTATCCCCGCTGGTGGCGGGCTTCGTGATCGACGCGACCGGCAATTGGTACCTGCCGTTCCTGATGTCGATGGGCCTGTTGCTGCTCGGTGGCTTCTCCGCCTTCCTGATGCATCCGGAGCGCCCGTTCACGGAGGCCGAGGGGGGCCTGCCGTCCGGCAAGGTGCTGGCCGCGGAGTAGGGGGCGGCAGCCAGCCCGTTATGCATGTGAGGCGCCTTTAGGAGAGGGGACAAGCCGGTCAAATGGTGCTATTCGGCGGCCATCAAAATCAAGGCAAGACCGGGAAGGACGCCGATGACCGTGCATACTGGAAGGCATTTTCTCCAGATTCCAGGACCGACCAACGTCCCCGACCGCGTGCTGCGGGCGATGGACATGCCGACGCTGGACCATCGCGGTCCGGAGTTCGCCGAACTCGGTTTCGCCGTCCTCGCCGGCATGCAGCGGGTGTTCCGCACCAAGCAGCCCGTGATCATCTTCCCCTCGTCCGGCACCGGCGCCTGGGAAGCTGCGATGGTCAACGTGCTCGCGCCCGGCGACAAGGTCCTGATGTGCGAGACCGGCCAGTTCGCCGTGCTGTGGCGGGGCATCGCCGACAAGTTCAAGCTCGAGGTCGACTTCATCCCGAGCGATTGGCGCCACGGTGCCGACCTCGCGGAGATGGAGAAGCGCCTGGCGGCCGACAAGCAGCACACGATCAAGGCCGTCTGCGTCGTTCACAACGAGACCTCGACCGGCTGCGTGACGCCGCCGCTGGAGGTGCGCAAGCTGCTCGACCGGGTCAAGCATCCCGCGCTGCTGATGGTCGACACCATCTCCGGCCTCGGCTCGATGGAGTACGAACACGATGCATGGGGCATCGACGTCTCGGTCGCCGGTTCGCAGAAGGGCCTGATGCTGCCGCCGGGCCTCGGCTTCAATGCCGTCTCGGAGAAGGCGCTCGCGGTGGCCAAGGCCAACCCCGGCATGCGCTCCTATTGGGACTGGCAGGAGGTCATCTCCTTCAACAAGCTCGGCACCTTCCCCTATACGCCCGCGACCAATTTGCTCTACGGCCTTCGCGAGGCGATCAAGATGCTGGAAGAGGAGGGGCTCGAGAACGTCTGGACCCGCCACAAGCGCCACAGCGCGGCGACGCGTGCGGCGATCAAGGTCTGGGGCCTGGAGACGCAGTGCACCGATCCTGCCGCGCATTCGCCAGCGCTGACCGGCGTGCGCGTGCCTGACGGCCATGACGCCGATGCCTTCCGCAAGGTGGTGCTCGAGGCCTTCGACATGTCGCTCGGCACCGGCCTGAACAAGGTCAAGGGCAAGGTGTTCCGCATCGGCCATATCGGCCATTTCAACGACCTGATGTTGATGGGCACGCTCGCCGGCGTCGAGATGGGCCTCGATCTTGCAAAGATCCCGCACCGGAGCGGCGGCGTGTTGGCGGCCATGGACGTCCTGAAGGGACGCGACGTGGTGCCGATGACCAAGGCTCAGGTGGCCTGAAGGCCCAGGTTGCCTGAACTAACCTAGAGAAAAGAGAGCGCGCGATGAACGCACCGACGACCGCCAACGAAGACCTGCTCTACTCCGTCACGGACGGCATCGCGCGGATCACCTTCAACCGCCCGCAGGCGCGCAACGCATTGACCTTCGCCATGTACGAGCGCATGGCGGAGATCTGCCAGGAGATCAACGCCGACCGCTCGATCAAGGCCCTGATTCTGACCGGCACCGGCGACAAGGCGTTTGCCTCCGGCACCGACATTTCTCAGTTCCGTGCGTTCAAAACGGCGCAAGATGCGCTCGACTATGAGGCCCGCATCGACCGCGTGCTCGGCACGCTGGAGCAGTGCCGCGTGCCCGTGATCGCGGCGATCGCGGGGGCATGCACCGGCGGCGGCGCCGGAATTGCGGCTTGCTGCGACCTGCGCATCGGGACTGAAACGACGCGCATCGGGTTTCCGATCGCGCGCACGCTCGGCAACTGCCTGTCGATGTCGAACATCAGCCGCGTCGTCTCGCTGGTCGGCCCCGCCCGCACCAAGGATATGATCTTCAAGGCGCGTCTCGTCGAGGCACCGGAAGCGCTGGCCCTCGGCCTCCTCAACGAGATCGTCCCTGATGTCGAGACGCTGCAGCGCCGCGCCGACGAGACCGCCAGGCTGGTGGCAAGCCACGCCCCCCTGACGCTTGAAGCGACCAAGGAGGCAGTGCGCCGCATCCGCCGCACGCTGTCGCGCGAAGAGGGCGAGGATCTGATCCTCAAGGCCTATATGAGCGAAGATTTCCGCGAGGGAATGGACGCCTTCCTCAACAAGCGCACGCCGAACTGGAAGGGCAAGTAGCGCGGCCTCTGCCGATTGCGCCGTGCAACTATCAATTGGTTCCGGAATCGCAATTGCGCGCTTCTCCCTTTATGCGAAGCCGGCAGGCCGTTCCCGTTCGTCGACCAGCTCGACGTCCAGGTGCCGCAGACCACGGCGCTGAGTGATGCGGCCAGCGGCCGCGTCAGGGTGATTTTGGGCGTCTCCGGCCAATGGCAGGCGGGGAAGTAGGGCGGCCTCGTCAACTCACGACGTTCGGCTCACCAAGCGTACTTGAACACGCCCTTGCCGGAATAGCTGGCGACGTTGCCGGAGAACTCGCCGTCGAAGGTACCGGCGATGGAGAAGCCGCTCAGCCATTTCATCTCGGCGCTGGCGCTGACGAGCGCGGAGTCGGCGTCGACCCGGGCGCCGTTCACGACGAAGCTGGTGCCCGGCAGGGTCTGGAACAGCGCGGTGACGGCGCGGCCCGGATTGTAGTCGTGGGCCCAGGCGGCGCGACCGCGCAGCGTCAGGACGCCGTTCTGCATCGCGTACGACTTGTCGGTGCGCAGGCCGAGCTCGGAGCGGGTGTCGGTCAGCGATTGCGAGGCATAGTTCAACGCGAACAGTCCGCCGCCATTGAGGCTGACTTCTGAGTAGTTGGGCAGGTTGACGTTCGTGACCTGCGCGGCCGCATAGGGGGTGAGGCCGATCATCGGCGTCGCGAAGCGGTAGCCGCCCTCGAAGCGGGCCGAGAAGCTGTCGGCCTTGAAGCGGCCCTGCAGCTGGTCGAAGCCGACGGGCGCCACGGTGCGGTTGGTGGTGACGTCGTGCCAGCCATAGGCGAGCGCGGCGGAGATATAGGCCGGTCCGAAATTGTGCCGGCCGTAGACGCCGGCCTGGAACAGGTCTGCCGAGCCCGAACCCATCGCATTGGCGAGCGAGTAGCTCAGTCCACCGCCGCCGAGCGCGAAGCCGACCAGCGTGTCCACCGAAACCCTGTAGTCGGCGCCGGCCGCGCCGCCCCAGGCCCGTGCGGTCAGGTCTTGCGAGCCGACCGGCGCATTGCCGCCGACTTGCGCCGATCCGCCATAGCCGGCGGTCCAGAGGCTCCAGCGGCTGGCCGGCTGCGAGACGAGCAGCGGCGCCTTGGTTGCCATCGCATAAGCCTCGCGCTCGCGCGCGTTGGCCGGGCGCATGGACGCATAGGCGGCCGCGTCGCCGCTCTCGGCGAATTGTGCGACGCTGCCGGCCTTGGCGAAACCGCCCGAGCGGCCGATGACGGTCGGGTCGAGCATCAGATTGAGGAACTGCCCGTCGGCATTGATCGCGGACTGGATGATGCCGGTGCCGAGCTCGCCCGAGGCCGTCGTCAGTCCGGCCGGCGTCAGCGCTGCGAAGGCCGCCGGAATGCCGCCGGTCGAGTTGAAGAAGCTGGTCAGCGTGTTCGCGACGTTTTGCTGGTTGACGGTGAGGCCGCCGCCGCTGGGCGCGAAGTTGAGACCGATGTTGAGGAACACATTGTTGGTGCCGTAGCTCAGCGACGCGTTGATCGTCGGTATGTTGGAGACGACGGCTGCGTTGAAGGAGGTGCCGCCGAAGCCGCCGGTCGACGACAGGATCGTGGACTGCTTCTTGATCGTGCCCGAGCCGAACATCGCGCTCACCGTCGCGTTGCCGAGCGTGGCCGCGCCGTTGACGTTGGCGAGGCTGGCATTGCCGGAGGAGACCTGCACGAGATAGGTCGAGGCCGCCGTGAAGCTGAGGGGGCCGTTGATCGTTAGCGGCGCGAACGAATTCGTGCTGCTGCCGGGCGCGAGCGTGCCACCATTGATCGCGACGTTGCCGACGACGCCCTGGCCAGGCAGCGTACCGCCGCCGGCGAGTGTGCCGCCGGCATTGACGGTGATTGGGCTCAGGATCGAGCCGTCCACGACGAGTTTGCCGCCGTTGATCGTGGTGGCGCCGGTATAGGTGTTGGCGCCGGACAGTGTCTGCGTGCCACCGGTCAGCGTGAGGCCGCCGCCCGCGCCGCCGTCGTCGATGACGCCCGCAAAATTGCCGATGCCGTTGGTGATCGTCAGCGTGTTGGCCCCGATGTTGACGTTACCGGAGCCCGCCAGCGACTTGATCGAGGTGCCGGCGCTCAGGGCCGAGATGTCGAAGAAGCCGTTGGCGATGACATTGCGCGAGGTCGCGATGCTGCCATCGCTGCCGCCGAAGTTGATGAGATCGAGCTCGCCGCCGCTCGCGATGGTCGTGGTGCCGGTATAAGCGTTGGTGCCGTAGAGCTGCTGGGTGGCGCCGTTGGCGATGACGACGTTGCCGCCGGTGCCGCCCGCAATGCCGCCATCCTGAATGACGCCGCCGAAGAAGCTGCCACTGGTGATTGTCAGTGTCTTCGATCCAAGTGCGACGATGCCGCCAGCGGTCAACGAGAACAGAGCGTTCACCGACGTGCCGGAGGTTGTTTGCGAGATGTCGAACGTGCCGCCTGCGCCTGGCGTGAACGTCACGCTCGCCGAGTTCGCGATCGATCCGCTGCCTTTCAGCGCTAGCATCGCGCCGGCATCGATCTGCGTCGTATTGGAGTAAGTGTTCACACCGGAGAGGGTCTGCGTTCCGCTAGCGACGTCAAATCCACCGGTGCCCTGGATCACGCCCGCGAACTCGGTCGAGCCGTTGGTGATGAACAGTCCCTTGCCGCCCATGTTCACGACGCCGCTCGAGCTGCCGGCGAGCGTCGTGATCGCGGCGGATGCCGGGGCTATTGCCGAGATATCGAGCGTCGCGTTCACCGTGACGACGCTGGAGCTCGCAATGCTGCCGAAGCCCGAGATCGCAAGCGTCCCCGCCGAGATCGTCGTCGCGCCCGTGTAGGTGTTGGTGCCAGTCAGCGTCATCGTGCCGGTGCCGACCTTGGTCAGTCCGCCGCCGTTGCCGGAGATCACGCCGTCGACCTGGGTCGAGGCGTTGAGGCTGCCTGTGGTGAGGGTCTTGGCGCCGAGCACGTAATTGCCGGCGCCTTCGATCGAGCCCGCGGTCATGCCGGTGCTGGTCAGGCCGGAAATATCGACCGTGCCTCCGACATTGTTGACGAAACGCGCGCTGCCGCCCGTGCTGGAGCCGTCGAAGTTCACCGTTCCGTCGTTGGTGATGGTCGAAGTGGCGGCGGTGGTGGTGTTGTGGAAGTTCAGCGTCGCCGAAGCGAGGTTGTTGATCGTGGCGCTGCCAGCCGAAGCACTGGTGAAGAAATCGATCTGGCCGCCAGCGTCGTTCGTGATGATGACGGCTCCGGCCCCGACACCGCCGCGCGCGGTGCTGCTGTTCTGGAACGCCAGATTGTTGCCGGAGGTGACTTCGAAATTCTGCGTCGTCCCGGAATTGTTGACAATGCCTGCCGCGTTGACGGTGAACGGCTTGCCGATCGTGATGGAGTAGGCCTGGGCGATGCTCGTGAACTGGACCGTGCCAATGACGACGACACCGTTGTTGTTGTCGACGGCCGTGCTTCCGGTGTTGGTGAACGTTGCGGTTCCGTCCGGCACGACCGGGTTGGTTGACCAGTTCGTGCTATTCGTCCAGTCGCTGGTGCCGCCGGCCCAGGTGCCGTCGACGGCTCGCGCGGCGACGACGCCGAGCGCAGTGGTCGCCAGCAGGGTCGCCAAAAAGTGGCGCACGACGGATCGCAGCCCGTATCCGATCCGCTCACCAGCCATCGGTCCGGCCATCCAATATTCTCAATCAACAATGAAATTATCGCGAGCGCGCGACCGTGACCCGTACGGGTGCTCGGCAGTCCCGACATGATCTCATGGGGCCGCAACGGCCTGCAATGAATGGCTATCCATTTGCGCCGGGTTCGGGCCTGTGCCGCTGTGCATTTTCAGCCACCGTGGCCATTGGGCAACATATCCACGTCGCTCGCCACGCGCTCCCGCGGGAAGCGACAGGAGAACCGGTGCGCCATATCCGTCGCAGACGGTCGCGCGAGGAAGGCGAAGATTTCCGCAACGGGAATGGACGCTCTCCTCAACAAGCGCACGCCCAGCTGTAAGGGTAAGTAGCGCATCTCCGGCTCAGCTTCGTCAGCCGAAAGTCATAGGCGGCGCGATGTCCGTGTGCTTGAACTCGTAGGCATTAGTCCGCACAATGCGCCATAAATTCCGGGCAAACAAAGCCAACAATAACCAGGGGACGAAGCTCGTGCGAATTCTAGTGAAAGCTGCTGGCGTTGTAGCAGCGCTGTCGTTCAGCACGCCGGCCTTTGCCGGCTGGGAGCCGACCAAACCTGTCGAGATCGTGGTTGCGGCGGGCGCGGGCGGCGCCTCCGACCAGATGGCGCGGATGATGCAGGCCGCCATCCAGAAGAACAATCTGATGAAGCAGCCGATCGTGGTCTCGCTCAAGGGCGGGGCTTCCGGCGCCGAAGCACTGATGTACATGAAATCCAGCGAGGGCGACCCCAACAAGGTGCTGATCGCCTATTCGCTGATCTACATGCTGCCGCTGTCGGCAAAGATCCCGTTCAACTGGCGTGAGCTGACCCCGGTTTCGGTGATCGCGCTCGACCAGTTCGTGCTGTGGGACAACAGCGCGGGTCCCAAGACGGTGAAGGAGTTCGTCGCGGCCGCGAAGGCGGCAGCCGCGCCGTTCAAGATGGGCGGCACCGGCTCGAAGCGGGAGGATCATGTGCTGACCGTGTTCCTCGAGCAGAAGACCGGCGCGAAATTCTCCTATCTGCCCTACAAGTCCGGCGGCGAGGCCGCGACCCAGCTCGTCGGCAACCACACCGAATCCAACGTCAACAATCCATCCGAAAATCTCGAGGTCTGGCGCGCGGGCCAGGTGCGTCCGCTCTGCGTGTTCGACAAGGAGCGAATCTCCTACACCAGCAAGGTGACGGAGACGCAGTCCTGGGCCGACATCCCCACCTGCAAGGAGGAGGGTGTCGACGTGCAGTATCTGATGCTGCGCGCGATGTTCCTGCCCGGCAAGGTCACGGCGGAACAGCAGGCGTTCTACGTCGAACTGTTCCACAAGGTGACGCAGACTGCGGAGTACAAGGACTACATGGAAAAGCAGGCGTTGAAGCCGATCTTCCTCACCGGCAAGGACATGGTGCAATTTCTCGAGGAGGACGATGCAGTCAACAAGTCGCTGATGACGGAAGCCGGATTCGTCGCGAAGTAGCCGTCTTTACCTCGCCGCACTTGCGGGGAGAGGTCGCATCGGATCGAAGAAGCGATGCGGGTGAGGGAGACTCTCGCGAGTCCGTCTATCACCGTCCTCGTGAAGACTCCCCTCACCCCAACCCTCTCTCCGCAAGCGGGGAGAGGGGATTGGCCACAGCGATTGTTGTTCGTTCATGCCCCAAACCGATCTTGAAATCGTCGTCGACGATCCGACCGCGCCCGAAGACGACTCGCCTTCCGTCGTCTCATCCGGCACGATCGAGATATTCGTCTGTCTCCTGTTGCTCGCGCTGGCCGCCACGCTCGGCTACGACAATTGGCGCACCGGCGCCTCCTGGGATTCGACCGGGCCGGAGCCCGGCTATTTCCCGTTCTACCTCTCCGTCGTTCTCGGTGGTGCCTGCCTCTACGGCCTGATCGTGGCGCTGGTTGCGCACCGCGGGGCACCCGAAACCTTCGTCACGCGCGCGCAAGCCCGCCGCGTGATGGCGGTGTTCGGGCCGACGCTGCTGTTCTGCCTGGCGACGCAGTTTCTCGGACTCTATGTCGCGAGCTTCCTGCTGATCGCGAGCTTCATGCGTCTTGTCGGCAAGATCGCGCTGTGGAAGTCGCTGCTCACCGCTGCTGTATTCACGGCAATCATGTTCGTGACCTTCGACATCGCCTTCGACGTCATCATGCCGAAAGGGCCGCTCGAAGCGGCCTTCGGCCACTGAGGCGGGTCCGCGATGGAAGCTTTCGGTCTCTTGCTTCACGGCTTTGCGGTCTTGCTGACGTGGAAGACGCTCGTGCTGATGATGGTCGGGCTGGTGCTCGGCATCTTCGTCGGCGTCTTGCCCGGGCTCGGCGGACCCAACGGCGTCGCGATCCTGTTGCCGCTCACCTTCACGATGGATCCGACCTCGGCGATCGTGATGCTGTCCTGCATCTATTGGGGCGCGCTGTTCGGCGGCGCGATCACCTCGATCCTGTTCAACATCCCGGGCGAAGCCTGGTCGGTCGCGACCACTTTCGACGGCTATCCGATGGCGCAGCAGGGCAGGGCGGCGGAGGCGCTGACGGCGGCGTTCACGTCCTCTTTCATCGGCTCGCTGGTCGCGGTGCTCCTGATCACCTTCCTCGCCCCGATGATCTCGTCCTTTGCGCTGAAGTTCGGTCCGCCCGAGTTCTTCGCGGTATATCTGCTGACCTTCTGCTCCTTCGTCGGTCTCGGGCGCGAGGCCAAGCACAAGACCGTCATCTCGATGTCGCTGGGGCTGTTGCTCGCCGGCATCGGCATGGACACGGTGTCTGGCAATCTGCGCATGACCTTCGGCTCGTCGGAGCTTTTGCGCGGCATCAACTTCCTCGTCGCCGTCATCGGCCTGTTCGGCATCAGCGAGATCCTGCTGACGATGGAGGAGCGCCTCGCGTTACGCGGACACGCGGCGAGCATTTCGCTGCGCGTCGTGCTTGCTGTGTGGAAGGACCTGCCGAAATACTGGGTGACGCTGCTGCGCTCCTCCTTCATCGGCTGCTGGCTCGGCATTACCCCGGGCGGCGCGATCGCGGCCTCTTTCATGGGCTACAATCTCGCCAAGCGTTTCTCCAAGGACCCCGAGAGCTTCGGCAAGGGCCGCATCGAGGGTGTGTTCGCGCCGGAGACGGCGGCGCATGCCTCCGGCACCGCGGCGCTGCTGCCGATGCTGGCGCTCGGCATTCCCGGCTCCGGCACCGCTGCAATCCTGCTCGGCGGCTTGATGGTGTGGGGGCTCAATCCGGGACCGCTGCTGTTCGTCGAGCACAAGGACTTCGTCTGGGGCCTGATCGCCTCGATGTATCTCGGCAACGTCGTGGGCCTCGTGCTGGTGCTGACGACGGTGCCGATCTTCGCCTCGATCCTGCGCGTGCCGTTCGCCGCGGTGGCGCCGATGATCGTGGTGTCTTGCGCGATCGGCGCCTATGCGATCCAGAATGCCATGTTCGACATCTGGCTGATGCTGGGCTTCGGCGTCGTCGGCTACGTCTTCAAGAAGATCGGCATTCCGCTTGCGCCGTTCACGCTGGCGCTCGTGCTCGGCAACCGCGCCGAGGATGCCTTCCGTCTGTCGATGATCGGGGCCGGCGGCGACCTCAAGGTGTTCTGGTCGAACGGCCTGGTCGGCTCGATCACGACCTTGGCGATCGTGCTGCTGTTTTGGCCGGTACTCGACCGTCTCCTTGGACATCTAAAATCGAGGAGGCGATAGAAAACCGCATGGTCTTCTACTCGCTTATTGCCTCGCGACTAGCGCGGTTGCCGCAACGAGTGCGGCGAAGGCGGCCTGGGACACGATACCAATCTGCCAGTTCAGCCTACGTTTAGTGTGTATCCAGACATGGAAGCGTTGAAGCGTCACTAGCGGTTCTCGCTTGTAGAGGCTATGCGCGAACTGGAGCGGGTCGGGCAGCATGCCGGCGGCTGCCCCCAGTGCGATCAGCCAAATCGGCGCGCTTGGGTAAAATAGAAGGATCGCCAGGGCGAATCCAGTCGATGCATCGGTCGCAATCGTAAGCAGGTCCATCCACAACCGACGATCCGCCTTCAACAGTCGGTTATCGGCATTCTTGCGAACTGAGATTGCTTGAAGGGGATAGTCCCAATGTGGAATTGCATCGATCACAAAATGGCTCGCAAATCCTGCGACAGCGACCACGATTGGATGGGAGGGCAACATATAAGCGATGGCGCCGCCAACAATCGCGTGTGTACTTAGAATCATACCGGACCGTACCGCTCGAGCATCCTCCCCACAAAAGCACGGCCTCACCCAGAAGCACAAGGCCGCACATTCCAAAGATGCGCCCCCAGAGAGCACCGGATCGCGCATTCCGCTAATGAGCGTAACCCTCGTTCTATTCATGTTAGCCTGTCGGCAATGGTGCACTCGTTGCGGCCTTTGGCAGGAAGCCCGTGCGTGATCGCGTTCACTCCACGGACTGAAACGAAACGTGCTTGCGCATGCATTTTCATTTTAAAGTTTCCGTGCTCACCTGGAATTCACACGACTCTCGCCGCCCTAAGAGCTAAAATCTCTTGTAGATCAAAACCGAATTCGGCGACCAATTCGTCGGTCTGCTCGCCGAATTCCGGCGGCCGCGCCACCATACTGCTCGGCGTGCGCGACAGCGTCACGGGCTGGCCGACCAGACGGATATGGCGGCCCCCATCGTCGGCACGTCCTGCGCGATGCCTAGATGTTCTACTTGCGCGTCCTCGAGCATCTGGTCCGATGGCGTCGATCGGTCCGCAAGGCACGCCGGCCTCGTTGAGCTCGCGGACCCAGGTTTCGGTGATTTCGTCACTGTGCGCTTCTCGATCTCGGCGTTGAGCGCGTGCGTGAGGCTCCGCGGGCCGTAACGAGCTCCGCCCATGGCATCACATCCCGGCCTTGGTTATATAGGGCATGTGGGCGCCCGCGGTCGCAATGTCTCATTGACTCTGCTCGATGAGGGCACATCGGTCTGTAAATAGTTTAGTCTCGCTTTGCTTGGTCGCCGCAACCCGCGGCGAGACAGGCAAACATGCAGCAAGCATTTTGGCGTTCTAGGATATCATATTCGTAGGGAACCTCCAGTTTCACGATCTCACAAGCAAGTGCTCTCTGGCTCGTCGAAATCACCCGGCCGCAGGGCACGTCCAGAGCTGAGCAAACGATGAGAGAAGAGCGTCTTCGCCACCTAGTCTTGGGCAGTCTACTCAGGTCTCGTAGAGCGTTGGAAGGTTAGGCGTATGTCGCTGGTTTGTCCAAGCTGCCTCAAGCGAGCCTCAGAAGCAACCTCGCGGCGGGGACGGTTGCTGGTGGCCGAGAAGAGCCTGCATTGCGACGCATGCGGCACCGCCAGCGACATCGCGGTATGGCGCCTGGCAGCGGAGTACCAAAAACGGCGCGAGAGGTTTCCCGATCTGTCTGGACGCTAGAAGGTCTCTTTCGCTTGCATCCGGATCGACTTGGCTGAGTTTCGGCAGTTGGTCAACTAGGAACGATTCCGTGATCGGCGTTGCCGGAATAGAAGGTCGGCATTCCATTCTGGTCTTCTATTCTTCTCGATAGGGATCGTCCGCCAAATTCGTCGCTCTGCTGGATGATACGCCCTGCTGCGAGACTAACACCGATCACATAGATCCAGCCCGGCACAAAATCGAACAAATGCGAGTTCAATAGCGAACTAACCGCATTCTGTACGACGACGATGAAACCAAGCCATGGATAAAAGCCGGAACCCCGAAAAAGGCTAAGATGACCAATCCACATTGCGTACAGGGCGACACATCCGATCAACCCCCACTGCACGGCTACGTTGAGAGTTTGATTATGTGGATTGCTGACCGTCTCCGCGCTAAGCCCGGTTTGGCCCAGTGCGGCGCGATCAAATAGCATTTGGGTAGATCCTGTGCCGTGCCCAACGACTGGAGCTGCGCCAACGAACCTGAGAGACTTGCGCCAATACTCGAGCCGCAATCCAGTCGACGTTATATCATTGCCGGCACCGTACTTTGAATATTCGAGCAGGATACTATTCGTTCGATTTTGTAGATTGGGTGAGGCAAACCAAGCAGACCCGGCAAGCAATATGCAAATTGCAATCGCTCCATAAAAAAGTGAGCGCGGCAAATAAAACGCTCCGAATAGAAATAACATGATCGGAACGTATACTAGAGCTGTCCGAGCGAGTACCACGAAAGACAGATTGGCAAGAAATCCCATCGATAGCACGAGCAGAGGCAACGCCAAATGGATCTTTCGGTCTTTGATCAACTCAAAAATCGGCCAAGCTAATACCACAGCGCACAACGCAAACGATTGGCTCTGATCGATGTAGTTCTTTACAGGAACGCCGGGCTGCAAACTTGCAGTCGGGGTGAGATTCGGCACAAACGCTGCGACCCACGACAAGCCCAGGAGAACAGTGCAAGATCCAAGGAATGCCAAGAGTATCCAAACTGATCGCGATGACCTTCGAAAGTAATATACTAAGAATGGCATTATAAGAAACTTTAGCGTAGGATTTACGCCCCGCAGTCGAGCGGTCCAAGAGACGTCAGTCGCCCACAGAGTACCTATCGCGGCTAGCGCGAACAGCGCCACCGCAAAACCGCTTCTGGAGCGGCCTACCAAATTAGCAAATTCTCCGAGTCGTATCCTTGGGAATACGCTAAGTACCCAGAGGGCGCTGAAGATAGAGGTGATGGTTGTAGACCACGGCAGCGATGCGACCGTGATCACAGCGAGAACGTCGCTCATGACTGTCGAGTTCAACAGGGTCGGAAAGCGCCAGGAATTTCGAGCCAAGCTGTACAACTTCTTGTCTCCCGTAGATGAGCTAAGCTCGCTGTCCATAATCCCTCGATTGGCTTGCTAGGCAACGCGTGTCAAGCTCGCTCAAGATCGCAGCTCAGGTCAGAGAGCGAGTCAGACGATGCGGGCTTCTCTCAGGCTTGCGATTTCGGTCGCGCTGAATCCGAACTCCTTCAGCACCTCGTCGGTCTGCTCGCCGAATTCCGGCGGCCGCGCCACCATCCTGCTCGGCGTGCGCGACAGCGTCACGGGCTGACCGACCAGGCGGATCTGGCGGTCGTCTTTGTTCGGCACGTCCTGCGCAATGCCCAGATGCTTGACTTGGGCGTCCTCGAACACCTGGTCGATGGCGTAGATCGGCCCGCAGGGCACGCCGGCCTCGTTGAGCTCGCGGACCCAGGTCTCGGTCGACTTCGCCACGGTGTGTTTCTCAATCTCTGCGTTGAGCGCGTCGCGGTTCTTGGAGCGCGCTTGCGCGGTCGCATAGTCGGGATGGGCATAGAGCTCGGGCGCGCCGATCGCCTGCGCGCAGCGCTCCCAGATCCGTCCGCCGGTCGTGGCGATGTTGATGTATCCGTCCGAGGTCCTGAACACGCCGGTCGGGATGCTGGTCGGGTGGTTATTGCCGGCCTGCTTGGCGACCTCCTTCTCCATCAGCCAGCGCGCGGCCTGGAAGTCGAGCATGAAGATCTGGGCCTGGAGCAGCGAGGTCTGCACCCATTGGCCTTTGCCCGAGACCTCGCGCTCCAGCAGTGCGGTGAGGATGCCCATGGCACAGAATAGACCGGCGGTGAGGTCGGCAACCGGAATGCCGACCCGCATCGGCCCTTCGCCCGGCGCGCCGGTGATCGACATCAGCCCGCCCATGCCTTGCGCGATCTGATCAAAGCCCGGCCGCTTGTGGTAGGGCCCGTCCTGGCCGAAGCCGGAGATGCTGCCGTAGACGATGCGGGGATTGATCGCGGCGAGGCTCTCATAATCGATGCCGAGCTTCTTCTTGACGTCGGGCCGGAAGTTCTCGACCACCACGTCGGCCTTGGCGGCGAGGCGCTTGAACACGGCAAGCCCGCGCTCGTCCTTCAGGTTCAGCGTCATCGCCCGTTTGTTGCGGTGCAAATTCTGGAAGTCGGAGCCGCGCCGCGGCCCGCCCGGCTGCTCGCCGCCAGCATCCTCGGTCAGCGCGTCGATCTTGATCACCTTGGCGCCCCAGTCCGCAAGCTGCCGCACGCAGGTGGGCCCGGAGCGGACCCGGGTCAGATCGAGCACGGTGAAGCGCGACAGGGCTTCGGAGGCATGCGGAAAGGGCATCTCGAAGAGCTCCTAGATGGCGGGGCTACCATAGTGCCGAAAGATCATGCGGCAAGTCGGCTCGGCGCCGATGCTGCCTGCCAAAATGCGATGCCTCGTGTGGCCCTTGCCCGGCGGAAAGATCAGCGCGGCAGGCGCTTCAACTCGGCGCGCGCCTTCTCGGCCAGCGGATCGTCACCATGGCGGGCGATGAACAGCTCGAATGCCTCCGCCGTGCCCTTGGCGGGCGCCACGCCCAAGAACGGCGGGTTCGGCGGGCTCTGAGCGAGCGGCTTGAGCGTGATAACGCTTCAGGGCCTTTCATGCTGGAGGCGCTGTTTGGTTTCTTCGTCGAACCCGAGATTGCGAATGGGTCTTTGAGTTGGCCGTGCGCGAATCGATCTCATCCCAAAGTCATAGCGTTTGCGACGCCGGCGGCTCGAACTGGCCCGCAATCGCGGGTTGAGAACCGATAAAGCCCGTCGAGATCGTGGTGGTGGCGGGGCGGGCGATGACTAAGTCGCGGCAGCGTTCAAGGATATTGCCGAAATAAAGCTGGTTGTCCTGGCGTCAAGGACGTGAAACAGCAAGTGGTCGGTGGTGGAGCGACTGGCCTTTATTGGTTTGGGATCTTCGCATCGGGTGGCGCGGCGAGTGTTCGCCGAATATCTCAACATTCCGGTATGACTTGGGCGGCATTCCGGGGTGAGCTGCTTGACATGGCGATCGCCGGCGGTAGCTTGATGCTTTGCATAGCGATCGCCAGCCTGCTCGGTGAGTTACGCCAAAAGTAAGATCCGCGCCAAGCGATCTTCCGGCATTTAAGAGGAAAGAATGTCGATGCCATCGACTCGTACAATGCTTTAGCGACCAAGCAGGCGATAGGATGCGCCGTAGAGCAGGGGAGTCCATCTGTAGGCGCCGAGACGCCAGAGAAGGCGGACCGCTGCAGGCTGATGCAACCCGTAGGGCATGCCCCATGTTCCCTTCATGGTGCGCCGTCGGACTTCATCGAGGACAAGAACACCGATTGACGACGCCTCAATCGAGCGCACCGCGCCTGCTCGCGCGGCGTGTTCTGAATCGCGCCGGCGAAGCTCGATCCAGTTTGGCCCTGGATTTGGCAGCGCACTCTCATAGAAAATATCGTCACCGCCCAAGCCGGTGAAATAATTATAGTCCGTGCGACCTGGGAGAAGATTGTGACTAGCGACAATGCAAACATGCTTAGTTAACGCTGCGGCCATCATCGAGATCGCTTGAGGGCCCTTCGGTCCATCGACCAGAAAAGCGGTTCGCGCTTCGGATTTCAGTGCGTAACGCCCGAACTCTGTATAGGCGTTGCCCGCGACCAACTGCAATGATTTGAAATTTGCAAGGCGATTGCGGCACGCCTCTGCACGGTCTTGATCAGTCTCCAAGTCGATGGAAATGGTCTTCCTGCCGGTACGGTCACCCCATTCGCCAAGAATCGCAGTAGAATAGCCATCCTGACGTCCACTTTCGATGATTTGCTCGATTCTTTCTACGTCACAGACGGCCAAAAAGAATGCCATCTCGCTCGGGAAAATTGACCCCTCAACCCATCTCTCGACGTGATCGCCGTCAAGGATTAGTTTCGATGCAGACTCTGCTGCCTCTACGAGGTTGGGACTCGAAGTTCTCATAACTGGCCGAGCTTTCAAATTTTAAATTCGTCGGCGACCAGCCATAAACAAAACAGGGAAAAAACAAAAGCCGCAACTAGGAGCAACGTGCCGAGGTCGTCCGGAATACTCGGCGTCCGAAGCCTTCTCGGACCTCCTGCGCTCATTGAGCGACTCCACCATAAGTTCTTGTGCACGTTGTGGCGAGCGAGTGACGGACCAGGGGAGCGGAGCCGTCAGTCGATCCCTTCCTCACAATCGTCGATCTAGCCATCTGGTCTTCTTAAATCGTCGAAAAGGATCATCGGAAACAGCCAACCGGATGGGCCCCAGCCGTGCTGGCCTATGATCTCATGGTCTCGCGAGGACCCGCAAGGATTGGCGGTGAATTTGCGCAAGTTCCTGCGGGTTTCCTTTGCAATTTCAATGGATCGTGGCAGTTGAGCAACAATTTGCTGCGCTGCAGCATCTACGGCGGGACGCGTTTTGAGTAGGTCGAAAGCGGTGATGTCCGACGCCGTCGCCGACGGCCCCGCTGGTCGCATAGGGCGCCGCGGGATCAGGCCGATCGCCCCGTAAGCGCCGTCCGGAGCAAGCCGCTGCCGATGACGCGCAACAACAGCCGCCCCCACGGATGGCGGCAGCGTGCTGACGATGCCGACGGGATGTGATCCGGAGGCCATTGCCTAAGCTATTTTAAACGCCAACTTCTCGCGCTCTATGGATGAGAAATTCAACGTGACAAGCGCTTCAGCTCAATCCGTGCCTTATCGGCGAGCGGATCTTCGCTGTGCCGAGCGATAAAGAGCTCGAACGCCTCTGCTGTGCCCTTCTGCCGGGCGATCTCGTATTCCTCGGCGACCGCTGCCGAAGGTGAGCGGGCTGGCGGAACCGAGGGCGCGCGCGCCTTGCCGCCGTCGTCCGCGTAGGCTTTTCCGACCATGACAGGGAGTCCTCCCGGGGGCAGATGATCTGGAGCTGATAGCGCCATCAGGGCGCAAACCAAGCTGGCTGCGAGCAGATGTCGTTTCATGATCTCCCTTGTAAATCACGACGGGCTGGGGGAACCGTCATCGTGGGTCGGGTCCGTATGATTACGGGATTTGATGCTAACACGACCTTGCGGAGGAAGTTGGTCCGCTTCGCCAAACTTTAACCAAACGTATGTTTCTGAAGATAGAATCACTGGCTCGGACCTCGAATCAAATGGGCCTGCTGCTTCGGAGATTCCCTTGGCGACCGCTGTCAACATTAGTGCGACCAACAACGCAGACATTGATGGCATGCTGGCCGGCGTCAAATGGTCCGGCACGATCAGCTATAGCTTCCCTACATCGGCCGGCACCTACGCCAATCCTTACTTCGGCGGTGATGGCGAACCGACAACGTCGGGCTTCGCCCCCGCGCCGACCCAGATGCAGGCGGCGATCAACTACGCCATCGCGCTGATCAAGGGCTTCACCAACGCCAGCATCACCTATAACGGTGCGGGCAGCTCCGACATCATGGTCGCACAGTCGCCGGCAGCCAATCCGACGTCTTATGCCTATTACCCCGCTAATTACGCGTCGGGCGGCGACGTGTGGTTCGGCACGCAGTACGACTACACGCAGGCGCAGCTCGGCAATTACTACTTCACGACCGCGCTGCATGAGCTCGGCCACGCTTTTGGCCTCAAGCACAGCCAGGAGACTGGCGGCGTCGCCAACGTCGCGGTGCCCAGCGCGCACGACGACAGCGAATACACCGTCATGAGCTATCGCAGCTATGTGGGCGGACCCCTCACCGGCTACACCAATGAGGCCTACGGATATCCGCAGACCTACATGGCCAACGATATCATCGCGCTGCAGACGCTATATGGCGCGAACTACAACACCCAGAGCGGCAACACCGTCTACACCTGGAGCCCGACCACTGGGCAGGAGTTCATCAACGGCGTCGGACAGCTTACGCCGGGCGGCGGCGTCGGGGGCTCGGCCGACCGCATCTATGAGACGGTCTGGGACGGCGGCGGCGCCGATACCTACGACCTGTCGAATTACACGACGAATCTCACCGTCAATCTCAATCCCGGCGCCTCGTCGGTGTTCTCCGCCACGCAGCTGGCCTATCTCGGCAATGGCCATTACGCGGCTGGCAACGTCTACAACGCTTATCTCTACAATGGCGATGCGCGTTCCTACATCGACAACGCCACCGGCGGCTCCGGCAACGACATCATCATCGGCAACGCCATCGCCAATATCCTGAAGGGCGGCGGCGGCAACGACACGATTACCGGCGGCGGTGGCAACGATACCATCGACGGCGGCCCTGGTACGGACACGGCGGTGTACTCGGGGAACGAAGCCAACTACAGCATCTCGTACAACTCGGCGACGCAGACCTTCACGATCTTCGACCACCGCTCGGGCTCGCTCGATGGTACCGACACCGTCATGAATGTTGAGTACTTTCAGTTCGCCGACGGCGAAGTGGTTAGTTCCACGTTGATGAGCAATTTACAGCCTTCGGGGGCAAGCTGGATTGCTACCATCACACAAGACTTCGACCATGATGGACATGACGATATTCTCTGGCTTCAGCCATCAACCGGTGCCGGAAAGATTACCTATCTCGCTGAAGGCTCCGTAACGAGCTCGGTGCAGTTTGCGACTCTTGGTCAAGGGTGGGCTGTGATTGGTCATGGGGACTATAATCACGACGGAAATACAGATCTCCTGTGGCAAAATCAAACAACCGGCCAGGCCAGCGAGAGCCTTCTTTCCGGAGGACAGATCACCACGACTTTCAATTTTGGCGTGATGGACTCAAATTGGCAGCTCATCTCCTCGGGCGACTTCAGTGGAGATGGAACCGATGACATGCTTTGGCGAAACAAAATTACCGGGGAGGGACTTGAGTGGTTTCTTCACAACGGGCATGCAGACGCTTGGAAGAAGTTTGGCGTGATGAGTCCCGATTGGAAAGTGGCGTCAACGGTCGATCTCAATCACGATGGAACGACTGATATTCTCTGGCAGAATACGAACACGGGAGAGGGGATCGAGTGGTTCTGCCAAAACGGCAACGCGGTAGCTTGGCAAAGATTCGGAACAATGGGAGCAGGGTGGGATGTCGTCGCAACGGCCGACTTTAATGGTGATAGCCGTGTCGACCTACTGTGGCAGAACGAAACCAGCGGCCGGCTGATCGAGTGGTTTATCAATGAGCAGGGATATGCCTTTGACTGGAAAGACCTCGGAACTCCCAATTCTAGTTGGAAGGTCGCAGGGCTATTGGATTTGCATGGCTCGGGTGGACCGATGATTTTGATGCAGAATGCTGCAACAAACGTCACCACCGAAATATCGAGTACGACTGCGGGAGCCACGACCGGGTTGGCTGCGCCATCTGCCTCACCGAACGCGGTTCCGTCGCCTGCTGCGAGCAGCCAGTCGATCGCGGCCAGCACCAGCAGCCCTTCTCAGGATCTAGCGGATGATTCTCATTTGCTGCAGAGCCATGACGCCACCAACTTTGTGGCCCACCTACACAATTTCATGCTGTCTTAACGACGTGGCGAGCAATTGCTGATGTGGTAGCTTAAGCTAAGAGGGACACGTAGACAGGTCTTTGTTCTTCATCACGACCATGTCACACCTCGGCGAATTTCGCGTGCCCAAGCCGAAGCCAGGATCGGTGTAGCGGAGCTGGCTTGGAGGATAGTGCGCTCCCTGACCGGGACTCTCAATACCGGGAAGGGCACGTACCTCAGACCTTGATAGCAGAACTGTATAGGCTGACGCCGGAGATCCTGCGGCAGGAAAGTCTGAAGCTCCACCCTCATTCGCCTTATGCTGCAGAAAGGAGTTCTGCGGCAATGAATCGCGATGAACTTCCGGGGCGCATAAAGTAAAGGAAGGTGTTTAAATTCCAGGAATCCAGTTCGCAGCGAGACCTTGTGAATTGCTAAATCGGGTCAGGATCGTGTCACATCGCGATGGGCGTTACCCGGACTACGTAAACGGCACAAAATCTTTCGCATCAACGGGCTCGATGTCTTTGTGTTAGCAACGGAAGAGCGCGTGCCACGCGAGAATTTATTGAGATCGCCTCTGCGCGGCCTCCTGATTTCGCTCCGCGTGCGGTCTGGCGGAACAAGTTGCGATGCGATATGAGCAATGCAGACAAGCTGCGGTGTCACGATTTGGACCCTGCGTCTGATCGAAAGGGCCTGCATCAAATGATTTGTGCTAATCAGAAAAAACGGCAGCCGCTCGAGGTCGTAACCGTTGCCAGGCTGGCTAAGCCAAGCCATGTCGGTACAGCGCGCCGTCTCATCGTCCGGACAAGCTGGCTGCCGGCGGTCGTCGTTGATGGAATCGATCGCTTCGGTACTGCGCTTCAGAAAGTTGCGAACGTCCTGCGCTTCGAGCGCTTTTGGACTGAAAGGATTGCGAATGACCCGCGCGTCCTCGTAGTGCCGACATTCAACAAGAAGATTGGCAAGCACCCGATCTGGAATGTCGCGATCAATTGGATCCACGATAATGCGCCGGCGGGGTCTGTGGTCGAATTTGGAACCAACAATGGGGGTTGGCTCAAATATTTCGTCGATCGCTTGCCAGCGACGATTCGTCTCTGCGGCTTCGACTGTTTCGAGGGGTTGCCTGAGGCTTGGGATGGTCTGCCCGCAGGCTCGATCAAAGGATTCGGGGCTCCAGTGGCGCTTTGGGACGATCAACCCGAAATACGCCAGAGAATCATTGACGATGCGGCTCGTGGCTTGCCGTTTCCGCCGCCGCCGCAGCCCAATGTCAGAATTGAGTCCGGTCTATTCAGCGAAGCATTGCCTCGTTATTTGAAGGATGAGGGGCTTGATGACCTGCGTCTTGTTCACTTCGATGCTGATCTCTACACGTCGACGCGTCCCGTGCTGGACACGGTGTGTGGTCGTCTCAAGCATCGCTATCTAATCCTTTTCGATGAGTTGTATTCTGCGAACCATGAATTCAAGGCGTGGCGCGAATTTCTCGCGCTCTACAAGTTAACGGATTGGCGAGTGTTGGCTGCCAGCGCGGATGGCTCTCAGGTTTTGATAGAGGTGAACACGCGTGCAGCGGTTAATGCTGCATAAGTTTCCGCCGCTCTCGTGCGAAAAGGAAACACCTTGTCGCCTGCGTCAAAATTCGATTCCGGCGCATCGCAGGCAATGTAATTATTCAGTCGTTGGGGCGCTGCCGTGATGCGATCATCAAGGCTTAGCTGGATGCGTAAGCTCGTTGCTTTGATGAGAGGGCGGCTTGCCGGGCGGATTCTTTTTTTTCTGATCGCGACTGGGCTTCAGATCGTCCTGGCGATCGCAATTCTGCCTCTCACAACTATCGTCCTGACTCCGACGGATTTCGGCTATTTTGCGCTGATGATGTCGCTCGCCGCTTTCGTAAATGCCGTCAGTGACGGAGGCGGCTCAATGGCCTTGCATGCGCATTACGGCATTGCCACGCCTGACGAACGTCCGCGCATGATTGCCAGCTTTCTGTGGGTTGCATTCTCATTGAGCTCGATCCTTGCTATTACTTTTGCATTGGTGTGGCCATTGTTGGCGCCATTTATCGTCGGGACCCATGCAGAAGAGTTCTCATGGACCATTGCTACTCTTACGGCAGCTTTCATTCCGTTGCGGTCGCTTTCAGTCATGGCAACCGCGATCTTGTCCGTTGGCGGTCGAGCGAACGCAATTGCAGCCCAGATTGCCGGTCAAGCCCTTGCGACTTTTGCAACGACATTGATCTGTTTGTTCGTTCTGAATTGGGGGCTTTCATCTGTTTTTGCTGGAGCCGTCGCCGGACAATTGGCGTCGTTGACAGTCGCGGCCATCGCTCTGGGACGGGAGCCCTGGACGCGGCCCAGTCGACGTTGGCTGACTATCGTGCGGGATCATGCGCCAATCTCTGCATTCGCCGGGTTAAGCGACGGCATTCGTAGCGTTGGCGAGAACAGCGTGATTGCGGGAAGCCTCAGCGTGGCGGCTGTGGGCTTTTATAGTCACGCGCGTCTGTATTACGGAATGCTCATGACGACGACGAACGCTGTCTCCCATAATATGTGGTCGACGTCCCTTGCTGAGGCTCGTGATGAAGATGGCCAGTTTACAAAAACCGTCTACATATGGACGTGGGTGCACATCGGCCTTACTCTGTTTGGAGTCGGCGCCGTATGCTTCGGCAGTGACGTCGTCAAGTTGCTCACCAACGGGCGATTAACGCCAGCTGCCGCGATGATACCTTGGCTGGTCAATCTTTCACTCATTGGCTTGTCTGGACGCATCCAGAATGCGGTGGTTTTCGCGCGGGGCGGAGCAAAAGCCGCGAACCAAGTGCGGGCCCTCCTATCCTTGGCAGCTTTGGCATCCCTCCCATTCGTAATGAATCCTAATTTCGGAATCGGGTTCGGATTGTCAGGGCTGATCGCGGTACTATTAAGCGAAGCTGTGTTGTTCCGCTTATATCTGCGGTGGAAGGCGCGGGAATTTGTCAAATCTCTGGTTTTTCACGATCGGTGGGTAGTTGTCGGTCTCTTCGCAATATCGACTCTGTGCGTGATGAATCGGTTCTCCATGTGGTCTTTTGCGACACGTAGTGTCGTATTTGGTGCAGTAGTCGGGTTGGTCGTCATCGTGGAACGTGCCCGTGTTGCGTCGCTTTGGCGCTTCATCGGAAAAATATAAGCAATATGAGGCGCTTGAGGGCGGCCTGGCTGTCGCGATTCGGTGCTTATCGTGCAACAAGGAGCAGGAATGGCGCTTGATTGAGGCGTCTCAGTTGGGTTATGTGCGGCAAGTTTCCTACAAAACCGCTCTGAAAGCTGCAGTGCTCATGTTCGCTGGCCGCCTAAACCCATATATTATAGCTGAAATCGGGTCGGTTCACGATGGCTCGTTCGGCAATGCCTGCCGGCTCCTCGAAGTTGCAGCCGACTGTGGTGCGGATGCGGTGAAGTTCCAGACGCACATTGCTGAAGCGGAGACGCTTATGGATGCGCCGTCGCCGTCTTACTTTTCGGCGGAACCGCGCGCGGGATATTTTAGGCGAACGGGTTTTTCGCGCGAGCAATGGGCAAGTCTTGTAAAGGCCGCCAAAGCGCGCAACGTCGATTTCCTGTCGTCGCCGTTTTCACTAGAGGCCGTAGATCTGCTCGAAGCTATTGGCGTCGGTACCTACAAGATTCCATCCGGCGAGGTCAGTAATATTCCGTTGCTCGAACGTGTGGCCAAAACCGGCAAACCCGTCTTGCTTTCATCGGGAATGAGCAATTGGGACGAGCTGGATGCTGCCGTTGCTGCGTTGCGACGAAGTGGCAACCTCACGCTGTTGCAATGCACGTCGGTGTATCCGTGTCTGCCTGAGCAAGTCGGGCTCAACGTCATGTTGGCTATGAGGGAGCGCTACCGGCTGCCGATCGGATACTCCGACCATACGCTGGGTTTCAGTGCCCCCATCGCCGCAGTGGCGTTGGGTGCAACCGTGATAGAGAAGCATTTTACGTTTTCTCGCTTGATGTATGGTAGCGATGCAAAGCACAGCATGGAGCCGGATCAGTTCCGTCAGCTTTGCAGCGAGCTGAAGGACACTGGCCGCATGATCGCGCATCCAGTCGACAAGGATGATCTTTCTTCTGTTTCAGGCATGAAGCTGATCTTCGAGAAGAGTATCGTCGCTGCCAAAGATCTTTCCGCCGACACGATGATCGAGATGCATCACTTGGCGTTCAAGAAGCCAGGTGATGGCATTTCGGCTGCCAGGTATCGGGATTTTATCGGTCGGCGCATCGTGAAAGCTGTTTCGGCAGACCATAAGTTCGTGAATGAGGACTTCGCGTGATGCAGAAGAAGATCTGCGTCGTAATTGGTTCGCGAGCAAACTACAGCTCGATTAAATCTGCAATGCGTGCCATCCAGAGCCATCCGGCATTGGAGCTGCAACTTATCGTCGCGGCGTCAGCCGTTCTCGATCGTTATGGATCTGTGGTCAATCTGATCGAGCAGGATGGCTTCAAACCCCACGCGCGGGTGACGATGCTGATCGAGGGTGAAACACCTACGACGATGGCCAAGTCAACCGGCCTTGGGTTGATTGAGCTGCCGACGCTTTTCGAACAGCTCGCGCCTGACGTTGTTCTGACCGTCGGCGATCGTTTCGAAACCATGGCGACGACGCTGGCGGCTGCTTACATGAATATTCCTGTTGCCCATACGATGGGTGGCGAAGTCAGCGGAACGATCGACGAAAGCATTCGACACGCAGTTACCAAGTTCGCTCACATCCATTTTCCTGCGAGTGAAGGTGCGAAGGAGCGTATCATTAGGCTCGGCGAACTGCCGCAGCACGTGCATATGGTCGGATGTCCGCGCATCGATCTCGTTGCCGACATCTTGGCCAATTCTAGTGGGAAGCTAAGCGATCATCTCTTCGATGTCGGTGTCGGCGAGCGTTTTTCCATCGATGAGCCGTTTGTTTTGATCTCGCAGCATCCTGTCACGACCGAATATGGAGCGGGTGAAGAGCAGATCACAATGACGCTAGAGGCGGTTCGGGAGCAAGGGCTTGCCGCTATCGTTCTGTGGCCTAACTCGGATGCTGGATCCGACGACATTTCGCGGGGCCTAAGGAAATGGCGCGAGCGGAAGCTCGACGAACGAATGCACTTCTTTAAGAATTTGCCGATTGAGATCTATGTCAATCTCATGCGCGCGACGGCTTGCTTGGTCGGCAATTCCAGCAGCGGCATTAGAGAAGGCGCCTTTATCGGAACACCGGTGGTTAACATCGGCTCACGTCAGAACATGCGCGATCGCGGCGAGAACGTGATCGAGGTTCCTTATGGAAAGGACGCGATTTCCAAGGCGATCGCAAAGCAGGTTGTTCACGGCCGCTATGCGGTGAATCCGATTTATGGGGACGGCACTGCCGGCACTAGGATTGCCGATATTCTTGCGACCGAGCAGGTGGATGTCCAGAAGTGCATCACTTATTGACGGATGACGCTCATACTCTCGGTTCGTGCCGATGACGCTGGTGGCGCTCATTCCTGCCCGCGGCGGTTCAAAGGGAATCGTTGGTAAGAACTTGGCTCGTTGCGGTGAGCGCTCACTGCTGGATTGGACAGCTGAAGCGGCGCTCCAGTCGGGTGTCATTGACCGGGCCATTCTTTCGACCGACGATGAGGCAATCGCTGCGGCTGCAGCGGCCTTGGGCCTGGAGGTTCCATTCAGGCGTCCGGCCGATCTTTCTGGTGACCATGCACTGATGCTTGGCGTTATGCAGCATTGCTTGGCTGCTCTCCGCAACGAAAAGGCGGATGTCGAAGCGCTTGTGTTACTGCAGCCAACATCCCCTTTCCGACGCGCTCATCACGTTCGCGAGGCGGTCGAGAAGTTTCGTGCTCGTAGTGCGGCGACGCTTGTGAGCGTGGCTCGGGTGCCTCACTGTTTCGTTCCAGAAGCGCAAATGCGAGAAGAGAATGGCAAGCTCGTTCCGTATCTCGGCGGCGAGGTTGGTCGCACCCGGCGGCAGGACAAGGAAATTTCTTTCGGTCGCAATGGTCCTGCAGTGCTGATCGTTCGTAGCAACGTGCTAGATTCGGGGGTGTTGTATGGCGATCCCACTGTCGCTTACGAGATGGATCACCTTGCATCGATTGATATCGACACGCCGGCGGATTTGCGCCTGGCCGATCATTTAATGAAGACGGGCTACGCATGATGCGACAGCTGCTCGATCGGGTCCGTCTCACTCCGCTTGCCGGCCCCGTAGCGGACCTCGCGGCGCTTGGATCGTCACCGCGTCGTACACTTCGGCTGCTGAATGATACAAAAAAAACAGCCGCTGACGTTGAATTCCTCCGCCGCCTTCCAAAGCCGTCGTCGAGCGCGCGTCGCTTGCTGATTCTGAGCATGACTAATTCTACTTACAATGCGAAGGTTGAAGGAATGCTCGCATTGGCCATGCGGCGTCGCGGGTGGCGGGTCCAGGTTGTTACATCGTCGCTTTACACACATGCAAAAAGAATCTTCCGTGCGTTTGGGGTTGAGGAATTTGTCGACTTCGAAAAGCTGATTTCTGAAACTGATGCCGTGAGCGCGAGTGCGGCAGAGGTTGATCGGCGCAGGAGCGAGCCCACGGATTTTCAGTCGGTCCTTGAGTGGACGTATAGAGATGCGTGGATCGGTCCGCAGCTCTTATCGTCGATCTCCCGCCGGCAATTTGATGGAGCGCCAGATCCGCGTGACCCTGCAACCAGAGAACAACTTTTCAGTCAGCTTCTTCAGTCGGTGAAGTTTGTCTGCGCCGCAGAGCAAACATTCGCCCGAAGCAAACCGGATTTGATACTGGTCAATGAACCGAACTATCACGTTCTCGGCCCATTCGTGGACGTAGCGATCGCGCGCCGTATTGCAACGATCCACTTCATCCAACCTTCACGCGAGGATGGTTTGGTGTTGAAAAAGCTGTCGACGGAAACACGACGCATTCACCCCAATTCGATTTCTAAAAGTACGCTGGAGCATCTGGTCAGTTCGCCGTGGGGTAAGGTGCAGGAAGCTGAACTCGACGAAGAGTTCCAGCTGCGATATGGCGGGGTGTGGAAAATCCAGGCACGTAATCAGCCAGACACGATCGACGTGTCCAAAAGTCAGATTGTCGATGAACTAAACCTAGATGCGTCTAAGCGTATTGCGGTGTTGTTCTCGCACGTGTTATGGGACGCTAATCTATTCTATGGCCGCGACATTTTTGAGAACTATGGCCATTGGTTCATCGAGACAGTCAAGGCGGCCGTCGCGAATCCGCGGATGAACTGGATCATCAAACTGCATCCCGCCAATCTATGGAAGCGCAAGCTATCTGGCGTCACCGCTGAATATGGCGAGATGCGTCTGATTAGGGAGCAAATCGGCGAATTGCCGGCACACGTCAAAGTGTTAAAGGCCGATACCAAGATCAGTACGCTCTCCCTGTTCAAGGCGATCGACGTTGGCATTACTGTGCGTGGCAGCATCGGTTATGAGCTACCCTGCTTTGGGGTACCCGTTGTAACTGCTGGTACGGGCAGGTACTCCGGTTTTGGCTTTACTGAAGACCATGAAGATTTGGAAAGCTATCTGAGAACGTTGGCGGGCTTGGAGCACATGGGACGTCTTGATGAGACGCGCACCCACCGCGCTCGTGTCCATGCGCACGCATTGTTCGTGCGTCGTCCCTGGATTTTTAGTAGTTTCGAGACCCACATCGGCAGGAATGTCTCGGATCCGCTGTATCAGAATCTGACCGTGAGGGCGGGATCGAATGCAGACATCGACAAGATCGGAGACCTGGATCGGTTTGCCGATTGGGCCGAAGCGCCTGATGAGCTCGACTACCTTGCTCCGGTCCGTTGACGAAGCGGGCGGCCTTCTCTCAATTCAGCGTGTCATGGGGCGCAACGATACAGGCGCATTGAGATGAAAGGTTTGTCCGTCGTTCATTTGGCCCAATCCGATAACGAAGGCGGCGCAAACAAGGCTGCGTACCGAATTCATAGAAGCCTTCAATCGATCGGCTTGCATTCCACATTTCATGTCGGACGAAAGCATCTTGATGACAATTCAGTAGTAGCTGCGCATCTGCCCGGTGCGAGCCTTCCGGTGAGCGATGTCATCGCTTATTTGAACTCGCGGAAGCTCAAGAACTATCCGCACAAGAGGCCAACTCCCTTCTCACCTATCGGATTGCGATACGGGCAATTGAACGCCAGGTTGATCGCGGGGGCTGATGTGATTTGTGCACATTGGATCGCCGGCGCGTTCCTCAATTTCAAGCAGCTTGAGGCGGTCAGGAAACCGATCGTCTGGCGTCTCTCGGATATCTGGCCATTCAGCGGAGGCTGTCATTTCCCCGGAGGCTGTGACCGTTTCGAGCAGGTCTGTGGCTCTTGTCCGCAGCTTGGCAGTGACGCGGATCAGGATCTCTCGCGTGCGGGTATCGAAGCGAGAAAGAGTGCATTTGAGCGCCTTGATCTGACTATTGCGGCGCCGAGCCGGTGGATCGCTGGTCTGGCGCGGCGCTCCAGCTTGTTCGGCGAGCGACGGATCGAGCACATCCCGACCGGGGTCGACTTGAACGTGTTTCGCCCCCGGGACGGGATGGAGGCAAGGCGGCGATTGGGCTTGCCGGAAGACGGCCAGATAGTACTGTTTGGCGCGTTGGGTGCGACGGAAGATCCGCGGAAAGGGTTCACCCACTTTGTTCGTTGTATCGAAATCCTTGGTTCTACCGGACCTCGCAACCTGATCCCCGTAATATTTGGTGGGGCAACCAAAGGCGTTTCGCCGATTGCGGGAATTCCTGCCTTCCATCTTGGTCGAATCCAGACGGAGGAAGGTATGGCACTAATTTACTCTGCGGCCGATGTGCTGGTTGCTCCGTTTCTGGAAGACAACTTGCCCAATGTGATCCTTGAAGCTATTGCGTGCGGGACGGCCGTTGCCGCATTCGCGGCTGGCGGCATTGGGGATGCTGTTGAAGATGATGTTAGCGGCTCTCTTGCGCAAATCAGCGATGATCAAGGCTTGGCAACGAGCGTGGCGCGATTGTTAGAGTACACATCAGATCCCGCATTTAGGCATGGCGTTCGGTTGTTTGCCGAACGGAGATTTGATCTGGGGGAGTGTATTCGTCGTTACGCCGATCTCTTTGAAGATGTAGCTCGTTCCGAGAAGTAAGCCATGTCGACACTACTGTTTTCGTTGGTTGTAGTCGGCTATTGAATTGTGAGGCGAGAGCAGGATGACGACTGCAACGAGGCCACCGGTCACAGTAATAACTGTGGTCTACAACGCTATGCAAAATATCGAGGGTTGCATCGAGAGCGTCCTCGCGCAGCAAATTCAAGGTCTCGAGTACCTTATTATCGATGGCGGCTCGACCGACGGTACGTTGGAGATCATCAAGCGCTACGAGGGAAAGATTACACGTCTTGTATCCGAACCGGATCGCGGTCTCTACGATGCTATGAACAAGGGTCTAGAGCTTGCAGCGGGTCGCTTCGTACATTTCCTCAATTCGGACGATCGATACGCGTCGGCGGACGTGCTGGCTTCTGTTATTCCAAAGCTCGACGCTGGGGCGGTATGTTATGGACAAATGCACTATGTCGACGGTGACATGCCTTTGAAGCTCTTGGGGCGCCCGTTCGAATGGCGCAAGGAGCTTCGGGCCTCAAGCGTTCCGCAGCCGGCGATGTTTGTTTCGCCAGAGTTGTATCGACAGGTGGGCGAGTTCGATACTTCACTGAAGATTGCTGCAGATTACGACATGGTTCTTCGCTTAGCGAAGCGCTTTCCTGTGAAGTATATCGCTGAGCCTGTTACGAGAATGTATTCGGGTGGCCTTAGTTTTACGCGGCCGGACCTTACATTTTCAGAAGCTATGAGAATATCTCAACGTCACGGTTTAAACGCCACCGAAGCGCGTTTGATATATTGGGTCAGGCTGTTGAAATGGAACCTCAAAGACGTATTGCGAGCTGTTTCGCAGAAGACCAGGCGACTCCGGCGGCCGTTATGACAATTACCGTGGCCCATGTCATGAGAACCTATGGTGTCCATGGCGGTGAACGCCAATTAGGGCAGCTCTTCCGAACTAATGCCGGCGATAGTTTTCGCGACATCTTTCTATTCGTTTATCGCGATGACGCTTGCAGAAATTATTTTGAATCTATTCCCAATTTGACTCTCAAGGCATTGCTGCCGCTGAGAGCGCGGTTGTTTCCCTCACTGGCGTTGGAGATGCTAGTCCTACTGATGATTCTTCCTGTACTTCAAGTCCGTACGATTTGGATGTTGCGCAAATTGGGCGCTGCAGTTTGCGTAGCACATGGCTTGCAGGGCGCGCTGACCTGCTGGCTTGCAGCTTGTCTTCTCCGAAGTGTTCGTTTCGTCTACGTGCACCGCGGAACGAAATCGAAGGCCGGGTCGAACTGGATGTTTCAGTTTCTATATCGGCCTTATGATGCTGTCGCCGGAGTGTCTCACGCATCAGCTCTGTCCCTGAATCCTATGCTTGGAAATCGATCCGCAATTTCGCTGCCGAACGGCATCGACTCAGAAGCGGTCCAGGCGGAGGCTAAAGACTGCGCCCGGCGAGTGGGCAAAACCGTGCGTATCATTTCGGTGGGGCGGCTCATGTCAGCCAAGGGGCAGGCCTTGATCGTGAAGGCCTTTTCTATTGTGGTCGATTTGTGTGGACAAGATATTGAGCTAGTCCTGGCCGGCGATGGACCGGACGCAGATCGGCTTAGAAGGCTGGCTGCGGAGCTGAACATATCCCATAATATCAGACTTGCAGGATACGTTTCGAGGGTCGTGTGCGAAATGATTGACTCAGACATTTTTGTTCATGCGTCTGAGACCGAGGGGTTAAGTAACGCCGTGCTTGAGGCAATGGAGTTGGGCCTGCCGAGTGTCGTGATTGACGCTCCTGGCGTTACGGAGTGCCATGTGGACGGTCAAACAGGATACGTCGTCGAACGTGATGTTCAAGCATTGGCGTCTAGGCTGACTACTCTCGTCAAGGATGTGGAGCTTCGAAAGATGATGGGCGGTAGGGCAAAGCGGCGTGTCCGCGAAGAATATTCGATGGTCGCTAATCTGAACCGGTATCATGCGCTTTACGCTAAGCTTCTGGCGGGTTGCTGATGTGTGGTCTGGTCGGCGGAATTTGGAGCGATGGTCGATTGCTGGCAACAGATATCGTCGCCGCTGCATCGCGTTCGTTGGCCCATCGAGGGCCGGACGCCGAGGGTGATCATCTCGAGCCCGGCGTCTTTCTTGGTCACCGACGTCTGAGCATCATAGACCTTGATGCGCGGTCTACCCAGCCGATGCATGCCGGCTCGCTGACTATCGTGTTTAACGGGGAGATATATAATTATCGCGAATTGCGGGCGTCTCTTAAGACACGTGGTCGTGTTTTTCATACTGAGTCGGACACGGAAGTCTTGCTTGCGGCTTTTGCCATGGATGGATTGGCTGCGCTGCCGACCTTCGAGGGTATGTTTTCATTCGCCATTTGGGATCGAGAGGCCCGGCGATTGACGCTTGCGCGCGATCGCTACGGCGAAAAGCCGCTTGTATGTCTCGAGGATGGGCAGCGGCTGCTGTTTAGCTCTGAGATTTCTGCAATCGGGATCCTCGCGGAGAATGACCTCAAAATCGAGCGAAGCAACCTACCGTCATTCTTCCAGTTTTCGTATTTGCCCATACCGTTGACCCCATATCGAAACGTGAAACAGTTGCGCCCAGGCCATTGGCTGCAACTCGACGTGGACGATTGGGCAGTTCGAGAGGGGCGCTATTATCAACTCCCTGGTCCCTCTCAGAAGACTAATACTATTTCGTTTGCAGATGCGAAGAAGGAATTACGACGACGGCTGATTGCGTCTGTTGAGCAGCGTCTGGCTGCGTCCGATGTGCCAATCGCCACTTTTTTGAGCGGCGGCCTGGATTCGTCGATTATCTCAAGTATTGCAGCAAGGGTATCGGGGCGCAAGATTGCCGCATACACGATAGGCTTTCCGAATGATCCTACCTTCGATGAATCGCCATATTCGCGAATGGTGGCCGCCCGATATCCCCACATCGATCATCAAGTCATCAATGTCACTGAAGAGGATCTGACCGAGTTCACCAACAAGACGTTGGCATTCTTAGGGGAGCCTCACGGTGACGCCTCTATTATCCCGACAGCGTTTCTCTGTTCGCATGTGAAAGAGAAAGTCATTCTCGGAGGCGATGGCGCAGATGAGCTGTTTGGAGGATACGGCGTCTATGCTGCGATGATGATGAGCGCTCGCATTCCGCGTTGGGCTAAGCATCTGGCACAGGTACTTCCGATGCATCGGAACCCGGCAAGAATCGAAAATCCGCTTCTTCGAGCGGCCGCATTCTTTCGAATGCATTTGCGACCGACAGGGGTAGAAGAGTATCTGTCTTGGCGATCCTATGCGTCCCAGCAACAGATCGAGAGTTTGGGATTTTCGGGCGATTTCACGGAGAAGTTGCCCGTAGAGTTACGAGTTCGCGACTTGCGCAAGCTCCAGGATATTCTTCGAATGGATATCGAGTTCAATTTGCCAGGCGATATGCTCAAGAAGGTCGATCTTGCGAGTATGCAACACGGACTGGAAGTGAGACTGCCTTTTCTCGATTCGGGCTTGGTGGAATTCGCCTTGAGTTTGCCTTCGGAATTTCTCATCAGACGAGGTGTACGGAAGTACATTCTGCGAGAGACGTTCAAAGATGACTTGCCGTCGGACATTTTGACACGCGGCAAAAAGGGCTTCCTGCTCCCGATACGTAAGTGGATGAAGTCGGGCAGGATGCGTGAGGAATTGTTGGAGTTGGCTCGGAGGCAGACAATGCTAAATTGGCGATCTATCGAAGCTTTTGCCGACGAACATCGTCTTGGCGTTGTCGATCATTCGATGTTGCTCTGGGCTGCCTACGTTTTCCTGAAGTGGGATACTAAGCACACTGTGCAAATGACGACATCACCAAGCCTCAAGAGCTGTTTTGGCTGAATGGCGCGCCGATAGATACGTTGGGGTTGGCTATGGTAGCGGATTCACTGGGCGCCCAGTTTGCCGGGACGAAAAATCGCGTTCTTGATGGCACAAAAGCGAAGGCGTTCACGGCACTGTATCTGTTCTCTGTCGCAGTGATCTGGTGCTTCGTTAGATCAGCTTATGTCGATAGCGGGAATACCGGATTAGCCGAGGACGTCGTTCCGGTGGGTGTAAGAATCGGATTCTTCTTTGCGTTATCTATACCTGCTTTGTTGTTTGTTTTAACCCGGTCCTCTCTGGCTTGGTTAGCGGGGCTGTCTGCTGCACTCGGTTTTTTGCCTCGTGTGCCGCTGCTGCCATTTCTTCATGAGTACGCCCATGTCGTCGTCGTGTTGTGGTCCCTTGTATTGCTTGTTGAGTTCTTGCGCGGCGCAAAGAGGAGCAAGACGCCACTTCATGCGACACTGTTCGTGTTATTTTGTATGACCGCAATCTTCTCGACTATTATTAACTATGCGGTCTATGCCAACTTGTGGCAGTTGAAAGTTGGGGTTGCGTTCACTCTGCTGTTTGGCCCTGTCTGCTTCGTGATTTATGCCTTGGCCGTCAAAGCAGACGGCTGCGAAGTTGATTTCGATCGGCTGCTTGACGGGTTCGTCTGGGGCGTACTGGCGCAAGGTGTCATCGCCTGTTTTGCAGTGCCACTGCTTGTCCATTCGTCTCAATACGACGGAAATGACACAATCTTTGGGTTGGGATACTACTACCGATATAAGTCGACGTTTTCAGGGCCTGTATCACTCAGTTTCTTTTTTCTAGTCTCGGTGCCGTTGACGTTGCTTTGGTTGCATCGCAGGGGGAAGCCATCTTTCTGGACCTCTGTATATTTTCAGATTGTTCCGTGGCTCTTGATGGCAACCGCGAGCCGGACTGCCCGCGTCGCAATGCTCATACCGTTTGCGATGTTGTTGATTTTGAAGACAACGCGGCGGACCATGATATTGATGCTGCCGTCCGTGATTCTCGCGTACTTGGTGTGTTTCTCCTATGTATCTCTGCCCGCCGCTTTGACGGTGATGTTGGGCGGTAAGATTGATCCAAGCCAGGATATGCTCGAACGTTTTTTTGTCACGAGCGATCGCGTTGATTTAGTACGGCAGACCGCTTTGGAAATGTCACATGCTTCCTTCGTCATGAAGCTTTTTGGCTTTGGCCCCGGCGTAGGGGGTTACGACGCAAGCGGATATCCCACACCGCATAATATGTTGATGAATCTGTGGGTCGAGACCGGTGTTCTCGGGTCTGCGATCTTTGTCGGTTTTCTCATCGCGTTGTTCTGGGCCGTTCTTCGCCATGCAATTGCGCGACGGACCGACTCTATTTCAGCTTGGCTGCTGGTAATTGCGCTGCTTTCGTTTGCCCTCGTCAACGCGGCATATCAGACGAGCTACTGGGGATATGCGCTGATCTTAATCTTGTTGGCAGTCCGCGGCGCTCGGTTGTTTGACGCTGGGGAGGCCAACGTGCCAATCGATCCATCGGGCTAGTTTTAATGCGTATCAGAGTTTCGGCGGCAATTTCAATTCTGGTGGCTTAGTTTGCAGAATTTGGGGCTTTGTTATGGGTCCGTTTGACAACTCGAAGAGTGATGCAGCCTCGCGTATTAGGGGCCGAAAAATGTCTGTCGTCTCCCCCTGGCTCACCTTGGTCGAACGCGAGGTCTTGGACGGACGCGGAGCATCCATAGGCAATTTCCACGGGCTTGCTCTTGCAGATTATGTCTCTGCGATTGCCATCACGGCCGACGGGACACTGCCGCTGGTTCGGCAGTTCCGTCCTGCGATAGAACAGTGGACGCTGGAGTTCCCAGGCGGGCTTCTAGATGAAGGCGAGGAGCCGGAGCGCTGCGCGTTACGGGAGCTCTCGGAGGAGGTAGGTTTGTATGCTCCGCAAGCCATCAGTCTGGGAGAGCTGCTCCCGGACTCGGGAAGGCTCGGTAATAGGCTATGGGGCTTCGTTGTACCTCTGGCGGAAAAGCTGGCCAATTGGGCACCTGAGCCGGACCTAGAGATTTGCTGGGTGAGCCTGACGTCGTTGGAGGATTCTATCCGTGACGGCACCTTCAACCATGCCCCGCATCTGGCGCTGTTCGCCGTCGCCCGGTTAAGGGGCCTGATCTAGCGAGTGTCAGACTATTCGCTGCGTCCATGGGCGAGACCTCCGCGGTAGATGGCCTCGGCGTCAGCAAAGCGCGGCCTCAGGGACCACCACGAGTCGCCATCTTCCTGGTGCCCACCAAGTGCCCTGCAACACGAAAATTCGAGCATTTCTAGGGGCTTGGTACAGGTCGTAGCGAGCGCTTTCCTCGCTCGCTAGGTATCAACAAACAGCAAGACATAGGGAGCCGTATCGTCTATTGGGAGGCGAGAAATCTGCTCTCTCGATGGGTAAAAGACCTCCGCCATGCTCGTTCCCCGCTCTTTCGCCGACCGATCCGTCTGCATTTTGGGCCTCGGATATGTTGGTCTTACCCTTGCTTCAACCATGGCTGCCGTCGGATTTCGAGTCTGGGGCGTCGAGGTCCGCGAGGATGTGGTGGAGCTGTTGCAGCAGGCACAGCCACATTTCCATGAGCCCGGACTGGCTGACCAGTTGGCCCGCGTTTTAAAAAGCGGCGCATTTTCGGTTCATGCAAGTGTACCGCAGGATTGTGATGCGACGGTTTTCATTATCACAGTAGGAACGCCGCTGGGTGCGGAAAAGCGTGTACGCACGGACATGATCGAGCATGTCGCGGGCGAGGTTGCTGAAGCGATGCCAGCAGGAGCCCTCATCGTTATGAGATCTACCGTGCGGTTGGGAACCACGCGCTCGATCGTTGCCCCCATTCTTGATGCTGCCAACAAGTCCTACGATTTGGCTTTCTGTCCTGAGCGAACGCTCGAAGGTGTTGCCATTCAAGAATTGCGTATCCTTCCACAAATCGTCGGTGGCGCTTCGGAAGATGCGACAGTACGAGCAGGGCAGCTATTTCAGTTCGTCACGCCGACAACGGTGCGTGTACGTGATCTTGAGACCGCAGAGATGATTAAGCTAGTAGACAACTCCCAGCGTGACGTGCACTTCGCTTTCTCCAATGAAGTAGCGTCGATGTGTGACGCGATCGGAGTGAGCGCCGCGGATGTGATCTCTGCCGGAAAGCTTGGATATCCACGCACAAATCTGGCAATGCCAGGGCCGGTCGGCGGTCCCTGTCTCGAAAAGGATTCCTATATCCTAGCCGAAGGACTGGAGCATCGCGGCGTGTCGCCAGCGATTGTGCTGACCGCGCGGAAACTGAATGAAGCTCAGCCCGAGCAAGCGATCGCAGCATTGAAGCGGGCGACTGGTCGCATCAATGGTTTTCCAGATGCACCGATAGTGACTGTACTCGGCCTTGCCTTCAAGGGTGCGCCCGAAACGGATGATCTGCGTGGCACGATGGCGCGTCCTATTTTCGCAGCGCTACAGCGCCATTTTCCGAATGCGCGGTTCAGGGCCTTCGATCCGGTTGTCTCGCTGGAGGCTATTCGAGATTTCGGGCTAGATCCGATTCCGTTTCTAGAGCAAGCGCTTGATGGCGCCAATGTTGCCGTCATTACCAACAATCACAGCCGATTCCGCTCCATGGCGATCGAAACGCTGTCGCATCGGATGGCTTCGCCTGCGATGTTTTACGATTTTTGGAACTTCTTCAACGCCGATTACCTGCTTTTGGCGCCGCATGTCGGCTACATGGCGCTTGGCAGCCACGGTCGAGCGAAACTTCCGAGGGGGCAGGGTCTATGAGCCGTCGATATCTTGTCACGGGAGGTACCGGGTTTCTGGGAGCGGCTTTGGTCCAGAAGCTGGTGGGAGCCGGGCATTGTGTGCGTGTGCTGGACAATAACTGGCGCGGTGATCCAAGGCGGCTTGCTGGAATTGAAGATCGGATAGAGCTGCATATCGGCGATATCCGGGATCCGCAGGCGGTGCGCCGAGCGGTCGATGGTATGGACTGTGTGGTTCATATGAGCGCGATCAATGGAACTCGGTATTTCTACGAGCAGCCTGAACTGGTGGTGGATGTCGCGATTCGCGGGATGCTGACCGTGATCGATGCGTGTCGGGATGCAAAGGTGCGCGAACTCGTCGTTGCATCGAGCTCCGAGGCCTATCAGTCGCCGGATCAAGTGCCGACTCCAGAGAACGTTCCGTTGGTCGTGCCCGACATCCGCAACCCGCGATATTCTTACGGTGGGTCAAAGCTCGCATCCGAATTGATCGCGCTTAATTATGGCCGTACCCATTTTGACCGCGTGGTCGTTTTCCGACCTCACAACGTCTATGGCATCGATATGGGGTTCGAGCATGTAGTTCCTGAATTTTCGGTCAGGGCGGCAGAGTCGGATTTGGTGACGAAACCGGGATTGCCTTTGATTTTTCCTTTGAAGGGCGACGGCGCCCAGACGCGTGCTTTCATTCGTGTCGACGATTTCACGGATGGTCTGGCGACGGTCGTTACACGCGGCGAGCACCTCAACGTTTACCACATTGGAAACACAGAAGAGGTGACGATCCGACGTGTTGCGGAATTGATCGTTGCAACCTTCGGTCGGGAGGCGGTCATTGAGGCTGGTCCCGCGCCCTTGGGCGAAACGCAGCGCCGCTGTCCGGACATCGGTAAGATCCAGGCTCTAGGTTGGTCCCCCCGCATTTCCCTGCAAGACGGTCTACCCACCGTTGTTCGCTGGTACCGAGACCATCCAGAATTACGGCCATTACGAAGTTTAGGAGACAGCAAATGACAGCGCCGGCGCAATCCAGGCCCATCCTCGAGTGCCAGATCTGTGCGAGCAGTGAACTCACGCCAATTCTGTTTCTCGGCTATGTCCCCCCGGTGAACACCATGCCTTTAGTAGGAGAGCGCGCGCTTGAGCAGCCCGCTTTTCCGCTCGAGCTGTTCCGATGCGAGGAATGTAGTCTGGTCCAGATCGGATTGGAGGTCCATGCGGAAATTCTCTTCCCATATTCCTATCCGTATCTGAGCGGCACGACCAAGATCTTGCGCGAGAATTTCGCTGAGCTCTATCGCGAGGCTTCATCGCTCATCAAGATTTCGGCAGATGATCTCGTGGTGGACATTGGTTCAAATGACGGATCGTTACTGATCAATTTCAAGGACGGCGGCCATCGTATTCTTGGCGTTGAGCCATCCCGCGCTGGTGAAGTCGCGCGCGGGCGCGGCATTGAGACGTTGACGGACTATTTTGGGGTGGGGCTCGCAACCCGGCTGCGTGCCGAACGCGGCGCCGCAAAGGTTATCACTGCGGCAAACGTGTTCGCGCATATCGGTGATGTCCACAATGTTACGAAAGCCGTTGCCGAATGGCTCGCCGAGGACGGTGTATTCATCTCGGAGTCGCACTATCTGCTCGATCTCGTCGAGACGCTTCAATACGACACGGTCTATCACGAGCATCTTCGTTACTACGCGCTGGGCGCGATCGAGGCGCTGTTAGCACGTCATGGACTGGAAGTCTTTCACGTTAAGCGCATTCCGACACACGGTGGCTCTATTCGAGTTTATGCCTCTCGTCCTGGACAGTACCAGATTCAGCCATCAGTTGCCGAGCGCCGCGCGGACGAGGAGCGCTTCGGTCTCGCCGATGGCAGTGCGCTGAAGACTTTTGCCGCACGAGTCGTTCGTTCTAAACTGGATCTGTACAAGTTGCTTGCCGGATTGAAAAAGGATGAGACCAGAATTACTGGTATTGGTGCTCCGTCACGTGCATCTACGTTGATCAACTATGTCGGTCTCGACGACGGAATCCTGGACTCTGTGATGGAGGTATCAGGCTCGCACAAGTTGAATAGGTTTATTCCGGGCACGAGAATTCCCGTGATCGACGAGGCCGCGCTGTACAGCGATCAGCCGGATTTCGCGCTGCTGCTATCTTGGCACATCGCCGATGAACTCGCGGCCAATCTGAGAAAGCGTGGTTACAGGGGAAAGTTCATTGTGCCCTTGCCCGAGCCGCGAATCATTGAGTGATTTGATGGTGGCGAAACGAGCGCTCAGGCTCGGGGTTGTGGGGCTGGGATTTGGTGCCGACGTGCATGTCCCAGCTTTTGCTTTGCTGCCGGGCGTCGAGATCGTTGCCTTGCTTGGCAGAAACGCCGACAGGGCTGCAAGCGTGGAAAGCCGTCTTCAGATTCCTGTGTTGACGGACGCTCACCGTTTTTTCACGTTGGGCCTCGATGCGGTGAGCGTGGCGGTGCCGCCAGGAGAAGTCGAGACCATCCTAGAACGCTGCCATGCGCGCCGCCTTCCTGTGCTGTGCGAAAAGCCGCTCGGTGCCAATATGCTGGCCGCGGAGAGATTGGCACAGAAGTACAGTGATCTGACGACGGCGGTGGATTTCGAGTTTGCAGAATTGGCGGCATTTTCAGCATTGCATGAGATGATCGGAGCACGAGAGCTCGGGGATCTCCGGCACATTCAGGTGACCTGGCTCAACGAATCTTGGGTGCATCGAAGCGGAAGTTGGTCGTGGAAGACTGATGCCCGCCGCAACGGCGGCGTGCTAAATCTTTTCGGGACGCATGTTCTGTACCTTATGGAATGGCTTGCGGGTCCAGTGGTCGCTTTGTCTGCACGCCTGGATTCGCGAGTTACCGCGCAGCTGAAGCCAAATGACGGTGCAAGTGCAGCGGAAGATCTAGTCCATGCGACGTTTGACCATGCTTCCGGTGCGGTAACGTCAATTACAATCGGCAATGCTAATCCAGGTCTAACGACGCACCGCTGGACGGTGGTGGGGAGTGCCGGAACGGCAGTGATCGATAATTCTACGCGAGACTATATGGGGGGGTTCAAATTGGTCGCGACGAGCGCCAGTGGTAAGGTATTGTCGGAAGTTTCCGAGCCTATCCCCGATGGGGATGGTCGTCTGCCTCCCTTCAAACGGCTTGCCGAGCGCTTCGTTGCCGCAGTAAGGGCAGGTACCACTTGTCATCCTAGTTTTGGCGAGGGGGCACGCGTACAGCAACTCGTCGATGCCATTAGGCAAGCGGCGGTCGACAACCGAGCCATCAACGTCCGGAGACCGGTGTGAGGCTCGTCATCGTCGCATCGAACCGGCCCTTTCCCGGGCATACCGTTCGCGCTGCGAATGTGGTCGTGTTTGAACTTACGCGTGCCCTGGCGACGCAGCCCGGAATGACTATCGGGTTTCTAAAGGTCGGTCTGGAAGGGGAGCCTGGAGCTGACGCTGAAGAGATTGCAGGTCTTGCCGCTCTGGCCGAATTCGGTGTCGACATTCTGCCGGAAATCGTATTGCCCATGCGAACGACTCAGGGCTCGCCATTCATCAAATTACTCAGTCCGAAGCCGGAACATTTCTATCCCTACGTCAGCCAGGGAGATGCGATTGCGCGGGCGCTGGCATCCTGGAATGCTGACGCGCTGTTGGTGCCTTGGAGCGAATGGCTAACCGCCGCTTGTTCCACCGTGCCCGTTCTCAAATTCGCGTACTATGGAAATCCGGACCACAAAACCGGCTATATGCGTGCATTGCATGATCGAAGACTGAATGGCTTGAGCCTTGGCCATCTGCGATTGCGCCTCGGGTTGTCCCGTCTCGAAAAAGTGCATAACCAGATCATGCATCGTTATGAAATACTCGGAGACGTCGCTGCCAACGATGCAAGTTATTACGCTCGGCTTGGGCATCCGAACGCATTTTATATCCAGAACGTCTGGATTGACCGCTTCGGCGAGGGGTGGCGTGAGCGTAGGCGCGCGCTCGAAAAGCCCAGCCCACTTGTCATCATCGGCAATGTCGGAAAGTTAGGCGGAACCGCCAACCGCTTTGGGCTCGATTATCTTGGTCGCGAGCTGCTCCCCGAGCTACGGAAGCGCATGGCGCCAGGGACATTCAGGATCGAAATTCTCGGGTCCGGCGAGCTCGAGTCGGGCATTCGTGCCCCTCTCGAGGGGCAGGATGTCGTGTTTCGTGGATTCGTGCCGGATATTGACGAGGCTATGCTGGCGGCGCATGTGTTCCTGTGCACTAACAATGCAACCCCGTTCAAGGTTGGTCATACTCGATATCTTCACGCTTGGACTCTCGGTTCCTGCGTCGTAGCCCATCGCGATGTGTCTATGTCGATGCCCGAAATCAAACACGAAGAGAATGCTTTGCTTGGGCGTGACGCCGCTGATATCGCACGTCTGATTGTGCGAGCAGGGCAGGATCAATCGCTACGTGACCGCATCGGAAGTGCGGGTTGGGAGACCTATTTGAGCAGGTTCAGGGCGGAGACAGTTGCGGAGGATGTTGTCGAAAGGTTCAATCGCTATAGCGATCGCTAAGTTTTTCAACCTAAGAAGCGATAAGTACGGACAAGGCCGACCACGGTTGGGGCCGCTTCGAAGAAAGCTTCGGTGCGGGTTTGTACCAAAGCGCTGGCGCAAGCGGAGTTGCTTGACTAGATCGGCTCGATAGATAGATCGTCGACAAAGTGAGAAGAGATGGAAGAGTCCGATCGGTCCTAGAGTCTGACCGCGGCCTTCGTCCGGTACGATCGTCGTTGTGTAGCGAAGCTCTAGACTGACCGTCGGAGCTGGTGGAGCCCGTACGGCAGGCGCCGGGGAGCCTGATTCGCGCGGAACCGCCGGTCGTTCAGTCTGCTGTTCGCTTGTTCGGCTACCTCAATGCCACTATAGAAGCAGCTTCAGTGGCGAGATATTCCATCTCCCGTGGCGAGCCTTAATCGTGGGAATGGTATCCGATGAACTATAGCGGAAAATCGGCCCTTTCTTCACCAGCAGCATTTTTTGAGTGGTGCCTTCATTCTGTCGATCAGGATAAGATACCTTTTCGGGCCAATTATCCTCAATATTTTGGCAATTCGGCGCCCTATCTCTGGAAGGCCTATGACCGGCGCTTGGCTGATGTGGTTGCGCTCGTCCGTCCTGGCTTGCGCGTCCTTGAGGTCGGCTGTGGTATTGGTTCTGACCTCCATTGGCTAGCGCTACGAGGGGCAGATGCCACAGGTATTGATGTGAAGTCCGAATGGACGGACGCTGCGCGCGAACTGACGCGGCATGTTCGTGACAAGATCGGTCCGGTCACGGTTAAGATCGAGCGCATTAATTTGCTTGATCTCCCTGATGTCCAATACGATCTCATCTACATGAAGGATACCTTTCATCACTTGGAGCCACGCGATCACATCGTCGCAAAGATCGCGTCGTTGCTTGCCCCCGGAGGCAGAATAGTGATCGTCGAACCTAACGCATGGAATCCTGCGATTCAGTATAAGATGTTTCGGATCCGCGGTTTCAACACGATCATCGATAAGATCGATAAAGCGACGGGCGAGCGCTTCATTTATGGGAATGAGCGCCTCGTTACCGGGGGAGCCATTGCAACCGCTTTTGCGCGGTACGGTATCGAGGGTTCTTCGCGCTTGTTCCGGCTGGTGCCGACTGCGTTGGCGTCGAATCCGTTCTTTGTCAAAGTGGCCAACCTGCTTGAGAAGCTTCGGATCGAGGCGTTATTGGTGCCTGCCTGCATTCATAGTGTTTATTCGGGGACCATGCCCGATAGAGGCATTCGGTCAAAGGAACGAGATCACAAGTCCGGCACATTATAACCTTTTATGCCTCTATTACGTCAGTTGCGGAATCATGCAGATTGTCCGTTTAGGTGCGATCCAAAGAACGTTGGTCTTTGTCAGAATTGACGAACAGAATCTATGGAACCACGCCCAGCAGCAAATAGCTGGCGGCATTCATGCCGGCCGAGGTCTGCCTAAACGGGACTCGAAGAATATCAGTTCCTCGATGCCCCTTAGAGAGCGGATCTGTCGACTAGCACTGCAGGTGGACGCTCTAAATCATGCGACCTATCGTTTTAGGCGCGCGCTGCCACGCACGTCTCAGTCGCTGGAACGTCCAAGCCGACGAAGCAGCCTTCTCGATCTGATCGATCTCCCCTTCGGTATTTAGCCCAGCGTTCTCCAGCAGAGACAATGCAAAAGAGACAAATCCAAAAGACATTGAAACCGCCGCTAGCCGCTGCAGCTTGTTAGGAGTCAAAGAGACACGATCAGGATCAACACAAAAAATAGCATCGCCCGACATAAAGAGGCGACGGTCAACCGTTTCTGACATGTCGCGTTTGCCCCTGCGATAGGTTGGGTGTCCGAGATCAAGATCGAGTAAGCGATACTTCAGCGAGTTTAACAAGGCGTGCTGGTCGCCTAGTACGCCGTGCTTATTGTAGTAGGGGAGCGTTTGAAACTCCGAGTAGACAAACAGAATGTCATGGTCGTTGAGAAGCCTGGAAGCGCCTTTAAGGCATTCGACTTCGCCGCCCTCGACATCGAGTTTAAGAAAGTCGACGGTCCTGCCGGCCGAAATAATGCTGTCGAGTGTGTCGCATTGAACTGTTGTGGTTTTCACCACTCGGGTGGCAACGTCAAAATAAGAGATGGTGCGACGGGAAACAGTATCCAGGTACATATCTTTTGTTACGTCTAGGGGCTCTCCCAAAAGAGTGCAGGCGCCAGGGCCGGTGGTGATAAAAAAAGTTCGTTCGCCTTTCTCGCTCCAAATTGCAACCGGATGATATTCGGAATATTTGAAGTCGGGCAAATGCGCTCCGAGGGCCGCTGCATCTGTCGAGCGAGACGCCAATTTAGCGTATTCCTCTGGATTGGGCTCAAACCCCACAATGGTTGAACGTCTAGCAAACGAAGCGGGGAACATGCTCATACCGTTTCTAGCTCCGACATCGATAAGCACCGGCGACTCGTCGATGTGCGAGAATATCAACTCACCAATTGTCGGTCCTTTGGCGGTTTTGAAATCGAGAGGATTGCGCCGTAGATACCGGACAGATTGTTTCAGCATACAGGGGATCCTTGCTTGGACATTCGCGCTAGGACAAATATAGATACCTTCATCATTCGTCTGTCGAAAAATCAGCCATCGATGATAAATAATACCTTCATTCCCTGGGCGTCCAAACTCGTCTGGAGAGAGGCCAACTCGATCGTTCTGGCGGCGAGATGCTCGACATCAGCGGATTTGGAGAGGCCTATGCCAATATTGAGGTAAAGCTCAAAGAAAGTCGTGAACGGCGCTATTCCTCAATGTGGTTCGGTCCAGGAAAGCCGTCCCAAGTGGCGATGCGTCCCTAAGCCGCTTCGCGACCTCGCTCAGATATCGAGGCGTTGGGAACTCTGTGTTGACCAACTGAGGTGAGGCCTTCTCCCGTTCGCAAGGCGCGTCGTTGGGACGTCACCAACGCATTTCTCTCAATCAAACAGCAGCTCTTCATCGACATGGGGCCCCATGTCGAATATTGAGGCTGGAGACGTCCATATTGAGACCGTCGGCACAACCATTTGAAGAGGTCCCGCCGCACTAAGCTTTCGAGGCATAATGCGCGGTGGTATAATAATACAGCGATGAAGGCAGCCTCAGCTCAGAGCTCTATGATGGAACCGAAGCTTTCTCAAGGAGCCCGTAAGGTGCTCATCTGGCATTGGGGGCGGCGGGGCGGCGGGGTAAGGTACACCTATGAGTTGGTGCGCGAACTCAGGAAACATCCGGAGCTCGAGCTGCACCTGTCGCTCTCACGGCAAGGGGACATCATTGCCGATTTCGACGCGCTTGGGTTGCCAGGTTATAACGTCGACACCTACACCAATGTTTCGTCGGCTATTCTCGCGCTGCTGCGTCTGCCGTTTGTTCGACGTCGCCTCTGGCGTTATGTGCGCGAGCATGACATATCCGTAGTGGTCTGCACGATGAGCCATTTATGGAACGTTCCGACCTTGTGGCGGAGACCACGGGACATTGCCTACGTGTTTGTCTTGCATGATCCAAAGCCGCACGCCGGCGACGACATCGCTATCCGCAAGTGGATGCTGGACACCGAAATCGCCGCAAGCGACGGCATCTTTGCGCTGACCGAGTACACGCGACAATCGGTCACGACGAACAACGACTTTCCCGCCGAACGCGTGTGGATCGCCCCGCTGGGGGTCTTCCCCTATGCCGAGACGAGAAAACAGGCTCCCACACGAACCGGGCGCAAAATCCAAATGCTCTTTTTTGGACGCTTATTGCCCTACAAGGGGCTAGATATCCTTCTGGACGCTTACAAGTTCATGAAGCGCGAGGGAAAGGATGTGGGGCTTCGGATTATCGGCCCGGGGGATATCGAGCCGTATCGGGCGCAGATTGCCGAGCTCGAGGACGTCTTCGTTGACAACCGATGGATACCTGAAGAGGATCTCGGCGAGATCTTCGAGGGTGTCGATATCGTCGTTGCGCCATATCGTGGAGCAAGCCAGTCTGCTGTGCTTGCGACGTCGGGCATCGCCGGAATTCCGGCCGTCGTGACGCCGGTTGGCGGTCTTGCCGAGCAGGTCTTGCACGAGCGGACTGGTCTGGTTGCGTCGGATTCGACGCCGGCTGCGCTTGCTGTCGCACTCAGCCGGCTCGTCGATGACGAGGCTTTGCGGCTGCGTTGCGGGGAGGCGGCGAGGGCCCATGCTGTGAGTGAGCTGTCCTGGTCGGCCATCGCGGCGAAGTTCGCATCCGTTCTCGCATCGATTACCCCACGCCGGAAGCCCGAGGCGCGATAATGTGTGGCATAATCGGAATTGCGAGCAGCAAGCCGGGCCGGATAGATCGCCAGACTTTAGGCCAGATGACAGATGCGATTGCGCATCGCGGCCCGGACGGAGACGGCCACTGGATCAGCGAGGACGGCTGCGCAGGGCTTGGCCATCGCCGGCTTTCGATCATCGATCTGTCGTCCGCAGGCGCGCAGCCGATGATTTCGGCGTCCGGCCGCTATGCGTTGACTTACAACGGCGAAATTTACAATTTCCGCGACCTGCGCCGCGAGCTCGAGGCCACGGGCCATCATTTCAATGGTCACTCGGATACCGAGGTCGTCGTTGCTGGATTCGAGCGTTGGGGTATCGACGAGACGATCTCGCGGTGTGCCGGCATGTTTTCGCTCGCCGTTTGGGACGGAAGTGAACGCACCCTCGTGCTCGCGCGCGATCGGCTCGGTATCAAACCGCTGTACTATAGCGTTGTGAACGGAACGCTCGTTTTCGCCTCGCAGCTGCGCCCGATCGTGGTGCAACGTCGTGAGCTTCCCTCGATTTCACTGCCGGCTTTGTCCGAATTCCTGCGGCTCGGCTATGTTCCGGCGCCGTTCAGCATTTTCGAGGGCGTGTACAAGCTGCCCGCAGCGACCAGCCTCAGGTTTCGCGACGGTCATGCGAGCGAGCCGACAGCCTACTGGTCGATTCCGGAGGTCGTCGCGCGAGGCATGTCGAGGCCGCGAGCGAACGAAGAGGAGGTGCTAGAAGAGCTTGACCAGCGCCTCCGCGGCATCGTTGCCGAACACATGATTTCTGATGTACCGCTGGGCGCGTTCCTGTCCGGCGGCATTGATTCCAGCTCGGTCACAGCCATCATGCAGGCCGTGGGCGGCGCTACCACCAAGACATTCTCGATCGGTTTTGACGACCCGAGCCACAACGAAGCCAACTATGCGGCCGAGGTCGCAAAGCACCTTCAGACTGACCACACGGAGCTCTACGTCTCGGATGCCGATGCGATGGCCGTCATTCCCTCGCTCCCCGACATCTATGACGAGCCCTTCGCGGATATTTCGCAGATACCGACCTATCTCGTCTCGAAACTCGCGCGGCAGCAGGTGACGGTTGCACTATCCGGCGACGGTGGCGATGAATTGTTCGGCGGCTACAACCGTTATCTGTTCGTGTCCGATTACTGGAAACGTCTGACCAGGATCCCCCATGCATTGCGTCGCATGGCCGCATCCGGTCTAGCCTCGGCATCGCCAGCGAGCTGGGACGCTGCGTTTCGCGCCCTGAGCTACGTTCTACCGTCCCACCTGCAGCCCGCGCTGCCAGGGCAGAAGATCCACAAGGTTGCGTCGGTGCTAGCCTCCTCGACCTTGTATGAGCTGCAGAGCAGGCTGGTGTCGCAATGGGCGAACCCCGAAACCGTGTTGCTCGCGTCTAACGGTGTCGCGCTTGCGAGATCCGCGCCGCCGGCGTTCGCGCCTGACGTGCCCGCGACTGCGGAGCAAATGGCCTGGGACATGTCGACGTATCTCGTGGATGACATCCTGACCAAGGTCGATCGCGCGAGCATGCGCGTCGGGCTCGAAGCGCGTGTGCCGCTGCTGGATCACCGGTTGGTCGAGTTCGCCTGGGAAATTCCGATCTCCCTGAAGTTCAGGAATCATTCCGGAAAATATATCCTCCGGCGTTTGCTAGAGCGTTACGTGCCGCGCGATCTGTTCGAACGTCCCAAGATGGGTTTTGGCATTCCGATCGACAACTGGTTGCGTGGCCCGCTGAAGGGCTGGGCATCCGATTGGCTATCGTCCGGCAGCAACGAGTTTTTCGATCGCAAGGCCATCGCCGACAACTGGCAGCAACACCAAATCGGTCGGGTAGACCGCGGCGGCCAGCTCTGGACCGTGCTGATGTTCGACCTGTGGCTTGAGCAGGCACGGCGATGGGTCTGAGTTCTTACGTGCCGTGGTGGGCCAAACTGGGCATCAAGCTCGGGCTCGCGCGCCTGCCTGTCCCTTACGCGCTCTGGAAACGGCTCGGACTCTTCCGTCATGGCGAGATGATGGTACCGGAGCGCGCGATCTCCGCCTTCGAGAGCCATTTCCAGTCAGCGGTGGAGCATGGGCACCTTCCTGAGAGGTACCGGTGCCTCGAGCTTGGACCGGGGGATTCGGTGCTGTCGGGCTTCGTTGCCCGTGCCTTTGGTGCTGAAAAAGCTTGGCTGGCGGATGCAGGGTCGTTTGCTGAGACTGACATCGCCGTTTGCCGGGAGCTTCTTGCCCTTCTTGCCTCGCGCGGGAGAGCGCTTGCACCGCTGAAGTCGGCGACCCTGCAGGACGCGATGACGGAGTTTGACGTCGTCTACTTGACAGAAGGCACGAGCTCGCTGCCGATTATCCCGGACCAGTCAGTAGATTTCATCTGGTCGCAGGTCGTGCTAGAGCACATCTACCGCGATGAATTTCTGACCCTCATGAAAGAACTGCGCAGGATTGTGGCTCCGAACGGGATCGGCGTTCACAGCATCGATTTCCGCGACCATCTCGGAGGCCGCCTGAACAACCTTCGCTTTGGAGATGACGTCTGGGAGACCAAGGCTTTCCGAACCTCAGGATTCTACACCAATCGCATCCGCCCGCGAGAAATGATCGAGCTGATGAGGGAGGCAGGCTTCAGCGTCGAGGTGCTCTCGGAGCAGCGATGGCCGGGCCTGCCGCTTCCTCGCGATCGGATGGCGCCACAGTTTCGGCCGTTCGCGGATGAGGACTTCATGGTTTGCGAGATCCGCGTGATCATGAGGCCGGCGTGAGCGAAGTCTCCGCTGTTCTCGCTCAGAAGCGGTTGCTGTTCGTCGTAACCGAGGACTGGTACTTCGTGTCCCACCGCCTGCCGATCGCCCGCGCGGCGCTGGCCGCCGGTTATGAGGTGTTGGTGGCGACGCGGCTCGGCGAAAAGGCCGATGCGATCACCTGTGAAGGCTTCGTGCTGATCGGCCTCGAGCGCATGCGGCGTTCCGGTCGAAATCCGTTTCGCGAGCTGGCAAGCATCGTTGAACTGGTGAAGCTTTACCGAAGCCATCGCCCGAGCATCGTTCATCACGTGGCGATGAAGCCTGTCCTATACGGTTCGATCGCGGCGCGGATCTCGGGCGTGGCTGCAATCGTCAACAACGTCGCCGGACTGGGGTTCGTATTCTCGTCCAAGGCGGTCTATGCGCAGACCCTCCGTCGCGTTATCGCACCGTTGCTAAGGTTCGCGCTGAGTCAGCGGCACGCTTTGACGATTGTCCAGAACAGGGATGATGCACGGGCCCTGGTCGATGAGATCGGCGTCGCGCCGGAGAAGATACGCCTCGTCAAGGGATCCGGGGTCGATCTCGCGCAGTTCTCGCAAATGCGGCGGGAAAGCTCTCCGCCGATCGTGCTCCAGGCATCGCGGATGATCAAAGAGAAGGGCGTCGAGGATTTTGTGCTCGCTGCTGCCCGGCTGCGGGCCAAGAACGTGGCTGCAAGGTTCATCCTTGCCGGCGCGCCGGACCCTGAAAATCCGCACTCCATTCCTGAAGCCGTGCTCAGGCAGTACCACGAAGATGGCCTTGTCGAGTGGTGGGGACATCGCGACAATATCCCGGAGATCATCCGTGAGGCGGCGATCGTCTGTCTTCCGACCACCTACGGGGAGGGAATACCCAAGACCTTGATCGAGGCCGCTGCCGGCGAATGTCCCATCGTCACCTATGACGTGCCGGGCTGCCGGGAAATCGTGATCGATGGCATCAACGGCATGCTAGTCCCGGCCGGCGACGTCGACCAACTCGCCGAGGCTATCGCGCTGTTGCTGGAAAACCCGGAGCAACGTAGGCTTATGGGCGCGCACGGCCGAGAGCTGGTCCAGAAGGAATTCTCCCAGGAGATCGTCGTCGCCCAGACACTTGCGATCTATTCAGAGCTTTTGTCGCAATGAAGGTTCTCATCGTCGGAGCCTCGGGGTTCGTCGGCGGGCATCTTATCCGCCGACTTGTTGCCGACGGAATTGCTTTTCGCGCAGCCGTCCATCGCAATCGCGCAGATTTGCCAGCTGGGATCGATTTTGCCGAGAACGTTGATCTCGGAAGTGTCTTCGATTGGACATCTGCAATCGCGGGATGTGACACCGTTGCGCATTTGGGAGCGCGTGTTCATGTCATGCGCGAGCGCAGTGCAAATGCGCTCGACGCCTATCGCCGCGTCAATGTGGATGGGACGTTGTCTCTTGCGCGTCAGGCTGCAGCTGCCGGTGTTCGCCGCTTCGTGTTTCTCAGCTCTGTTAAGGTGTGCGGCGAATTCACCCCTACCGACGCACCCTTTGTCGAAACCGCAACGCCGCGTCCGCAAGATCCATACGGACTATCGAAGCTCGAAGCCGAACGTGGCCTGCTTGAGCTTGGTCGCGCGAGCGGCATGCAGGTCGCCATCCTGCGGCCACCGCTGGTCTATGGGCCGGGAGTGCGGGCGAATTTTCTATCTTTGATGCGTTGGTTGCGGCGCGGAGTTCCACTGCCGCTTGGCGGCATAGAGAACCGCCGTAGCCTGATCGGTGTCGGCAATCTAGTCGATCTGATCTCCACGTGTCTGCGACACCCGGCAGCGGCTGGAGAGGTCTTCATGGCCAGCGATGGCGAGGACCTGTCAACGCCAGAGCTCCTGGAAAGGCTGGCGGCAGCTCTGGGCACCAAAGCGCGCTTGCTACCCGTTCCCGTCGCTCTGTTGGAGGGCGTGGCCGCGCTCGCAGGGCAGCGAGCGATGGTGCAGCGGCTCTGCCTCTCGCTTTGCGCCGACAGTCGGAAGGCCCGCAAAACGCTCGGCTGGCATCCGCCCTTCGGCGTCGACGAGGAGTTGAGGCGGACCGCGCGAGCGTTTCTGCAATCTCGCTAACACAGGCCAGCCAGAATTCGCGGAACGCTAAGCCCCCGCCTTCGCTGCGCGATATTCGAGTTCGCCGTCTGCCAACCGCCTGACGACGTCTTTCATGAAAATTTTCGCTTCCCAGCCAAGAATTCGTTTCGCCTTGGCCGGGTTGGCCGAATTGCACTTGAGGTCGATCGGACGAAGCAGCTTTTCATCAAAGTCGATGTGTTTTTCCCAGTCAAGTCCGAAATAGCTGAACGCCTCCCGAACGAAGTTCTCGAGCGAGTTGGTTTGTCCGGTTGCGATCACGAAGTCCTCGGGCGCGTCGGCCTGGAGCATCATCGCCATAGCCTCAACATATTCCGGCGCCCAGCCGAAGTCGCGGGAGATGTTCAGGTTTCCAATTCGCAGACTATCCGTCTTCTTTTCGGCGATATCGGCGGCGCCCGCCACGATCTTTCGGGTGACAAAGCGCTGCGGCCGCAACGGTGAGTCATGGTTGAACAAAAGCCCTGAGCATGCAAACATCCCATGTGCGTCTCTGTAATTTGCCACTGTCCAAAATGCCGCGGCCTTTCCGACACCATAAGGGCTTCGCGGACCGAACGGGGTGGTTTCGTCTGCCGGCAAGTCAGTATTGCCGAAGCATTCGCTCGAGCAAGCATTGTAGACGCGAGAGCTTAGTTTCAGCCGATGGACAGAATCGACGATATTGTGCGCACTGAAAATGGTGGATTCCAGCGTCTGGATCGGTTGGTCAAATGACAGGCCGACGGAAGATTGACTTGCGAGATTGTAGATTTCGTCGGGAGTCGTATCGGAAACGACGCTCAGGACGCTACCGAAATCGGCAGGATCGACAGAGTGCAGCACCACCCGATCACGAATACCCAGCCGCTGCAGGTTCGCGAAGATGCCGAGCTCCCTGTCGCGGGATGTCCCGTGGATCGCGTAACCGCGCTCGAGCAGATGCGCGGCCAATAACGAGCCGTCCTGTCCGGATATTCCGAAAATGAGGGCTTTTTGGGACATGATGAGCTGACTTCCGAGCCGCGGTTTGCGACACCATAGCTAGCTTTAAAGGCGGGTGGCCTCAAGAGCTAGCGGCTTGGGAAAGATAGGGGATTGCAACAGGGGGGCTTCCTAGCTAACGAGACGCTGCAGCGCGGTTCTGGCAGGAGCGGACAGGTTTGCCAACTATCCGAAAGATTGGCGTCATCGGCCTCGGCTATGTCGGGCTTCCAGTGGCGGTTGCGTTTGGTCGGGCTGGATATCGGGTCACCGGATTCGACATCAGCGCGGAGCGAATCGCAGAGTTGCGTCGAGGCCAGGACCGTACGCGCGAAATCGATGCGGCTGCTCTGGGAGCGGCGCGGATCGCATACACGAATCAGCCGGCAGACCTGGCTACGGCCGACTTCTTCATCATCACGGTTCCAACGCCGATCGACGGCGCCAACAAGCCCGACCTTCGCGCACTTTTGAGCGCATCTAGGTCCGTTGGTGGCGCATTGAAGAAGGGAGACATTGTCGTATACGAGTCGACCGTGTATCCCGGCGCGACCGAAGAGGAATGCGTTCCGATGCTCGAGCGTGCCTCCGGACTCAAGGCCGGCGTTGATTTCCACGTTGGCTATTCGCCCGAGCGAATCAATCCCGGAGACAAGGCGCATCGTTTCGAAACCATCCAGAAGGTGGTGTCGGCGCAGGACGCCGGATCGCTTAGGATCGTTGCCGACGTCTATGGTGCAGTCGTAACGGCCGGCATCTACGAGGCGCCATCGATCAAGGTCGCGGAAGCCGCCAAGGTGATCGAGAACACGCAGCGCGATCTCAACATCGCTTTCATGAACGAACTCTCGCAGATTTTCCATGCGCTCGATCTTGATACCGGCGACGTGCTGGCCGCCGCTCGCACCAAGTGGAATTTCCTCCCATTTCAGCCTGGTCTTGTCGGAGGACACTGCATCGGAGTCGATCCCTATTATCTGACCTATCGAGCCGAGATCGCGAAGTACCATCCTCAAGTTATCCTTGCCGGACGGCGCATCAACGACGATATGGGCGCGCGGATTGCGCGCGAGTGCGTCCGGCGCCTTCTTAAACGAGGATCGCGCGGCGGGGTCGTCACTGTGCTGGGCGCGACGTTCAAGGAGAACGTGCCGGACCTTCGTAACTCCAAGGTCATCGATATCGTCCGCGAACTGGAATCGTTCGGCATCAAGGTCCAGGTTAGCGATCCCTGGGCGGATCCCGCTGAGGCCCTCCGCGAGTATGGAATTGCGCTCTCCGACCACAACGAGCAGCAGCCGGCGGACGCCGTCATCCTCGCTGTTGCGCATGACAATTTCATCAATTTGGGGTGGCCGTTCTTGCAGACATTGTTGAAGGAAAGGCAAGGCCTAGTACTGGACGTCAAGTCCCGGCTGGATCGGGCGACCAAGCCAGCCGAGATCGAACTCTGGCGACTTTAGATTCTGAGCAGGTAACAGGGCGCAATGACTGACCAAAAGATTCTTGTGACCGGTGTCGCCGGTTTCATAGGTTTTCATGTCGCGCAGCGGCTCGCGTCGGCTGGTCGGGAGGTCGTTGGTCTCGATATCGTCAACGACTATTATGACCCTACGCTAAAGGAGGCGCGGCTTCGCGTGCTTGAGAAGCTTCCATCCTTCCGCTTCGTCAGGATGGATCTCGCTGATCGCGATGCGATCGCTCCATTTTTTGCCGAATCCCAGTTTTCCCATGTTGTGCATTTGGCGGCTCAGGCCGGCGTTCGATACTCCCTGGAGAACCCGCATGCCTACGTCGACGCGAACCTGCAAGGCTTCATGAACATCCTCGAGGGCTGTCGGCACACGCAATGTCGGCACCTTCTCTATGCCTCGTCATCCTCTGTGTATGGCTCGAACAAGAAGCTGCCGTTCTCGGTCCGCGATAACGTCGATCACCCGATTAGCCTCTACGCGGCGTCCAAGAAGGCGAACGAGTTGATGGCACATTCGTACAGCCATCTGTTCTCGCTGCCGACCACCGGCCTGCGGTTCTTTACGGTGTATGGACCTTGGGGTCGGCCCGACATGGCGATGTTCATTTTTGCAAAAGCGATCGTGGAGGGCAAACCCATCAAACTGTTCAATCACGGGCAAATGTCGCGTGATTTCACCTATGTCGACGACGTCGTAGAGGCCATCATCCGGCTGATCCACCGCCCCCCCACTCCTGCGCAGCGAGGTTCCGCGGATGCTCCTGACCCCGGGCGCAGTGTCGCGCCATGGATGGTTTACAACATCGGGAACAATAGGCCCACGCAGCTCATGGATGTCGTTGCTTTACTTGAGAAAGAGTTGGGGCGTGTCGCTGCCAAAGAGATGCTCCCCATGCAGCCCGGAGACGTGCCGGCGACCTACGCTGATGTCGATGATCTCATGCGCGACGTCGGTTTTAGACCTTCGACGAGCATCGAGGATGGGGTTAAGCAATTCGTCAAATGGTATCGTGGCTACTATCGAGATTGACCGAAGAAGGGGAGGACTGTGTCAAACACCATGTCACGCGACTTCTTGTTTGAAGGTGTCCCTTCTCAGTTGTCAGGATGTGTTTGATGTGTCGGCCTCTTATTCTAGCACGTGTGCGTGGTAGATTGTATTCGGACCGATGGGAACCAAAACGGAGGATCTCGTGGTCTCCCTCTACTGGATGATGGTAACAATTGCTGCCGTTGTTTACTCTGATCGGATTGGCTTTCGAAATGGAGAGGACATTGGCATCAGCAAAGTTGCCGATCTTTGGCCAATTGACCTCTCAGATTTTTCAGAGCCAAGCGGTCGGAAAAATCGCAAATAGTGATGTCGATATCAAGCAGATGCCGGGATGTATGTTGAAATGCCTTTCGAGGACGGTTTACTCGGTCGAAGCAAGCAGTTGCGAGCTAGAGATATTACTCCCGCTCGTTGTCTAGGTACCTTGCTGCTGCAGTCAATTGACCGGCGAAGAAAAGGGCAAAAAACACCACGCTTCCTAGTACTAGTGTCCCCACAATGACAACGATGTACATATGTGGCCTCGCCAATCCTTGCTAACCGCCTTACCGACATCCGTTAACATCGATGTTTTCGTCTAAGGCAGATCGTGATTGTAGCACGTGCTGGGATTCTACATAATACCCTGACGGTGTTGGAGCGCAGCGTCGCAGTATGGCTGCGAGCAGTCCTACAGCAAAGCATACAGGACTCCCTGGGTAACGTGGGAGAGTTGGCTATTAAAAAGCGACCCTAGCACGTTCTGAAGCACGGCGGCCTGTCCCAAAACTTGAGGAACACCGGGACCCCAGAAGCGGCGAATATGCGCTATCCACATAGCTACAAGAAGCGCTCCACCGACGAGATCCGCCTGTATCGCGATTGCGAAAATCTGATATGGGGATCGGGAAAGCTCTGTCTTTTTCCAACGAAGCATACAGCGACTTGGTACTTCCTGAGCCATGCCCCAAGATGGGCGCTTGGCCGATGAATTCGATTGCTTTTTTCCAGAAATCGAGTCGACTTGCAGTCGACATTGTGGGGAGCTGAAGAAGCATCCGATCTCTGTTTTTCGGGCATCGGGGAGCTGCGGGCGTTGATCTGAGGGACCGCCGTAGCGATAATCTTCGATTGATCAAGAGCGCGGAGATCAGTCCTAATCTCTTCGACCCGGCGTTGTGCTTCGCTGGAAAGAGTAACGGCTAAGCCGGCAATCAGGCACAAAGGAATCGTCACCGCAACACGGCTTCGCCAAGTGCCGATGTAGGCAAAGCCTTAAGGTAAGCGCCAGAGCGATTAGCACCCCTGTTTTCGATAGGGTGATCAGGAAGACATCTGTAAATAGCGCGACGGCCAAAAGGCCTACTAAAACTGCAGTCAATTGCTGTTTCAGCTGCAAAAGGCGAATTGAGTAGATTCCTAAGCCGAAAGCGCACAGCGAGAAACAGGTGCTTTGAGCCGCATTATCCTTCACTGGCACCCCGGGACCCTTAAACCATTCCCAGGGACCGGCGTGCCACGTTAACGAGGCGAGAGATAGAACTAGTAAGATAGTGCATGCTGCAGCAAAGCCATATGCTATGTGCATTGCCTGCCGGCTGGTGTATGCACCGGCCATGACGATGGGAATTAGCAAGAGCTTCACGTCGTGTGAGGCCCGCCTGGTCCAAACGGGTGAGGTGACCACAGCATACTGAGTGTAACAAGAGCGAATATAGCTAAAGGAAATATGGCAACCGAAGATCGCAGCGTCAGATGCCAATTGCTCGAAGCGATCGACAGTGCGCTGAAAATGATCAGGAGCGTCAGCGCGATGGCCGCGCCAGTAGTTGTTATCGGAACCATAGATGCCACAAGAACAGCGCTAAATTGACGCCCCACGTTCAACGAACCGTTCCATCCGCTTTTCAAATTCGCGCATTCGGAGCTTTGTTTCATCCCTTACGAGCTCCCCACGTCAAGAGCTCTCTCGTGAGCAACAGTGCAAGCGAAGCCTGGAGTTTCATTCAAAACTCGGCTAAATTGAAGGGACTGCTTGGACAAGAGCGAAGGGCCATTGATCCCAGGCTAGGGGATTGATCCTCACAGGAGCGCTCGGCCGCCCTGGTCAGATCAACTGTATTGAGCTTCTTAGTCGCGTCACGCTCCAAGTCAAGATTATCAGAATTGAAGAACGATGAAGCGCTGATGGATTGGGTGATTGCACTTATCGCGACCTTCCTGTTCGTGGGGGGGCAGGATGGCGGGGCTTTCTGGATCATGGTCCTCGCGGTGATCGTTGGTGTAGCCACTATCATTGCGCGCATTCGCGGTCATTATCCAGGATCAGGTTGGCTTCCGCCGAAGGTGCTGTCCGTGGTGGTCTTCTCGATTGCAGCGTTCTGGCTTGGCGTCAGATCCGCACTGCTCTGAGCTGTTCGACCAACGTCTTCGGAGCTTTAAACGCTTGCAAAGTGCTGAAGGCCAAAGAAGTCCCTTATAGGGATCGTGTAGAAACGATGGCGCGCGATCCGCCGAATTCAAACGGGTGCTGCAAAAATTTAACCGGGTGCTGCAAATAAGTGCACTCATTGAGAGGAGCGGTAACAGCTAGCCGCGACCGCAGCTAGACATTGTGGTGCGGCGACGCGCAGTTGCATATCCTCCGACAGCATGAGATGCGACGGATTCGCGTCTACGAACTGGAGCGAATTCTCGCTACCAAAGTCTGCTACTTGTAGCGTTCCCCATGATGTCGTTACGGTCGCAACTATGGTAGAGCCTTCGTCCAGCGCAGGTATTATCATATCTATCGTCAAATCGATTATGGGAAAACTTCCGATCGCTCGGCTGCGTTGGTGAAGTTGTGGAGTTGCCCGTGTAGCGAGCTCCATTACCCGGACGCCTGAGCCTGGAAGCTGAGGCGTAGAAGCCCGTGGTGTTGGCCTCCACATAGCCGATCCTCTCGATATGATTCCTGGCACCTGCGCGCCGACATTTGCGTTGAAACCCGTCTGACACCTGATGCTTTGCGTGAGACACAGTTGACAGCGACATTGACAGAGAGCGAGCCGTCCAAAGTCCCGGCCATAGGAGATGTTGCTGTGGGCAATGCCATAGGACATCCCAGTCGCCGTGCAGCCCGAGAAATCGCCATAGGCGGCACCGACCACCGAGTAGCCGTTGCGCGAGGCGCCGTTGGCGTAACAGTGGTCGAACTTGAAATGTTGCGACTTGCCAGTCGTGTTGTCCTCACCGCCGACATAGAAGCCGTCCCCCTCGCTATATCGATGATCGAGAAATGGTTCAAGCCAAGGATGTAGAAGCTTGCTGCTTGCCGACGCCGGAGCTCGCCGTCACAACTCCAGCTGCGCGCCTCGCCGGGGCATTGCCGTTACCGTTTGTTATCGCGCTTTCACTGCCAAAAGTCGCTTTGCCACCGCACTAGCTATCAACGTGATGGCTCGGCTTTAAGCCAGTAATCAGCGTTCGTCCCAGTTAGGGAGCTAAGGTCTAACATCGACAGCATGTCCTTCTCGCCCATCTCGGCATGGCCGCAACTCTGCCAGATGGGATGCTCCAGCACTTCGATATGGCTATCGCGCAGCACATGTGGGCCAGAGGATAAAATCGGTCATTTGGACGCATCCTTTCGGCACTCAAGGCTGTGGAAGCCGCCCGATAACCAAGGACGACGCCGCAATCTCCGATGGTTTTGGGTTTCAGCGGTGTGCTAAAAAGCTATGGAACTAAACGAATGGGAGGAACGCGACATGAACGTAACGACAGGCGAGCTACGTGGGCCAAGCCTTGCGACTGCTTACTTCGACCGCCCCGTCAAAACGCTGTTTGAACTATCGCAGTTCGAGGCGGACGACATTCGAGATTCACTCTCTAGAAATGGCCTCGCCGTGATCCGCGATTTCATTGATCCCACTACTCTTCAGGAGCTGCAGCAGTCGGCGCGTATTTCTACGGAGAAGGGTTTCTCATATGGGCGCGAAAACGGATGCAAGGTCCTCACTCAGGTAACGCCACATACACAAGAATTCAGCCAGCCGTTTCTTCTGTCCCGTGCCGCCGCACGTCTGGTAACATCGCCTGCGCTCCTTGATGTCATCGAGTCGGTAATTGGCGATAGGGCGATCATCCATCATGCCCTGTTTCAACGCTCTCTTCCCGCCGATGACATCGTTCTCGATTGGCATATCGATACTGGATCGAACAAAATTTTGAATGGCCGAAAGAAGTTTGCCGATCATCGGATCCGCATGATCGTCTATTTGAGCGATGTTTCGACCGGCGGGTTTAGCTACATCATCGGCAGTAGCAAAGACGCGCTCTCGGCGTTCTATCCACTGCCCATCGGCCAACTGTTCCCGGAAGCAGCAATCCCAAATGAACACCAGGCAGCGCGAGTAACGGTCAATGCGCCTGCCGGATCGATCGTCTTATTCGACACCCACGGGATCCACCGGCCGGAAGCACCAAAAACAGAGCGCATGGTGATCAACACATGGTTTGCGCGCCGCGACTTTTCCGCACAACTGCCATCAGTACTTGTATCAATCAACACGGTGCCGGCATCTCAACGCGACCGGGTCTATGTCTTCGACAACCAGCGCGGATTTGACCCTCTCATAACCGGCGTTAGCTCGGAAAAACCTCAGACGCTTGTGCGTCGTGCAGTCCGAAGGGTCGGGCGCGCACTGGCGAATTACTGACGCTGGCAAGCAGCAAACCTGCCGTGACATGCCGCTTTGGTGGGTGCGAGCTTCATCGTGTACCGTTGTTGCTTTAAACCCGAAAAAATAATGGTAACGGAGTGTGAGCCACCTGTGGTGGGTGGCGATCTATGGAATAATCTTCGCGTCGTTGCCTCTTGGATGAATGTTCGTTTATGGAAAAACGCTAAAGATGAACCCAAATGGTCTAGGGCACGTATGTTGGATTCGTTGCTGATCGCCGGGTATTCGCAAGCTTGGGGAATGTCTCGCTCGAGTTTGAGAGCTCTCGGCCTTTTCGCATGCGCAATGGTTTGTCTCTCCAACATCATCGCCTATTTTTCGTGGAGCGAGAGGAGAGCCATCTGCGACGATATCTGTTATCTGCGTCAAGCCCCGCCTCTTTCAGCGCTTTGGGTTTTCCGGAATTGATGCGAGCCTGGCTCGCGAGGATGGCAATTTCTTTCGAAATGCCGAACGGGATCTTGGCATAGACCACGCCGATGATCGTACGCAAGCTGCGTGCCACACAACTACAAAGTTAGGAAAAAGAGTAGTTCGGTATCCTCCTGGCACCGGCTTTGTCATGTCTCTATTCACAGAAGTACGTCAAGCGGCAGGGGCTACTGGAGCAGCACAGACTCAATGATCGTGTACTCATCCCTTCGGGGCGCCGCAGAGAGCGGAGGGTCTTGTTGTTTGAGGTGAATCAGAGTATGTGCGGTCTGAATCCTCGGATTAGTGCTGCCATCCAGAGCTGTGCGGGAATTTCGATGTTAGTAAGTCTTTGCTCGGCCGTAGCATGAATCGACAGCCTGTCGTCCGGGCAAACTGGCCCTGTCGTGCAGCCTAGAGGAGCAAGCTAGTGAACGTCGCGTTTCGCGGCAGGCTCAGAAGATGAGTAGACTCTACCATTGGTTGTACAATTTGGCCGAGATTGACTTCGGCACCTTGTTCTTACTGCGGGTATTGCTCTGGCGCCGTTCGACGCAAACAGGAATTCGTGCTCGCAAGCGTGCACGAGAAATTGACGGAGCTCAATCTAGTTCCGCCGCGATTGAAGTGGGAACTTAGGTCGCTGCAGGTTATGCCGGGCTTCTGAAGGTCGACATTTTCATTGTTCTACAGCGTATCGCCGATTCGGGTCCGTTGGGCAGGGTCCAACGCGCGCTCGCGTTGCTGAAACGACGGGAACAGCTTACGGTAATTGTAGAGTTCTTGTTAACCACTAGCAAATCATTGTGACGTTAACTGGTTCGGCTGCGTCCGTCGGCACGGCTCGCGTTGGAGGGACGGTGAGGTCATTTGTCTTTGGCGGAAGCATCGCCGCTCTCTTGCTAACAGCTTTCGCGGCTGGATTAACCGCAGAACGTCCGAGACTACCTACGTGTGACGCCGAGATAGTAAGGAATCTCATCAACAAAGAAGTGGGTGAGGCCGCTCCTAAACTCATTCTCAATGGTTTGAGCGAAGTTGGCGGCGAGATGCGCGACGGTAGCTGGCACTGCATCGCTAGGCTTTCGACCAACCGAGAGGCAATCCCTATCAGATATTCAGTCAGTTTGATCGGCCCCGGGCGGCTAAACCTATCGCTGGCGGCATCGCTGCCTCGATAGGCTTGGCGATGATCTGTTTCTTTAGGCGGATTATCTTCTGGACGCTCTCGGTGATCGGATGGAGTTATCGTAATTGCAGGTTTGACGATCGGAGCGAAGCTTGAGATGCAGGCAGAGGATCGAATCAGCCCTATTGCGGCAACCAGAGTGCTCAATGCTCGCGGGCGAGGCCGATCCCGTTTAAGCGCAATTGCAAATTGCATAATCGTCGGTTTGAAGAAGCTAATTATTGCAATCAGGCGGGAAAGAGCCGGCAGATAAGATTTGGCAGTGGTGAACCGCGCATTGAAGCCGTTTCATCGCGGGTCAACCGTCCAAGCAAAGTGACGGCATCGTGTAGCCGACCTACATGCGTTGGTCGAGATCCATAGAAACACGTATGGCGTCGGGAAGATTGCCTGCGTCCGCACAGGCCCGCGCGCCTTAGCAATTTGGTCCGTCGCGTTCAGCTTATTGTGGATCTCGCTAAGAAGGAGTGGTGAAGGTCGATCCGACCTATTTCCGCCCCACCGAGGTCGATCTCCTCGTCGGCGACGCCAGCAAGGCGCGCGAGGTGCTTGGCTGGACGCCGAAGCGAAGCTTTGCAGAGCTCGTCGCGGAGATGATGGCAAGCGATCTGGCAGACGCAAAACGGGACGCGGCCAGTGGCAAACGCACCATTTGAGCTGAAAGGCAAAAGCGTCTACGTCGCCGGCCATCGCGGCATGGTCGGCAGCGCGCGCTTGCGCGCCGGCTCGAACGGGAGGACGTCAGGCTCGTCACGGTGGACCGGCGTGCGCTCGATCTATGCAACCAGACGGCGGTGTTCGACTGGTTCGCGAAGCGCGACCGCAGGTGATCTTCCTCGCCGCCGCGAAAGTCGGCGGCATCGTTGCCAACAACACGCTGCGGGCCGAGTTCATCTACGACAACATCGCGGCCAACGTGATCCAGGCCGCGCATCGGAACGGCGCCGAGAAGCTGATGTTTATGGGCTCGTCCTGCATCTATCCAAAAATGGCGTCGCAGCCATTGCGAGAAGATTCCGTCCTGACGGGCCCGCTGGAGCCGACCAACGAGCCCTATGCGATCGCCAAGATCGCCGGGATCAAGATGGCCGAGGCCTATCGCAGCCAGTACGGATGCGACTTCATCAGCGTGATGCCGACCAATCTCTACGGCCCCGGCGACAATTGTCATCCCAAGCTGAGTTACGTGGTCGCCGCCCTGATCCGCCGCTTCCGCGAGGCCAAGGTTTCGGGCGCAAAGAATGTCGTCGTCTGGGGCACAGGGACGGCGCGGCGCGAGTTCCTTTATGTCGACGACATGGCGGATGACTGCGTGCATCTGATGAAGGCCAATTCGGGTGCCGAGTTGGTCAATATCGGTACCGGCGAGGACATCACCATCGCAGAGTTCGCGCGGGTGGTTGCCGAAATCGTCGGGTACAGCGGCGAGATCAGTTTCGACAGCTCGCGGCCTGACGGCACGCCGCGCAAGCTGCTCGACGTCAGCCGCCTCGCCAGGATTGGCTGGCACGCGAATACCTCTCTTAAGGATGGCGTTCGCTGCGCTCACGCAGCTTACTTGTCATCGGCTGAGAAGCTCCACACCTTAAGAATTGATTGATCGCCAACCGATTCAGAAGCAGGTCCGACTAGGGGTCGACCGATCGGGCACCGCTATTTCGGTACGTGGCCACAGCATCCAGCCGCTTCGTTAGAGTTCATTCTTCCAAATCGCCAAAACAGGCAGTCGGCTGAGGGCATTCCCAAGGCCGGGCCTGAGTGGACTATTCAGGCAGCGCGCCGTGAGCGGTAGGCGCACAAACTTGTTCGAAATTTTCCCGGCGCCGCCGCAGCTGCAGGCACGATCGCCGAGCGATGACCGTTCGGGATGGTTGCAAGCCCAGGGGATGCTGTTCATGCCACGCCATGCGCCACGCAATTGTGCTGGTCCCGTCGAGGTTCTTTTCGAGGACTGTACACGTTAGGCCGCCTCTGTGGGCGGCTTTTTTATTCCAGCGCTGTATCAAGTCGGCCTCCGGGGCTCTTGTTGAGGCTTCTTAGAGATTGCTGCTGTGTCGGTTCTTCCTCGATCTCCTGGAGCGGTAGCGTAGCATCTCCCAGGAAAATTCCGCGATGTCGAATGCGAGCAGCCACTCTATTGGCGACCGAGGATTGATATTGCGCAGGATGGCGGCTTGAAGGCTATGATAGTGGTCGATACCGTCACGTCTTATCGACGGCACTTCGTTTCACGGCGGGCTCGTCATGCGCCGCAAAAAAGGCGCTGGCGACTGGGAATATCGCCTCTTACTCCCGAAGAAGTAGGAGATTTATATACGTAACGAGATCTGGTAGCTGTACGTTTGCCAGCTCAACCCCGGCAGCCGTCCGGACCGTCTCTCTCCAGCTACGGATGCCACGGCCGCGGTTTTAACCTAACTGGCCCAACCCTTCAGCTCTGCTGAGGTCAAAAATGGAGGCTGCCGTGAAACTTGTTGTAATCGGATGGATCGCATTTGCCATCTGCTGTGGGGTGGTGCTGAAAATCAATATCGAGCAAGTCAAGGAGTACGAAAATTCGACTGCGAAGGATCGGAAGTAGCGTCAGGCTCCGCCCGTGTTCTTGGTGTCAAAAACGCTCGGCGTCCTATCCATCCTGCCAAATCTCCTGGCGGCCCTCGGCCTGGCCGGTTGTCTGCTGCTCCTGACGCGCTTTGCCTCTGCTGGTCGCAAGGTCGCCGTCCTTTCCCTGCTTGCCCTCGCAACATGTGGGTTCACGCCGGTGGGCAGCCTGTTACTGCAGCCTCTAGAAGATCGCTTTCCGGCGTGGGTGCCAAGTGCGGATCCGCCGACCGGTATCATCATTCTCGGGGGAACGACCAAGCCAGAAATCTCGGCCGCCCGAGGACTCCCGGTTTCCGACATAGGAATCGATCGACTAATCACAGGCGCAAGGCTCGCCCGCCGTTATCCCACGGCTCGCGTCATCTATTCCGGGGGAAGCCCTGAACTCCGGCCGAACGAGCTGCGAGAGGCAGATTACGCTCTGCAAATCCTCAATGAATTAGGGATTCCGAAGGATCGCGTACAGATAGAAGCCGACTCGCGCAACACTGTCGAGAACGCGTCTTTTTCTAAGGCGATCGCCTCGCCGACTGCCGGTCAGCGCTGGTTGCTCGTTACTTCCGCCTACCATATGCCTCGAGCAGTAGGACTGTTTCGTGCCTCTGGCTTCCCGGTAGAGCCGGTCCCTACTGGCTGGCTCACCGCTGAGCGCAGTTCCTGGCTCGACTTCGGCAACTTCGCCTCGTCGATTCTCCTGGTGCATATCGGGACAAGAGAGTGGGTTGGCCTTGCAGTCTATGGAGCGCTGGGCAAATCGGACTCTCTATTTCCAGGTCCAACCCCGTAGTTCGCACACGATTACTCAACAATAGAATGGAACCGGCCACCTGCAGCGTTCGACACATCATCGTGTAGGAGGTCTCAGACGAATCGTTGATGATCACCGCTGCAAACCTTAGACACCTAACGCTGCGAGTAATGAGCGAATGGAAGGTCAAAGACAGAGCTCGAGGACTTACCTCGCGATGAAAACAATCAAGGGAGAGTCGTTGGATAAACCGTCAACGGCGCGGGTATTCTGGATTGAATGGGTAGCTCTGGACATCTTTATTCGGTCGCCTGATCCGTTTGTTCCAGCTGCTGGTTGAAAATTGGCTCAGCCTGCATCACAACAGCGGCGTTACTAGCCGTTACATAGCGACTGAGCACACCGGCGGCGTCACTCGCACACTGACTTCGAGGGCATGTTCGATGTCGCTTTCACGATCTCGCTGCCTCGCTGGATTGGTTCTGCAGCAGCGGACTGTACCTCGTTCTTGATCGGACCTTCGGTTGACCGCGGACGAAGCTAGCCGGGTCCTGCATTCGGCGTCGGCTAACGATCTCCTTGAGCAAGAACAGCCGTCTTAGCTGTGCCGCGTTCATTAACGTCTCGAACAAGGTGAGGATCTCGCGAGCCTACACGTAAACTTCCACGCTAATGGTGTGCTGATCGAAGTCATATGATGCCAGACGTGCTTCAATCTCGACTGCCGCGATGCGGTCCAGCCGCCAATCGAGCGCGTTCTGAATGATGTAGCGTTCGACGTCATTTCTAAGTTGGGCACGATGGCGGGCACGTCTATCCGACGAAGCGTCATCTCTCTTGCCTTTTGTTGATGTGTTCCAGCAGCTTGTGCCGCGGAATTCGGTAGCGCTGCATCTCCCAGGAGAGCTCCGCAAGATTAATGGCAAGCAGCCACTCGCTTGCCCATTGGGGGGCTATGTCGCGGAAGATGACGGTCTGGAGCGCGCGATAACGGTCGATGCTTTCTCCGGGCAGAAGTTGCGGAGCGGGACACAAGGCCTGAAATTTGGCCGGAATAGCGGATGTGGTTGCGGGAGTGGCGTTGCTGAAGGGGCCATTCATTCCCGTGTGACCTCCGGCCGGCCCTGCGATGTAGTATCGAAAGTGGCCACAGTAGGATTGTCGTGGTCATGAACAGGACTCGCTGCCCATAACTCGCTCGCGAGAGGCAAGGGCGATATCTGCATATCGACCCACCATGCCTTTTCGTTGCCATGGCGATGGAGAGCCTGATGGTGAGAGCGGCATAACGGGACGGTGTATTCGTCGCTGACCTTGCGCCCTAGTGTTCTCGGCTGGGCGAACTTGAGGTGGTGGGCATCGGATGGAGCCTGCTTGCAGACCAGGCAGGGCTGCGCCCGGACAAAGCAAGGTGGGCCTTGCTCCGCTTGCGCGGGGGCTCTTTGGGGAAGGCGAGGTCGGTCCCTGACTGATCCGCCGGCCCGTCCGAGCTTGAGCCCGGGATAGCAGCTTGGGAGAGGGAAAGTTCTTCCGCCGGTTCCTGTCCGGGGGGCGCGCTCAGCCTCGGGTGGTGGTAGATCAGCTTCGGTCTCTGGCCGGGCCGTCTCCCCGAGCCTCGCCTGATAGGCCGCCTCAGCGCCCGGGCGTCGGCCCCCAGAAGGGTGTTCTTCAGGGGAAGGCTGGCTTTGGCCCAAGCCAGGAGGTCGTCGCTGTTCCCCAAGGCTGCCGCCAGCTCCGCCAGCAGCCGCTCCCGTAGCTCAGCCGATTGCTGGGGCTTCAGGATAGCCTGTCGGTTCAAGACGCCTTTGGCGGGCTTTGCTCCCGGCCCGGGAGCCATTTGCGGCTCAGCAGCCGCGGGAGGTCCCGCGATCGCATCGGGGGCATCGAGGTCGTCCTCACCGGCAATGCCAACCAGAGCAAATAGGGCGTAGCGGGGGGCGTAGGTCAATGAGGCTCCCATCCGATGCGTTGCCTCGACCTCCTTTGCGGGGCAGACCGGCCAATCGCAGGAGATCCATTCGCCGGAGACATGGGCCAGCAGGGTCGTGAGACGCACTTGGCCGCTGCTGGAGTCGATCCGTGTGGTCTGGACGGTTGCGATCTCCTGCTTGCTGAGAGTCCTGCGGACAAGGTCCAGGCCGGAGGCCAAGGAGGTATAGCGGAAGGTCCGGACGTCCTCCCGCGGGAAAGGAGACCGGATTACCGCCGTCAGGGTCTTTTCCAGGTTGGTAAGCTCAGCTTGTGCCCGGGCAAGGGCACCCGCCATGGCCCCGATCCGCTCACTGGACTGATGCATCGGACCCCTCCAAGACGAGAGCGTCAAAGCTGATCGCGCCGGACTTGGAGTGCTTGGCCTTGATTCTGTGCCCGCTTGCCTCCTTGGCATCCTCGGGCACGAGCTTCTTCAACTCAGCTTAGAGAGCTCGTGCTCGCCGTGGGCGTCCTTGGTGCGGAGATAGGTTGCAGCGAACTCGCCCCAACCGTTGGACGAAGACATATCGACGACCCTAACCGCCTCCAGCCTTGGTCGCGGCGTTTCGATGTTGAAGAGCAGAGGCGCATCCCCGCTCTGGACGCAGCGCCAGAACTTCTTCTCGGCGGTGAGGAGCAGATGTTGACAGAGCGGGTCGGCGTGGATCTTGATCTCAACCCATTTGCCACCGCCGGTGATAATCGAGAGTACGGACGAGCGAGCGGCGACCACCCACATATTATGCTGCAGCTGTGCCATATGCTTTTCGGCGGCAGCCTCCTCCGTGAACGCCCAAGGCAGCATGAACTTGGCCTCGAACACCGCTCCAGTCTGCTCGACCATGCCATCGAGTGTTGCCGCCATCCATTTGGGCACGGGATGCCAAACCCGCTTCTGGATGTCCGAGATAGTTTGTCCTGTCGAGCGCTGGTACCAAGCGCGATTGAGGACCTCTGTTATCGTGCCGAGCTGGACGATGAGATTATCCGAGAGATCTTCTGGTGGCGACCTCTCCACGTTTCTCTGTCAAAGGCGGGTGAGCTTGTCCTGGTCGTCACCCATGATGACACGCGCATCCGAGCCGCCGATAAAGTGGCGGCGGTCATTGGGGCTGAACCTGATGATGTGATTGGGCGCATCAGCGCCATTTGTTTGAGCTGTGTCACCGGTATCTCCTACGCAAAAACAAGCGGCTTCAATTGCCGCACTGCTTGGCCCCGCTTCCGCAAGGCGAGATACCGGCACTACGATCGAATGTGGCGCCCGGTCGAATCAGTAACGCTCCAATCGCGGATGAAGGCCAGTCCTTTCTGCAGCAACAATCTTGCTCGTTTTTAGCGGCAGGAATGGCTCTTGTTCTCACGCTCTTAGGGCAAGGACTAGACGAGGCCGGCCGGTATGAAACCGACAAAACAAAGCCAATTCGCGCATGAACAGCGAAGACCTGGATGCAAAAGGCGCGCTCGCGGAGAACGAGGTTGTCCCGTCGCATGACATGTTGAAATGAAGCCGTGATTGTCGGAAGATCGGCGGGTATCCCCTCCGATTTGGGTCACTGAGATTTGAAGCGTCCGGCAGTATTTTTCGATCGCGATGGCGTTCTCAACGAGGACGACGGCTATGCTTTCGATCCCGGCAAGATTCGGTGGGTAAAAGGAGCCCCCGAGGCTGTCAAAGCAGTCAATGAAGCCGGGTATCTTGCGTTTGTCGTGACCAACCAATCAGGAATTGCGAGGGGGTTTTACGAGGAGCGGCATGTCCGCAATCTGCACGAATGGATGTCGCGTGAACTTGTTATGGTTGGTGCCCGTATTGATGCGTTCGAATTTTGCCCACATCACCCCGACGGCCTGATCGAGCGTTACCGTATCCTCTGCAGCTGCCGTAAGCCGCAGCCGGGGATGATTAGAGCCCTCCTTGAGCGGTACTCGGTGGATATCGATGCTAGCTTCATGATCGGCGACAAGCAGAGCGACCTTGCAGCGGCGCAAGCGGCCGGCATCGCAGCCTATCTGTTTGATGGATCAAACCTCCATACTTTCATTGCGCCGCTGTTGACCGATCGGTCGTATCCTCCGGATCAGCCACCGTCGCATCGTGGAGGAGCCGGAACCGAGGATTGAGGCGTGGTCTTCGCGACAAACGGATTGCTCCATTGCTAAGTAGAGAAATCAAGGAGGCAAGTTGGCGTCAAAGCGACAAATCGAAGCCAATCGCGCAAACGCAGCGAGGAGTACCGGGCCGCAAACAAAGGCCGGCAAAGCAGCATCGAGCCGCAACGCGTTATCGACATGGCTTATCTCGCTGAGACGAACCCGCCGGTTCTGGCTTCGATGCAGTCCTTGCAAAAGACCCGAAAGATACGGGCATGGATGTCGCAGTTCAAGATCTGGCTCAAGGTAGGAGTGGCCAGGATCGCCTGCGACTCTTAAGTTAATTCTGATCTCGGCGGTGACCGAGGGCGCGGAACCAAAGCAAATGAGATATTTGTCGAGCTTGGAACGGTATGAGAAAGCTGCTCTCTCGCGGCAAAGGCGGGGGCCCAAACATTGAAGCGGAATGCCGGATGAGAACCACGAACTGAGTAGGACATTGGCAGTGTAGGGTCTCAGGCCGGGGAGCGTCGAGTGGACGGGCTGCTAATGTTCTAAAGTCTTGGAGACTGCATGAACTAGTTTCCCACTGCTGGCTGTCGCGATCACCATCGGCCTGTTTGTGCTCTACGCGATGGTGCGGCTGAAGTTGCGTCGACCCCGCCGCGCCGATGAGGTTCCTCACTGGCCGGGCTCGAGTCTGAGATAGCGATCGGCCGTAGAAGCGTCCATCGTCATACGCAGGTCGCATCGAGAAATCGAAACTGAGCTTGCGCCGTCGGGCAAAGCAACAGATAGGGCCTCCTTGGAAGTAGCCGTTTTCGGTCGAGGAAGAGATGAAACGAGCTCTTGTCATCGTGATGATGCTAATCTTGCCGACCTCGCTGAACGCCGGATCAACGATCGTGGGCGCTGGCTCCCAATCTTGTACCGCTTGGCTGAATAGGAAGAAGAACTTAGTCGTAAAGGCAGCCTTTGAATCCTGGGTTGTGGGCTTCGTCAGCGGACTAAACGTGAGTGCCGAGAGGGATATTGTCGGCGGCGGCGATTTCTCCGCGATCGTTGCTTGGATGGACCGGCGCTGCAAGTCTAATTCTTCAGATCAAATTGGAGTTGCAGCTCTGGACCTAGCGATGGAATTGGCTGCTAACGCGGCGAAGCGCTGATCTGCTAGCAACGCAAGTTGACGCTAAGGCCGCTAACGTCCTGAGCCCGCCGTGAATCACGGAGACACATGTGCGGATCAAGCTACCCGAGACAGACCTCAAGTCAGGGAAAAGCTTTGGTAGCATTGAGCTCAAAGACGAAGGCGGCGGACACGTCGGCCAATACTTTTTCGGAACGGGACACGGACGCACCGTTTTCCTGTTTGGGAAGTACAAGGGCACGTTCAAGACCCACGCTGAGTGTCAAGCTTTCATCGATGGCGTGACCGCTGTCATTGATGACGACCACAGGTCCCGCAGTGAGGCAACTAGTTGACATGAGTTGAGCGATCGGAATCTTGCCGTCAGCTCTTGGGGCCCAATCGGACGTCCGCTGATTAACTAACGACCCTACGGTATGCCTGCGGCCAAGATCCATGTTTGCCGCACTTATGAAGAGACGATCAGCTCTACCGCTCGTCTGCGATCACCTTGCCGTCGTTCGGCAGCGCACCGGGCCTCACCAGTTCAACCTCGCCTCCGAGTTTCGTGACGGCGCGCAAGGTGCCTGCAATCTCCTCGCGCAACGCATCGTTCGCGACCGCCGTCTCCGCTTTCAGCGTCATTGCATCGGCCTCGCCTTGGCGCGTGACGACGAGGCGCAGCCGTCCGAGCGCGGGATGGCGGTTGCCGATCTCGGCGACCTGCTCGGGGCGGACGAACATGCCCTTGACCTTGGTGGTCTGGTCGGCGCGGCCCATCCAACCCTTGATGCGCATGTTGGTGCGCCCGCAGGGACTGGTCCCCGGCAGTGCCGCGGTGAGGTCGCCGAGCGCGAGCCGGATCCAGGGATGGTGCGGGTCGAGCGAGGTCACGACGATCTCGCCGACGTCGCCGGACGCCACGGGATTGCCGGTGCCGGGCTTGACGATCTCCATGATCAGATCCTCGTTCACGACCATGCCGTCGCGCGCGCTGGTCTCAAAGGCGATGAGGCCGAGATCGGCGGTGCCGAAGGCCTGGTAGGCGTCGATGCCGCGCGCCTTGATCTCCGCCTGGAGCGAGGGCGGGAATGCTGCGCCCGAGACCAGCGCGCGCTTGATCGAGGAGACGTCGCGGCCCGAGCTTGCGGCAGCATCGAGCAAGATCTTCAGGAAGTCCGGCGTGCCGCTGTAGCCGACGGGACCGTAGGCCTCGATCAGCTCGAATTGCTGCTCGGTATTCCCTGGACCAGCCGGGATCACGGCGCAACCGAGCGCGCGGGCCGACGCATCGAAGATGAAGCCGCCGGGGGTGAGATGATAGCTGAAGGTGTTGAGCACGATGTCGTCGGGCCGAAACCCGGCCGCGAACAGCGCCCGTGCGCCGCGCCACGGATCGGCCTGCCGCCCCTCCGGCTCGAAAATCGGCCCGGGGGAGGTGAAGAGGCGGGCGAACGAGCCGGGCGCCGTCGCGACGAACCCTCCGAAGGGCGTGGAGGCCTTGTGCAGGGCCGGCAGTTCCGACTTGCGCAGCACTGGGAGGCCCGCCAGTGCCGCCCTGGAGGTCACGGTAGCCGGATCCAGGCCTTTCAGCCGATCAGCATAGGCGGGCGCGGTCATCGCAGAGCGCAGCACGCCGGGCAGGCGGGCGAACAGATCGGCCTCGCGCGCGGCTTGCTCGCGCGTCTCGAGGGCGTCGTAATGGGCGGTCATGGCTCATCTTTCCGTGTTGGCATCCGTTGCGTGCCGCCGCCGGCATGGGTATCAGACGGCCATGGACGAGGTTTGAAGAGGACGCGATGGCGGACGAGGGAATCAGTGCGGCGGACGAGGCGTCGGACGTCGTGCCGCGCCTGAAGCGCCGCATGATCGCCGAGGCGCTGCCGTTGTGGTCGACGGTCGGCTGGGACCATGGCGCGGGTGGTTTCATCGATCGGCTGCATCGTGACGGCACGGCGGACAGCGCCGCGCCGCGTCGGGTGTTCGTGCAGGCACGTCAGATCTGGTGCTACGCCAAGGCTGCGCAGATGGGCTGGTACCCTGAGGGGCGCGCCATCGCACTGAAGGGCCTCGAGCATCTGCTCGCCAAGGCAAAGGCGCCCGACGGCCGGCCCGGCTACGTGCACCGGCTGACGCCGGAGGGCGCGGTGCTGGACGGCCGGCGCGACGCCTACGACCACGCCTTCATCCTGTTTGCGCTCGCGGCCGTCTATGCGCTCGACCAGGACGCACAAATTCGCACCGAGATCGACGCGCTGCTCGCCTTTCTCGACGGCCATCTGCGCTCGCCGCACGGCGGCGTCCACGAGGGCCTTCCGGTCTCGCTGCCGCGCCGGCAGAACCCGCACATGCATCTGTTCGAGGCGATGATCGCGTGCTTCGACGCGACCCACGATTTGTCGTTCCAGAACCGCGCCGGCGAGTTCTTCGCGCTGTTCCTCGCCAATCTCTACGACAAGCGGACGCGTGCGCTCGGCGAATATTTCGAAGAGGACTGGTCGAAGATCGCGCCGGTCAGCGTCGAGCCCGGCCACCAGGCGGAATGGGTCTGGTTGCTGAAGGGGTTCGAACGCATCACGGGCTGCCCGACCGGACAGCGGCGCGCCGAGCTGCTGGAAACCGCGCTGCGCTATCGCGACGAGGCCACCGGCTGCCTGATCGACGAGGGTGACGATGCTGGCAAGATTCGCCGCACTACGCGCCGGCTGTGGCCACAGACCGAGATTGCGAAGGCGTGGATCGCGCAGGCCGAATCCGGCGAGGCGGGCGCGGCGGACGAGGCGCGCGTGGCGCTGGCGCGGCTCGAACACCATTATCTCAGCCATCCCGTGCGGGGCGGATGGTACGACCAGTTCGAGCGCGACGGCAAATCGCTGATCGACACCATTCCTGCGTCGTCGTTCTATCATGTTCTCTGCGCAGTCACGGAAGCGGAACAGGTATTGGAAGGTTAAAGCCAGCGCTTGCGCCGCTTGAAGCTTTTGAGGTTCTTGAAGCTCTTGCGCTGGTCGCCGGCGCCGCCGAGGTAGAATTCCTTGACGTCCTCGTTGTCGCGCAATTCGTCCGCGGTGCCGTCGAGCACGACCTTGCCCTGCTCCATGATGTAGCCGTGGCTTGCCACCGACAGCGCAGCGCGGGCGTTCTGCTCGACCAGGAGAATGGTGACGCCGAGGTCACGGTTGATCTTCTGAATGATCGAGAACACCTCTTTCACCAGCAGCGGCGACAGGCCCATCGAGGGCTCGTCCATCAGGATCATCTTCGGGCGCGCCATCAGTGCGCGACCGATCGCGAGCATCTGCTGCTCGCCGCCGGAGAGATAACCGGCAAGCCCGGTGCGCTCTTTCAGACGCGGGAAATAATTGAAGACCATGTCGAGATCGGCACCGACCTCGCGGTCCCTGCGGGTGAAGGCGCCGAGCTTGAGGTTTTCCAACGAGGTCATGTCGGCGACGATGCGCCGGCCCTCCATCACCTGGAAGATGCCGCGGCGGACGATCTTGTCGGGGTCGATGCCATTGATCCGCTCGCCCTCGAACAGGATCTCGCCACGCGTGACTTCGCCGTCCTCGGTTTTGAGTAGTCCCGAGATCGCCTTCAGCGTCGTCGACTTGCCGGCGCCGTTGGCGCCGAGCAGCGCCACGATCGCGCCCTTGGGCACGTCGAGGCTGAGACCGCGCAGCACCAGGATGACGTCGTCATAGACGACCTCGATGTTGCGCACGGCAAGGAGAGGCGGTGCGGGTACGATGCCGGGGGAGGGACGAGCTGCTGCTTCGTGAATTTCGGTCATGCCTCATACTCCGCTGTCGTCGCCCGGCTTGACCGGGCGACCCAGTATTCCAGAGACGCCTGAGACTCACGGAGAGGCCCCGGCGTACTGGATCCCCCGCTCCAGTGCGCGCTGCGCACAAGGCGGGGGATGACATTTGTGTGTGAGGTGAGCGCTAAGCTCACCAGCCCAGCAATTCCGGCTTGCGCGGGAGCTCGACTGTCTTGACCTTCTCGAGCTTGATCGCGCCCTTGGCCATGAGGTCGTTGAGGTCGCCGTCGGTCGCGCCCGCAATCTTGGTGCGGTAGAGGTCGACCTTCAGCGTGCCGCGGTGGTCCTTGTCGGTCCAGGTCGAGGGATTGCAGACGCCTTCCATACCGGCCGGCACCCAGTCCTTCTTCTGGTAGAAGCCCTTGGCGACGTTCTCGCCGGTGGCGCCGCCGTTCTTGGCGGCCCAATCGATCGCCTCCTTCATGTAGAGCGCCGAGCAGACCGCCGCGATGTAGTGCACCGGCCGATAGACCTTGCCGGTCGGGTCGGACATCTTCGAGATCTCCATCACCGTTTTCATGCCGGGCGCATCGCCGCCCCAGCTCACCGCCGTGCGCAGCGGGAAGATCACGCCGTCGGCGGCATCGCCCGCGGTCTTGGCGGCGTTCTCGTCCATGCCCCAGACATTGCCCATGAACTGGATGTCGACGCCGGCGGTCTTGCAGGCCTTCATCACCGAGATGTTGGACGCGGCGGTGTTGCCGAGATAGGCGTAGTTGGCGCCTGAGGATTTCAGGCTCAGGCACTGCGCGCTGTAATCGCCCGGCGCGAGCGCGAACACCAGCGGCGGCAGTACCTCGAAGCCGAGCTCCTGCGCCATAGCTTCGCCGGCGGCCTTCGGTGCGTTCGGATAGGGGTGGTTGGCGCCCATGTGGACGAATTTCGGCTTGCCGGACTTGCCCTTGGCCTTCCAGTCTTCGGCTGCCCACATCAGCATCGCGCGCAGCGAGTCCGAATAGCTCGGACCATAGAAGAAATTATAGGGCGCGGGCTTGGCCTTGCCGCTGACACCTTCGGGATCGGTGAGAGCGGCGGCGTAGGAGCCCGAGAGGTCAGGGATTTTATCTTGTGCGAGGAAGCCGGTCAGCGCCTCGGTGTCTGCCGTGCCCCAGCCCATGATGGCCGCGACCTTGGAGTCCGGCGCCGACCACTTCTTGTAGAGCGCGATCGCGCGCGGCACCTGGTAGCCATAGTCGTTGGTGTCGACGTTGAGCTGCTTGCCGCCGACGCCGCCGTTCTTGTTGACCCAGGCGAAGGTGTCGGCGACGGCTTGGCCGTAGGGCGTGCCGACGTCGGACGTGCCGCCGGAATAATCGGCGAGATGCCCGATCGCGATCTGCGCCTGCGCGCCTGACGAGAATGCGGCGATCGCCAGCGCAAGTGACGCGGTGCTCAAAAAGGATTTTGTCTTCATTGGTTGCCTCCTCCTGTTTATTTGTTGGTTAGAGAGTTGCCCGCGCTCAATGCGAGAACGGGTAGAGTTTCCAATACGCCTTGATCTGCCGCCAGCGATGGGCGAGCCCGTCCGGCTCGAACATCAGGAACGCGATGATGATCACTCCGATCGCGATCTCGCGCAGGAAGGTGATGTTGTTGTTCAGCGACAGCGCCTTGTCGATCGCGCCGCCCTTCAGCGCCACGCTGAGGAACTCCATCGTCTCGGGCAGCAGCACCACGAACGCGGTACCCATCAGCGTGCCCATGATCGAACCGGTGCCGCCGATGATGATCATGGCGAGGAACAGGATCGAGCGTTCGATGCCGAAGCCCTCTTGCGACACCACGAGCTGGTAGTGTGCGTAGAGCGCGCCGGCGATGCCGGCGAAGAAGGCGGCGAGCCCAAATGACAACGTGCGATACTTGGTGAGGTTGATGCCCATGATCTCCGCGGAGAGATAATGGTCGCGGATCGCCACCAGCGCGCGGCCGTCGCGGGTGCGCATCAGATTGGTGACGAGGACGTAGCTTGCGACTACGTAGGCGAGTACGACGTAGAAATATTGCCTGTCGCCGCGCAGCGTGTAGCCGAAGATCGAGAACGGATTGGCACTGGCCGGCACCGAGCCGCCGGTGAACCATTCGGCGCGGGAGAAGAAGTCGAGCAGGATGTATTGTGCTGCGAGCGTCGCGATCACAAGATAAAGCCCCTTCAGCCGCGCCGCCGGGATGCCGAAGATCAGTCCGACCAGCGCAGTGACGACGCCCGCGAGGGGGATCGCGAAGAACACCGGGATCGATGTGCTGTTGGAGATGTAGGCGGACGTGAAGGCGCCGAGCAGGAAGAAGGCGGCGTGGCCGATCGAAATTTGGCCGGTGAAGCCGACCAGGATGTTCAGCCCCAGCGCAGCGATCGAGAAGATGCCGATCTGGATCAGGATGCTGAGCCAATAGCCGCCAAGGAATTGCGGCACGAGACACAGCGCCAGCACGCCGGCGATCGCAAAATTGCGGCTGGTCGTGGTCGGGAAGATCGTGGTGTCGGCCGCGTAAGAGGTGCGGAAATCACCAGCAGGGATGAGGGCGGGGCCGGCCATGGATTAGATCCGTTCGATGTCGTGGGTGCCGAACAGGCCGTAGGGCTTGATCATCAGCACGATGATGAGGACGTAGAACGGCGCGATCTCGTAGAGATTGCCCCAGTGAAGGTATTCGCTGTCGACATATTGCGCGATGTTCTCGAGCAGCCCGATGATGATGCCGCCGAGCACGGCACCGCCGACGGAATCGAGCCCGCCGAGGATCGCGGCCGGAAACACTTTAATGCCGTAGGCGGCGAGGCCCGAGGATACGCCGTTCACGACCGCGACCACGACGCCTGCCACCGCCGACACCGTTGCGGAGATCGCCCAGGCCATCGCGAACACGCTTTTCACGGAAATGCCGAGCGATTGCGCGACCTGCTGGTTGAACGCGGTGGCGCGCATCGCAAGGCCGTACTTTGACGCGCGGAAGAACCAGGCCATGCCGATCATCATCGCGATCGAGACCACGAGGCTCATGACATAGACGGTTTGGATCTGCAGCCCGAGCAGGCTGACGGACTGGCTCTCGAACACGCGCGGGAACGGCTGCGGATTGACGCCGAACATCCATTTCAACGTGGCCTGCAGCACGGTGGAGAGGCCGATCGTCACCATGATGACCGAGATGATGGGTTCGCCGATCATCGGTCGCAGGATCAGGACCTGCACCGCGATGCCGAACACGAACATGAACACCAGCGTCAGCGGCATGCCGATCCAGAACGGCACCTGGTATTTCGCCAGCAGCGTCCAGCACACCCAGGCGCCGACCAGCAAGAGTTCGCCCTGCGCGAAATTGACGACCTGGCTAGCCTTGTAGATCAGCACAAACGACATCGCGACCACGCCGTAGAGCGTGCCGACCACGAGGCCGTTGACCAGGAGCTGAATGAGGAAGGCGGTGTTCATGAAGTGGTGCTCGCTGACAAATCCGGCGCGCTCCTCCCCTCTCCCCTTGTGGGAGAGGGTGGCTTCGCGAAGCGAAGACGGGTGAGGGGTTGTCTCCGCAGTGAACGCGCGGAGAGAGGACCCCTCACCGAAGTGAGGGTGGAGCGGGCTGCGGAGATGCCCTCTCCCACAAGGGGAGAGGGCGCATGGATCCGCATCGCGCTCTCGGTTCGAAGTAGGCTCACTCGGCGGCCTCCGCCAAATGCCCCGGTCCGCCGAGATCCACCACTCGCAGCGTTGTCCGCACCCTTTGCGTGGTGCCGTCCTGGAAGCGGATCATGGTGTCGACAGGGATGTCGGCCTGGCCGCGGTAGATCGCGTCGATGATGCCTTCGTATTTCTCGTTGATGACGCTGCGGCGCACTTTTCGCGTGCGGGTGAGCTCGCCGTCGTCGGCGTCGAGCTCCTTGTAGAGCAACAGGAAGCGCGAGATGCGCTGCGCTGGCGGCAGCGTGGCGTTGACGGTCTCGACCTCCTTGCGGAGCAGTGCGTAGACCTCGGGCCGCGAGGCCAGGTCGCTGTAGGTCGTGAACGAGAGCCGGGTCTTCTCAGCCCATTTGGAGATGATGGAGTAGCGGATGCAGATCATTGCGGCGAGCGCGTCGCGCCCCGAGCCCAGCACCACGGCTTCCGCGATATAAGGCGAGAACTTCAACTTGTTCTCGATGAATTGCGGCGAGAAGCGCTCGCCGCGCGAGGTCTCGGCGAGGTCCTTGATGCGGTCGATCACCACGAGCTGGCGATTCGCGTTGAAATAGCCGGCGTCGCCGGACAGCATCCAGCCATCCCTGAGATCAGCGACGCTCGCCTCCGGGTTCTTGTAGTAGCCGAGGAACATGTTGGGATGCCGCACCACGATTTCGCCGACGCCGTGAACATCGGCATTGTCGATGCGGATTTCGACGCTGTCGGCCATCGGCACGCCGGTGGTGTCGGGATCGACTTTGCCCGCGGGATGCAGCGTGTAGGCCCCCAGCAGCTCGGTCTGGCCGTAGAGCGTGCGCAGCGGCACGCCCATGGCCTGGAAGAACTTGAAGGTCTCGGGCCCGAGTGCCGCGCCGCCGGTTGCGGCTGAACGCAGGCGGGTGAAGCCGAGGCGGTCGCGCAATGCACGGAACAGGATCGCGTCGGCAAAGCCGGAACGCTCGCCCTGTTCGAGCGCGGCAAGCCCGCTCTTCATGCCGATGTCGAACAGGCGCTGCTTGAACGGCGTTGCGTCCATCACCCTGGCGCGAACGTCGGCGGCGATCGATTCCCAAACGCGCGGCGCAAACAGGACAAACGTCGGTGCGATCTCGCGCAGATCGTTCATCATGGTCTCGGGCTCTTCGACGAAGTTGATCTTCATCCGGCACAAGAGGCCTTTGCCGAGTACATAGACCTGTTCCATGATCCAGGGCAGCGGCAGCACTGACACGTATTCGTCGTCCGGCCCTTTCGGGTCGAAAGCCAGATACGTCGCGCAGTGGCCGAGCACGCGGCCGGCGGCGAGCATCGCGAGCTTTGGATGCGAGGTGGTCCCGGACGTCGTGCAGAGGATCGCGACGTCCTCGCCCTTGGTCGCGTCCACCAGCCGGTCGTAAAGTTCCGGCTCGCGCGTAGCCCGCGCCCGGCCGAGTTCGGCAAACGTCTCCGCCGACATCAAGCGCGGATCGTCGTATTTCCGCATGCCGCGCGGATCGGAATAGATGATGTGCTTCAGCTTTGGGACGCGGTCGGCCAGGGTGAGCAGCTTGTCGACCTGCTCCTCGTCCTCGGCGAAAACGAGCTGCGCCTCACCATAATTGAGGAGATAAGAGGCTTCCTCGTCGAGCACGTCGCGGTAGAGCCCGAGGCTCAAGCCTCCGATCGCGTGGGTCGCGATTTCCGCCGCGACCCAGTCCGGCCGGTTGTCGCCGATGATGCCGACGACATCTTCGCGCCCAAGGCCCAGTTCGATCAGGCCGAGCGCGAAATCGCGCACCCGCGTCTGGTAGGCGTTCCAGGTGAACGGGCGCCACAGCCCGAGATCCTTCTCGCGCAGCGCGATCTCGTTGCCGTACTCCTTCGCATTGAGCCGGAGCATCTTCGGATAGGTGTCGGCCTGCGCGACGCGGCCTGCGTAATCCATCATGCCGCGCTCTCCTGCGCCGGCGGAGCATCGTCAGGGTCGACCAGCACCTCGTCCTCTTCGCCGAGATAGGCGCGCCTGACGTGGGGATCAGCGAGCACGGCGGCCGGATCGCCCTCGGCGATCTTCCGGCCGAAATCCAGCACCATGACGCGGTGGGATATGTCCATCACCACGCCCATGTCGTGCTCGATCATCACCACGGTCATGCCGAACTCCTCGTTGAGATCGACGATGTAGCGGGCCATGTCCTCCTTCTCCTCGAAGTTCATGCCGGCCATCGGCTCGTCGAGCAGAATGAGGCGCGGCTCCAGCGCCATGGCGCGCGCGAGCTCCACGCGCTTGCGCAGGCCATAGGACAGGGTGCCGGCCGGCGCCTTTCGTACCGACTGGAGATCGAGGAAATCGATGATTTCTTCGACCTTGCGGCGGTGCTCGAGCTCTTCCTTGCGCGCGCCGGTGAGCCAGTACAGCGAGCCCGTGAGAAAATTGTTCTTCAGGAGGTGATGGCGGCCGACCATGACGTTGTCGAGCACGCTCATGTGGTGGAACAGCGCCAGGTTCTGGAAGGTGCGGCCGATGCCGAGCGACGCGCGCGCGTTGGGCGTCAGGCCGGTGATGTCGCGGCCCTGGTAGAACAGCTGGCCTTCGGTCGGCCTGTAGCGGCCGGAAATACAGTTCACGATCGAGGTCTTGCCGGCGCCGTTGGGGCCGATGATCGAGAACAGCTCGCCTTCCCTGATGGCGAAGCCGACATCGGTCAGCGCACGAACGCCGCCGAATCGCAAGGACACGCCGCGCACTTCAAGACTGGTAGCCACCAAACAGATCCCTCCCGGTGATGGCGCATTCAGTGGCGCTCTTCGTCCGTTCTGTCGGGCGATCCTAGTACGGCCGTGCCGGTGAGGCCATGCAGCAGATGGTCTCGACCGGAGCCGCGCCACTCTCGTTCCCGTTGGGATCAAAAGCCGCATCGCCCGAGGTGGTCCTCAATAGGGGAAAGCGCTATTTTGAAATGTCTCCCGCCTGACAATTCTGCGACAAAGTTTTCGGATGGGAGCAACCTCCATCTTTGGTCGGATGGTGATCGAAACGGTTATGCTGCGTTGCAGCAGAGCAGGAGTGACGAACGGTGCGGCTGGCTTCGGGATCATGATTTCAGAGGATCAACTGAAGCGCGTCGCTGCCTGGTCGCGCGAGCTCACGCCGGCGGAGATCGAGGTCGCTCGCGCCGGGATCACGGAGCGGTCCTACGGCACCGGCGAGACGGTCTTCATGCGCGGCGACACGTTCGACTATTGGGCCGGCATGGTCTTTGGGCTTGCCCGGATGGGCGGGATCTCGCGCGACGGCAAGGAGACGAGTCTTGCCGGGCTGACGGCGGGGGCCTGGTTCGGCGAGGGCAGCGTGCTCAAGAACGAGCCGCGCCGCTATGATGTCGTCGCGCTGCGCAACAGCCGCGTCGCGCTGATGGAGCGTAGCGCCTTCATGTGGCTGTTCGAGAACAGCGTCGGCTTCAACCGCTTCCTGGTGCGCCAGCTCAACGAGCGGCTCGGTCAGTTCATCGGCATGCTCGAAGTCAACCGCACGCTCGATGCCACCGCGCGGCTTGCCCGTAGCATCGCCTCGCTGTTCAATCCGATCCTCTATCCGGAATCCACCGCGCATCTGGAGATCACCCAGGAGGAGATCGGCGCGCTTTCCGGCATGTCCCGCCAGAATGCCAACCGCGCGCTGAACCGGCTGGAGAAAGAGGGGCTGCTGCGGCTCGAATATGGCGGCGTCACCATTCTCGATATCGAGCGGTTGCGCGGTTACGGAGACTAAAGTTCCTCGTTCGTCATCGCCCATTGGCAGGGGCGTGCACCGGCCAGAGGTCGGCGCGCCAGCGCACGGCGATCGCCATCATTGCGATGAGCCCCGAGACGGCATAGAGCGACCCCGTCGCGGAATAGCCGATGACGTCGATCAGGCTGCCGGCCGCGAGCAGCCCAATCGGCAGGCCGTAGATCACCATCATGCGCACGCCCATGACGCGGCCGCGAAGGTGTGCGCTGGCCGTCCGCATCAGGATCACGGCAGCTGATATCATCGACATGCTCTGGGCGATGCCGGCGAGCACAAGGCAGGCCATCGCCACCGGCATGGTCCTGATCTCGACGAACACCAGCAGCATGGCGTACCAGGCCAGCGTCGCGCCGATCAGGAGCCGGGCAATGCGCAATCCGCTGACGAGGCTGAGCGTGATGGAGCCGATCAGCGAGCCGACGGCGAAGCTCGCCGAGAGATAACCGAGGCCGGTCTGGTCGGTGTGAAAGATGTCCCGCGCGATGTAGGGCAGCAATCCGCCGGTGAAAGGAAAGGCGGTCAGGTTGGCCAGGAAGGCGACGCATAGCGCCGCGCGCATCCCCGCGCCATTCCAGGCGTAGACGATCCCTTCCTTCAGATCGCCCAGCAATCTCGAAACGGCGCGGCTGTCTGCCGGAAGATGAGTTGTGGCAATGGTCCGTTCCGGCCGGGTCAGGCAGAGCATGAGCAGGGCGGCCGCGAGATAGAGGCAGACGATCACCACGTAGACGAGGCCAATGCCGAGGACCGCGAACAGTCCGGCGCCTGTCAACGCGCCGGCGATGCGCGCGCTGTCTTGGGTCGTGCGCGCAACGCTGATGGCGCCCACCAGTTGCTCGGCCGGCATGATCTCGGCAAGCAGCGCGCCGCGAACGCCGAGGTCCGAGGGGCGAATCAGGCCCATGATTGCGACGATGATCATGACACCTGGCGGGGTCAGGTGACCGGTCAGCGCCAGAGTCATGATGGTCGACGCGAGCACCATATAGGCAAGACGCATCGCGACCAGGAGATCGCGATGACCGATGCGGTCGCCGATCATGCCGAACACCGGTGCCACCAATGTCCCGACGAACTGGAGCGATGCGAGCACGGTGAGCAGCAGCACCGAGCCGGTCTCAACCATGATGTACCAGCCGAGCACCAGCGTCTCGATCTCGAACGCCCAGGAGGTGAGCAGATCGGACGGCCACTGGAAACGATAATTGCGGATGCGAAATGGCGCGAGCGCGGAGGGGCGTGCGGGTGTGCTCAAGTCTCGACGACGGGTATCACGGCGATTCCCTTGCCTTGTTGTTTCTTCTTCTGTGCGAGACCGTAGCGCCGGTGACGCTTGTGTCAATCGGGGGCAGCTGCAGGCCGCTCCCGCGCTCTGCTCCTAGCTCGCAGCGGTTCTCGATTTCCGCTCCAGGAGCGCAGTGGCCATCGCCGAGATCAGCGGCCGCATGAAGTAGGCTTCATCGGCAGGCGAGACGTCGGTCCGTAGGCCGTGCGCCGCGAGCTCGCCCGAGACAGCAGGTCCCACTGACGCGATCAGCGTCCGCTCAAGGCCTGCGCGCAGCTTCGCTTCGCTGCCATGTGCCTTCGCGGCCTCAATCAGGCGGCGCACCTGGCCAAGATTGGTCAGCGCGATGGAATCGATCCGCCCTTCGGCCATGTCGTCGATGGCGGTGACGATGTTGGCATCCGCCGCCTTGGAATCGTAAGCATAAGGCAGCACACTATCGACCTCGGCACCTTGCGCGGCAAGCGCACCGGTCAGCGCGCTGTGATCCTTGTCGGGATAGAGCTGAAGGCCGAGGCGGTGCCCCTTCAGATCGAGCTTGCCGAGCATCTCGATCACGCCCTCGGTGGTTGGCTTCTCCGTGGTCTGCTGCGCCTCGAGTCCGATTTCGCGCAGTGCCTTGCCGGGCTTGGGGCCGCGGGTGAATTTTCGTGATCTGGCAAGCGCCGCCACGAGAGCCTGGTCGAGCCCTCGCGCGACGGCGAGCTTCATGATCCGCCGCAGCCCTTCGCCGGTCATCAACACCAGATCGTCGAAGGGCTTGTCGATGGAGCGGCGGATCCAGGCCTCGACCGGGGCGGGGTCCGGTGCATCCTGGATGGTGAACATCGGGCATTGCACGACCTCGGCGCCTTGCTCGGCCAGCAGCTTCGAAAACTGCGCCTCCTCGCGCGTTTCCAGGATCAGGATTCGGGTGCCGTTCAAGCGGTCGGCCATGAGCCTACTCCGGTCAGTCAAAGCAATGGTGCGTTCATCCTGACTCCACGGTCGGGATTGGCGCAAGGTGGGGAGGGTGATAGAGCAGGGCGCAAATCGCGGGTCGTTCCGCAGCCGCTGCCCCAAACCTTCATCAAGGCCCATTGTTTCAAAGACCATGCCCGATCATCAATATGTCCTGACCCTGTCCTGTCCGGATCGTCCCGGCATCGTCTCGGCGGTGTCGACCTTCCTGGCGAATTCCGGACAGAACATCCTCGACGCCCAACAGTTCGACGACACCGAGACCAACAAGTTCTTCATGCGGGTGGTGTTCACCGCCGCCGATCTCGCCGTGGAGCTGTCGGCGCTCCAGACCGGCTTTACCGCGATCGCCGAGCGTTTCGGCATGGAATGGCAGATGCGCGATCGGGCCGCGCATCGCAAGGTGATGCTGCTGGTGTCGAAGTCCGACCACTGCCTGGTCGACATCCTCTATCGCTGGCGCATCGGCGAGCTGCCGATGACTTTGGCCGCAATCGTCTCCAATCATCCGCGCGAGGTCTATGACGGGCTCGATTTCGGCGGGGTTCCGTTCCACTACCTCCCTGTTACGAAAGAGACCAAGCGCGAGCAGGAGGCGCAGATCCTCGATCTCGTCGCCAAGACCGGGACGGATCTCGTCGTGCTCGCCCGCTATATGCAGATATTGTCCGACGATCTCTCGGCAAATCTGTCGGGACGCTGCATCAACATCCACCACTCGTTCCTGCCGGGTTTCAAGGGCGCAAAACCCTATCACCAGGCTCATGAGCGTGGCGTCAAGCTGATCGGCGCCACCGCGCATTACGTCACGCGCGACCTCGACGAGGGCCCGATCATCGACCAGGACGTCGAGCGCATCAGCCATCGCGACACGCCTGAGGATCTCGTCCGCAAGGGCCGCGACATCGAGCGCCGCGTGCTGGCGCGCGCGATCCGCTACCATCTCAACGACCGCGTCATCCTCAACGGCCGCAAGACCGTGGTGTTCGTGGATTGATTTGTCCCCACCTCTCGCCGCAAGCGGCGAGGGGGCGCGACTTAATGCACCGCAGCGCCGGACGCTGAGCCCGTTGCGCCCTTTTGCGCCTGCTCTTCCTTTTCGCGATCCGCTGCAGGCATCAGCCGCTTGCGCTCGCGCTCCTTCATGAAGGCATCGTATTGCGGCGTGCCCGCCCGCGGCGGGGCGTCCGCCGGCAAGCCGCCGGCCCATTGCGGGACGTAGTCGCCCATGCCGGACGAGAGCTTTTCGTTGACGGTGCCGCAGCCGGACAGGCCCGCGGAGAGCGCGAGGAGGATCAGGAGGGAACAACAGGATCTGGGCATTGTACGGGGGCGCGAGGTCAGTCGTTTTGGACGCCAAGTCAGGCTGTCGTCGGGAGAGTAGCCTTCAACAGGTAAAATAGACTTATTCGAGGTAGGTAATTTGATACCGGATTGTGCCGACTCTGGCCTTGCCGATGTTCAAATTCTGCAAACAAAAGACGAAATCCTCCATCCCCTCGGCTGACAGCGTTTCTAGACTGCGGCAAGGGCCTAGCGACAAAAGTGGTTTGATCGGAGATAGGGTTTTTTCGTTGACAGGTCCATTTTGTTTGTACAATCGTACAAAAGATCGCGGCCGCAATCGTGATGCCGGGGTTACCCGGACGTGACCGATATCGCTTCTGCCGTCGGCAATCGGAAGGCTCGGCTTGCGCCGAATGGTCGCCAAACGTCCGATTGACAATAAGGGCGCGAAAGACGCCATGTGGCGCGCGACATCACGCGTGCGTGAGCTCGACTTAAGACAAGGACCGGGCACTCGGTCCGGCGCACAAGAGATCAGGAATGAAGGGGAGGGACATCTGATGTTCGAACGCAAACAACTGTCTCGTACGACTGTTTGGGCCGCAGCAGCTACCGCCATCGCGGGCCTGGTGGCCATCGCTCCGGCCAAGGCCGAGGACAGCGTCAAGGTCGGCCTGATCCTGCCGATGACCGGCGGCCAGGCCTCGACCGGCAAGCAGATCGAGAACGCGATCAAGCTCTACATGCAGCAGAAGGGCGACACCGTCGCCGGCAAGAAAATCGAGATCATCCTCAAGGACGATGCTGCGATTCCCGACAAGACCAAGACTGCCGCGCAGGAGCTGATCGTCAACGACAAGGTCCATTTCATCGCCGGTTTCGGCGTGACCCCGGCCGCGCTCGCGGCGGCGCCGCTGGCCACGCAAGCCAAGATCCCGGAGGTCGTGATGGCAGCCGGCACCTCCATCATCACCGAGCGCTCGCCCTATATCGTGCGCACCAGCTTCACGCTGGCGCAGTCCTCCACCATCATCGCCGACTGGGCGGTGAAAAACGGCATCAAGAAGGTGGCGACGCTGACCTCGGACTACGCACCGGGCAATGACGCGCTCAACTTCTTCAAGCAGAACTTCACCGCCGGTGGCGGCGAGGTGGTCGAGGAGGTGAAGACGCCGCTTGCCAATCCGGATTTCGCACCGTTCCTCCAGCGTATGAAGGATGCCAAGCCCGACGCGATCTTCGTGTTCGTGCCGGCCGGTCAGGGCGGCAACTTCATGAAGCAGTATGCCGAACGCGGGCTCGACAAGGCGGGCATCAAGGTGATCGGACCGGGTGACGTGACCGACGACGACCTCCTCAACAACATGGGCGACGCCGTGCTGGGCACGGTCACCGCGCACCTCTATTCCGCGGCGCATCCCTCGCAGATGAACAAGGATTTCGTCGCGGCCTACAAGAAGGCGTACGGAAACCGGCCGGGCTTCATGGCGGTGAGCGGCTATGACGGCATTCACCTGATCTACGAAGCGCTGAAGAAGACCAATGGCGACACCGACGGCACCAAGCTGGTCGAAGCCATGAAGGGCCAGAAGTGGGAGAGCCCGCGCGGCCCGATCTCGATCGACCCCGAGACCCGCGACATCGTGCAGAATATCTACATCCGCAAGGTCGAGAAGGTTGACGGCGAGCTCTACAACGTCGAGTTCGCGACCTTCGAGGCCGTCAAGGATCTCGGCAAGACCAAGAAGTGACGCGCGAAAGCGCGTCATCCCCGCGCGCATTAGCGCGCATCGGGGATCTCGCCCACCACTCTCGTCATGCCCGGGCTTGACCCGGGCATCCACGCGAGAACCGAACCAAGAACGTGGATGGCCGGGACAAGCCCGGCCATGACGCCCAACTCCAAGCTGAGACGATGACCTCAATCCTCACCAACCTGTTCGATGGCGTTGCCTACGGCATGCTGCTGTTCGTGCTGGCTTGCGGGCTCGCGGTCACGCTCGGCTTGATGAACTTCGTCAACCTCGCCCATGGCGCCTTCGCCATGGCTGGCGGCTATGTCTGCATGGTGCTGGTCAACCGGATGGGCTGGCCATTCTTCGCTGCATTGCCGCTTGCCTTCGTCTCCTCTGCTGCGATCGGCATTGTGCTCGAGCGCACGCTATATCGACACCTCTATGCGCGCAGCCATCTCGACCAGGTGCTGTTCACGATCGGCCTCACGTTCATGTCGGTCGCGGCCGTCGACTACATCCAGGGCTCCTCGCGGGTCTTCATCAACTTGCCGACCGCGCTCCAGGGCCAGTTCGACCTGTTTGGCGTCGGCATCGGCCGCTACCGGCTGATGATCATCGTGATCTGCGGGCTGCTCACCATTGCGCTTCAGATGGTGCTGGCGAAGACGCGGTTCGGCAGCCGCCTGCGGGCCGCGGTCGACGATCCCCGCGCCGCGAGCGGCCTCGGCATCAACGTGCCGCAGGTGTTCGCCTTCACATTTGCCTTTGGCTGCGGCCTGGCCGGTCTCGGCGGCGCGCTGAGCGCCGAGATCCTCGGCCTCGACCCGTACTTTCCGCTGAAGTTCATGATCTACTTCCTGATCGTGGTCACCGTCGGCGGCTCGTCCTCGATCACCGGCCCGTTTCTGGCCTCCCTGCTGCTCGGCATCGGCGACGTCGCCGGCAAATATTACGTCCCGAAGATGGGACCTTTCGTGATCTACACCATGATGATCGTGATCCTGATCTGGCGCCCGAACGGTCTGTTCGGCCGCACGGCCGCGCGTTGAGTTCGCCGATGAGCGCCTCCTCCGACGTCGGCTATCACGCCCAGCGCCAGGCCCGCTGGCACTATGGCGAGGCCGCTTTCTGGCTGATCGTGCTGGCCTGCGGCTTCGTATTTCCCACGCGCTACCTGATCATGACCGACATCCTGCGGCTGGCGCTGTTTGCGATGTCTCTGGATCTCGTCCTCGGCTACGCCGGCATCGTCTCGCTCGGCCATGCCGCCTTCTTTGGCGCCGGTGCTTACGCGGCGGGGCTTCTTGCGCTGCACGGGATCATCAACGAGCCCGTGCTTGCGCTTGTCGTCGCAGGCCTTGTCGCGATGGTGCTCGGCTTCGCCACCAGCTTCCTGGTGATCCGCGGCGTCGACCTGACGCGGCTGATGGTGACACTCGGCATCGCGTTGTTGCTCGAGGCGCTGGCTGAACGCTTCTCCAACATCACCGGCGGCACCGACGGCCTGCAGGGTATCGAGATGCAGCCGATCTTCGGTGAGATCCCGTTCGACATGTTCGGCAAGACCGGCTTTTTCTATTCGCTCGCCGTTCTGTTTCTGTTGTTCCTGTTCGCCCGCCGCGTCGTGCATTCGCCGTTCGGGCTGTCGTTGCGCGCGATCAAGAACAATCCGCTGCGCGCGGCCGCGATCGGCATTCCCGTCAACCGCCGCCTGATTGCGATCTACACGCTCGCGGCGTTCTATGCCGGCATCGCAGGCGCACTGTTCACCCAGACCACCGCGATCGCCTCGCTCGACGTGTTCGCCTTCGAGCGCTCGGCGGACCTGATGCTGGTGCTCGTGATCGGCGGCACCGGCTATCTCTATGGCGGGCTGATCGGCGCGGTGCTCTTCCGCATGCTGCAGGAATTGTTCTCCACCATCACCCCGCAATACTGGCAGTTCTGGATCGGCCTCGTGCTGGTCGTGATCGTCCTGGTCGGTCGGCAGCGCCTGCATCGCTGGATGCTGTATGTGCCCAATCTGGTCATCAAGCAGATAGCCGGGCGCAAGGCCGTCGTCGCCGTGCCGGAGAGCGATGCATGACCATCGCGCTCGAAACCCAGAATCTCGAAAAGCAGTTCGGTGGTCTGCGCGTCACCCGCGACTTGTCGCTAAAAATCGAACAAGGCGCCCGCCACGCGCTGATCGGCCCGAACGGCGCCGGCAAGACCACGGTCATCAACCAGCTCACCGGCGTGCTCAAGCCGAACTCGGGCCGCATCCTGCTCGAAGGCCAGGACATCACCGATCTGCCCGTGCACAAGCGCGTGTTGCGCGGCTTGTCGCGTACCTTCCAGATCAACCAGCTCTATCCCGACCTGACCCCGCTCGAGACCATCGGTCTCGCTGTCTCCGAGCGCCTCGGCCATGGCGGTGACTGGTGGCGGCGGATGGGTACGCGCAGCGACGTCAATGGCGAGATCGCCGACCTCCTGACGCGCTTCCACCTGCTCGATGTCATGAACGAACAGACGGTGACGCTGCCTTACGGCAAGCAGCGCCTGCTCGAGATCGCGGTCGCGATCGCCGCCAAGCCGCGCGTGCTGCTGCTGGACGAGCCCGCCGCCGGCGTGCCCGAGAGCGAGCGCCATGACATTCTCGCCGTCGTAGGCAGCTTGCCGCGCGACGTCACGGTGCTGCTGATCGAGCACGACATGGACCTCGTGTTCTCCTTCGCCGACCGCATCTCTGTCCTGGTCTCCGGCGCGCTGCTCACCGAAGGCCCGCCCGAGCAGGTCGCGCGCGACCCGCAGGTCAAGGCGGTCTATCTCGGCGAGGAGGCGGTCAATGTCTGACCTGCTCGCGATCGACTCGCTTCGCGCTGGCTACGGCGAGGCCGTGGTGCTGCCGAACATGTCCCTGCGCCTCGCCGAAGGCCAGGTGCTGGCGCTGTTGGGGCGCAACGGCACCGGCAAAACCACGTTGATCAATTCGATCGTCGGCGTCACCCGTCGCTTCTCCGGCACTGTCGGGCTGGCCGGTACCGACGTCACGACCTTGCGGCCGGACCAGCGGGCGCGCGCCGGGATCGGCTGGGTGCCGCAGGAGCGCAACATCTTCCGCTCGCTCACGGTGGAGGAGAACATGTCCGCAGTGGCCCAGCCTGGCCCCTGGACCATCGAGAGGGTTTACGAGATGTTCCCGCGGCTGAAGGAGCGGCGGAGCAATTTTGGCAACCAGCTCTCCGGCGGCGAGCAGCAGATGCTGGCGATCGGCCGCGCACTGACCCTCAATCCGAAAGTGCTTCTCCTGGACGAACCGACCGAGGGCCTCGCCCCCATCATCGTCGAGGAGCTCTTGAAAGCGATCGGGACCATCACCCGGGCGGGCGGCATCTGCTCGATCATCGTCGAGCAGAATGCCCAAAAGATTCTGGGGCTGGCAGACCGTGTTGTGATATTGGAGCGCGGAACGATCGTCCACGACGCCCCGAGCGCCGCGCTGAAGGCCGACCCGTCGGTCCTCGAGCGCCACCTCGGCGTCGCAGGGGCGGCGGCCCACTAAAAATAACTGGGAGTAAGAAATGCAGCGAACCAAAGCCCCCTTCCGCGCCGACGAGGTCGGCAGCCTCCTGCGCCCCGCCAAGATCAAGGAAGCCCGCGCCAGGCTGGAGAAGGGCGAGATCTCGGCCGACGATCTGCGCAAGATCGAGGACATGGAGATCGAGAAGGTCGTGCATAAGCAGGCCTCGCTCGGCCTGAAGCTCGCAACCGACGGCGAATTCCGCCGCTCCTGGTGGCATTTCGATTTCCTGGCCAAGCTCACCGGCTGCGAAATGTTCCATCCCGACACCGGCATCCAGTTCGCGGGCGTCGAGACCCGGCACGACGCAGTGCGCGTGATCGGCAAGCTCGATTTCCCCGATGACCACCCGATGCTGGATCACTTCCGCTTCCTGAAGAAGGTCGCCGACCAGGCCCACGTCACCGCGAAGATGACGATCCCGTCGCCGGCGGTGTTGCACTTCCGTGGCGGCCGCAAGGCGATCTCCAAGGACGTCTATCCCGATCTCGACGCCTTCTACCAAGACCTCGGCAAGACCTACCGCAAGGCCGTGAAGGCGTTCTACGACGCCGGCTGCCGCTATCTCCAGTTCGACGATACCGTGTGGGCCTATCTCTGCTCGCCGGACGAATTGCAGAAGGCGCGCGAGCGCGGCGACAATCCGGAAGGCCTTCAGCAGATCTATGCGCGCGTCATCAACTACGCGCTGGCCGAGAAGCCCGCCGACATGGTGGTGACGACGCATGTCTGCCGCGGCAATTTCCGTTCGACCTGGATTTCCTCAGGCGGCTACGAGCCGGTTGCCGAGACCATGCTCGCCGGCACCAATTACGACGGCTATTTCCTCGAATACGACAGCGACCGCGCCGGTGGCTTCGAGCCGCTGCGCTTCCTGCCCAAGGGCAACAAGGTCGTCGTGGTCGGCGTCATCACCTCGAAGTTCGGTGAACTCGAGAACAAGGACGCCATCAAGCGCCGTCTCGAGGAAGCCGCCAAGTTCGCCCCGCTGGAGCAACTCGCACTCTCCCCGCAATGCGGTTTTGCGTCGACGGAGGAGGGCAACGTCCTCTCCGAAGAGGAGCAGTGGGCCAAGCTCAGCCTCGCCGTGGAGATCGCGAAGGAAGTGTGGGGTCAATAAGGCTCCACTCGCTCATTGTCATTCCCCGCGCAGGCGGGGAATCCAGTACGCCGCAGCGTTTCCGCATCTCTCGCTATCTCGGGCTACTGGATCGCCCGGTCAAGCCGGGCGATGACACCGAACGAGTGGCGGGTGGCATCGCGCTCCTGATAAGCGGGATACAAACGCCCCTCACTTCTCCGCCAGATAAACCTCTCCCAGCAGCGACGAGTTCGACCACGGCACCTGCTTGTTCTTCGTGGTCGACACCACCTCGGCCCGCACCCGCGTCAGCATCTGCTGCACTTCCAGGCCGGGCGTGCCGAGATGGCGGGAGAGCGCGGCGGAGAACGGCGAGTTGGCGCCTTCGCCGTCGAGCGCGACCTGGCCCGGCGCAGTGGCGAAAGCGATCAGTGTGCCGGCGCCGAGCGTCGCACCGGCTCCGAGACTCGTTGGCGCCGCGAGACCCGAGGCAGCTTCGATGGCGCGGCTGGTGCCGGCCGATGCGACCTGCTGTGCCATCGGATTATTGCGGCAGGCATCGAAGATCAAAATGTTGGTGCGGACCTGGTCGTCGAGGCCGGCCATGATCGTGTCCATGTCGATCATCGCGTCCGTCATCCTCGCGCCCGGCTTGAGCTCGACGTCGACGGGAATGAGATAGTTGCGGCCGTCGACCTGCACGCCGTGGCCGGCATAGTAGACTACCACGACCTGCGCCCGCGCCGCCTCCCGCAAGAAGTCACGCGTCATCTTCTGCATCGCCGCGCGGTCGAGATCGACGCCTTCTGACACAGTGAAGCCGATATCGCGCAGGCTCTTCGCGACGGCGCGCGCGTCATTGGGGGGATTGGGCAGCGCCTTGACATGCGCATAGGCGCCGTTGCCGATGATCAGCGCCATGCGCGTGCCGCGCGCGGCCGGAGCAGGCGAGGGGGCGCCACCGGTCTGCTGGGGAGCCGATGCGTGTGCCGGCTCGGTCGTCGATGACGGCGCATCGCGCGGGATCGGCACGCTAGCGTCGGTGATCAGCGACAGCCGCACCTTTGCGGTGGCTTGATTGGCCTTGCTGCCGGCATCGGAAGCTGCGATCGCCAGCGTGGCCTTGTAGTCGTCGCTCGCGTGCGCGTAGTCGCCCTTCGCCTCATAGGCCAGCGCGCGATGGGTGTAGCCCGAGACCAGAACGCTGTTCGGCGGCGTCATGATGTTGACCGGCGGCTTCTCCCTTGCGAGCCGGATCGCTTCGCTGCCGTCGGCAATCGCGCGATCGTAATCGCCTCTGACACGCCAGATCGCGGTCCGGTTGATCAGCGGCTGCGGCAGCGTCGGGTCGAGTCGGATCGCCTGGTTGATGTCGGCGAGCGCGCCGTCGAGGTCGCCGAGCGCCTCCTTCGCGATGCCGCGGTTCTGGTACGAGAATGCCGATCTAGGATCGGCTTTGATCGACATATCGTAATCGGCAATGGCCTTGGCGTAGTCGCCCTTGCCGCGCCAGGCATTGCCGCGATTGTGGAAGATGATACCGCTCGGCGGGCCTAGCTTCAGCGCGTCGTCGAAATCGGCAATCGCGATTTCGTACTCGCCTCTGTCGTAGTAGGCCGATCCCCTGAGATTATAGACTGCCTGGTTCGGCTGGAGTCTGATCGCTTCCGTGGCGTCGGTGATGACCTTGGCGTAATCGCCCTTCTTGTTCCAGCCCACCGCGCGCCAGAAGTAGACCGTTGCGAGCTGCTCGCCTTTGAACACCTTCAGCGCGATGATCTTGCTGCAGGCGTCGATCATCTGGTCCGCCGGCGTGGTGTCGGTGGTGCAGAGCGGCCCAAGCTGGTTGCGCGCCTGCGCAAAAGCGGGCGCCGACCATAGCGTTGCGGCGAGCAGGCAGAGCGCGACGAGCAGGCGACGCATGGCGGTGGTCCCGTAGAGGAGAGGCGTCTGTTTGTTGCCCGGCAGGGGAAGGTGGTTCACGGCCTCGCTGTTGTGCACACGGCAACGGGGGCGGCTCTATCCCCTATTCCCTCAGTGGGCAGATTTTGCTACGAGGCGTTACCCAATCCTTCTGCCCACTGCGTCCCACTTCATGAAGAATGACGAAATCCTGAGCCAAATCACCGAGTTCTGCCGCAAGGCGGACATGGCGGAATCGACGTTTGGCCGGCGCGCGGTGAACGATGGGAAGCTCGTGCACCGCCTGCGCGAGGGCAAGCGCATCACGATCGACACGCTGGACCGAATCCAGGCCTACATGGCCGCATCGATGGCCGGCGGCGTGCCTCCCCCGCGGGGACTTCAGGTGCCCCCGGAAAAGCGCGATCCGCGCGGCAATTTCCGCTTTTTCGAGAACCGGCAGAAATACCTGCTGTTCGTCCACACTTGCAGTGAGAAGCGGGTGGTCGCCGAGCGGGTGGCGCTGGAGCTTGCCAGCATTCATCCGCGGCCGCCGGCGCTGCGCGTGTTCGATGCCGGCGTTGGCGACGGCACGGTGCTGGCGCGCGTGCTGCGCGCGATGCATCAGCGCTTTCCGCACATGCCGTTCTATGTCGCCGGCAAGGAGCTCAGTCTCGAGGACCTCCGCCTGACGCTGGACAAGGTGCCGGATCGCATTTTCGAGCATCCGGCCTCGGTGTTCGTTTTTACCAACATGCTTTACGCGGAGGCGCCCTGGCTCACGCCGGCATCGCCCGCGGCGGCCGCCGCGACAGTCTGGCACGAGGTTCCCCTGCGGGGGGCTTCCTCGGGCGAGTTCGAGACGCAAATCGCGGAGCTGAAGCCGTTTTTGGAGCAGAACTGGCGGGCAGCGGTCAGCCCGCGCACGGGGATGCCGCTCTATGAGCGGCCTGTCGTGCTGGTGCTCTACCGTGAAGATCAGCGGTTTTTGCTCGATTCGACCATTCCGCGGCCGGGCCAGGCCGAGGCCAATTTCGATCTCGTTATTGCATCCCAGCCATACCGGGCGCTGTCCTCGGTCAATTTCCGGGCAAAACGGATCATTGCGCCCCTGGCGCGGGCCTTGCGGGCAGGCGGCCGCCTGATCGGAATTCACTCCCACGGGCAGGATCCGGGCATGGAGATGATCCAGGCGATCTGGCCCGGAGAAAACCCTTTCTCTGTGAGCCGTCATGAGCTATTGCGCGCGGTGAAGTACGAGCTCGGCTCGGTGGGCCGCGACTTAAATTTTAATGCTTATGCGGATAACCGCTCGATCTTCAGGTATGATATGGAAGCTCTGCCCAACGAGGTGACAGGCTCTATCGGCACCTCGACGGCCTTTGCAGCGTGGAATGCGGCGGTGTACGTCGCTCAGATTGAGGACGACCGGTTGACGGAAATGACTCAAAACGGCCGCACTCTGGATGCCGCCAGGGACGTGCTGCGAAAGTACAATGGGCTCTGGTTTCTCGACGAATCCTACGTCATCTCGCGCCGGCGTGATTGACATCATTCAAAGCTAAATATCGCAACGCCCGCCAGCTAGCGGCGGAACAAGGGGTTACTGATGCGCGCGTCCTATCTCTTCACCAGCGAGTCCGTGTCCGAAGGCCATCCGGACAAGGTGTGCGACCGGATCTCCGACGAGATCGTCGATCTGTTCTACCGCGAAGGACCGAAAGCCGGCATCGATCCCTGGCAAATTCGCGCCGCCTGCGAAACGCTCGCGACCACCAACAAGGTCGTGATCGCCGGTGAGACCCGCGGTCCTGCATCCGTCACCAACGAGCAGATCGAAGGCGTCGTGCGCGCCGCGATCAAGGACATCGGCTACGAGCAGGAAGGTTTCCACTGGCAGAAGGCCGACATCGAGATCCTGCTGCATCCGCAGTCCGCCGACATCGCGCAGGGCGTGGATGCGCTGCAGCCGGGCGAAGTCAAGGAAGAGGGCGCGGGCGACCAGGGCATCATGTTCGGCTACGCCACCAACGAGACGCCGGATCTGATGCCGGCGCCGATCTTCTACGCCCATAAGATCCTGCGCCTCATCTCGGAAGCGCGCCACTCCGGCCGCGAGAAGGTGTTGGGCCCGGACTCCAAGAGCCAGGTCACCGTGCAGTACGAGAACGGCAAGCCGGTCGGCGTGCGCGAGATCGTGGTGTCGCATCAGCATCTCGTCGAGGACATCTCGTCCAAGCAAATTCGCGACATCGTCGAGCCCTACGTGCGCGAGGCGCTGCCGAAGGAATGGATCACTGCGAAGACCATCTGGCACATCAACCCGACCGGCAAGTTCTACATCGGCGGTCCCGACGGCGATTCCGGCCTGACTGGCCGCAAGATCATCGTCGACACCTATGGTGGCGCGGCCCCGCACGGCGGCGGCGCGTTCTCCGGCAAGGATCCGACCAAGGTCGACCGCTCCGCGGCTTACGCTGCCCGCTACGTCGCCAAGAACATCGTCGCGGCCGGTCTTGCGGATCGCTGCACATTACAGCTCGCCTACGCCATCGGTGTGGCGCGTCCGCTGTCGATCTACATCGACACCCACGGCACCGGTAAGGTGTCGGAGGAACAGCTCGAGAAGGCCGCCGCCAAGGCGATGGATCTCACCCCGCGTGGCATCCGCAGCCATCTCGATCTCAACCGCCCGATCTACGCGCGCACCTCCGCCTACGGCCACTTCGGCCGTACCCCCGACAACGAGGGCGGCTTCTCCTGGGAGAAGACCGATCTCGTCGAAGCGCTCAAGCGCGCGGTCTAAACGCTCTTACCTCGCCCCGCTTGCGGGGAGAGGTCGCCGCGAAGCGGCGGGTGAGGGGGACTCTCCACTGGCTCAGTGCGCGGATGGAGCCCTCACCCCAGCCCTCTCCCGTAAGAACGGGGAGAGGGAGAAGACTGTGCCGCAAGGCGCTTCGTTTGCTTCGTTACTGACACGCCAGACCCACCACTAGGAAACAGACATGAACGCGAAGCCCGGCTTCACCGATTACATCGTCAAGGACATTTCGCTCGCCGATTTCGGCCGCAAGGAGCTCTCCCTCGCCGAGACCGAGATGCCCGGCCTGATGGCCACCCGCGAGGAGTACGGCCCGAAGCAGCCGCTGAAGGGCGCGCGCATCGCCGGCTCGCTGCACATGACAATCCAGACCGGCGTGCTGATCGAGACGCTGGCCGCGCTCGGCGCCGACATCCGCTGGGTTTCCTGCAACATCTATTCGACGCAGGACCACGCCGCGGCGGCGATCGCAGCCGCCGGCATTCCGGTGTTCGCCGTCAAGGGTGAGAGCCTTACCGAGTACTGGGACTACACCGCCAAGCTGTTCGACTGGCACGGCGGCGGTCACCCGAACATGATCCTCGACGACGGCGGCGACGCCACCATGTACGTCCATCTCGGTCTGCGCGCCGAGAACGGCGACACCAAATTCCTGGACAAGCCGGGCTCGGAAGAAGAGGAAGTCTTCTTCGCGCTTCTGAAGAAGCAGCTCAAGGAGAAGCCGAAGGGCTACTTCGCCGAGATCGCCAAGAGCATCAAGGGCGTTTCCGAAGAGACCACCACGGGCGTGCATCGTCTCTATGACATGCAGAAGGCCGGCACGCTGCTATGGCCGGCCATCAACGTCAACGACAGCGTCACCAAGTCGAAGTTCGACAACCTCTATGGCTGCCGTGAATCGCTGGTCGACGGCATCCGCCGCGGCACCGACGTGATGATGTCGGGCAAGGTCGCGATGGTCGCGGGCTTCGGCGACGTCGGCAAGGGTTCGGCCGCCTCGCTGCGCCAGGCCGGCTGCCGCGTCTTGGTCTCCGAAGTCGATCCGATCTGCGCGCTGCAGGCGGCGATGGAAGGCTATGAAGTCGTGACCATGGAAGACGCCGCGCCCCGCGCAGACATCTTCGTCACCGCGACCGGCAACAAGGACATCATCACGATCGAGCACATGCGCGCGATGAAGGATCGCGCCATCGTCTGCAACATCGGTCACTTCGACAACGAGATCCAGATCGCGGGTCTGCGTAACCTGAAGTGGACCAACATCAAGCCGCAGGTCGACGAGATCGAATTCCCCGACAAGCATCGCATCATCATGCTGTCGGAAGGCCGCCTCGTGAACCTCGGCAATGCGATGGGCCATCCGTCCTTCGTGATGTCGGCCTCCTTCACCAACCAGACGCTGGCGCAGATCGAGCTTTTCGCCAACAACAAGGACGGCAAGTACAAGAAGGAAGTGTACGTGCTGCCGAAGTCGCTCGACGAAAAGGTCGCGCGCCTGCACCTCGCCAAGATCGGCGTCAAGCTCACCGAGCTGCGCAAGGACCAGGCCGATTACATCGGCGTCAAGCAGGAAGGTCCGTACAAGTCGGACCATTACCGCTACTGATCCGCTGATCACATCGATCATCGACGCAGAGCCCCGGAGCGATCCGGGGCTTTGTTGTTTTTGAGTGCGACGCACGTGTTTCCTCGCGGTTGTGTCAGGGTCGATTGCTAGTTGACGAGGGATCGTCCCGGTCAGACAATCGTTGACAGCGGAGGAAACAAATGTCGCAAGAACATTTCGACGTGCTGATCGTCGGTGCCGGCCTGTCCGGCATCGGCGCGGGCTTCCACCTGCAGACCAAATGTCCGGGCAAGAGCTACGTCATCCTCGAGGGGCGCGACTGCATCGGCGGCACCTGGGACCTGTTTCGCTATCCCGGCGTCCGCTCCGACAGCGACATGTTCACGCTCGGCTATTCCTTCAAGCCGTGGACCGATCCGAAGGCGATCGCCGACGGCGCGCAAATCCTCAACTACGTTCGCGAAACCGCGGCCGAGAACGGCATCGAGAAGCACATCCGCTTCCACCATCGTGTCAAGCGTGCGGCGTGGTCGACGAGTGAGGCGCGCTGGACCGTCGAGGCCGAGCGCATCACCGGCGAGGGCGTGGCAGAAATCGTGCGCTTCACCTGCAATTTCCTGTTCATGTGCTCGGGCTATTACAAATACGAGGCCGGATATACGCCGGAGTTTCCGGGCGTCGCCGATTTCGCCGGCCGCATCGTGCATCCGCAGAAATGGACCGACGACATCGACTGCGCAGGCAAGCGCGTCGTCGTGATTGGCTCGGGCGCGACTGCGGTGACGCTGGTGCCGGAGCTCGCCAAGACCGCCGCGCAGGTCACCATGCTGCAGCGCTCGCCGACCTATGTGGTGTCACGGCCGGCGCAGGATCCCGTCGCCAACAGATTGCGGCGCAATCTGCCGACGCGGCTTGCCTATCACCTGATCCGCTGGCGCAACGTGATGTGGGGGATGTTCTTCTTCCAGCTCAGTCGGCGCCGCCCTGCGAAGGTGAAGGAGCTGGTTCTCAAGGGCGTGCAGATGGCGCTCGGTCCCGATTACGACGTCGCGACCCATTTCACGCCGCGCTACAATCCCTGGGACCAGCGGCTCTGCCTCGTGCCGGATGGCGATCTGTTCAAGGCGATCCGCGAGCAGCGCGCCTCCGTGGTGACTAAAGAGATCGACATGTTCACCCAGGGCGGCATCCGCCTGAAGGACGGCAGCGAGCTTGCGGCGGACATCATCGTGACCGCGACGGGACTGGTGCTCCAGGTCGTCGGCGGGTTGGAGGTGAGCGTCGACGGCCGCACCGTCGATTTCGCCAATACGCTGACCTACAAAGGCATGATGTATGCCGACGTGCCTAACATGGCCTCCGCCTTCGGCTACACCAACGCATCATGGACGCTGAAATGCGACCTCACCTGCGAGTATGTCTGCCGCCTCATCAACTATATGGACCGGCACAATTTCCGGCAGTGCATGCCGCATAATGACGATCCCACGATCACGGCGCAGCCATCGCTCGATTTCACCTCGGGTTATGTGCAGCGCTCGGTCGCAAATATGCCGAAGCAAGGCTCGAAGCAGCCGTGGCGGCTCTACCAGAACTACGCGCTCGACATCGTCTCCTTGCGGTTCGGCCGGATCGACGACGGCGTGATGCAATATTCCTGATCGCCGCCGTCGTGTTTTGCACGTGGTAAGCGCCAGCTTCAGATCGATCGCGAGCGCAAGAACAACTGCGTCGCCGCCGAGCCCGAACAGCACAAGATAGTCTCCTCCGCGGTGAGCGACGCCGCACCCGGCGTCGTTTCCCTCCTGAAGAAGCGCATCGGCGCCCGCTAAGGATCGCAACCGCCAATGCGTTGTTTTGCGTATACGGCCGCTAGGCTGAATCAGCCATGCTGCCCGAACGGTTAACGCCGGATTAACCGCGGAGTCCTAGCCTGTCTCGGCCGGGGTTACTTGCAAGGCCGAGGTGAGCCCAATGGAAGCCCAGAGAATCGCGGTCGACGCCGTCGTCGCGTTGACCGATTGCGACCGCGACGCCGTCATCGCGTTCATCCGCCGCCTGTATCTCGCCGGCGTCACCGACCCCAAGCGCCTGACCTTCAAGGGTCTCCAGGCCCTGTCACGGGCGTGACCAGGGCCCCGTACAATCTATTTACTGGACCGTCGGATCGCTGATCCGGATTGACGTGACACGGTCCGCCTGCACTTCGAATGAGAAGGGCCATGGGTGATAGGTCCAGAGTTCGGTCTTCTCCAGCCCGCTCGGCCCGACATGGAAGGGGCCGCCGAACTGCGCCATCAGTTTCTCGGTGCTGTCGCCGAGATTGATCTGGTTGAAGCTGTAGCCGGGGGCGGGTGCCGGCCCGCTGACCTGAAGCGCGATCACGCGGTTCGCTTTCACGGTTGCGGCGAGATAGGAGACTGATCGGCCTTATCGAGGAAGTACACATAGTTCGTGGCGTTGTTCGCTGGCGGCAGCTTGCGGTGCGGTTCGCCGAGCGTGGCCTTCAGTGACGCCTCCGAGATGCCGACGCCGAGCGCGCCCATGCGCTGGCAGGCGAAGCTGAGTAAATCAGGATCCGGCGGGGCGGCGCCCTTCTTGGCTCAAGGAATGGAATCGCAACGTCTACTACACGTAGAAATTCGCTGACGGCGCTGATCCTCGGCTTCATCGTGCTGTCGGCGCTGCGATGACCGCGTCTAGTGATGGTGCTTGTGTGCTTCGGAGCTATCGGGGCGTTGGTAACCTCGCAGCTCCGCGTATCGCTGCATCTGGCTCTGGTCGAGCAAGGCGGTTGTCGACAGATGATATTTGAGGTGGCTTTCGCGGAGCAGTGCCTGGGTTTCCGAAATGGCAACGAGGGTCGCCTTGAGTGACTCCGATGTCACGACGCGGGCAGAGAAGAGCCGGTCCAACTCCGTTTCCTGCTTGACCAGCTTGTTACCCAGCGGGACCGCCTCTTGCTTCATGGCCTCGAACAGGCGCTGAACCTGGATGCGCTGATCCGCGGTCAGATCAAGCCGATCACCGAGCTCAAGAACATGGCTCGGACCGGGATAACCATTGAGCTCGGCGGCAAGCGCCAGGCCCATGCCACGTCCGGCTCGAAGATCGTCGATCTGCTGCTGCGACAGCGCCTTGATGGGGCGATGCTCAAGGCCGGCATAGGGCTGACCGGACTGCGCGCTGGCGACGTTGCACGAGACGATAAGCGTGGCCGCAAGCAGGAGAAGGCGTCTCATGAGTCTGGCTCCATGAAATCGGCCCGGCTCGTCGATCGATCTCCACCGGTGCTCTCCACATATCTTGCTGGACGGTTCGCCTCATGGCAACAAAGATTGCCGCGATTGAGTTGCCGAACATGGAGCAGGCGATGGCCTCCTTGCCGACCGCGAATGCCGAGATCACGCAGTTCTTTCGCCAATGGCTGGAGACCTTCGCAAGTTATGTCCGCGAGGTCGACTACGCTTCGGCGCGGCCGCTCTTCCATCCGGATGTGCTGGCCTTCGGAACACACAACGACGTCATTCCCGGCCTCGACCAATGGGTCACCACGCAATGGGACAACGTCTGGCCCAAGACGGCCGACTTCCGTTTCGTCATCGACCAGGCCTCGATCCTGGCATCGTCCGATGGCACGATGGCGACCGTGATCGTGCCGTGGACGAGCACGGGCTATCATCCCGACGGCAGCGCGTTTCCGCGCCCCGGCCGGGCCACGATGGTGTTTTCAAGACATGGCGATGGTTGGCTGTGCGTGCATTCCCACATGTCGCTCAATCGCGGTGTGCCGCAGACAAGCCACGCCGATCGGCCGGTGAAGGCCTGGTAGATCGGCATCGTCCGCCAGCGAAATGCAAAAGGCCCCGGACATGCCCGGGGCCTTCTTAGTTAGAGCCGCCGTGAGCCTTACTCGGGTTGGCCGATCGAGACCTTCAGCGTGCCGACGCCGTCGACGCCACATTCGAGCTTGTCGCCGGGCTGGAGCTGCGACACGCCGGCCGGCGTGCCCGTCATGATGATGTCGCCGGCGGCGAGCTTCACCTGCTGCGAGAGCTGCCAGATGATCTCGGGCACGTTCCAGATCAGCTCGGTGAGGTCGCCCTTCTGCGCTTCCTTGCCGTTGACCGTGAGCCAGATCTTGCCCTTGGCGGGGTGGCCGATCTTCGATGCCGGCTGCACCGCGGAGCAGGGCGCCGAATAGTCGAACGACTTGCCGACCTCCCACGGACGCTCCTTCTTGCGCGAGGCGATCTGCAGGTCGCGGCGGGTCAGGTCGATGCCGACGGCATAGCCGTAGACATGGTCGAGCGCCTTGTCGGCGGGAATGTTGAGGCCGCCGCTCTTCATCGCGACGATCAGCTCGACCTCGTGATGCAAATCCTTGGTGAGCGGCGGATAGGGAATGGTGGCGCCGTCGGGCACCAGCATGTCGGCGTGCTTGGCGAAGAAGAACGGCGGGGCGCGCTCGTCATTGCCCATCTCGCGGATGTGCTCGAGATAGTTGCGACCGACGCACCAGATGCGGCGCACGGGATAACGCCCGCTTTCCCCGACGACGGGAAGGGAAGCCTGGGTCGGAAGCGGGATGACGTAGGAGGCGGCGTTCATGGTGCGATCTCGCTGCTCTTGAGGTGAAGGGAACTCTATGCGGTTGCGCTGATCGGCGCCAGAGCGCCGGCGTCGTGATGTTGCAGGCGGAAGAACGAAGCGTAGCGCCCGCCGCGGCGGAGCAGCTCGTCATGCCGGCCCTGCTCGACGATCTCGCCGCCCTCGACCACCAGGATCGCGTCGGCGTGCATGATGGTGTGCAGGCGATGCGCGATCACGATGGTGGTGCGGTTCTGGCAGAGATGCTCGATCGCCTCCTGCACCTGCCGCTCGGACTCGGAATCGAGCGCGGCGGTGGCTTCGTCGAGCAGGATGATCGGCGCGTTCTTGATCAGCGCGCGCGCGACCGCGATGCGCTGGCGCTGGCCGCCGGACAATTGCGTACCGTGCTCGCCGACGGGCGTGTCGTAGCCGAGCGGGAAGCCCATGATGAAATCATGCGCGCAGGCTGCTTTCGCAGCATCGATGATCTGGTCTTCGGTCGCGCCCGCGCGGCCGAAGGCGATGTTGTTGCGGATGGTGTCGCGGAACAGATAGACGTCCTGGCCGACATAGGCGGTCTGAGCCCGCAGCGATTTTCGCGAGACGGCGCCGATCGACTGGCCGTCGATCACGATGTCGCCTTGCGTCACCTCGTAGAAGCGCAGCAGCAACCCCAGCACGGTCGATTTGCCGCCGCCGGAGGGGCCGACCAGCGCGGTGACCTTGCCGGGCTCGGCAACAAAGCTCATGCGGTTGAGGACGGTCTCACCGTTGCGATAGGAGAAGCTGACGTCGCGCAGCTCGATGCGTGCGTTCGAGAGTTTCAGCGCTGGCTTGTCGTCGTCGGAGTGTTCGCTCGCGGGGCTGTCGACGACTTCGAGCAGCATGCGGGCGCCGACCAGCTGGCTGTTGAGGTCGATGTTGAGCCGCGCCAGCCGCTTGGCCGGCTCGGTCGCCATCAGGAACGCGGTCATGAAGGAAAAGAACGCGCCGGGCGTGGCGTTGAGCGCGACCACGCTATAGCCGCCGTAAAGCAAGCAGCCGGCGACTGCGAAGCCGCCGAGCATCTCCATCAGCGGATTGGAGCGGTTGGCGACGCGGGCCATCTTGTTGGCGTTGCGCTCGACGATCACGATGTTCTCGTCGATGCGGTTCTGCATGGTGTCTTCGAGCGTGAACGCTTTCACCGTGCGGATGCCCTGCAGCGATTCCTGCATCGTCTCCAGGATATCGGCGGTGCCGGTGAACTGGTTGTAGGCGAGGCCCTTGATGCGCTTGACCAGCTTGCGCAGCACCAGCATCGCCGGCGGCACCGCGACGAGGCCGATGAACGACATCACCGGATCCTGCCACACCATCACGCCGATCATGGCGAGCAGCATCATGAGGTCGCGCCCGACCGCATTGACCAGCATGTTGAGGACATCGGTGATGGACTTTGCGCCGGCCGTCAGCCGCGCCAGGAATTCCGACGAATGCCGCTCGGAGAAGAATCCGACGCTCTCGCGCATCAGCTTGGCGAACAGCTGGCGCTGGTTGGTGGCGAGGATCGCGTTGGAGATCTTGGTCAGGATCACCATGTGGCCGTAGGTCGCCACGCCCTTGATGAAGAGCAGGATCACCGTGATGCCCGAGAACATCGCGATGCCCGGGATGTTCTTGTCGACATAGGCCTGGTTGATGACCTGGCCGAGCACGTAGGTCGCGCCCGCGGTCGATCCGGCGGCAAGCGCCATCAGCGCGAAGGCGACGAGGTAGCGCCGCCAGTAGAGGATCCCCTGTTCCGTGACCAGGCGGCGAATCAGCACCGCTGCCGCATAGGGATCGTCGGTGATTTTCTTTGGAAACTGAGCCATCCGCAGTCCATTGACGGCACAGGAAAACGCCTGCCCGCGCGTCAGGGATCGAACGGCCTCTGTGCCCGCTAAGCCAGCGCTTTTCAAGCCCAATTAAGGGCTTGCGCTGGAATGGAATCTAGGCCGAGGCGGCGTGGCGGAGCTCGCCGTGACGCTCGCGGAACAGCTTGTCCTCCCAGGCCAGCGCATGGGCTGCGATGGTCTCGAGGTCGTCGTATTGCGGCTTCCAGTCGAGCAGGCCGCGGATGCGGCTGGTGTCGGCGACCATGGTCATGATGTCGCCGGGTCGGCGCGGGGCGTATTGCACGGCGAAGCTGCGGCCCGAGACACGGCGCACCGCGTCGATGGTCTCCAGCACCGAGTAGCCGCGGCCATAGCCGCAATTGAGCGTCGTCGAGGCGCCGCCGTTGCGCAAATACGCGAGCGCCGAGCGATGGGCCTGCGACAGGTCCGTGACATGGATGAAGTCGCGGATGCAGCTGCCGTCCTGGGTCGGATAGTCGGTGCCGAATACGTCGATCTTGGCGCGCTGGCCGGTTGCGGCTTCCACCGCGATCTTGAGCAGGTGCGTGGCGCCGACGGTGGCAAGGCCGATGCGGGCCTGCGGATCGGCACCCGCAACGTTGAAATAGCGCAAGGTCACGTATTGCATGCCGTAGGCGGCGGCGACGTCGTGCAGCATGATCTCGGTCATCAGCTTCGACGAACCGTAGGGCGACAGCGGCCGTGTCGGCGCATGCTCGGGCACCGGCACCTGGTCCGGATCGCCATAGACCGCCGCGGTCGAGGAGAAGATGAAGCGGTCGATGCCGCGCTTGACCGCGACGTTGAGCAGGTTGCGCGCGGTCGTGAAATTGTTGCGGTAATAGCCGAGCGGATCGCGCATCGAATCCGGCACGACCACCGACCCCGCGAAATGGATGATGCTCTCGATGTTGTGCTGGGCGATCACGCCTTCGAGCAGGTTTTCGTCGCCGGCATCGCCAATGAACAGCGGCACGCCTTCGGGCAGATAGGCGGAGAAACCGGTGGAGAGGTCGTCGATCACGACGACGTCCTCGCCGGCTTCCGCCAGCGCCAGAACCGTGTGGCTTCCGATATAGCCGGCACCGCCGGTGACAAGCACAGTCATGATCTCACCCGTCTTCGATCAACGCTCCAAGCTAACGTTTACGTGGTGAAGAGTGGGTATCGGCGCGGCTGAACTGGTCACTATGCTTAATGTTGCGTATAGGGACTTTCGAAACGGAGCGTGGCGTGGCGAATTTCCCAAGCGATCTCGAAGTGATCGTGCCAAATCTGCACAGGCGCTATTCCGGGGTCACCGCGACCAACCGGATGGTGGCGCCGCGGCTGGCAAAGCTCTATCGCGCCGCGTGGTTCGGCTCCGACGCGCCGGAGGGGATCGCGCGCCTGGGCGGTGCCGATCTGCTGAGATTGTGGCGCCGCAGGGCGCCGCTGATCTGGCATGCGCGCCGCAACAACGAGATGATCGCGGGCGTGCTGTTGCGCGCGCTTGGCTGGCCGCTGAAACTGGTCTTCACCTCGGCGGCACAGCGGCACCATAGCTGGATCACGCGCTGGCTGATCCGGCGCATGGACGCGATCATCGCGACATCAGATCTTTCGGCCTCGTTCCTGAAAGTGAAGGCGACCGTGATTCCGCACGGCGTCGACACTGCCGTCTATGCGCCGCCGCTCGACCGCACTGCCGCCTTCGCGGAAGCCGCGCTGCCGGGCCGCTACGCGATCGGCTGCTTCGGCCGGGTGCGCGCGCAGAAGGGCACCGATGTGTTCGTCGATGCCATGTGCCGCCTGCTGCCCCGCTATCCGGATTTCACCGCAATCATCGTCGGCCAGGTCACACCCGAGCAAACCGCTTTTGCAAACGACCTGAAGAAGCGGATCGAGGCCGCCGGCCTGCAATCGCGCATCGTCATCACTGGCGAGCTGCCGATCGAAGACGTGCAGCGCTGGTATCAGCGGCTGACGATCTACGCCTTCACCTCGCGCAACGAAGGTTTTGGCCTGACCTTGATCGAGGCGATGGCGGCCGGCAGCGCGCTGGTCGCCGCGCGCGCCGGCGCGGCCGAGCTCGTGGTGGAGGATGGCGTGACCGGCGTGCTGGTCCCGACCGGTGACGCGGATGCGCTGGCCGCAGCGGTCGAACCGCTGATGCGTGACGTGGCCGCCGCGATCGCTATGGGCGAGCGCGGGCGGGCAAGGGTGCTCGCGCAGTTCAGCCTCGATGCGGAGGCGTCACGGATCGGCGAGGTCTATCGGCCGCTGCTTTGAGCATCGCCTTCAGGGCAGCAAACAAAAAAACCGCGAAAACAACCCCATGCACAGTAGCCGGTGCCAACGAAATCAATCGCTTGGCCGGCATCCCGAAGCTGCGGAATTTACGAAGTCGATTTGACTCGTCGGGCAAAACACCGGCATGATGTCATCATCGGCGCAGCCTCGACGGCTTCACGTCGAAGCCCTTGTCCCCGCCTCACCCAGCACCCGCTGCGCAATCGCCACCACCTCGCTCGCTGCGATATCTCGCATGCAGCGGTGGTCGTTCATCTTGCAGATCGTGCTCTGGCAGGGTTGGCAGGACAGCACGCTCTTGTCCTGCACCACGGTCGCGGCGAGGCCGTTGAGGGGGGCCCAGAGGTAGGGGCTGGTCGGACCGAAGATGCCCATGGTCGGCGTGCCCAGGGCGGCTGCGATGTGCATCAGGCCGGAATCGTTGGAGATCGCGACGCCGGCCGCGGCCATGGCCAGCACGCCGTTGCGCAGATCATTGCCGGTGAGGTCCCGCACCCCGGCGCCGCCGGCCGCGACGATCTCCTGGGCAAGGCCCTTTTCTCCAGGGCCGCCGACAACCCAGACCTCGAGGCCGCGCTCGGCGAGCAGGCGGGCGGCCTCCGGATAATAGGTCCAGCGCTTTGAAGCGCCGACCGAGCCTGGAGCCAGGGCCACAGCGGCGCCGGTGCTCAGGCCGTTAGCCTGCCGCCAGCGGACGATGTCCTCGGCCGGGACCCGCAACTGCGGCACCGGCCATTCCGGCGGCAGCGGGGCGCCATCGGGCTGGGCGAGGGCGGCGTTCTTGTCGATGAAGCGGGGCAGCTTCTTTTCGCCCCAGCGCCAGCGGTTGAGCAGGCCGAACCGGAACTCGCCGACGAAGCCGACCCTTTCCGGAATCCCGGCCAAAGCGGGTGCGATGGCGGCCTTCCAGGTCCGGGGCAGCACCAGGGCGGTGCCATAGTCCCGCTCGCGCAGGAGCTTCGCCAGGCCGAGCTGGCGGCCTACGGCGAGCCGGCCGCGCGGCAGGTCCCAGACGATCGCATCGCGCACGCCGGGCATGTAATCGACCAGCGGCGCGCACAGCGACGTCGTGAGCAGATCGACCGGCCGGTTCGGCCAGCGCTCATTGAGGACCCGCACCACGGTGTGATTCCGGACGAAATCGCCGATCCACATGTAGGGGACGATCAGGATCGGCCGCGTGTCGCCCCGATCTGTCTCGCCACTAAGTTGCGAATCTTGGTTCATTCGTTAATAAGGCCGGGGTGCGCTGATGTGGCGGTTCGGTTAGCCGCTCCGGGCCGGCAGGTAAAGCCGGCAGAGCGGCTATCCCAAAACCGCTTACACTTTGGAGGATCATGCGCTAGGGCAAGATTGGGTCGCAAAACATCGGGCAGGCTAGGTGAAATGTTGCTGGTGACCGGCGGGGCCGGTTTTATCGGATCGAATGTCGTCGCCGCGCTGAACGAGGCCGGCCGCAGCGATGTCGTCGTCTGCGATTTCCTTGGCAGCGAGGGCAAATGGCGCAACCTCGCCAAGCGGCAGCTTGTGGATATCGTGCCGCCGGCTGAACTGCCGGACTGGCTGAAGGGCCGCAAGCTCGATGCCGTGATCCATCTTGGGGCGATATCCGCGACCACGGCGACCGACGGCGACCTGGTGTTCGAGACCAATTTCCGCCTGTCGATGCGCCTCCTGGACTGGTGCACGGCGAATGCGGTGCCGTTGATCTACGCCTCCTCGGCGGCGACCTATGGCGACGGCGAGGCAGGATTTGACGACGACGGCTCTGTGCCTGCGCTAAAAAAACTGCGGCCGATGAATCTCTACGGCTGGAGCAAGCACCTGTTCGATCTCGCCGTCGCCGAGCGCGCGGCGAACGGCGAGAAGCTGCCGCCGCAATGGGCCGGGCTGAAATTCTTCAACGTGTTCGGCCCCAACGAATACCACAAGGGCTCGATGATGAGCGTGCTGGCGCGCCGCTTCGACGACGTCAAAGCGGGCCGCGTCGTGCAATTGTTCAAGTCGCATCGCGAGGGCATTGCCGATGGCGATCAGCGCCGCGATTTCATCTATGTCGACGACGTCGTGCGCGTGATCATGTGGCTGCTGGCAACGCCCTCGGTGTCCGGGCTATTCAATGTCGGCACCGGCAAAGCACGCAGCTTCAGGGATCTGATGCTGGCGGCTTATGCCGCGCTCGGCGCCAGCCCCAACATCGAATACATCGACATGCCCGAGCAGATCCGCGGCAGCTACCAGTACTTCACCCAGAGCGAGGTCGATCGCCTCCACCGCGCCGGCTATAATGGCGGCTTCACGACGCTCGAGGACGCGGTGAAGGCTTATGTCGGGGATTATCTCGACCGGCCCGACCGCTTCCGCTGAGGCCCATCACCATGCCGACGCCCATTCTCGATTTCGATGCTCTCGCGCAAGCCATCTCGGGCCGCACGGTCCTGTGCATCGGCGACATCATGCTGGACGAGTTCGTCTATGGCGAGGTGTCGCGGATCTCGCCGGAAGCGCCGGCGCCGGTCATCGCGGCACAGCGCAGCGAGATCCATATCGGCGGTGCCGGCAACGTCGCGCGCAACGTCGCCGCGCTCGGCGCGCGCTGCATCTTCGTCGGCCTCGTCGGCGCGGACGAGGCCGGCAGGCAGCTTGCCTCGACGCTTGCGGAGCAGGGCGCAATCGAAAGCCTGCTGGTGTGCGATCCCTCGCGTCCGACCACGCGAAAAGTGCGTTTCGTCTCCGAGCATTTTTCCACGCACATGCTGCGTGCGGATTGGGAGCAGGCACAGCCTGCATCCGATACGATCGAGACCAAGCTGATCGAAGCGATCCTGCCGCAGATTGCGCGCGCCGACATCGTGCTGCTGTCCGACTACGCCAAGGGGGTGCTGACCGCCCGCGTCATCCGCCACACCATCGACGCCGCGCGAAAACTCGGCAAGCCCGTGATCGTCGATCCCAAAAGCCTGAACTGGGCGATCTATCGCGGCGCGACGCTGCTCACGCCCAATCGCAAGGAATTTTCGGAAGCGACCCGAAGCCGCGCCGACACGCCGCAGAGCATCGTCGATGCCAGCGAGGACGTGATGCGGCTCGCCGATTGCGAAGCGATCCTGGTCACCCAAGGCGAGCACGGCATGACGCTGGTGCCGCGCAACGGCGAGGCCGTTCACGTTCCGGCGTTCCCGGTCAAGGTGCGCGACGTCTCTGGCGCCGGCGACACCGTTGCCGCGGCGCTTGCGGTGTCGATTGCCACCGGCGCGGATTGGGACACGGCGCTGCGCATGGCCAGTGCCGCGGCCGCCGTCGCCGTCGGCAAGCAGGGCACCGCAAGCGTGAGTGTGGCCGAGCTGAAGCGAAAGATATTGCCGCATGCCTATCTCGCGGCCGAGGAGAAGATCGTGCTCGAGCCCGGCGCGCTCGACGCGCAGCTCGCGGAATGGAGGAAGCAAGGCCAGCGCGTCGGCTTCACCAATGGCTGCTTCGACATCCTGCATCCCGGCCACGTCAAGGTGCTGACAGCGGCGCGCTCCGCCTGCGACCGCCTGATCGTGGGCCTCAACAGCGACGCCTCGGTGCGGCGGCTAAAGGGCGCCGACCGCCCCGTTCAGGACGAGCGAGCGCGTGCGGAAGTGCTGGCGGCGCTCGAAGCCGTCGATCTCGTGGTTATTTTCGATGAGGATACGCCGATCGACCTGATCACCCGCATCAAGCCGAGCGCGCTGATCAAAGGGGGCGATTACACCCGCGAGCAGGTGGTCGGCCACGAGGTCGTTGAGGCCGCCGGCGGGACGGTGGTGCTGGTCGACATTCTCCAGGGCTTCAGCACGACCGCGCTGGTTCATCGCGCGCGGGGAGAGGGCAAGTGACGACACTCGCCGGGGAGACGACCGGCCAGGTGCTGTGGCGGCGTCTGCGCAGTCCGGCGGCCTGGTCCGAGACGGTCGATCTGTTCGCGATCCTGACCGCGGCCTCGCTGCCATGGTCGACGTCGCTTGCGGCGATCTTCAATGTTCTGATGCTGCTCTGCATGGTGCCGTTCCTCGACGTCCGCGAGTTCCTGCAATCGCTCAGGCGTCGCGGCGCCGATTGCTCTGGTCCTGCTCGGGCTGGTCGGGACGCTGTGGTCGGACGCGGCCTGGGGCGCGCGATTCTACGCCGTCAATCCGACCGTCAAGTTGCTGGTGCTGCCGGTCCTGCTCTATCATTTTGCGCGCTCGCCGCGCGGACATTGGGTGTTCGTCGCCTTCCTGGTGTCCTGCGCGCTGCTGTCGGTGATGTCCTGGGTCGTCGCCTTCTACCCCGACCTCGCGCTCAAATCCGACCGCGTCGAGCGCGGCATCTTCGTCAAGAACTACATCGACCAGAGCCAGGAGTTTGCGCTCTGCGCGGTCGCGCTCGCCTATCCGATCGTGCAGTTGCTGCGCCAGAAGCGCTACTGGATCGCCGGGCTGCTCACGGCGCTTGCGCTCGCCTTCTTCGTCAACATGGTGTTCGTGGTGGTGTCGCGCACCGCGCTCCTCACGATTCCGATCCTGTTCGGTGTGTTTGCCTTGCTTCATCTGAGATGGCGCAGCATCGCGATCATCTCCGCGGCCCTGCTCGCGGGCGCGGTGCTCGCCTGGCAGGCCTCGCCGCAATTGCGCAAGACCGCCGACAGCTTTGCTAGCGACTATACCCGCTATGTGGAAACAGGCGCGCCGACCTCGGCCGGCTTGCGGCTCGAATTCTGGCGGAAATCACTCGGCTTCTTCGCGGAGGCGCCGATCAAGGGGCACGGTACCGGCTCGACGCGTGGATTGTTCGAGCGGACCGCGACGCCCGGCAATCAGAACCTGGCGTCCGCCGAGGTGATCGGCAACCCGCATAACCAGACGCTGAACGTGGCCGTGCAATGGGGCATCATCGGCGTCGCCGTTCTCTACGGCATCTGGATCCTGCATCTGCTGTTGTTTCGGGGCGACGGGCTCGCAAACTGGGTCGGCCTTCTGGTCGTGGTTCAGAACGTCTTCACCTCGCTGTTCAACTCCCACCTGTTCGACTTCCACGAGGGCTGGATGTACGTCATCGGTGTCGGCGTAGCCGGCGGCAAGGTGATCCGGGCCCAGCAGGCCGAAGCGAAGGCGACAGTAGCCGGTTCCTGAACGGCCGCCCGGATCGCAAAGCTTGATCGGCAAACCTTGACTGGCAAGCCCTGACTGGCATGTCCGGCCGAGATGGGTTATCAGCGCGATCAGGTTGCATTTAACTGGATTTTCGGTCAGCGGATGACGCGACTTTCGCATCTCACCTTGCGCAATTTCATGATCGCGCTCCACGACCTGCTGGCGACCACGGCGGCGCTGTTCGCCGCCTTCTATCTGCGCTTCGAGGGCGGCGACGGCTTCTTCGACCGCCTGCCGCTGCTGATCCAGATCCTGCCCTATTTTCTCGCCTTCAGCGTGGTCGTGTTCTTCGTCTTCAACCTGACCACGACGAAATGGCGCTTCATCTCGCTGCCCGACGCGCTGAACATCATCCGCGTCGCGACCGTGCTGACGGTTGCACTCCTGGCGCTCGACTACATCTTCGTCGCCCCCAACGTCCGCGGCGCCTTCTTCCTCGGCAAGGTGACCATCGTCCTCTATTGGTTCCTCGAGATCTCCTTCCTCAGCGCGTTGCGCATGGCCTACCGCTATTTCCGCTATACGCGGGTGCGGCGTCACGCCCGCACCGGAGATGCCGCGCCGACGCTGCTGATCGGCCGCGCCGCGGACGCCGAGGTGCTGTTGCGCGGAATCGAGAGCGGGGCGATCAAGCGCATCTGGCCGGTCGGTGTGCTCTCGCCGTCGAGTTCCGATCGCGGCCAGTCCATCCGCAACGTCCCTGTCCTGGGCGGCGTCGACGACATCGAGGATGTCGTCGCCGACTTCACCAAGCGCGGCAAGGGGATCGCGCGCGTCGTGATGACGCCGACGGCATTCGAGCCCGAGGCCCATCCCGAATCGATCCTGATGCGGGCGCGCAAGCTCGGCGTGATCGTGAGCCGCATGCCCTCGCTCGAGAGCGGCGATACGCCACGACTCACGGCCGTCGCCGTCGAGGACCTGCTGCTGCGGCCGAGCGAAAAGATCGACTATGCGCGGCTCGAGGCCCTGATCGAGGGCAAGGCGGTGATCGTCACCGGCGGGGGCGGCTCGATCGGTTCCGAGATCTGCGAGCGTGTCGTCGCGTTCGGCGCCGCGCGTCTTCTGATCGTGGAAAATTCCGAACCGGCGCTCTACGCGATCACGGAAACGCTCGCGGCGCTCGGCACCGCTGCTTCCATCGAAGGGCGGATCGCGGACATCCGCGACCGTGAGCGCATCATGCGCCTGATGGCCGAGTTCAAGCCGGACATCGTGTTCCATGCCGCCGCGCTCAAGCACGTGCCGATCCTCGAGCGCGACTGGAGCGAGGGCGTCAAGACCAACATCTTCGGCTCGATCAACGTTGCCGATGCCGCGCACAGTGCGGGCGCCGAAGCCATGGTGATGATCTCGACCGACAAGGCGATCGAGCCGGTGTCGATGCTCGGCCTGACCAAGCGCTTCGCCGAGATGTATTGCCAGGCGCTCGACCATGATCTTGCGGCGGGTCACGGCGGCGCCAGGCGGTCGATGCGGCTGATCTCGGTTCGGTTCGGCAACGTGCTGGCGTCGAACGGCTCGGTGGTGCCGAAGTTCAAGGCCCAGATCGATGCCGGCGGTCCCGTGACGGTCACGCATCCCGACATGGTCCGCTACTTCATGACCATCCGCGAGGCCTGCGATCTCGTCATCACGGCGGCAACGCATGCGCTCGGAACGCAGCGTTCGGACGTGTCGGTCTACGTGCTCAATATGGGCCAGCCGGTGAAGATCGTCGATCTTGCCGAGCGCATGATCCGTCTCTCGGGCCTGCAACCCGGCTACGACATCGAAATCGTGTTCACGGGCATGCGGCCCGGCGAACGCCTGCACGAAATCCTATTCGCCTCCGAGGAGCCGACCCGCGAGATCGGCGTCGCCGGCATCATGGCCGCGCAGCCGAACGAGCCGCCGATGCAGACGCTGCGCAAATGGATTGCGGCGCTGGAGCAGGCGATCGCGCGCGACGATCGGGCCACCATCAGGACCATCCTGAAGGACGCGATTCCGGAATTCGGGTCGACCGCGGCCTGATCAGGAGCAGGTCTCGACGCGCGAGTTCATCGCGCGGCTGGCCAAGGCTGCCGGCAAGAACTCGCGGCTGTTCGGCATGCCGCCGGACCTGCTCGGGACGATGCTGAGAGTGATGGGCCGGCAGGATACGCATGACAGTCTGGTCGGCTCGCTCGAGCTCAACCTCGTCAAATGCGATTGCGACCGGGTGGCAGCCGCAGGTGTCTCTCGAAAAGGGGCTGCGGCTGGCGCTGGTGGCTCAGGACGCCTGAGGGCGGGAGAACCGCCGCAGCACGATGCCGATCGCGATTGCGCCCGCCGACAGCGCGGTCAGCGTGATCGTCATCGAGCCGGCGCGAGCGGTGACGATGGCAAGCCCCGCAAGCACGAGATTGAGCGCGAACACCTCCCCGATCACGCGGGAGACCGTGAAGCCATGGTCGGTGGCGCGCTGGTAGAAATGCGAGCGATGCGCCGACCAGAATTGCTCGCGCCTTGCGATGCGGCGGAACAGCGTGATGGTCGAATCCACAAGGTAGTAGGCCGGCAGCAACAGCGCCGCGGCGGGCTGCCCGCGCCAGGCGAGCTCGAGCAGGCACCAGCCGAGCAAAAGGCCGATCGGCAGGCTGCCGACATCGCCCAGGAAGACTTTCGCGACCGGCTTGTTGAACGGCGCAAAGCCGAGCATGGCGCCGCACAGCGCCGCGGCGATCAGCGCGGCCGGCCACGACAAATCGCCGAGCAGTCCCAGCAGCAGCAGCGCGGCGGTGACGGGCACGACTTCCGCCACCGTCATCAGATCGAGCCCGTCCATGAAGTTGACGAGATTCAGGAACCACACGCCCGCCAGCAGGATGAGTCCGCGCTCCAGCGCGAGCGGCAGCGCCGGCGCAATGCGCGCGGTCTCGGGCGTGGTGAACACGACGGCGCCGACAGCTGCGGCCTGCAGCACGAGGCGCACGAGCACCGGCAGCGACTTGATGTCGTCGGCAAATCCGACCACGGCGATCAAGACCGTTGCAGCGATCAGCGCCGGCGGAATCGCGATGTTCGCCCAGGCTGCCCAGGCTGATGCGACCAGCAGCGTCGCTGATATCACGGCGATGCCCGCACCCTGCGGGGTCGGGATGCGATGAGAGGACCGCGCGTTGGGCCGCGCCAATGCGTAACGCTGGAGCAGGGGACGGCTGGTCCAGGTGATGACGCCCGACACCAGCGCGGCAATCGCAACGGCCAGCAGCGAGGGTACGGCGCCGAGCGCGTCAACGACCGCGTTCACTCCGGGACCCCGAGCGGCGCCGATCCCTGCGCGGCTTTCTCCGCGCTGAGGATCCAGACCAGGCCGCCGATCGCGCCGACGATGAAGTACACGGTGCCGAACAGCAGCGAGACGTTGACCCCCTCGTTGGCGGCCAGCCCCGCGAAGCCGAACGCGAGGCTCATGGTGGCTTCACGCACGCCCCAGCCGGCGATCGAGATCGGCATCATCGTGATCAGCATCACCGGCGGCACCAGCATAAAGACGTCGCTGAAGCCGACCGGCGCCGCGATCGACTGCACGACGCACCAGGCGACCACGACGGCCAGCACATGCACGGCGAGCGACAGGATCACGACGGCTGGTCCGCGCGAGCGGCTGAAGATCACGCGGTTGGCGATCACGGCACAGGCGTGGATGTGATGCGTGGCCCACCAGGTTCTCAGCCAGTGCCATTTCAGCGCGCCGAAGACCAGGAAGCCGAGACCACCCGCGAGCGCCGCGAGGTCGACGAGCAGCAGCGCCGAGCGCCCGTGTGGATCGGCGATGAGGCTGTAGCTCCAGGGCAGGCTCGCGACGATGATGATCGCGAGCGCGATCAAACCGATCGCGCGATCGACGAAGATCGAGTAGGTCGCAGCGCGCCAGCCGGCGCCGGCGCGCGCGACGAGCCACAGCCGGACCGCATCGCCGCCGATCGCCGAGGGCAGGGTCTGGTTGAAGAACGATCCGATCACGTTGTAGCGCATGGCCCGGCCGAGCTCGAGCGGGGCGCCGCATGCGTCGCTGACCTCGCGCCAGCGCAACACGCCGACGAAGATTTGCAGGAACGCGATCACGATCGCCAAGCCGATCCAGAACAGGCTGGTCACGGTGAAGCGCGAGAACAGTTCGGACAGATCGACCTTGCGCAGCGCCAGGTAGAGCAGCGCTCCGGAAATCAGGATCTTGGCCGTCGACAGCAGGATTCGGCGCATTTCGTCCGCATGAACAAGGGTTTTGAAGCAACCCGACGCAAGGCGCCGAATTCGGCCGCTTTGGTATGGTTTTGGCGTCGATCTTGCAATAGCGGTGATCGAGAGCCCTCATGCAGGGCAGCGGAGCTATTGCGACCCCGTCGATGCGGAGGCTAAAGAGGCGCCGCGGGCGAAAGATCGAGCGCGGATCGGGTGAAGCAGACCTTGGGAACAGGATGAGGGATCAGGCGATTTTGGGCACGGGCGCCGCCGATTTCATCGGCTTGATGGCCGCCGATGACCCGGCTGCCGCAAATGCGCCGTCTAAGGTCTACAATGTCGGCAACCACCATCCGGAAGAGCTGATGCATGTCGTCGGATTCTGGAGCAGGGGCTGGGTCGGACGGCGATCAAAGAATTGCTGCCGAGAGACCTTTTGGAAACGTTCGCGGATGTCGAGGATCTGATGCGCGACACCGGCTTTGCACCGTCAACGCCGATCGCACACGGAATTCGTAATTTTGTCACCTGGTATCGGAACGACTTCAAGGTTTGAGATGACGATGGACAAACGCATTATCCCCCTGATCATGTGCGGCGGTGCCGGAACGCGGCTGTGGCCGGCTTCGCGCGAGGTGCGCCCCAAGCAGTTCCTGCCGTTGTTCGGCACGCGCTCGACCTTCCAGGACACGCTGCTCCGCGTCTCGGAGGCCTCGCTGTTCGATCGCCCGATCGTCATCACCAATGCGTCCTATCGCTTCATGGTGCTGGAGCAGCTCGCCGAGATCGGCGTCGAGGCCGACGTGATCCTGGAGCCGATGCGGCGCGATTCCGGCCCTGCGATTGCAGTCGGCGCGGTGTTCGCGCAGAACCGTTCGAGTGAAGCGATCGTGCTCGCGCTCGCCGCCGACCACGTGGTGCAGGACAATGCCGCCTTCGTCGCCGCGTGTCGCCAGGGTCTCACGGCTGCGAGCGCCGGGCGCATCGTCACCTTCGGCGTCAAGCCGGAGCGGCCGGCGACCGAATACGGCTATATCAGCCCGGGCGAGGT
>NZ_JBVVOY010000020.1:0-133286 GCF_055807535.1 Bradyrhizobium sp. Kon37
CAGAAGGAAAGTTCGGCTCCCGGGAGAGCACGGCATAAGCCGTCCGACCATCGCGCAGGGAAGGCCGAGTGATTGGCACCACCTGTATGCTGCTGTGTGGTTCTTCCTGCGTGTGCGTTTCGCGCAGCGGAGGGTGTGAGGTCAGCACCCGGCCTTCCCTGCGCCCTCTTGGATCTACGAGGGTGAATGACCAGGCAAAGCTCGGGCGATAAGCGCCGCGAGGATGCGAAACTGTGTGTTGCGCCATCATGCATGCCGACAGACGCGCCATGATACTGCGCTAGCGGGATCGGCCCGGACCGTAACGCTGTGCGATCCGGACCGATCGGCGTGATGCGCGGATCTAGCTGCAGCTCAGCGGCAACGACCGGCCGGGATGCAGTTCGTACCAATCATAACAATCCGGATAGGCGCCGTAGAATCCATATCCGGGCCGGTAGCGACCGTAGCTGTGAAACGCGTGTTGGCGGAGGTCGCCGGCATGATCGCCGAAGCCGAGGTGCCCGCCGCCGAACCGGGCGCCGCCGCCGAATCCGCCCTCATGTCCCATGCCGCCGAAATGCGCGCCGCCGCCAAAGCCAGCATGTCCGCCGCCAAAGCCGCCGCCGCCAAATCCGCCGTGGCCGCCGCCACCACCACCGCCATGCGCGTCGGCCGTGCCGATCGCGAGCGTCGAGGCGAGCGCTGCTGTTGCCAGAATCATGATGACTCGTTTCATGGAAAACTCCTCTCGTGTTGAGCCCGGTCATCCCTGAAGCCCGCTTCCGCGTCGCGCGGTGCGCGCGAGGCTGCTTGATGGCTGGGCGTGTGATGCTGGAGAGGTAGGAGCGCTGCGCGGCAATCCAACTGAATTCGACGTCAGACATTCAGGTCAGACATCGGGCGCGCCGCGCACGAAGGTGATCGCGCCGCGCGTGGCCGCGAGGCAACGCAAGGGAGCGGGCTGACGAGGTCAGTCCGCTCCCCGTGATTCGATAAACGTCCGGCCGGCGAAGTCACCCGGCCGGAAACGTTGGCGCGATCAGAAGAAGCTGCCGGTGCCGGGCTCGCAAGGCACGTTGTTGCCGGTCCACGGCGCAGTGGCGAAGGCGCCGACGCGCGGCGCAGGAACGCAGCCACGTTCGCCCTGATAGACGGGCGCGCTCGTTGCGACCGTGTCGGCCTCCATCGCGGGCTGCCGCACGACGCGGTGATGCTCGCGCGCCATCACGGGACCGCCGAGCATCGCGGCTGCAATCAGTCCCATCGACAACAGTTTGGACGTGGTCATTCGCTCTCTCCTTTGATGACATCAGGCCGACCAAGCCGGCTGCTCATCGAGGTGTGCGCGACCGGGCACGATTCAAATGCACGAATTGCTCACCACAATTCAACGGCCCGTGAGCCGATGTAACGTCGCACCACGATCGTGCGAATCCATAACATTCGTTGTCCCCCGGACGACCGCGAGCGCGTCGAGCTCATATGTTCGATGCAGCGCAGTTCGGAGCGGAGCCCTGAAGATGATCACGCCATTGGCAACACGTATCGCCCTTGCACTGGCGCTGCTCCTCAGGCGCACGGCCGAGATCATGAACTGCAATTCAATGGTGCCCCCTGTGCCGCGAGCCTATCTCGTACCGCAGCGAGTGGCCGGCAAAAGGCGGCGTCAAGGCCGCGCATTCGACGAGCGCGGGCATCGAACATGACCCAGCGCGTCGCCGAGCCTACGCGTACCCACCGCGCGCCGAGACGCCGCGTGGAACGTGGAGCGAGGGTCATGAACCGGATTCTCCTGATCGAGGACGATGCGGAGACCGCGGAGGCGATTGTCGCCGAGCTTTCCGATCGCGGCTTCGAGGTGCAGTGGGCCGGCGACGGCGTCGACGGTCTCGACCGGGCGCGTGCGTCAAGCCCGGATGCCATGATCGTCGATCGCATGCTGCCGGGAATGGACGGGCTCACCGTCATCGAGGCGCTGCGCAGGGATCAGGTCCGGACACCCGTCCTGGTCCTGAGTGCGCTCGGCGCGGTGGACGATCGGGTGCGCGGGCTGCGTATGGGCGGAGACGATTATCTCACAAAGCCGTTCGCGCTCGTCGAGCTGGTCGCGCGGATCGAGGCGTTGCTGCGCCGTCCGATCGACAGCCGAGAAACGACCTTGCAGGTCGGGCCGCTCGAGATCGATCTGATCGAGCGTACCGCGCGACGCGGCGGGCGTGAGCTCGACCTGCTGCCGCGCGAATTCCGCCTGCTCGAATACATGATGCGCCGGAATGATCAGCTGCTGACGCGCGCGATGCTGCTCGAAGAGGTCTGGAACTACAAGTTCGTTCCGGCAACCACGAACCTGATCGACGTGCATATGGGCCGGCTCCGTCACAAGGTCGACGGCCCCGGAGAGGTGCCGCTCATCCACAACGTCCGAGGCTCCGGCTTCGTCCTGCGTTCGCGGCAATAGGGGCCGGCGATGCGTCAGATCCAGCTGATCCGCTCCAGCACGTTCCTTTCGGCCCTGGCCATGGCGGCATGCTTCGCGCTGTTCGTCGTCGGCCTGTTCGCATTCATCTACTGGAAGCTCGACAACTATCTGGTCGCGCGATCCGATCGCATGATTACCACCCAGATTCACTTTATCTCAGACCTGTCGCCGGCCCATCGCATCAGCGCGATCGCGGATCATCTGGATCAGGATTCCAGGGGCGTGCAATACGCGGGACTGTTCGATGCCGCGGGCACCCGCCTTGCCGGCAACATCGACCGCGTGCCGCGCGAGCTCGGGCTCGACGGAGCGGTGCAGGGCGTGCGCCTCGATCTCATCAAGTCGACGACAGTGCACGATCCCGTCGTCAGGGTGATCGGCAAGCGCCTCGACGGCGGCGATGTCCTGGTGGTCGGACGGAATGTCGACGAGACACGCGAGATCTCGAGTGTGGTGGGGCAGGCCTTGGCCCTCGGCCTGCTGCCGGCCTTCAGCCTCTGCCTGCTGGCCGGTGCCTGGCTCAGCCTCCGCGCCCAGAGGCGCGTCGAGGAGGTGAACCAGCGGGTCCAGCGCATCGTCGCCGGCGAGCTGCGCGAGCGGCTTCCGCAGGACGGGACGGACGATCCGTTCGCGCGGCTGGCCGGGATCGTCAACGGCATGCTCGACGAGATGGAAACAATGATCAATGCGCTCGCCGGCGTCGGCAACGACATCGCCCATGATCTCAGGACGCCGCTCACGCGCGTCCGCCTGGCGCTGGAGCGCGGGCGCTCCCATGCGGCCACGCTGGAGGAGCTGCAGGAGACCATCGACAAGGCCATTGCCGGCATCGACCAGTCGCTCGCGATCGTCACCGCCTTGCTACGCCTGACCGAGATCGAGAACAACCGCCGCATGGCCGGCTTCGGCGACGTCGCGGTCGACGAGATCCTGCGGGAGGTGTGCGACGTCTACGAACCCATTGCCGAAGACAAGCGCATTGCGCTTGCGGTCGTCATCGAGCGCGATGTGCTGGTGTGGGGTGACCGCGACCTGCTGTTCGAGGCCATCGCCAATCTCGTCGACAATGCTATCAAGTTCACGCCGTCAGGCGGTCGGGTCGAGCTCGCCTTGGAAGCGGACGACGACACGGCGCTGGTGTGCGTCAGCGATACCGGGCCCGGCATCAGCGAGCAGGAACGCGAGGCGGTGCTGCGTCGGTTCTATCGCTCCGACAAGATGCGCCATACGCCGGGCGTCGGCCTCGGACTGAGCCTGGTCGCCGCCATCGTCAAGCTGCACGGCTTTCGGCTGATCGTCGGTCCGGCCCCCGGAGGGCGGATCGAGATCCTGGCCTGGACCGGACGGGCGGGGACGGCCGCCGCGCGCCGGTGGCGGACATTGCTGCACGCCGACGCAGACCAGATGGGATGAGCCAAATGATCCGCGATGCTTTCGAGATTGAACAGCCGGCCTGGACCGTGGGAGCGACAGATGCAGACTAGCCACGAACTGACGAGGACCAATCCCCCTGCTACGCCGGTCGCACCGGTGCCGTTCCTCAGCGCGTATTCCGCGGCCATCGGGCGCTACGACTTCCTTGAGCCCGGTCAGGAGCAGCAGCTTGCACGCCGCTGGCAGCAGACGCGGGACCGGCGAGCGGCAGACGCGCTCGTCACCAGTCATCTCCGCCTCGCGGCCAGGCTGGCGCGAGGCTACAAGGGATACGGCCTTCCGATGGTCGATCTGATCGCCGAGGCGAATCTCGGCCTCGTGATCGCAGCGTCACGCTTCGAACCCGGTCGCGGCGCGCGCTTCTCCACCTACGCCATCTGGTGGATCAAGGCGGCCATTCACGAGTACATCCTGCGGTCCTGGTCCCTCGTCAAGATCGGGACGACGGCCGCGCAGAAGAAGCTGTTTTTCAAGCTCCGCGGCGAGATCAGGAAAGCCACCGGCAGCGCGATGTCGGGGCTCACCCCTGACGTCGCCGAATTGATCGCGGGGAAGCTCGAGGTTACCGCGCGAGAGGTGATCGAGATGGACACGCGGCTGCATGGCGACATGTCGCTGAACGTGCGCGTCGGTGGCGAGGACAGCGGAACCGAGCTGGAAGCCTTGCTGGTCGATGGGGCGGTCGACGCCGAGACGGTGCTGGTCGATCACGAGCAGACCGAGCGGCGTGGCAGCGCCTTGCGTGTTGCGCTCAGCGGGCTTGCGGCGCGGGAACGTCGCGTCTTCGATGCGCGGCGGCTGACGGAATGCCCCGTCACGCTCGATCGGCTCGCCCAGGAACTGTCCATATCCAGCGAACGTGTCAGGCAGATCGAGATCCGCGCCTTTGCCAAGGTCAAGCGTGCGGTGATGCTTGCCATGCAGGATGCGCCAAGGGGCACCGCATGCAGCGTCTGAATTCGTTTTCATTTGAACGCAGGTCCGGCCGCTCTCATCTGTCCGACGATCCCGCGTAAACCGCTCCAGGCAGACCATCATGGGAATTGTTCGCTTCGCGCTACGGCTTCCGCACACATTCTACGTGCTTGCCGCGCTGATCCTGTTCCTCGGCGGCATCGCGATCCGGTCGATGCCGACGGATATTTTCCCCGAGATCCGCATCCCCGTCGTCACGGTGATCTGGAGCTACACCGGGCTCTCGACGCCTGAGATGGAGCAGCGCGTCAGCACCTACAGCCAGTATTCGATCAGCGCCAACGTCAGCGGCATCAAGAATATCGAAGCGCAGACCCTTAACGGCCTGTCGATTCAGAAAGTCTACTTCCAGCCGGACGTCAATCTCGATCTCGCGATTTCGCAGATCGTCTCGGCGACCAACGCGATCCGCGCCCTGATGCCGCCGGGCATCCAGCCGCCGATCATCGTGCAGTTCAATGCCTCGAGCGTGCCGGTGCTCCAGCTCAGCCTCGAGTCGAACAGCCTGAACGAGCAGCAGCTCTACGATTTCGGCATCTACCGGGTCCGCCAGCAACTGGCTCCCGTCCCTGGCGTGACCCTGCCCACGCCTGCCGGCGGCAAATACCGCCAGATCATGGTCGACATCGATCCGAACAAGCTGCTGTCGCGCGGACTGACGCCGCTCGACATCGTCAACGCAGTGAACACCCAGAACCTGACGTTGCCGACCGGCACGACCAAGATCGGCGACACCCAGTATACCGTTCGCACCAACGCGACGCCGGCCACGATCGAGGACCTCAACATGATCCCGGTCAAGTTCGCGAACGGGGCCACGATCTTCCTGAAGGACGTCGCCCAGGTCCGCGACGGCGCCCAGGTGCAGCAGAACATCGTCCGCGAGGACGGCCATCGCGCCGTCCTGCTCAGCATCATCAAGAACGGAAACGCCTCCACGCTCGCCGTCGTCAACGGCGTCAAGGCGGCGTTGACGTCGATCCGCGCGGCGGCCCCGGCAGGGCTGAAGATCAATGAGCTGTTCGACCAATCGATATTCGTCGCCCATTCGGTCGACGGCGTGCTGCGCGAAGGCGCGATCGCGGCCGGCCTGACCGCACTGATGATCCTAGTGTTTCTGGGATCGTGGCGATCGACGCTGGTCGTCCTGATCTCGATCCCGCTGGCGATGCTGTCCTCGCTGATCGTGCTGTATTTCCTCGGCGAGACCCTCAACACCATGACGCTCGGCGGGCTCGCCCTCGCGGTCGGTATCCTCGTCGACGATTCGACGGTGACGATCGAGAACACGCACCGGCTCTGGACCGAGGAAGGCTTGCCGTTGCCGGAGGCGACGCTGCACGGAGCCGCCGAAATCGCCATCCCGACGCTGGTCTCGACGCTCGCGATCAGCTGCGTGTTCACGTCGGTCGTGTTTCTGGAGGGCCCGGCCAAATACCTGTTCACGCCGCTTGGCCTCGCCGTGGTGTTCGCGATGCTGGCATCATACGGGCTGTCGCGGACGCTCACGCCGATCACCATCGGCCTGCTGCTGAAGGGCGAGCGGCGTCATGGCGAAGGCGAGCGCCCGTCGGGGATCTTCTCGCGCGCCTCCGCCGCCTTCGAGCGCGGTTTCGAGCATCTGCGCGATGGCTATTCCGATCTCCTGCAGAAATTGCTGCGCCGTCGTGCCGTCCTGCCGGTCGTCGCCGTGCTGGTGCTGGCGCTCGGAGCCACCATGTTCGCCTATGTCGGCAGGGATTTCTATCCCGTCATCGATGGCGGCCAGATCCAGCTTCATGTTCGCGCGCCGGCGGGCACGCGGATCGAGCGTACGGAAGCGATCTTCCAGGCGGTCGAGGACAAGATCCGCGAGGTCATTCCGCAGCGCGACCGTGCGTTGATCGTCGACAATATCGGCCTCCCGGCGCGGGCCTACAATCTCGCATTCACCGATGGCTCGACGATCGGGGTGAATGACGGCACCATTCTGGTGTCGCTCAAGGACGGCCACAAGCCGACTGCGGATTACGTCAGGAAGCTGCGGCAGGTGCTGCCGGCGGCCTTCCCGGAGGACACGTTCTATTTCCAGGCGGCCGACATCGTCACGCAAATCCTGAACTTCGGTCTTCCGGCGCAGATCGATGTCCGCACGGTCGGCTACGGCAGCAACAATCTGGCCGTGGCCAAGGAGCTGCAGAAGAGCCTCGCGGCGATCCCCGGCGTGGTCGATGCGCATTTGCAGCAGGAGGTCGATGCTCCCGCGTTCTACGCCGACATCGACCGCACCCGCGCAGCGCAGCTGGGCCTCAATGCGAGCACGGTGGCGACCAATATCAATGTGAGCCTCAGCTCGTCCGCGCAGGTCTCGCCGAATTTCTGGACGGACCCGACCTCAGGCATCCCCTATTACCTGGCGGTGCAGACTCCCGAATACAGGGCCAACTCGCTGAACGCCCTGGGCAACACGCCGGTGTCGGCGTCGGCTGCCGCAAGCGGCCAGACCGTGCCCGGCCTGCTCAGCAACGTCGCGACGTTCAAGCGGGGGACCGTTCCCACCAATTCGAACCAGGCCAACGTCCAGCCGGTGTTCGACGTCTATGCGAGCGTCCAGGGGCGCGATCTCGGCAGCGTCGCGGCTGATATCGAAAAGGTGACGTCGACCCTGCAGAAGCAGCTTCAGCCAGGCAATTCGATCCGGGTTCTGGGACAGATCCAGAGCATGCATCAGTCGTTCCGCGATCTTGGAATCGGGCTGCTGTTCGCGGCCATCCTGGTCTACCTGCTGATGGTCGTGAACTACCAGAACTTTGGCGATCCCTTCGTCGTCATCCTGGCGCTGCCGGCGACATTCTGCGGTATCGTGACGATGCTGTTCATCACCGGGACGACGCTGAACGTGCCGTCGCTGATGGGAGCCATCATGGCGATCGGTGTTGCCTCGGCGAATTCCATCCTGCTCGTGACCTTCGCGCGTGACGAGCAATTGAAGGGACATTCCGCGTTCCAGGCGGCGCTGAGCGCGGGCCGAACGAGGATCCGGCCGGTGCTGATGACCGCGGCGGCGATGATCGTGGGCATGATCCCGATGGCGATCGGCGGGCCGGGCGAGGAGCAGAATGCCGCGCTCGCGCGGGCGGTCATCGGCGGCCTGCTGTTCGCGACCCCGACCACCTTGCTGATCGTGCCTTATCTCTTCGCCATGCTGCGCAAGGGCAATGACGGCAAGCCGCGCCACGGTGTATTCGAGGAGCAACCGGAATGAGTGACGTTCGCGCAAAGACGGATGACGACGGGGCGAGAGGTCGCCCGGCGACGGAGAGCCTCCGGGTCGTGGAACTGCCGGGCAAGGGCGCACGATCTGGACATCGTTACGGCGGTGCGTTGCTCGGCGGAGGCGTGCTCCTGCTGCTTGCGGGCGGTCTGGGCATCGGCGGCTGGCGGCACTATGAGGCTGCGCGTGAGGTTGCCGCCGTGGCGGAGCAGGTTCGGACCAGCGTTCCGGAAGTTCGGGTGGCGACAGTCAAGCCCAGCGGCGACATCATGAAGGTGAGCCTGCCGGCGACGACGACTGCGTTCGAGGCGGCCAACATCTTCGCGCGGACCAGCGGCTACATCGAGAAGCGCCACGTCGATATCGGCGATCGGGTCAAGAAGGGCGATCTCCTCGCAGAAATCACCGCTCCCGAACTGGATCAGCAGATCGCACAGGCGCAGGCGACGCTCGCCCAGAACCAGGCTGCGCTTCAACAGGCGCAGGCGAGCCGGGAGCTGGCGGACGTCACCAACTCGCGGGACAGCAATCTCGTCAAGCAAGGCTGGTTGACGGCACAGCAGGGCGACAATGACCGCCTCACCCTCCGCGCGCAGCAGGGGGCTGTTGGCGTTGCGCAGTCGAACATCACGGCGCAGGAAGCGCAGATTCGCGTGCTCCAGCAGGAGAAATCTTATCAGCGTGTGGTGGCGCCGTTTGACGGTGTGGTCACGCAGCGGAACGTGGACAATGGCAGCCTGGTGCAAGCCGGCTCCACCTTCATGTTCACGATGATGCATTCCGACGTGATCCGAACCCAGGTCTTCGTACCGCAGGACGAGGCGTTCGGCGTTGCCCCGGGCGTCGATGCCAACATCCGCGTCCCCGAGATTCCGGGGCGGACGTTTGCCGGCAAGGTCACGCGGATCGCGACCGCGCTGCAGCCGGGGAGCCGGACGCTGCTGACCGAGATCGACGTGCCGAATCCCGATGGCCTGCTCAGTCCCGGCATCTATTGCACGGTCGAATTATCGATCCCGCGCCGGACGCCGTCGATGACGATCCCGTCCGACGCACTCGTGTTCGATCAGAACGGCCTCCACGTCGCGGTCGTGCGGAACGGTACGGTCCATTTGCAGCAGGTCTCGATCTCCAGGGATTTCGGCACCACGGTGGAAGTGCGCGACGGCGTGCAGCCCGGCGATCAGGTCGTGCTCAATCCTGCGGTCACTCTGGCAGAAGGCAGCAAGGTCACCGTTCGCAAGCTTGAGACGAGCTAGGGACACGAAAGATGATGCGGTTCGCGTTTGCAATGATGGTCGCTTGCCTGCTCGGCTTCTCTCCGGGCCAGGCACAAATCGCAACGACCGGCAGCACCGCAATGGATCTGCCGACGGTGCCGGGCGCGATCGTGATCTCGCCGCTCAACAGTCCGGGGCCGTTTTCCGCAACGACCGTACCGGGTGCGCCGGATACGACGTTGGCGCCTGTTCCGCTCGCGTCGGATCCGACCACGCCGGGGACGGTGGTCGTCTGCACCCCGCCGTCGTCATCGCCAATGCCGGTGCCGGCGACGCCGACGGTATCGCCCTTCGGCCTCCCAACATCGGGTATCGCGGCTCCGATCCTGCCGGTCACGGGACAGAACAGCAGCTCCATCGGGACGATCGCCGCAGCTGCGCCGGCGGGAACGGCTGCGACAGTGGCATGCAGCTCAACGCCGGGAGGACAGGTGACGAGCGCTGCGTCCCTGCCGCTTTCGATTTCGCAAGTGCCCGCAAGCCCCGCGCCCGGCACGATCCTGGCGGACACCAACGGCGCCGGCGGCACGGGGATTGACTCGAATGCCGCCGTCGTGCCCAGCCCCAACAGCTCGGCGTGCGCGGAAGGAGTCTCGATGACTCTGGCGCAGCCCGCGACGATGTTGCCGGCCAACGCCTCAGGCGCGGCGCCGACGCCGGGCGTGTCGCCGATCCTGCCGCCGGGATGCTGAGGTGGCCTTGCAAGGCTTTCGTATCACCGCATCACAGCGCATTGCCGGTCATGTGGCCGGGCGGAGCTTGCGGACTTCGGCGTCCGGTGGAAGCATCGTACCGCCATCCCGGTATTTCCAGTCCACCATGACAGCCTTGTTGCCTCTGACCGCGGTGCGGCCGACGAACGTTCCCATCGTGCTCTGATGGTCGATCGAACGCCAAATTGCCGGCCCAAACGGCGTATCGAAGCCAACATTGCCAAAGCCATCGGCCATCGTTTCGGTCTCGACGCTTCCGAGTCGTTCGATCGGAGCCACGATGGAGCTGATCATGGCGTGACCGACCACGGAGCCCATGGTGGGAGCCTCGCCGTAGCGCACGGAATAGGCCGACGCGAACGAGCTGTTGGCCTGGTCCAGGATATCGGTCACGGGATAGCCGGTCACGATCCATCCTGTCGGCGCGTCCTTTCCGAACGGATGGAGATATTCGGGTTCGCCTGTTGTGAACGACACGACGTCTCGCCCTTCGAACAGGCCGCGATCATGTCCCTGCCGGACGAATCTGGTGAGGTCGGGCCCGAAGGTGATGTTGAGAATCGCTTCGGGGTTCTGCTGGGCAAGCGCGTTCACGACGACGCCGGCATCGATGGCGCCCAGCGGCGGCCACTGACTGCCGACGAACGCGACATCGGGACGACGTTGGCGCAGAAGCTGCGTGAACCACCTTGCGGCCGACTGCCCGTACTCGTAATTCGGAGCGATCGTCGCCCATCGCGACGCCTTGAGTTGCGCAGCCTCTTCCACCAGCATCGCTGCCAGCATGTATGTCGAGGGGCGGAGCCGGTAGCAATAGCGATGCCCGCTCTCCCAGACGAGGGCGTCCGTGAGCGGCTCGCTTGCCACGAACAGGATTCGGTTTTGCCGGGCGAAGTCGCTAATGGCGAGGCCGACATTCGACAGATATGCGCCCGCCAGCAGATCGACCTCGTTCCTGCGCACGAGCTCCTCTGCCGCGCGGATCGCGACGCCGGGTTTGCCTTCGTCGTCCCGGCTGATGACCTGCAGCTCGCGCCCGAGAAGGCCGCCTTTGGCGTTGACCTGCTCGACCGCCAACTGCCAGCCGCGACGATAGGGCAGGGTGAACGCGGGCGCGCTGCTATAGGAGTTGATCTCGCCGATCCTGATCGGGCGCGTGCCCTGCGCACGGATGATGCCGGGCGAAAACATCGACGCACCGATGCCGCCCAAAATCTGTCGTCGAGAAATGTTCATCACGCAAGGTCCGGAAGATGGAGTGAAGGGCAGTGTCGGCCGAAAGGCATCGCAACCTAATGGCAGGTGCAGGTTGGGGGCCGGTCGTCGTCGCATGTCGAAAGCGAGATGCCCGGTATTTCAGCCAGAGTACGGGCAAAGGCGAGGGCTGGAAGATCGACCTCCTGATCGAACAGAGCGCTGACCGGACCGACGAGATCGAGCGCCCTCTGCTGACGGTTCGATCCCGCCATGATCCTTGCCCATGCCGCGGCAACCTTCAGCTCGTAAAAGGGGCATTGCTGGTCCCTGGCCACGAACAGTCCTTCGCCGAACAGCAATTCGGATCGAGACAAATCGGATGGATCGTTGGCCAGGAGAATTTCAGCCTTGATCCTCAGGAGATCGGCAAGGCACCACAATTGCCTGCCCCGCCGCGACATCGACAAGGCCTCTTCCACCGCGGTCAGGGCCTGCGCAGCCTCGCCGCTTGCGAGCAGGCCTTCGGCAAGCGATCCGAGAAACTCGGGATTACGCATCAGCCAGCCGTTCTCGGTCCGAGCCTTCAGGCCACTGCGCAGCAGCGCTATTCCGTCGTGATGCTTGCCTTGCAGAACCAGCAATTGTCCCTTCAGGCAGGACGTCCAGCTGGTCCAGAAAGCTATTCCCTCGCGCGTGACGAGCTCGAGAAGGGAGGATATCGCCTGATCCGCGGCGGCAAGATCATGCGTCATCAGCGCGATCGGGCAGACGGCGTTGCGGAGTGCGTAGGCGATCGCAAGCTTGTCCTTCTCACGCTGGGCCTCCTCGAGGCACTCGGCGGCCAGAGATCTGCTCTGGGCGATCTTGCCCTGCAGCAGCAGGACGCGCGCCAACATCGCCTTGGCAAGCACACTCTGGTTCAGCAGAAACCACATCTGGTTCGCACTGCCGTTCAATCCGTGAGCCGAATGATCCAGCGACAACGTCAGCTCGCGTCGTGCATCCTCCTGCATTCCGAAAAAATGCGTGGCGGCGCCGATCAGGCGACGGCCGACCGCCTCGTTGGCGAGGCTCCCGGTGCGCAGCGCGATGTCGAGGTAGCGTTCGCCGACCTCCTTGGCCGCGGCATATTGACCCGAGTTGAGGTTATAGCTCCACAGCGTCCAGACCGCCCTGAGCTGAAGCTCGAGGTCGGACAGTTCCTCGGCGAGCGCGAGACCGATGCTCAGCGCCGCCTTCATGCGGTCCGCTGTTCCCGCCGTGTTGAGAAGCGCGAAACCCAACGCGACATAGAGCTGCGCCTTGAGCTTCGGAACGCAGGTGAACCCGGGACTGAAATGCGCAAGAGCGTGCTCGATCCGCGTCGAGCATTCCACGAAGGACAGCAACTGCATCCATACCGGAACGAAGCCGGCCGTCAGCTCGATGCCAAGCGCGGTATCGCCACCGGGCGAGAACGCCCAGTCGAGCGCTGCATGCACGTTGCCGATCTCCTGGGCGAAACGGGAGATGTCCTCGGGAGCGGGAGAGGCATCGCCGAGTGGCGCTATGATCTGCCTGAGAAAGCCGGCCTGCCGCCTGGCAGCCTGTTCGACGCGGCCTGCGTCCGCGAGCTTCTCCAGCGCATAAGCGCGGGTGCTCTCCAGGAGACGCCATCGCCCCTCGAATGAGGGGTCTAGCGACACCAGCGATTTCCCGACCAGATTGAACAGGGGTTCAATGACGTCCGACCGCGACAAAATGTCATCCATCATCGCGATGGCCGCGTCGAGGGCGAAGCCGGCCGGAAACACCGCGAGACGGCACAGTAGATCCTGCTCTGCCGGGGGTAAAAGGTCATAGCTCCAGTCCAGTGTCGCCCGGAGGGTCTGGTGGCGCGGCAACTGGTCACGGCGGCCGCCGTTCAGGAGCTCGAAGCGCTTGTCGAGACGGAGCAGTACGGTGTCCACGCCGAGATTGGCGGCCCGGGCCGCGGCAAATTCCAATGCGAGCGGAATGCCGTCGAGGCGGCGACAGATGGCGGCAATCTTCCGGAGCTCTTCCGTGCCTGCGACGAAGCTGGCGCGCAGGGCTTGCGTCCGTGCGACGAACAACTGCACCGCGCTTTCCCGCAGCAGCAGATCGGGATCGTGCATGTCGGGATCAGGAACCGACAGCGCTGGGATGGCTGCAACATATTCGCCGTCGATGCGGAGACCTTCGCGGCTGGTCGCGAGAACGGTGACGTTCGGGCAATAGCGAAGCACGGCACTGGCGATTTGCGCCGCCACTTCGATCACATGCTCGCAATTGTCCAGGACAAGAAGCAGACGGCGGGTCCCGATGGCCTGGGCAATGCTCGCGGCCGAGACTTCCTTGTCATTCGAGGCGAGCTTGAGTGCGCGTGCGCATGCGGATGCCACAAGTGCCGCATCCTGCAGAGTCGCGAGCTCGACCAGCGCCACGGAATCGTTGAAGGCAGGCGCGACGCTGCGCGCCAGCTCGATTGCAAGCTTAGTCTTTCCGATGCCGCCGGGTCCGACGAGAGTAATGGCCCGATAAGCCGAAAGCACATCGACCAATTGGCTCATGCAATCCTCGCGACCGATAAGGGGCGCACGGATGCTCGGCAGGTTGCTGGAAAAGGGCGCGTCGGCGGGAATCGTTATCGGTGCGGCGGCAGGGTGATCCAGATGCCCGCTTCGCCAGGTTCCGGCGAGCATATATCCGCGGCCCGAAACCGTCTTGAGGAGATTGCGATCCTCGCCGAGCGCCTTGCGAACGGCCGAGATATGAACCTGAAGCGTGTTGTCTTCGACGGTCAGGCCCGACCAGACGCTTCCGATCAAATCATCTTTGGTGACGAGAAGACCCGCCGAGCCGACCAGCTTCTCGAGTATCTCGAACGCGCGGCTGCCGATCGGCACGATGTCGTTGTCGTATCTCAGTTCTCGGCGTTGGCAATCGATCAGCCAATTTCCGAAAGAGTAGGTGCGGTCAACTGGCGATGACATGACGGGTCCGTGCATCAACTTCGCTGCCATGATCCCGGGGAATCACGAGCCCGTCCTTGAGATCACCGACCCTTGGCAAGAATTTGAAAGCGCGAATGCGCTTGGGCTGTCGTACAGGGGAGATTATCGGCGTGTCAAGAAGGCCCGCCCGGTCGCCGGCGGCTTTGTTCATCGTCGATGCTGACACCCGACGCGTTCGTGTTCGACACACGAATTCGTGACAGCAGCCGGGTGTGTGTCACGATAGGAGAGTCGGTCGGAAGGAGCCTGATGCCATCAATGGATGCGTCATTTGCTCACATCGCCGAAAATCGTCGGGCAAGGATTCCGGAGTACAAATGCGTGCCGGAGACGTGCACCGGTCGCAAGAACGGCGGCCCGATCGTGAGCCGCCGCCCTTCCTCCGCCGAGAGGTTGAATCCGGAACGTTGAGACCATCAACTTCCAGCCGGCGTCGACCGGACTTGCTCCGGTTCGCGAACTCAATAGCCCGAGGTGGGCTCGCACGGCGGCCGGCGCCAGGGAGCGGTTGCGTACGCGCCGACGTCGGGAGCACGGACGCAGCCACGCTTGGAGGTGACCGGGACGCGCTGAGCCGACGCGTAGGCGTCGACATTGGTGCGCTTCGCGTTGCCTTCGCGAGCCATCGCGGGGGAGGCAATCATGGCTGCGACCACGAATCCGGCCGACAAGAGCTTCAGTGTCGTCATCGAACATCTCCTTGAGAAAGCGACGCCGGGAACGCCCCGGCCCGCAAGCGAGACATGTGCGTTCGCGCGTCGGATCCATAGCGTTGATCGAACGAACATTTTCGTCTTCGCACGGAGTCGTCGAAGCGCGTTGACTTCAGACATCGACGACTCATCCGATCAGGAGCTTCGCGCCCTAATCAGGTGATGACGTCGCCTGCTGGCTGTGAGGTCCGAGGGCGCGTTGCGTGGCGCGGTCGCGCTCCTCGTTGTAGGTACTCTCATCTGCAATTGGCAGGACCCATGATGCTCGCTTGCGATATCTCCTCAATGACGCCAGTGCCGGTTGTGAAGCTGGTCCATGCCGAAGACGGGCGCCGCGCCACCGGGACGCTCGAGGCCCATTCGTCCAGCAGGTGTCAGCGCGCCGCCATTCAGCACGTCGCGATCGGGGTACATCGATGCAAAGGCTGCCGGCTCCTGATCGGCGAAGGACCAGGCTGCGGACGCGGATGATATCGTTGCGGTTGAGATCAGCGCCGCGGCGATCAGGATCTTGAATGCACTCATAGCGATTCTCCATTATTTGCTGTGTGCGGAGAGGCGCTTGGCGACGATCGCTGCTCGGCTGGTGGCGTTTCCGAAAATTATTCTTGATGATGGTGATGTAGGTTGTCCTGGTGGAAAACCCCCGCGGAGGTACATCACTCTTGCGGGAAGAGTCTGTCACGCTTGTCAGAATCCTCGCGCGAATGTGCGTGGTCAAACGCGTCCTGTGCACGTCTCTGGGAAGCAGGTCGTTTGAACATCTGGAGTTGTGACCCATGAGATTATTTGCTGCTATCTGCGTCGTCGCTAGCGTTGCGCTCTCGGGCACTGCGTTGGCCCGCGGCGGCATGGGATCGCATGTGTCGATGGGGCGCGGCGGTGCGCTCGGTACGAGCGCCGCCGCGCCGGGCACGACCTCGCTGGGCACCGCGCTTCCATCGTCCGACGGCGGTGGTCACGCGATGAAGGGGCCGTTGCTCGGCACGGACCAGACCATCGCCAAGGATGACATCCGGCTCGAGAAGATGCTGGAAGGATCAATCTGCCGCGGCTGCTGAACAGCGCCATTGCGAGGCGGGGGCTAGCGGCTGCGCCGTCCGGCAACTTGTGTCTTTCGAAAGGGTTGATGGTAAGCTGGACTGAAGATGATGAAACCGCTTGGGCTGTCCCAATGATGGCTGAGCCAGGCCAGCGCCCCGTCTACATTTGCGCGGAATGGGAGATCGATCTTGTCAGACGCGAATTGCGCTCGGCCGGAGAGCTTGTTCCTTTAGGCGGACGTGCCTTTGAGATTCTTGCGGAATTGGTTCAAGCGCAGGGCCAGCTCGTCACCAGGAACGACCTGACGGAGCGGGTCTGGCGGGGCGTCTTTGTCGAGGAGAGTGCGCTTCGGGTGCATATCGCGGCGATCCGAAAGGCGCTTGGTCCCGACCGCGACATGCTCTCGACCACCGTTGGGCGCGGCTATCGTTTGCGGGGAGCGTGGCGGATCCGGCATATGGAGACCCCGCTACAATCTGTCGCAACCGGCGTGCTGCCGTCGATCAACATTCCCAGCGCATCGTTTAATCTCATTGGCCGGGCTGCCGCGATCGCACATGTGTGGCGGCTTCTGTCGGCCTATCGCGTGGTGAGCCTGGTCGGGCCCGGCGGCATCGGAAAGACGGCGCTGGCGCTGGAGGCCGCAAGAACGCCGCCGCCCGGCTTTGCGGGTGATCGGTTGCTCGTCGAACTGGCCTCGCTATCCGACCCCAGGCTCGTCTGCTCGGTCATCGCCGGCGTGCTTGGCACCAAGCTCGAGGGCGAGGAGATTTCGCCGGACGCCATCGCGCGTGCGATCGGCTCTCGACCATTGTTGCTCGTTCTCGACAATTGCGAACATGTTATCGATGCCGTGGCGCAGGTGGCTGAACTTGTCGTCAGCCACTGTTCTGGGACGATTATTGTAGCGACGAGCCGGGAGGCGCTACGCATCGAGGGGGAGCATGTCTACCGCGTGCCTCCGCTCGGCGTGCCGCCTGAAGCCCGGCTCGAACCCGGCGGCGCTTCTGCGTATAGCGCAGTGGAATTGTTCACGAGCAGGGCCAAGGCGCTGGGTTCAAACTTCGCGCCCGACGAGGAGAACATCGGCGCCATCGCGGCGATCTGCCGGCGGCTGGACGGCATTCCACTTGCGATCGAGTTTGCGGCGGCGCGCGCGGTCATGCTCAGCCCACCAAAGATCGCGGCACTTCTCGACGACAGGTTCAAATTCTTGACGACCGGCCGGCGCACGGCGTTGCCGCGGCAGCAAACGTTGCGCGCAACGCTCGACTGGAGCTACGACCTCTTGCCGGACGACGAGGCGTGGCTGCTCCGGCAGCTCGGCATATTCGCTGGCGAGTTCCAGCTCGATGCAGTGATCGCGCTTGCCGGCGAGTGTATCGGCGACGTGACCGGACAGCTCGCCAGGCTGGTGGCGAAGTCGCTTGTTCTCGCCGATATTCGCGGCGACAGGCCTCATTATCGCCTGCTGGATACCACGCGCGCTTATGCATTGGAGAAGCTGCAGGCCGCCGGAGAATTTCCCGACGCCGCCCGCCGCCAGGCCAAATACTATTCCGGATTCTTTGCCCGCGCCGAAGCCGACAGCGAAGTGAAGCCGCAGGCGGAGTGGCTCACGATCTATGGCCGTCACATCGATAACGTGCGAACGAGCCTCGATTGGGCCTTCTCCTCCGGCGGAGACCCGCAAATCGGTGCGGCGTTGACGGCGGCTGCGGTCCCGCTATGGGTGCAGTTGTCGCTCCTCAGTGAATGCCGCGAGCGGACCGAACTCGCCCTGGCACGGCTCGATCCGACGGCTGCGAACGCACCGCGGCTCCGCATGCAGCTGTCGGCCGCGCGCGGCTGGTCGCTGATGTACGGTGTTGGCAGGGCCCGGGAGGCTGGTCCCGCCTGGGCTGCGACCCTGCAGCTCGCCGAGCAGCTCGGTGACAGGGATTACCTGTTGCGCGCGCTGTGGGGGCTCTGCATCGATCAGTTCAACAACGGCGAATTCCGCAGGGCGCTTGAATTTGCGAATCGCTTCGCGGAGGTCGTGGTCGACTCCGGAAATCCCGTCGACCGCATGATGGCCGATCGGCTTCTCGCAACCACGCTGCATTATCGCGGCGACCAGCGGCTCGCTCATCATCATATCGGGCGAACCCTGTCGCGGCTCTCGGAACTTGCGGCAAAGCCGCAGGTCATTCGTTTCCGGTTCGACCTGCGGGTCTCGACGCGCTATTTCCAGGCGCGGATCCTGTGGTTGCTCGGGCTCGCGGATCAGGCCCTGAGCGTCGTCGAGCACAACGTCGAGGAAGGCTGGACCAGCGGGCACGCACTCACATTCTGCAGTGTCCTTGGCCAGGGCGCCTGCCCGATTGCGTTCCTGGCCGGCGATCTCGACGCGGCCGAGCGCTATTGTACGATGCTGCTCGAACACACTGAGCGTCATCCGATCCGCTTGTGGAATCTGTGGGCGCGCGCCTTCAGGGGCCTCTTGATCTCGCGCCGGGGCGACCTCGCGACCGGATTGCCGCTGCTGCGCAAGGCGCTCGAACTTGCGGGCGAGGCGCGGCACCTGCCGCGGTTTCTGCTTCCCCTCGGCGAACTCGCGGTATGTCTCGGAGAGGCCGGCGAGGTATCGCAGGGGCTCGCGACCGCAGACGAGGTGCTCGCGCGATGCGAGGCGAGGGACGAGGGGTGGTATGTCGCCGAACTCTGGCGCATCAAAGGCGAATTGCTGCTGCTTCCGGGCGAGCACCGCTCGACGAGCGCCGCCAAGCAGGTGTTCGAGAGGGCGTTCGAGGTGGCGCGGACCCAGGGCGCCTTGGCCTGGGAGCTGCGAACGGCGATCAGCGTGGCACGATTGAGCGCGAGTGAGGGGCAACCGGCCGATGCACGCCGTGTTCTCGCATTCGTATACGGCAAGTTCACCGAGGGTTTCGAGACGGCCGACCTCCGTGATGCGCGCGCAATGATGTCGAAGTTGGGATCGTAGGCGATCACTTGGCCGCAAACGAGCACGAGCGCGGCGGGCTCAGCTCAGCCAGCAATTCCCTCGCCGTCTCGAGGCTGCGCGTGTGGAATCCCTCGGTAAACCGCCGATAGACGGACGCAAGCATATCGTGTGCCTCGTGGCGGCGCCCGCCTCGCTGCCATAGCCTCGCAAGCGCGATCGCCGCGCGAAGCTCATAGCCTAGCGCTCCCTGATGGCGGGCGACGTCGAGCGCCTGCACGAGGCTCAGCTCCGCTTGCGGAAGATCCGGACTTCTCTTGCGCATCAGCGCTTCCGCTCTGACGCGCAACATGTCGGGCATGTCCATCATGAAGTTGCAGTGCCGGGCCTGGGCAATCGCCCGATCAATGGTGTCCAGGGCTTCGTCGCCATGACCTGTCGCCGCCAGGGCTTCGGCGAGGGGCATGCGAAGCCCTGCCACTGCACCGAAATTCCGGCTCTGCAGCTTCTCGATCGAACCTTTCAGCATCGCGAGCCCGATGCCGGTCTCGCTGCGGGCCAGCAGCGTAATCCCCTTTATGGCCTCGCCGACCATCTGGAGGATGGCGAGGTTGTGCCTTCGGGCCTCCACGATGAACCTGTCGACATGTTCCTCACAATCCCCCGTGTCGCCATTCCAGAAGAAGACGCCGAATGCCCATGGCAACGCTCGGCAGAACATGACCGGATGATTCGTTGCGATAACGTCGGAGATGGCCCGGCGCACCAGTTGCGTCGCCTGATCGGGATGTCCCTGAAGCCAGAGGACGCGCGCAAGGGTGATTTGAGCGCGTTTGGGATATTCGAGGGTGAGGCCGCTAAGGACGTCCCCATCCAGGCCCGAATGACGCAACGCCGCTTGGATGTATGAGCGAGAGTCAATGAACCTGCCGAGATACTGGCAGGAGATGCTGAGCAACACGCGCATGCGCGCGACGGCATTGGAATCGTTGCTGGTCAGCGCAATGGTTTCGCCACGTTTGGCGGTAGCCAATGCCTCATCATATTTTCCGACGAACAATTGCAGCAGATGCAACTGGTCGATCAAACGGATCTGCTCTGGTATGTCACCGAACTTTTCGGTCAGAGCGAGCGCGCGGCGGAGGTGATTTGCGCCAAGCTCATCCAGCTGTCCCGTGAGCATGCGGGCGGCTCCAAGCGCAGTATGAAGGATGAGACCGTGCCTGCTGCTTGCATCGGTTTCGTCCAGTGCTTCGATGGCGCGGGTCACCCAGAGTTCGGATTCCGGCAGGAGCGACAGCTTGAAGAAGAGCGGTATCGATGCCGCGACGAGGGCCACGCCGGTTGTGCGGTCTCCCTGATCCGAGAAGCACCACGTCAGCGCGGCCCGTATGTTGCCGAATTCCTCGGCCGCCGCCGAAAGGTCCCGGCCCGCTTTGCCCGCGATCCTTTCAAGGAGACCGAGAAAGTAGCGGGCGTGACAGTGCAAAATCGCGCGGGCGTCGCCGCTGGCGGCAAGTTTCTCTTGCGCGTACGCCCGGGTCGAATCCGCGAGGCGGTAGCGGGTCGGTTGCGAGGCGGTGTTCAGTGCAAGCATCGACTTGGCGACGAGACTGTCGATGATCGCAAGGATCGCATCGTCGTTCTCCGCGGTCGCGGCAATCGACCGCGCGGCCTCCAGGGTCATGCTGCCGACAAACACCGACAGCCGGCCGAGGATTACGCGCTCCGGTTTGGAGAGAAGATCGTAACTCCATTCGATGGTTGCGCGCAGCGTGCGGTGTCGGGGCAGCGCGGTGCGTCGTCCCTCCCAGAGCAGATTGAGGTGCTGGTCGAGGAGCTGGACCATCGCTCTCGCGCCGTATGCGGCCACATGGCCGGCGGTGAGCTCGATCGCTAGCGGGATGCCGTCGAGCCGACGGCAGAGGTTGCCGACGTCGGAGGCGTTCGCATCCGTCAGCGTGAACTCGCCGCCTCCCGCGGTCGCACGCTCCACGAAGAGTTTTACCGAAGGGTAGGCGAGAGCATTTGCGGCCGTCAGAATGGCCTTCTCCGGCGGGCTCGGCAGGGGCGGGAGACGGTATGTGAACTCGCCTTCGACGCGCAGCAACTCGCGGCTCGTGGCCAGGATGTGCAGCTCGGGGGCCACCTGGTAGAGCCGTTCGGCCAGCGCTGCGGCCGCTTCGATGACATGCTCGCAGCAGTCCAGCATGAGCAGCATGCGCTTGTCGCGCAGGAATGTCGCGAGGCTGCTCGTGGGATCATTCGATCGAACCAGCAGCCCCAGCGAAGACGCGACGATCGCCGGCACCGGAGCGGCGTTGCCGGTCTCGCCGAGGCCGACGAAGTGGACACGACCGGCGAATTCCGCGAGCAAGGCATGGCCCGCGGAAACGACGACCGTGGTCTTGCCGATGCCGCCCGGGCCGACCACCGTGACGAAGCGGTGGGCTCGCAGCTTGTCCGAGATGTCCTGGATAGCTCGCTCACGTCCCACCATCTGTCGGGGATGCGCCGGCAAATTGTGGACGTAAGTCGGATTGGTTGGCGCGGGTTGCCTCTGTTCCGGGCGCGAGACCGCCGCGACGAAGCAGTAGCCTTGGCCGGAGACCGTGCTCAGATATCTGGCGCCGGCATTGCCGTCTCCGAGTGCCTTGCGGAGTGCGGCGATATGGACACGCAGACTGTTTTCCTCAACAGCGGTGCCAGGCCATGTCCTGGTGATCAGATCGGTCTTGCTGACGACGTGGCCGGCCTGCCGGACCAGCGCGAGCAGGATGTCGAATGCGCGACCCGATAGTTGGAGCGGACTCCCGTTTCGTTCAATCCGCCTCTGCGAGGGGTCGAGGCGAAACGGCCCGAAGAGAAAAATCTCCCGGGCGGACTCGTCTTCGGCGGGGCGGCCAGCTTGGGCCATCAAGTCGTTACTTTGCCAGCGGGGGGCCATTTTGGGACATCAACCCGGCGCACGACTCGTCACGTTCTGTGATTTGGAAGCACACCAAGACGTGCGACCGCAGTGGCGCTCAGACGGTAACATCCGGTCGTTTCAGGGTAAAGCATCGGGCTCTATCACTTTCGTCTGAGGCTTGATCGTGCGACGCCACGACGCGCCCGCCCTATCCGATCGATGCCGGCTTGAGAATGTCTTCCAGTCCGATCCGGCGGAGCAGTTCCGCGCGGACGCTGTCGGCGACGGCATCGACGGCTGCAGCTCCGTCATCGTCCGGGCCGAAATGAACACGCAGCGGACGCTGTCCGAATGGCATGTCGACGATATCGGCGATTGCGGTTGCGACGTCTTGCGGAGTTCGCTCCTTTGCTGAAAGCTGCGCAAGTGCCGATACTGCGATCTCGCTCAAATCGGCCGTCGGACCATCCGCATATTCCTCGGCCCTGATGGTGTCGAGCGGACGGCCGGAGCGAACGTAGTGGCTGGGTCCGAGCGCACTTGGGACGATGATGGTCGTCTCGACACCCCAGCGCGCGAGCTCGCCGGCATAACCGAGCGCCAGCGCGTCCAGTGCGGCCTTCGACGAAGCATAGGTTCCCAGGAAAGGAACCGAGCCGCCACGCGCGCTGCTCGACGAGACCCATATCAGCAGACCATGGCCCTGCCTGCGCAGCTGCGGCAGTGCGGCCCGATTGAGCCTTTGCGCACTCAGAACGTTGGTGTCGTAGAGTTCCGCAAGCTGGTCCGGTGTAAAGGCCTCCGCTGGCCCGTAGAGCACCTGCCGGGCATTGTGCACGATTACGTCGAGGCGGTTGTTCTCAGCGACGATGGCATCGATGGCCGAGTTTACGGAGGCTTCCGAGGAGACGTCGAACGCAATGGTTCGGAGTTCCGCGCCATGCGTCGCGGCCTCGGCTCCGGCCTCTCCGACGTCGGGCTCATCCTGGCCATCCATTTCCCGCATGGAAACGTAGACCCTATGTCCGGCTTGAGCCAGTTTCTGGCATGTGCTTCGTCCGATGCGGTTTGCAGCTCCAGTGACGACGATCACTTTGCTCATTCGATCCCCAATCGCATTGCGGCATCCGCAAAGGCACCAGCGTCGCGACACGTTCATCGTTCGTCGATCGACTGGCGGCCTTGCGTGAAGAACCTCTGAAATGCCGCCGGTTGCAAGACGGGTCTTTCGAGCCCGGCGGGCGATTTCCAGATCGCACGAATTATTTCGAGAAAGCCCGAAAGTGGAGCTTCCCGCCGATCGGACCAGCCGGAACGTGCCTTCGCGAAATTGGCGGTGGGTTTCAGAAGATCGCGATCCTGGCCGGCGGCTACAAAGAACCCGAACCGCTCGACAGAGCGAGCCGCGTGGCCGGTCTGCGCTTGGCGAGGAGAAGCAATGAATCAGTCAGGCAATTCGCCGCGTTCGGGGCTTGGCTGGCTCGTGTTGATCGTGGCCCTCGTCGGAGGCGGCGCTGCTGCGTTCGCGTACGCTGCGGGCTGGCTCTCGCCCGGGCGCCTGACACCGGAGCTGATGATTTCGGCGCTGACGCCTCCGAGTGGCGCGCCGCTCGGGCACCGGCGAAATCATGCCAAGGGAATCTGCTTCACCGGCGTCTTCGAGTCCAACGGAAACGGCGTGGAGCTCTCGAAGGCCAGAGTCTTCGAGAGAGGCGGGTATCCGGCCCTGGGCCGCTTCAATCTTGGCACAGCCGACCCGAACGCCGTGGATGCGACCGTGCGGGTGCGCGGTTTGGGGTTGCAGATCGCAGCGGCGGACGGCGAAGAGTGGCGGATGGCGCTGATCGACCCGCCGGTCTTTGCAGTGTCGACGCCGCATGCGTTCCACGATCTGCTGATTGCATCCGGCAAGAAGGATCCGGAGGCGATGAAGAGTTTCATCCAGGCAAACCCGGAATTCGCCGCCTTCGCGACCTGGGCCAAGACGGCGCCGTGGACCGCGAGCTATGCGGAGGATGCCTACAACGGCCTCAACAGCTTCATCTTCACGGATGCGAATGGCGGCGAGCGCGCGGTGCGATGGTCGCTGCGGCCGACCGCAACGGTCGTTCCGGTGTCACAGGCCGAACTGGAGAAGCGCGGCCCGGATTTTCTCGAGCAGGAGATAGCGGAGCGGGTCCGGACCGCCGGCTCGCAACGCTGGACCATGGTCACGACCATCGCCGATCCCGGTGATCCGACCGCGGACCCGAGCAAGGCTTGGCCCGAGGGGCGGCGTACGGTGCAGGTCGGAACGCTTGTCGTCCAGCGGATCGAACCCGAGCGGGATGGACCCTGCCGCGACATCAACTTCGATCCGACCGTGCTGCCCCAGGGAATCCGGGTGTCGGACGATCCTTTCCCGGCCGCGCGCTCGTCGGTCTACCGCAAGTCCTATGATTTGCGTGCGGCCGAAGCCGGCAACTATCCGCGAACCGCGACCGTCAAGCCATGAGCAACTCTCCGCATCGTTTCGCCCTGTTTCAGCGGCTCCTGCACTGGCTGATGGCAGCCTGCATCGTTGCCATGTTCTTCATCGGCGTCGGCATGGTGTCCACTGTGGCGGCGACATATCTGCCGCTCATCCTGATCCACAAGACGCTCGGCGTCACGCTTCTGGTCCTCGTCGTGATCAGGCTGGCGCTGCGGCTCCATTACGGCGCGCCGCCGTTGCCGGCAGATCTTCCGCCGGCGATCAAGCTGGGAGCGAGATTGTCGCACCAGCTCCTCTATGGCTTCATGATCGTCATGCCGTTGCTGGGTCTCGGCATGCTCTGGGCTGCGGCCTATCCGGTCGTCCTGTATGGCGGGATTCGAATCCCGGCGCTGCTGCCGCAGAGCGATCGCGTGCACACGCTGCTATGGAATGCTCATTTTTACCTGGGCTTCGCGTTCTTTGCCCTCGTGCTGCTGCATCTGGCGGCAGCGCTGTTCCACACATTGGTTCGCCGCGACGGCGTGTTCGGGACGATCGCACTGTTTCCACTGCGGAACAGGACGACGCCGGCAGAATGAGCGCTTGGCGCGTCGGCGACATGCGCGGCTCAAATTTTTCAACCTCCAACAAGGATGACGACAATGACCAAAGCAGATATCCAAACCCCAACGGATCTCGGGGCCAACGCGAACCGGGACGTTCCAGCCGCGCTGAGAGCGCTGCTGGCTGATGTCTTCGCGCTGTACCTGAAGACCAAGAATTTCCACTGGCACGTGTCGGGAAGGCACTTTCGCGACTACCACCTTATGCTCGACGAGCAGGCCGAGCAGATCTTTGCCATGACCGACGACATTGCCGAGCGGGCGCGCAAGATCGGCGGAACGACGCTGCGCTCGATCGGCCAGATCGCGCGCGAGCAGCGCATTCTCGACAACGACGCCGATTATGTCGACCCGCAGGACATGCTGGCCGAGTTACGCAGCGACAATCAGCAACTGACGCGGGAAATGCGCCGGGTCCACGAGCTCTGCGACGAATACGGCGATGTCGCGACCGCAAGCCTGCTGGAAAACTGGATCGACGAGACGGAGCGGCGGATCTGGTTCCTGTACGAGACCGGCCGGGGCGGCCCGAACTCGTAAGCACCTGGCATGGGATGCGGCCGCAAAGCGAAGCGGGCCGCGCGCTGCGACGACGCGGAAGCGACGGAGATCCTCGCGTCCGCGTATTGCTGGCTGATCGTCTTCGCATTGATCGACCAGGCGCACGCCATGTACCCGTCGGTCGTGAATCCCGCAGCAGCGCTCCGCATCGTGCGGATGAAACAATGGCGCTGCATCCTCGAAAGATGACTGGACGCGGATCTCTATAGGCTTGACCACGTCCACGACCGGCACGCCGGTCATACGTACAAGGGTCAAGCCATGACGGATATGTCGAACTCGAAGGCGTCGCTCGGAAGGGCCGTTCACGCGATCAGCGGAAAATGGGGCTGGTTCGTTGCGCTGGGGGTCGGTGAACTGATCCTCGGCGGCATTGCATCGGTCAATCTGATGGCGGCGAGCCTCGCCTCCGTGCTCGTCATCGGCGTCAGCATGGCAGTCGCCGGGATCTTCCAGATCGTGCATGCCTTTTCGGTGCACGGCCTGCGCGGCTTCCTGTTCTGGCTGTTCGCCGGGATCGTCTATGCCGCTGCCGGAGCCGTCGTCCTCTACGATCCGCTGCTGGCTTCGTTCACGCTGTCGCTCGTGGTGTGTGCTCTCCTGGTCGTTGCCGGTGCGACACGGATCTGGACGGGTTTCCATCTGCGGCCGGCCGCGGGCTGGCGCTGGATCGTGGCAGCCGGCGTTGTGACGTTCTGCGTCGGCGCGATGCTGATTGCGGTCTTGCCTGCCGTCGGCCTGTGGCTGCTCGGTGCGATGCTGGTCGTGGATCTGGTCTTCCAGGGTTGGGGCTTTATTGCATTCGGGCTCGCGCTCAGAAGCCGAGCCTCGCGGCATTCGGCCGAGCCGGCGACGGTCTGAGCCATGATGACAGGTTCGACATTCACGCGGCACCGGGAGATCGACTGGCGCGGTGGCCGCACGACATCGACGTCGCGGCTGGTTGCCGAGGAGAGCGCCATTGCGCTCACTTACAACGGATCGACCCATGCCGTGATGATGGGAACGCCAGCCGATCTGGAGGATTTTGGTCTCGGCTTCAGCCTGACCGAGGCGATCATCGACCGCGCAAGCGAGATCAGGAGCATCGAGCTGATCTCGAACGAACTCGGCATGGAGGTTCGGATGTGGCTTGACGGCGGCCGCGCGACGACCCTGGCCGCACGCCGCCGCGCCATCAGCGGTCCGGTCGGATGCGGATTATGCGGTATCGAAAGCCTCGAACAGGCGCGTCGCGCGCCGTCACGCGTTGAAGGGCGTGGCATTGCCTTTCACGCGCGGGACCTGCTGAACGCCATGCATGCGCTGTCTCCCCTCCAGATATTGAACCAACATACGCGGTCCGTTCACGCGGCAGCCTTGTGGCGCCCTCGCACCGGCATTGCTCTGATCAGGGAGGATGTCGGCCGGCACAATGCGCTCGACAAGCTTGCCGGCGCAATCGTCCGCGACGGCAAGTCAGCCTGCGACAGCGCCGTGCTGCTGACGAGCCGGGTTTCGGTGGAGATGGTGCAGAAGGCCGCGATGATCGGCGCGCCGGTCGTTGTGGCCGTTTCCGCGCCGACCGCGCTCGCGATCCAGACCGCGAACGAGGCGGGAATCACGCTACTCGCCGTCGCCCGCGATGACGGATACGGCGTGTTCACGCATCCGCGCCGTGTTCTGCTGCCTGACGAGGCCGCCCCGCGCGCCGGCTGCTGACTTCGGCGGACCCGCGAATATGGCCATGCAAACTGCAGCACTGGAGCCCCTGGCCGGGACAAGCGTCGAAGCCTGTGCCCCGGAACGATCGCTGCTGGTTGCCTCTGTGCTGAGCATGTCGGGCGGTTTCCTCGACGCGTTTACCTGGCTGTCACTCGGCGTCTTCGCGAGCTCGCAAACCGGCAATGTCGTCTTCCTCGGAATCTACGCGCTATCAGGGCAATGGCAGCGCGCGCTTCACCATCTTCTTCCACTCGTGGCCTTTGTCCTGGGAGCGTTGGTGGCGGTTCGCACCCGGGCGGCGTTATGTTGCCTCATCGGAGAGATCGTCTGTCTCGCCGCGACGATGCTGTTGCTTCATCGCGTTTCGGATGAGATCACGATCCTCGTCATCTCCTTTGGCGTCGCGCTGCAGTCGGCAAGCTTCAGACAGGTCGGTCACTGGAAATATCTCTCGGTCACGGTCACCGGCAACATGCTCCGGGCCATGGATCAGTTCGTTGCGGCGCCTGATCGCGATGCGGCGCGCGGCGCCGGAACCATGCTCACGCTCTGTTTGGCGTTCCTGCTAGGGGCCGCCGTCGGCGGTTGCGTGACGAAATGGTTGGGAACCTGGAGCCTCGCTCTGCCGATGGCATCGTCGATATACGTTCTCTGGCTCTGCCGCCGGCGAAGCCATTCGCACTGACGTCGCGCTCGCTTGTTGCAGGCAGAGGCGCTCGCCATGCCATTCGGAAAGAGGGCGTTCGTTCGCGGAAGCGCATGCGCCGTCCCGCGGATAAGCTCGGGGGTGCGGCCGCGGTGCTCAAGGTCGACAACATTCCGCAATCGGCCGCTCGCGCGCGGGCGACCGCGAAGCGGGCGTGAGCGAACGGGAGGCTCTCCGATGGATCCGACGGCACTCCTCCTGTCGCGGCTGCAATTCGCCTTCACCATCTCGTTCCACATCATCTTCCCGGCATTCACGATCGGGCTTGCGGCCTGGCTCACCGTGCTGGAAGCGATGCACCAGTACAGTGGCAAGCCCGTCTACCGGACCCTGTTCGCGTTCTGGCTGAAGATCTTCGGCGTGGCCTTCGGCATGGGCGTCGTATCGGGCGTGGTGATGGCATTTCAGTTCGGAACGAACTGGAGCGTGCTCTCGAAGATGTCGGGTCCGATCCAGGGCCCGCTTCTGTCCTACGAAACATTCACCGCCTTCATGCTGGAGGCGGGCTTCTTCGGCATCCTCATCTTCGGCCGGCCCCGGGTGCCGCCGTGGTTCTACCTGTTCTCGACCGCGATGGTTGCGCTCGGAACCACGCTGTCGGCGTTCTGGATCATGGTCAACAACAGCTGGATGCAGGTGCCGACCGGCTACGTCCTGCAGAACGGCCAGTTCGTGCCTGATGACTGGGCGCAGATCATCTTCAATCGCGTGGTCTGGGTCCGGCTTCCGCATATGCTGCTCGCGTCCTACCTGACCGGCGCGTTCTGCGTGGCGGCGACCGGCGCGTGGTATCTGCTGCGGCGGACCTATCGCGCCGAGGCGCATGTAATGCTGCGGATGGGCCTTGCGCTCGCGGCGGTGCTGCTGCCGGTCCAGCTCTTCATCGGGCATCTCGTCGGTGACTACGTCCACGACTACCAGCCGGCTAAGTTCGCCGCGATCGAGGCACGCTGGCATGACGAGCAGCCGGCCTCGGAGGTGCTGATCGCAATTCCCGATTCGAGCACCGAATCGAACAAATACGCGATCTCGATTCCCGTGCTCGGCAGCATCATCGGCAGCAGGAGCCTGACATCGAAAGAGGTCGGCCTGACCAGCTTTGCGCCGCAGGACCGGCCGCCGGTAACGATACCCTTCTTCGCCTTCCGCATCATGGTCGGCTGCGGTTTCGTGATGCTGGGGCTGGCCTTGCTCGGGACCTGGCTCGGCCTCAAGCATCGGCTGGATCGGAGCCGCCTGCTGCTGTGGGGCATCTTCCTCAGCTTCCCGCTGCCGTGGATCGCCATCCTCACCGGCTGGTACACCGCGGAAGTGGGGCGCCAGCCATGGACGGTCTATGGCGTGCTGCGCACTGCGGACGCCGTGACGCCGTTCCTGACCGCGTCGGCTGCGTTGACCTCGCTGATCCTGTTCGTCGCGGTCTACGCCTTCATCTTCTCGTTCGGGACATATTACATCTATCGGCTGCTGCGTGCCGGCCCGGCGGGACTCGGCGGCAAGCCGCTCCACGTCCCCGTGCCCAATCGGCCGATGTCGCTCGCCGATCAGGTGCCGGCCGCCAGCAGCTATCTCGAGGCAGGAGAGTAACCATGGTGATGTACTGGGTTGCCCTTCTTGCCATCAGCATTCTGATCTATCTCCTCCTCGACGGGTTCGATCTCGGCGTCGGCATGCTGTTCGGCCTGGCCGGCAGTGAGGCGAAGCGAGACGCCATGCTGAGCACGGTCGCTCCGGTCTGGGACGGCAATGAGACCTGGCTGATCGTCACGGGCGTGATCATGTGGGGCTCGTTTCCCGTGGTGTACGCCATGGTGATGTCGGCATTCTATATCCCGGTCGTCGTGATGCTGCTCGGATTGATCCTGCGCGGCGTGGCCTTCGAGTTTCGCGGCAAAGCGCTCCGTTCGCGCTGGGTCTGGGACGTCAGTTTCGTCGCGGGCTCGTTTGCGGCGAGTTTCATGCAGGGCGCGATGGTCGGCGCTCTCGTCGAAGGACTTCAGTTCTCCAACGGCGATTATACCGGTGGAACGCTCGGCTGGCTGACCGCCTTTTCCGCCCTGTGCGGGATCGGACTCTGCTTCGGCTATTCGCTGCTCGGGGCCTGCTGGCTGATAAGGAAGAGTGATGGTCCCGTTCAGGATGCCGCGCGGAGCCAGATCCCGCCGCTGGCGACCGGCGTCCTGGTGTTCCTGGTCGTCGTCTTTGCGTATGCGCTTGCCGAACATCTTCCGATTCTGCAGCGCTGGACCGACCGGCCCTATCTGCTCGTGTTTCCCGCGATCGGCGCCGGCGCGGCCGCGATGCTGGCCAAGAGCATCCTGGTCCATGACGATTATTGGCCGTTCCACATGGTCGCGCTGATCTTCGTGGCGGCTTTCGCCACGCTCGCTCTGTCGTTCTGGCCCTACATGATCCCGTTCGTCATCACGATCGACGAGGCCGCGGCGCCTCATGCAAGTCTCGCCTTCATGTTCTGGGGCGCTGGCCTGTTCGTATTCCCGCTGATGCTGCTCTATGTCGCCGTGGGCTATCGCGTCTTCCGCGGCAAGGCGGCCCCAGCGGCCGATCACTACTGACCGCTGTACGGCTCGAAACGCGGACAAAAAGAAAGGCGCCGGTTTCGGCGCCTTTCTCGTTCTGGTCCCTATGTGGATTTGCTTCAGGATTTGGGCATGACACCGGGGCCATTGTCCGGCCACTGGGCGATCAGCTTCTCGTCGATGTTGAAATGCTGGGCGACCAGGCTGGGAGGCGTGTGCGTCAGCCAGTTGGATAGCGACACCTCTTCGTAGCGAGGCGCACGAAACACACCGACGAACTGCAGTTCGGTGTCGCCGACGTTCTCCACATAATGACCGAGATTGCGCCTGATATAGCCGATGTCGCCGGCGGAAAAGTCCGTCGTCAGCGCGTTGGGGCCGGTGTCGAACACCGTCATCCGTGCCTTGCCCTTGATATAGTACTGCCACTCGTCGGCATTCGGATGCCAGTGCATCTCCCGGACCGCTCCCGGCGGCATCGTCACCAGCGCCGCGGCGACGGTGGTGGCGACCTTGAAGTTGCTGCTGTCGGCGACGCGGATGCTGCCGGCGGAGCTCTCCTTCACCGGTGCCGAACTGCCGAGCGAATGGATGAAGGGATAGGGCGGTGCCTCGGCATGCTTGGCGATTACGGCACGATCGGCGGCGAGATCGCCGGGCACCGTGCCCTGGAAGATCCAGCGATTATGCAGCGGAATCTTCGCGAAGGTATCGGCCGGGACGCCGAAATTCTTCGCGAGCACCTCGGGCGGCGTATGGGCGAGCCAGTCCGTGACCAGCAGCGTGTTGAACTCATTGGCGTGGCCGTCGTCGAAACAGATCACGAATTCGCAACCATCAGGCCCCAGGCCTTGCAGCGAGTGCGGCGCGCCCGGTGGGAAATACCAGAGGTCGCCGGCCTTGAGGTCGCCGACATAGGGGTGCCCCTGCGTGTCGAGCACGGTGATGCGGCAGCTGCCGTAGGTCATGATCGCCCATTCGGCCGCCTGATGCCAATGCAGCTCGCGGATGCCGCCGGCGGACAGCCGCATGTTGACGCCAGAGATCTCCTTCGAGATGGCGAAGTCCGCGACGGTGACTTGCCGTGCCCAGCCGCCATTCTGGATGCGCCTCGGCGCATTGTTGAACGAGGCCCAATCCATCGGCAAGCCACCGACGTCGGTCGCCGGCGGAGTTTGTGCGGAGGGGAATTGCTTGCCCAGTTCGGGATTCTGCGGACCGGGATCGGTCAGGCTTCCGGGACTCTTGGCGTTGACGGCGCCTTGCGGCGGCTCGTCCGGATTGCCGAAGGTTGCGGCCTGCGCACTGGAGCCGACCATGGCGGCGCCTGCCGCGGACATGGCCAGCAAATCACGTCGTGAAAGCATCTTGGGTCGCTCCTGAAAACTGTCGAAAGCCCTCCCGTAGCGACGGGGCTCCGGCCGACCAACCTAGTTTCCGGTTGCCGCTTCTGCTTCCGCGAACGGCGCTGTTTTTGCTGGAATGCATGGCTGCTTCGGCCCGCCGCCCGGGATCGAACGTGTGCAATTGCGAAATTCGGCTTCGTTCTGAAAAGACGGCTCTGCCTGCGCGATCCTTAACTGAACCGGAGAATTGCCACATCGAGAGATATCGAGATGACCACGAAGTCGGTCCGTCCCTATCGCGAACCCGCCGGCGGCTGGGGCGCACTGAAGGCGCTCAGCGAGGCGCTTCTGGTGCAGCGGGCGCCGCTGAAAGGTGCAGCGACGCTCAGCCGGATGAATCAACCAGAGGGCTTCGATTGCCCCGGCTGTGCCTGGCCCGATCCGAAGCATACCTCATCATTCGAATTCTGCGAGAACGGCGGCAAGGCAATCGCTTGGGAGACAACATCGAAGCGCTGCACGCCGGAATTCTTCGCCGAGCATACCGTCACCGAGCTCGCTGGCTGGAACGATTACGATCTCGAAATGGTCGGGCGGCTCACTCATCCGATGGCCTACGACGCCGTATCCGACCGCTATCTTCCGGTGAAATGGAGCGATGCATTCGATATGATCGGTCGCGAGCTCCGGGCCTTGCCGGATCCGAACATGGCGGAGTTCTACACGTCCGGGCGGACTTCGAACGAAGCCGCCTTCCTCTTTCAGCTCTTCGTGCGCGAATACGGCACCAACAACTTTCCCGACTGCTCGAACATGTGCCACGAGGCGACCAGCGTTGGTCTGCCGTACTCGCTCGGCGTCGGCAAGGGCACCGTGCTGCTGGAGGATTTCGACAAGGCCGATTGCATCTTCATCTTCGGCCAGAATCCGGGCACCAACAGCCCGCGGATGATGACCAGCCTGCGCAATGCGGCACGCCGCGGCGCCTCCATCATCTCGTTCAACCCGTTCCGTGAGCGGGCGCTGGAACGTTTCCAGGCGCCGCAGAGCCCGGTCGAGATGATGACGCTGTCGTCGACGACGATCAGCTCAAGACTGTTCCAGGTGCGGGTCGGCGGCGACGTCGCCGTCCTCAAGGGGATCATGAAGATCCTGGTGGAGGCCGACGAGGCTGCCCGTGCCGCCGAGCAGCAGGAGATCCTGGACTGGGATTTCATTCGTGGCCACACCGCCGGCGTTGAGGCGCTGATCGACGATCTCAAACGCACGCAATGGCCGGACATCGAACGTCAGTCCGGCTTGACGCGCGAGGACATGGAATATGCGGCGGGCGCCTATATGAAGGCCGAGCGCGCCATCCTCGTGTACGGAATGGGCATCACCCAGCACTGGCGCGGTGCGAACAACGTCCAGCAGATTGCCAACCTCGCCCTGTTGCGCGGCAATGTCGGGCGCGATGGCGCCGGCGTCTGCCCGGTTCGCGGTCATTCCAATGTGCAGGGCGATCGGACCGTGGGAATCACGGAAGTCCCCAAGGCGGACTTCCTCGAGCGCCTGGAGCAACGCTTCGGCTTCAAGCCTCCGGCCGCACCGGGACACAATGTGGTGACCGCGCTCGAGGCCATGATCGGCGGCGAGGTGAGGGCCTTCTTCGCGATGGGCGGCAATTTCGCCGCAGCCATTCCGGACTGGCAGGCGACCCAGGCCGCGCTTGGCAAACTCGCTCTGACTGTCCACGTCTCGACCAAGCTCAACCGCAGCCATCTGATCCATGGCCGTGCCGCCCTGATCCTGCCGTGCCTCGGCCGCACCGAGATCGATGTGCAGCAATCGGGGCCGCAGTCGGTCACGGTGGAAGATTCGATGTCGATGGTGCATGCGTCCGCCGGCCGCAACAAACCGGCATCGGAGCATCTCCTCAGCGAGATAGCGATCGTCGCCGGCGTCGCCAAGGCGACGCTGGGCGAGCGCACGGTGGTCGATTGGGACGGCTTCATGGCTGATTACGACCGGATTCGCGATGCGATCGAGGCGGTGTTCCCGATCTTCCAGGGCTACAACGCCCGCATCCGCGTCCCCGGCGGCTTCCATCTTATCTCGACGGCACGCGAGCGCATCTGGGCGACGCCGTCGGGCAAGGCGAACTTTTTGGTCTTCCCGGGTTGCGGCGAGGACCCGCCGCAGAGCGATCCGGATTTCTTGTGGCTCACCACAATACGCAGCCACGATCAGTACAACACGACGCTCTACTCGATGTCCGACCGCTATCGCGGCGTGTTCGGCCAGCGCGACGTAGTCTTCCTCAACGAATACGAGTTGAAGAAGCGCGGGCTTGCCGACGGCGACCGCGTCGATCTGATAACCGCCTCGACCGATGGCGCAGAACGGATCGTGCGCAACTTCCGCGTCGTGGCCTATGCCTTTCCGACCGGCTGTTGCGCGGCGTATTATCCGGAAGCCAATCCGCTGGTGCCGCTCTATGCCCGTGATCCCCTGAGCCTCACGCCGTCATACAAGGGCGTGCCGATCCGCCTGGTGCGTGCGGCCGCGACCGGAGAATAGCGACTGCGCCGGAGACGTCCCGTCACATCTCGGCGTGGAGATCGCGGCGCGGCGAATCCGCCGGCGAAACGGCTATCGGCAGCGTGAACCAGAAGCGGGCGCCGCCATTCGCGCCGTGGGCTTCGGCGCCGATCCGGCCTCCATGCGCTTCGACGATCGACCGGCAGATCGGCAGTCCCATGCCCATCCCGCTGTCCTTGGTCGTGAAAAAGCTCTCAAACAGCCGATCGACATGTTCGGCGGCGATGCCAGGACCGTTGTCCTCCACGGAGCAGCACAATTTCGCCGCGTCCTGCGTGACCGTGCTGATGATGATCCTCCGATCATCATATCCCGCTTGTGTCATCGCCTGCACCGCATTGATGGTTAGGTTGACGATCACCTGCTGGAGCTGGGTGCGGTCACCGAGCACCAGCGGCGTGCCCGGATCGGGCCGGTGCAGGACCGTCACGTTGCGGGATTCCATCTCGTGTTGAAGGAAAAGAAGCGCTTCGCGAATGATCTCGTCGAACGACAGGGATGCCTGCTCGGGGACTTTCCGGGAAGCCATCCCGTGAACGCGCGCCACGATGTTCGCGGCGCGCTGGGTATCCACGACGATGTTCTCAATGGTCTTGCGGATCTCGAGGATATCGGGGACGGGCCTGTTCAGCCACCGCAGCCCGGCGGCGCCATTGGTGGCGATAGCGGCGAGCGGCTGATTCACTTCGTGGGCGATCGACGCGGTGAGCTCGCCGAGCATCGAGACACGCGCGGCATGTGCGAACTCCGCCTGCACCTGCCGGAGCCTTTCCTGGGCGCGAAGGCGTTGTGAAATGTCGATCGTGCCGACCAGGCTTATTTCGAGATCATTGATGGGGCCGACCCGAGCTGTCGTGAAGAGAACGTCGACGACGCGGCCGTCCCAGGTGACCATCCTGGTCTCTTCCTCGAAGTTCGTCTCGCCGCGATAACGGGATTCCATGGCGCGCCGGAACGTATCGGGACGTTCCTTCCAGGTCTCGGCCATGGAACGTCCGACATAGCCGTCGACGCCTCTGCCGAACATCTGGATTGCCCGTTCGTTGGCCTCCTGAAACGAGAGCGCATCCATGCAGGTCCGGAGGAACTCGGGATGGCTGTCGAAATAGGCGCCGAGGTCCTTGACGCCCTCGGCGCGCAATTTTCGGAACAGCACGACCAACCTGCTGGCGTCGAGCTGACGAAACGCGATCGGCATGCGGCTGAACAAATGGCGGTAGCGCTGCTCGCTCCGCTCCAGCTCGGCATGGGCCTTCTTCTGGGCGGTGATGTCCATGATCGCGCCGACGAGCGTCAGCGAAGCGGCTAGGAAAGCAGCGAAAGCGATCGCCGTAAAATTGTCTCCAAGCAGTGAACAGGCGAAGGACAGCAGGGTCAAAACCAGGCTGCCCCAGGCCCACAGCAGAATCCGATCCTGTATTGTCTGGATCGGCAGCAAACGGCGCCACCATCGCTGGGGCTGTAGAGAGTTAGCGCCATCCAGGCGTTCGAGCGTCATGCAAAAGGTTTACCGCCCCGCCGGAGGCCGGTCTTTTGCGTTTTCCTTGGTGCTTTGTCAAAACGCACGAAGCCGTGATCGAGGCGACATCATGCCTGCGGTCACCTGCTCAAGCGGATTCATGGCGCAATCCCGTATCTGCTCCGCTCGTGGATGGAGCGGATGTCTCGGCCGACCGCGGCTTGCGTCCGGTGAGCCAATTGCTGAACTGGTCCAGATAGAGATAGACGACGGGCGTCGTGTAGAGCGTCAGGATCTGCGATAGCATCAGGCCGCCGACGATGGTGTAGCCGAGCGGCTGACGCAGCTCGGCGCCGGTGCCGGAGCCGATCATCAGCGGCACGCCGCCCAGCAGCGCCGCCATCGTTGTCATCAGGATCGGGCGGAACCGCAGCGTGCAGGCCTGGTAGATCGCCTCTTCCGGGCTGAGCCCGTGCTGGCGCTCCACCTCGAGGGCGAAATCGACCAGCATGATGCCGTTCTTCTTGACGATGCCGATCAGCAGGATGATGCCGATGATGGCGATGACGCTGAGATCCATGTGGACGGCCAGCAGCAGCAGCAGCGCGCCGATGCCTGCCGAAGGCAGCGTCGACAGGATCGTAATGGGGTGGATCAGGCTCTCATAGAGCACGCCGAGGATGATGTAGATCACGATCAGCGCCGCCCCGATCAATAGCGGCGTGCCCGACAGGGAGGACTGGAACGCCTGCGCATTGCCCTGGAACGAAGCCGTTAGCGAGGCGGGCTTGCCGGTGCTCTTCTCGATCTCCTGGATCGCCGCCACCGCATCGCCCAGCGCGACTCCAGGCCGCAGGTTGAATGAGATCGTCACCGAGGGAAACAGGCTCTGGTGGTTGATCAGGATCGGCGCGGGCTTGATGACGCTGTGGACCAGCGTGCTCAGGGGGACCTGCTGGCCGGTGGCCGAGTTCAGGTAGATGTCCTTCAGCGCTTCGGGGCCGTACTGGAAACGCGGATCGACTTCCATCACGACATGGTACTGGTTCAGCGAGGTGAACATCGTGGAGACGATGCGCTGGCCGAAGGCGTCGTCGAGCGTGTTGTCGATCGTCGTGGGCAGTATGCCGAAGCTCGATGCGACCTCGCGATTGACGGTGACCTCGAGCCGCGGGCCAGCATTGGCCTGGTCGCTCGCGACGTCGGTGATGAGGTCGAGCGCGCGAAGCTTGTCCAGGAAGATCGCCGACCAGTTGGTGAGCTCGTTTGAATCGGCATCCGTCAGCGTGTACTGATATTGCGTCTTCGACAGCCGGGCGCCGATGGTGATGTCCTGCGCGGCCTGCATGTAAAGTCTGATGCCCTGAATATGCGACAGCGCAGGTCCCAGCCGTTCGATGATCTGATCGGCACTGGCCTTGCGCTCCGGCTTCGGCTTCAGGACGATGAAGATGCGTCCCTGGTTGAGCGTCGCGGTCGGGCCGCCCGGGCCGATATAGCTCGCCACCGACTGGACCGCCGGATCCTTCGAGAGGATGTCGACGACCGCCTGCTGGCGTTCGGACATCGCGGGGAAGGAGATGTCCTGTGCGGCTTCGGTGATGCCGACGATCTGCCCGGTGTCCTGCTGCGGAAAGAAGCCTTTCGGAATGATCACGTAGAGGTAGCCGGTCAGCGCAATGGTCGAGAGCATCACCAGCAGCGTCACAAAGCGATGGCGCAGCACGATTCGCAGGCCGCTCGCATAGAGCGCGAGCAGGGCATCGAAACCGCGTTCGAAGGCGAGGTAAACCCGGCCATGCTTCTTGCGCGATTCGTCCTTCAGCAGCCGCGCGCACATCATCGGCGTCAGCGTCAGCGAGATGATGAGCGACAACAGCAGCGAGGCGGTGATCGTGACGGCGAATTCCTGGAACAGCTTGCCGACGTAACCGCCCATCAAAAACAGCGGGATAAACACCGCGATCAGCGACAGGGTGATGGAGACGATCGTGAAGCCGATTTCGCTGGACCCTTTGAGCGCGGCCTCCATGGGCGTCATCCCCTGCTCGAGATGGCGCACGATGTTCTCGATGACGACGACCGCATCGTCGACCACGAAGCCAACCGCGATCGACAGCGCCATCAGCGAAAGATTATCCAGGCTGTAGCCGAGCACGTAAAGCACCGCGAACGTGCCGACCAGCGACAAGGGAACCGTGATCGCCGGGATGATGGTGGCCCAGAGATTCCGCAGGAACAGGAATATGACCATCACGACCAACGCGACCGTCAGCATCAGCGTGAATTGAACGTCGGAGACGGCCGCGCGGATGGTGGCGGTGCGGTCGGCGGCGATCGTCACCTTGATTGCCGGGGGAACGGAGGCCTGCAGTTGCGGCAGCAGCTTCTTGATGCGGTCGACGGTCTCGATCACGTTGGCGCCGGGAACGCGCTGCACCGCCAGGATGATGGCGGGATCCTTGCCGTACCAGCCGGCCAGAAGGTCGTTCTCCGGTCCGTCGACCGCCGTGCCGATGTCGCGTATCCGCACCGGCGAGCCGTTGCGATAGGCGATGATGAGGTCTTCATAGGCGGAGGGCTTGAGCAGCTGATCGTTGGTGTTCAGCGTATAGGTGACGCGCGGGCTGTTGAGCGTGCCCTTGGGCAGGTCGACATTGGCGCCGGCGATCACGGTGCGGACGTCTTCGAGGCCGATGCCGCGGGCGGCGAGCGCCTGCGGATTGACGCGAACGCGGATCGCGGGCTTCTGCTGGCCGCCGATGCCGACGAGACCGACGCCCGGCACCTGCGAAATCTTCGGCAGCAGGATGTTCTCCGCATAAGCGTCGACCGTGGTCAGCGGCAGCGAGTCCGACGTCAGCGCGATCAGCATGATCGGCGTCTCCGCCGGATTCACCTTCCGGATCGTCGGGGGGTAGGGGATGTTCGGCGGCAGGAACGGGCTCGCGGCATTGATCGCGGCCAGCACGTCCACTGCCGCACTATCCACCGTGCGCGACAGCTCGAATTGCACCGTGAGCTGGGCCACGCCAAGCGCGCTGGACGAGGTGAGCTGGGTGACGCCGGGGATCTGGCTGAGCTGCTGCTCGAGCGGCGTGGCCAGCGACGAGGCGATCGTTCCGGGGTCGGCGCCGGGCAATTGCGCCGAGATCTGGATGGTTGGATAGTTGACGTTCGGCAGCGCGCCGACTGGCAGCAGCGGATAGGCGGCAAGCCCGCACAGCAGCAAGCCCGCCATCAGCAGGGCGGTTGCGATCGGCCGCAGGATGAAGGGGGCGGAGAGGTTCATGGGATTGCGTCCTGCACGGCACTTTGCAGGTCGGCTTCACGCGCGGCCTTGCCGTGCAGCTCGCGAACGCGACTGCCTTCCGCGAGCCGGTACTGGCCGTCGATCACGACGACGTCGCCGGATTTCAGTCCCTGGTCGATCAGGGCTTGGCCATCGCTGATTTGTGCGACGTGAACGGGACGCAAGGCGGCCGTCTCGCCGCCGGTCACGACATAGACATAGCTGCCGTTCGGCCCCTGCTGTACGGCCGAACCGGCGACGGTGAGCGCGCCCTTCCGGATCTCGAGCAGCAGGCGCGCGTTCACCAGCTGGCCCGGCCACAGCCGGTGCTCATGGTTCGGGAACACCGCCTTGAGCTGCACGGTGCCGGTCGTCCCCGCGATCTCGTTGTTGACCAGCAGCAGCGTGCCTTCGTCGAGCTTCGTCTTGTTGTCCTGGCTGTAGGCGATGACCTTCAGCTCACCCTTTGCGGCGTGCTCCTGGATCACGGGCAGGTCGGTCTGCGGCAGCGTAAAGAGCAGCGAGATCGGCTCGATCTGGGTGACGACGACGAGACCGTTGGGGTCGGTCGGGTGAATCACGTTGCCGACATCGATCTGGCGAACGCCGGTGATGCCGGGAATGGCCGACGTCAGGCGCGTGTAGCTGAGCTGGACGTTGGCCTCGTCGATCTGGGCCTGGTCCGCTTTGACGGCGGCCCTTAGCTGGGCCACCTGCGCGGTCTGCGTCTCGATCAGTTGCGGCGTCGCGTAGCCCTTGTCGCCGAGCTGATTGTAGCGGGAGAGATTGGCCTCGGCATTCGTCAGTTGCGCCTGGTCCCTTTCGCGATTGGCCGTCAGCTGCTCGATCTGCGCTTCGTAAGGACGCGGATCGATCTGGGCCAGGAGGTCGCCGGCCTTGACGGTCTGTCCTTCCGTGAAGGCGATCCTGACGATCTGCCCCTGGATCTGGCTGCGCACGACGTCGGTGTTGTAGGCGATCACCGTGCCGATGCCGCGCAGATAGATCGGCACGTCCTTGCCCGTGATGGTGGCGGCGACCACCGGCACGGCGGTGGGCACGGGTGCGGCGGCTACGGCCGGCTTCTGGTCGGTGCCGAAGAACCAGAAGCCCGCGCCGGCCAGGATCACGGCGAGAGTAACGATCACAATGGTGAGGGTCCGTTTCACGGCGATGGTCCTTCTTGATCTCAGGGATTGCCGGAGCCGTCGATCGACGTCGTGCTGCCCATGGATGTGGGGCCGGGCACCGGCACGGACGGACTAATTCCGGCGCCGCCAATTTCGGTGGAGCCCAGCGGAATTCCGACGCGCCCGACCGTCGATGTCGAGGGCAGGGACGACGGTGCCACGCTGCTGCCGGCGCAATTGGTCGACGAGGTGCCGGACAGCCCGCCGCCGTCGAACAATGCTCCGCTGGATCCGGCGTTGCCGGACCCGGCACAGCCCATCGTGCTTTGCACGGGATTGATCGGCGAGATGCCGGGCGTTGCGATCTCGGTCGATCCCAGCGGGATGCCTACAGGTCGCGTGGATTGCGGGTTGAGCGGCGACGTCGCAAGCATTCCGGCAGGCGGCTGCATGCCCGGCATCGTTGTTTGAGCGTTGGCCGCAGCCGGGACCAGCCACAGCATGGCGATCGCAAGCATCACACACTTATATGTTGAATGCCGTTGTCGCATGGCTGAAAACTCCGGCTGACTGCGATCGAACAATAGGAAGCCGCGGGAGCGCGGGTATTTCGAGAACGCACGTCCTGCTCCCCGGCTGCACGACGGCGAGGCGTAACACGTGCTTCGCGCGTCTCATTCTCTTTCGCGCGACCATTTTGGCGCGTCGCCGCGTCGTCGGCCCTAAAACGGCTTTCGCTATCTCAGGATGGCGCGCGCGTGCGCGATCTCCTGGCTGCACGCGGCGATATCGCCGGTGCGATTGGCGGCGCGCGCGCGCTCGAGCGAATCGAGCGCATCAGTGAAATCGACGCCGTTGCTCCCTTCGGCTTCGGCGAGCGAGCGGGGCGTCGGTTGATGGCTGCGCAGCGCGTTGAGGCTCTCCGGCTTCCAGCCGTGGGAGCCCGCGTCCTTCTCGATGGCCAGATCCAGCTGGGCCTGGGTTTGCGCGATGTCATCCGTGCAGGTGCCGGCATGAGCCGGCATTGTTGCGCTGAGCAGGACGAAGAGGGCGGCCCGGCACGTTGCGGTGGAGGTCATTGGTCGATCCTATGTTCGGATTTGGAGTGGCGTCATGAACGTTGTGGTGAATGACAGAGTGCGCATCGATCGTCTTTCATGTCCGAACGCCGGCCGTTCACGCTCGCGAGAAATCATGTCATGAATGTCAGTGTGCATGACATGGGCCTTCGGTTAGAGGTGCATCTCGGGATGATGTTCGGGCGCTGATTGTCGCAGCTTGCGTGCTGCGGCGTGCGAAGTGGCAAGGACAGTTGTTTGCCGAAATACGCAGGCAAGCCTCGAAATTAGTGTCACGTCATTCCAACCCGGAGTGATCCTGACATGAAATACCTCAACGCTGGTCTCGCCTTTGCCGCTGCGCTCTCCTTGATGGCGACCGTTGCCCCCGCGCGCGCCGAACCCCTGAAAAATATCGTCCTGGTGCACGGCGCCTGGGTGGATGCGTCCGGCTGGAAGCCGGTCTACGAGATCCTGACCAAGGAAGGTTTCCGCGTCACCATGGTGCAGGAGCCCGAGACGACATTTGCAGACGACGTCACGGCAGCAAAGCGCATCCTCAATCTCCAGGACGGCCCGACGCTGCTCGTCGGCCACAGCTATGGCGGCTCGATCATCACAGAGGCGGGTGTGCATCCCAATGTCGTCGGCCTGGTCTACGTCGCCGCGCACGCGCCCGACGTCGGCGAGGACGAATCGGCGCTCGGCAAGAAGACACCGAGCGTCCTCGGCAAGACCGAAGGCGTCATCAAGGTCACGCCCGACAAATTCACCTATCTCGATCCCGTGCAATTCCCGAAGCTGTTCGCGCCCGATCTGCCGCGTGAGCGCGCCGAGTTCGTCGCGCGATCCCAGGTGCTGGCAGCGACGCAGGTGTTCAGTACGCCGCTGACGGCGGCCGCGTGGAAGACCAAGCCGAGCTGGGGCATCGTCGCCGGCAGCGATCAGATCATCAATCCGGATCTCGAGCGCTGGTACTACGAGCGCGCGAAAAGCCAGACAACGGTAATCCCAGGCGCCAGCCACTCGGTCTACGAGTCTCATCCGAAGGAAGTGGCGGCCGTGATCGCCCGCGCCGCGCGCAGCATCCCGCAGCCCGCTACCCGCTGACGCCCGTTTTTGCCGGTCCTGACGCACGGCCGGCAGAAGGAAGGACGGCGGGGGTGACAGCACTCCCGCCGCCCCGAATGTCCCGCAAATTCACGAATGCAATCGAAGAAGCGAAGAAGCGCTGATGCTTCTGTGCGGCACTTGTCTGAGGGAATGACGGTCATGACAAGCTGGCAGAACAATCGAGCCGCGCGCGATGCGCGCATTGCCGCGGGAGCCGGCTTTGCCCGCGGCAAGGTCGTCGAAGCACACGACGTCACGCGCCTGCTGGAGGCCGTGATCCGGCCGGGCGACCGGGTTTGCCTGGAGGGCGATAACCAGAAGCAGGCGGATCTGCTGAGCCGCGCGCTGCTGGCTGTCGATCTGTCCAGGGTCAACGATCTGCACATGGTGCAGTCGGGTGTCGTTCTGCCCGAACATCTGGACCTGTTCGACCGCGGCGTCGCGAAGCGGCTCGACTATGCCTATTCCGGACCGCAATCGGCGCGGATCGCGCGCATGCTGTTCGGCGGCAAGATCGAGCTCGGCGCGGTCCATACCTATCTCGAACTGTTCGCCCGCTATTTCATCGACCTCACGCCGCACGTCGCGCTGATCGCCGCCGTCAGCGCCGACCGCGAGGGAAATCTCTACACCGGCCCGAATACCGAGGACACCCCGACCGTGGTCGAGGCGACCGCGTTCAAGGACGGCGTCGTGATCGCACAGGTCAACGAAATCGTCGACACCGTTCCGCGCGTGGACATCCCGGCGGACCGTGTCCATTTCATCGTCAAGGCCGACAAGCCGTTCTTCGTCGAGCCGCTGTTCACGCGCGATCCGGCCGCGATCACGGAAGGCCAGATCCTGACAGCGATGCTCGCGATCAAGGGCATCTATGCGCCCTATGGCGTACAGCGGCTCAATCACGGCATCGGCTTCAGCACGGCCGCGATCGAGCTCCTGCTGCCGACATTCGGCGAGAGGCTGGGGCTGAAGGGGACGATCGCGACCCACTTCGCGTTGAATCCCCATCCCGCGCTCATTCCCGCGATCGAGTCCGGCTGGGTGCGGCAGATTCACTCGTTCGGATCGGAGGTCGGCATGGACGACTACATCCGCGCCAGATCCGACATCTACTTCACCGGTCCCGACGGCTCGTTGCGCTCCAACCGCGCCTTCTGTCAGACCGCCGGGCTCTATGCCTGCGACATGTTCATCGGCTCTACGCTGCAAATCGATCTGCAAGGGAACTCGTCGACCGTCACCGCCTCGCGCATCGCGGGCTTCGGCGGCGCCCCGAACATGGGAGCGGACGCCCGCGGGCGGCGTCATCCGAGCGAGCCCTGGCTGAAGGCCGGAGCGGAGGCCGATCCCGACAGTCCGGCGCCGCTACGGCGCGGCCGCAAGCTGGTCGTGCAGATCGGCGAGACTTTCGGCGACAAGAACGTGCCGCTGTTCGTCGAGAAGCTCGATGCGATCGAGCTCGCGGAGAAGCTCAATCTCGAACTCGCGCCGGTCATGATCTATGGCGATGACGTCACGCACATTGTCACCGAGGAAGGCGTGGCGAATCTCCTGCTGTGCCGGACCGCGCAGGAGCGCGAGCAGGCTATCCGCGGCGTCGCCGGCTACACTGATGTCGGTCGCAGGCGCGATCGCAACATGGTCTCGCGCCTGCGCGAGCGCGGCGTGATCCGCAGGCCGGAAGATCTCGGCATCAATCCGCTCGACGCGGATCGCAGCCTGCTGGCGGCGCGCTCGATCAAGGACCTCGTGCGCTGGTCGGGCGGACTCTACGCACCGCCGTCAAAATTCAGGAATTGGTGAGGGACGGACCATGGAAGATCTCAACTTTCAACACCAGGTTCGCGCGCGAGCCGGCGGCACCAGGCAAAGCGCGATTGTCGGCGTGGTCGCTTCCGGAAATCTGGAAGTGCTGGTCGAGCGGAGCTTGCCGGATGCGGAATGCGCCGTGGACGTCAAGACTGCGGCCGTGGGCTTCGGAGCAGTCTGGAGTGCCGTGATCAGCGATTTCGTCGAACGCTATTCGCCGGGCGGGCTGAAGTTCTCGATCAATGACGGAGGCGCGCGTCCCGATACGGTGTCGCTTCGGCTCGCGCAGGCGGTGCGATTGATCGCGGAGGCCGGCCAATGACCGCTCCGCTCAAGGACATCAGCCCGGCCGAACGGGCCCGCAACACCAGCTTCTACGAGGCGTCGGCCCGCACGCGACTGGAGCTGCTGCTCGACGCCGGCAGCTTTGTCGAGTTCATTGGGCCGGAGCAGCGCGAGGTCAGCCCGCATCTGAAGATATTCGACCTTCCCGAGCAATTCGACGACGGCATCATCGTCGGTCACGGCCGCCTCGACGGCTCGCCGGTGTTCGTCGCCGCGCAGGAAGGCCGCTTCATGGGCGGCGCGTTTGGTGAGGTACACGGCGCCAAGCTGATCGGGCTGCTCCGCGCCGCGCGCCAGATCGGCTCGACCCCGGTCCTGATCCTGCTCGATACCGGCGGCGTCCGCTTGCAGGAGGCGAATGCCGGCGAGCTTGCTATCGCCGAGATCATGCGCGCAGTGATGGAAGCGCGCAGCGCCGGCGTGAAGGTCATCGGCCTGATCGGCGGCAGGTCCGGATGCTATGGCGGCGGTGGCCTGATCGCAGGCTGTTGCTCCGTTCTCGCCGTCTCGGAGCCGGGGCGCATCGCAGTGTCGGGCCCCGAGGTGATCGAGACCAATCGCGGCGTCGAGGAGTTCGATTCCCGCGATCGCGCCTTGGTCTGGCGGACCATGGGAGGCAAGCATCGCCGTTTGCTCGGTGCCGCCGATGTTTTCGTCGACGACAATGTGCAGGATTTTCGCGTGGCCGCGCTGGAGCTGCTCGGCCTGGTCGGACCTTTCGGTCTCGACAGGCTGAGGGCCGAGCAGCGGCGGCTTGCCGACCGGCTGCGCAGCTTCGGTGACTGCGGTGATGCCGTGGACATCTGGACGGCGGAAGGCATCGCGCATGCCGAAGCCGTTCCCGAGCTGCCGGCCGATGAATTCATTGCCCTTGCCAACCGGATCGGGAGGACCAGCCGTGACGCTCGATGATATCCTCGCTTCGCTCTTTCCCGCCGGCCATGAGGTGAGGAACGACAAGGGCGTCATCCTCGGCTCGGCGACGCTGCGATCCGGCGGCCGGATCCTCTTGCTTGGTGTTGCAGACCGGACGGCGCTAGGCGTCGACGAAGCGATCAGGCTATCGGGCCACGTCCTGGAGTCGATCGACCGGGACTCCGGGCCGATTCTGGTCCTCGTCGACAGCGACAGCCAGCGCATGAGCAAGCGTGACGAATTGCTCGGACTGAACGAGTTCCTCGCGCATCTGGCCAAGGTGCTGATCCACGCGGACATGCACGGTCGTCCGACGATCGGTCTTCTCTACGGCCACTCGGCTGCGGGCGCTCTGCTTGCGACGGGTCTTGCGACGCGCGTGCTGGTCGGATTGCCCGGGGCCGATCCCGCAGTGATGGACCTGCCGTCGATGGCGAAGGTCACCAAGCTATCGATTGAGGCGCTGCAGGAAAAGGCGAAGTCGACGCCGGTATTCGCGCCGGGCCTGTCCAATCTCGCGCAAATGGGCGCCGTTCACATGACGTGGAGCAATGCCAATTCGCTCGCCGAGCAGCTGGAGGCGCTGCTCGCCGACATGCCTGCTGAGCATGATCGGCGGGATGCGCTCGGCAAGGGGCGCGGTGGCCGGTTGAAGGCCGCCGATATCGCGGAGCGCGTTCGTGACCTCGCCCTGCAAACCCGGTGAACGGCCACCCGGTCGTCACGACCTCGTCTTCGTCAGCCCCGCAGGCTGGCGCGCGATGCTGGATGCGCGCGGTGATCTCGCAACCGAGTCCCTTCTGGCGCGCTGGCCTCGAATGAGATGGCCGACGGTCAGGCGACGCGCTTTGCCATCCGAGGCGACCGGCCTCGCCTTGGGCCTGCCCTTGCCGCCTTCGGCCGGCAAGAAGCGGATCTCGCTTCTGGTCGATATCGACCACGTCGCCTCGGTCGCGAGGCCGCCGTTGCTGCGGCAGACGCGGGCTTACGCGCCGCGCAACTGGTGGCCCGCGCTCGACCGGCTCGACGGGCTGGCACTTCGCCATGCGGTGGACGTGCGCGTGTTCGGCAGCCTGGCCTGGCAGGCGCTGACCGGGCTCGACTACGTTACCGGCCGTTCCGACCTCGATGTCCTGTTCGAGTTTCGCCGCGAAACCGACATCGATCGCTTCGTCGCCCATGTCGCCGCGATCGAGACCGGCGCGCCGATGCGGCTCGATGGCGAGTTGATGGGTGCCGACGGCGCTGCGGTCAACTGGCGCGAATTCCACGGCGGCGCGAGCGAGCTTCTGGTCAAGAGCATCGAGCGGGTGGTTCTGCTCGGTAGGCATCAATTCGTGTCGGGAGCGATGGCATCATGATCACCACGGCCGCAAGAGGCGTGGAACGGCCATCCCTGCACCGGGCGCAGACGGTGCCTGATGTCTCTGCAATCGGCGCCGTCGCCGCCGATTGCCTCGTCAAGGAGCTCGAAACCTGGCCGAAGCCGGGTCTGGTGAGCCATGTCGACAATGGCAGCCACGACGATATGGATGCCGGCACGTTTCGTCGCAGCGCTGCGGCGATCAGGCCCTATCTGCAACAGCTGGCCGACGCGGGCGCGTTTGGCTGCGGCATGGGACGGCTGCGAATCATCGGTCTTGAGGCGGAGCGCGCCATGTTCAATGCGACGTCGGGGATCAACACCCACCGCGGCGCAATCTTCGGGCTCGGCCTGCTGTGCGCGGCGGCCGGCGCGAAAGCCGGCGGTTTGGTCGATCCCGGGCTTCCGCTCGGCGCTGTCGTGGCGCGTCTGTGGGGCGACAGCATCCTCGGCGGTCCAGTGTTGCTGCACAGCCATGGCAGCGTGGCGCGCCGCCGTTTTCGCGCGGGCGGTGCGCGTATCGAGGCCGCGAACGGATTTCCCAGTGTCTACGGAATCGGCTTGCCGGCGTTGCGCAGGGCCGCGTCGGTCCTGCCGGAGAATATGGAAGCTGCCCGGGTCGAGGCGTGCCTTGCTCTGATCGCGTTCGTCGAAGACACCAACCTCCTGCATCGCGGCGGGCTCGACGGCCTTCGCTTTGCGCATGATGCGGCGCGTCGCTTCATCGCTTCAGGCGGCGTCGGCGCGTCCGGCTGGCGTGCACAGGCGCAGTCGATCCACGAAAGCTTCGTTGCCCGTCGCCTCAGCCCGGGTGGATCGGCCGACCTGCTTGCAATGACACTCTTTGTCGACGCCCATGAAAGGCCGATTCCATGACGTCCAACGCGATCCTGATGGCGCTGGTGCCGGTCTTCTTCGTTCTGTTGCTGGGATACGCCGCCGGAAAATTTCATATCGTCGACAATCTTCACGTCGACGCCCTCAACGCATTGGTGATGGATTTCGCGCTGCCGGCGTCGCTGTTCGCGGCGACAGCCTCGGCGTCGCGCCGCGAGATGATCGAGCAGATCCCGCTCTTTCTGGTGCTCGGCGTGACGATGCTGCTGCTCTATCTCACCTGGTATTTTGCTGCACGCAGCTTTTCCAAGGTACCCCGGTCGGAGGCATCGTTACAGGCATTGACGATCGGCTTTCCGAATCTCGCCGGCGTGGGCCTTCCGATCATGACGTCAGTCGTGGGGCCGGCCGGCACTGTGCCGGTTGCCGTCGCATTGGCGGCGGGCTCGATCCTCATCAGTCCGCTGACCCTGATCATGGCGGAAATGGGCGCCGCCAAGGCTCGCGGCGAGCAAATGGCGGCACGGCAGGTCCTGAGAGCAATTCGGCGTGCGATCACCAAGCCGGTGGTGCTCGCGCCGGCGCTTGGCATCCTGTTCTCGTTATCTGATGTGAGCCTCGACGCGTTGGCCCGTGCAAGCCTCGCGCTGATTGGAAGTTCGGCTGCCGGCGTCGCCTTGTTCCTCACCGGAGCCATTCTGTCGGCGCAGTCGTTTCGACTGGACTGGAAGGTCGTCGCTGCAACATTGGCCTCGGACATCGTGCGCCCGCTGTTGGCAGTCGCGGTCATTCGCGTCATTCCGGTCGCGCCGGATGTCGCGAAGACGGCCATTCTGCTCGCCGCCGTACCTTCCGGCTTTTTTGGAATCCTGTTCGCCGTCAACTACCGGCTGGATTCCGCCAGGGCGGGATCCATGGTCATTGCGAGTACCGCGTTCAGTGTCGTGACCCTGGCGATTGCGATCGCAACGCTCTTTCCGAACTAGGCGACGGCGATGACGCTTGCGATCCTGTGCTCGGGGCAAGGCAGGCAGCACCGGGAGATGTTCGCCCTTACCGGCGACGCACCGGAAGCTGCGCACCTGTTTGCCCATGCGGCGACATTGCTCGGCGGCAGGGATCCGCGCGATTTCGTGCGCAGCGAGCCCGACGAGGCCCTGCATCGCAACCGCGCCAGCCAGATCCTGTGCACCTTGCAGGCGCTGGCCGCCACGGCGGCGCTCAAGGATGTCATTCCGCATGGCGCCGTCATCGCCGGCTATAGCGTCGGCGAGGTTGCGGCCTGGGGCGCCGGGTTGTTCGAAGCGGCCGTCACGCTCGACCTCGTCGCGCGCCGTGCGGAGGCCATGGACGCCTTCACGCACGCCGGTGATGGCCTGGTCTTCGTGCGCGGACTTTCTCGTGGCGACGTCGACCGCCTCTGCGTGCGCTGCGGCGCGGCGATTGCCATCATCAATCCCGGCGACGCCTTCGTGATCGGCGGGAGCCGGGAGGCATTGAACGCAATCGCCGCAGAGGCGCGGGCGATGCACGCGGCAATGGTCGTCGATCTGCCGGTCGAGGTCGCTTCCCACACTGAACGGCTCGCCGGAGCGGCGGCGGCGTTTCGCGAGGTATTGCGGTCGGCGCAGGTCACGTTCCCGCCGGCTGCCGGCGCGCGCATCCTGAGCGGTATCGACGGCGCTACGGTCGTCTCCGCCGAGATCGGCCTCGACAAGCTCGCCGCGCAGATCTCGCAAACCGTGCAGTGGGCAAATTGCCTGGAGAGCTGCTTTGAGGCGGGCGCCACGATTTTTCTCGAGCTTGGACCGGGACAGGCGCTCAGCAAGATGGTTGCGGAGGTCGAGCCCGGATTTCCGGCGCGCTCACTGGATGATTTCAGGAGTCTTCAGGGTGTCCGTGCCTGGATTGCGCGTCACCTCGGCGCCTAGCGCCGATTGGTCCGAACAGAGGCCGCAATCGATCGTGCAGTGCTGTCGAAAAAAGGGGCCGCCTTGGGGGAGGACGGCCCCTAGATGCTCGTATGCCCAGGGAGGAGAGAGGCTCGAGCGGTGACTTGGGGGTCTTGGTCACCTAACACGCACAGCATCGCCGATCCCGTAACCAAAGTATTTCACGAACCCCTTCTGTTTCTCATTTCGCATGATTCACAGGAAGTCCGCGGGCAGCATGTGAGCCACGGTCTTCGATGTCGAAGCCGGATCGCGGGCGGAGAGCCTGGCCGAAGCCGATGCGTTCCGGCTGGCGCAGCGCCAGCGCGCGGGCGTGTCGCCCGTCACGCGTTTAAACACGGTCGAGAAATGCGCCTGCGTGCAGAAGCCAACGGTCAGCGCGACTTCGACCAACGCCGTCTCGGAATTCGACAGCAGCAATTTCGCATGCTCGATGCGCTGGTGCAGCAGGTATTCGCGTGGCCGGTATCCCGTCGCGGCGCGAAACTGGGCCGCGAAATGCATCCGCGACAGTCCCGCCACCTTGGCAAGCTCGGACAGGGTGATGCCGTGGTCAAAGTTCGTCCCGACATACTCCTCGACGCGCCGCAGCCGCCATTTCGGCAACGCATTGACTTTCGCGTGAGGGAGCTCGCGCCGGGCGATGTGCATTGCCAGCGTCCGGCCGATACAGCGTGCGAATTCCCGGTCGACCGAATGGCCGCGTTCGGTCAACGCTTTCGCAAGCTGCTCGGCAAACGGGTCACGGAGCAGGACCAGGTCGTTGAGGCCTTCCGGCGCGGCGGGTCCTGCTCCGGGCCGTAGAGGCGAAAAATAACGGCCGGCAGAGACGTGGAAGTGCAGGAAATCGCACGGCGCGTAGAACTGCGCACTGAGCCGCTGCGACGGTGCGCCGATATACAGCGTGCCTGCGGGCATGACGCCGTCAAAGACGGTGTGACGACCTCTGGTCAGTTTGACGCGTGTTGTTTTCAAGGCGATGGCCAGGAAGTATCGGTCGCAAGGTGTCCGGGCTCCTTCGTGCCTTATGCCTGTTTGTGCAGAGATCCAGCGCGAGATCGTGATGTCCTCGGACGCGATGCCGGCATGTTGGCCGGGCTGGCGCCACCTTCGTTCGAGGGGAAATGCGAGAGACTCTTGCAGGAAAGCCGGTTCGCGCTGGCTGGGCTGATACGTCACCCGGGCGCCGGCCGCTTGCATATCAGTAAGCATCGTTCGTCCCCTATCCTGGATTCTGCTGCCGTCGGGACGGCAGCAGAATGCAATTGATCCGTGTTCGAACGATAGGTGCGACCGCGTCGGGAGGCTCGTTAAGGAAGCTGAAGCGGTATTAGATTTTGCAAATGCGAGTGGGTGCGACCGCGGGTCGTGAAAAATTCAATTGGAACAAAGGGAAAAACCGTGCTCGTCCCCCCAGCCGCGGACTGGACTATTGCGGCCCGTGGCTTGCCAGCGCCTCTTCAAGGCAGCGAATGATTTCGTCACCGCTGGACGGCTTGCCGAGATAGCAATGCGCGCCTGCGGCCATGACACGCTGACGCACGGTTTCGCTCGGAAAAGCCGTCATGAAGATGATCGGGAAACGGCGGCCGGCGGCAATCAGCCGGGCCTGCAGCTCGTCACCGGTGATCTCGGGCATCTGGACGTCGGCGATCATGCATTCCGGATCGTCTCCCGGCGCCCGCCGCAGGAAATCCAGACCGGATTCGTAGGCCTGGGCCTCGTAGCCGACCGAACGCACGAGGCTCGCAAGCGAGGCGCGAACGCCTTCGTCATCGTCCACGATCGCAATCACCGGGGTCTTGGCCATTGGCGTACAATCCTGACCGCGGTGTTCCGCAAGGAGGATATCTCCCTTGGCACGGCCGATGACGCCCTATATGCACCCGGGACGGTCCCGCCGGAATTATACTCAGGTTTGGTCCGTAGTCCTTCGGGTCTGGGAAACCCCGAGCGCCTCGGCCTTGCGGACGAGGTCGGCCAGCGACCGCACCTCCATCTTGCGCATGACGTTGCCGCGGTGGATCTTGACCGTGATCTCGCTGAGGCCGATCAGGGCGGCGACCTGCTTGTTCATCAGGCCGGCGGTGACATGGCCCATCACCTCGCGCTCGCGCGCCGTCAGGGTCTCGTATTGGGCGCGGATATCCTCCTTGGTCGCGGCTTCGGCACGGTCCTGCGCGTCGCGCTCGAGTGCCGCCGTGACCGCATCGAGCATGTCCTGGTCGCGAAACGGCTTGGCGAGGAAATCGACCGCGCCGGCCTTCATGGCGCGCACCGACATCGGAATATCGCCATGGCCGGTCATGAAGATGATGGGATGTCTGATGCCCTGCCGCACGAGCTGGCCCTGCAGATCGAGCCCGCTCACGCCGGGAAGGCGGACGTCCAGCACGATACAGCCTGGGCGGTCCGGGAGTGAGCCGCCGAGCAGTTCGGCGGGCGAGGCGAACAGGCGCGTCTCGAGGCCGACGGATCGGAACAGGCTGTCGAGCGAGGCGCGGATTCCGGCGTCGTCATCAACGATGATGACAATCGAGTTGACGGATTGGGCGGGCGGCTGCACTTGGTCTGGTCGTGTCATGGTCCCGGATGTTCTTCGGCGTATGGCAGGGTCAGGCGGAATGTCGCCCCCGCGCCGGGCGTGCTCTGGACCGACAGCCGGCCGCCGTGAGCTTCCACCGTCGTTCGGCAGATCGCAAGTCCCATGCCCATTCCCCCGGGTTTCGTCGTGAAGAACGGATCAAACAGGCGCGGCATGTCGTCAGGCCTGATACCGGGACCGCTGTCCTGGACCATGATGGCGAGACGCTCGCCGTCAATGGCGCTGGCGCGCAGCTTGACGGTGCGGGAACCGGGCTGGTCCGCCATGGCCTGGCCGGCATTGACCAGCAGATTGATGAGCACCTGCTGAAGCTGAATCCGATCGCCGCGAATTGGCCTCAGGCCATGCTCGATCTCGGAGGTGAGGACGACGTCGTCATTGGCGAGCTCCCGCGCGACCAGAAGGGCCGCGTCCTCGATGATCTCGGCGATATCGATATTGTCCTGCTGGACGGGCGCTTTCTTCAGGAAGGTCCGGATACGAGCTACGATCTCGCTGGCACGGCGGCCTGCCGCGACGACCTGGGCGATCGTGGCCGCGACCTCGTCCAGATTGGGCACCTCGCGCCGCAGCCAGCGCAGGCCGGCCTCGCCGCTGGTGACGATCGCCGCCAACGGCTGGTTGACCTCGTGGGCAATCGAGGCGGTGAGCTCGCCGAGGGTGGCGACGCGCGCGGCATGGGCCAGCTCCGCCTGCGCCGCGAGCAGTGCATCCTGCGCCTGCTTGCGCTCGGTGATGTCGACGACAAAGGCGAGCACGTTGCGATCGCCGTGGGGCCCGGACGGAAACGTGATCGTGAACAGCACGGGAACCTTGCGCCCGTCGAACCTGACAAGCTCGGTCTCGCCTTCGTAGAACGGCTCGCCTTCCGCAAAAGCGATCAATGCGCCGAGGAAACTCCGGTCGTTCTCACCGAGAAGCAGGTCCACATTCTCGATAAAGGCCGAGGCACCGTTTGCACCTGCCATCTTTTGCAGGGCCGGATTGACGTCGGTGATTTTGGCGAGCCGGCGGGCATTCCGCACGAAATCAGGATGTTGCGCCAGATGGTCGCGAAGGCCGGCTGCCGCGGTGTCCAGCGATCGCAGTGCGATTCGGACTTCGCTCCAGTCCTCTTCGACCACGCCGATCCGGCTGGCGTCGAACATCCGGCGGTATCGCTGCTCGCTCTGCACCAGTGCGCTGTGCGCGACCACGCGGTCGGTGACGTCGGTATGCGTCTCGAGAACCCCGACGGGCTTGCCGAGACGGTCGTGTTGCAAGGCCCATCGGGCATCGACGGTGATCACGGCGCCGTCCTTGGTCCGCTGCTGCACGCGGCCTTCCCATCGGCCCGCGCCGAGCAGGCCGGTTTCGATGACTTCGCGCCGGTCGGGATAGGTGGTTTGCAGAAGCTTGTCGGCGAGCTGTCCGACCGCCTCGTCGACCGACCAGCCATAGGCCTGCTCGGCGGTCTTGTTCCAGAAGGTGATCACGCCACCGCGATCCCTGACGAAGATCATGTCATGCGAGAGGTTGAGCAGGCGCGCCTGCGCCGCGAGGCGCTTCGTCGCCGCGTGATTCTGCAGGGCCAGCAGGGTCGTGATCCCGATCGCGGCGAGGCTCACCAGCGCACGAACGGTGGGCGAGGCGATGCTCTCCAGATCGTGCGACAGCAGATAGGCGATAACCGTCAGGACGACGCAGCCGGCCGCGGCGACGATGGTATCGTCGCGCCGGTTGGTCTTCGCCGCGAGCAGGACCGCCACGACATAGAGAACCGCGACCGCGCCCTCGAGCGGCGTCAGCACGTCAACCAGGAAGACCGCAATGGCAAGGATGGCGGAGCAGAACCGCAAACCGGCGCGGCTCATGGATGAACCCGTGGGTCGATCATGAGTCGTTATCGTCACTGGCAGTCGCTCTTCTCATACCTGCGCGTTGATGCCGCGATTTGATCGCGTTCACAACATCCCGCGGCGTGATTTTCGTGCTCTCGTGGAAGACCTGCGCGCCACGCAATCCGGCGAAAGTACCGGCAGCCGGCATTCAGGGGAGAAACCGGCCGGCTCGCGTGGTTCCATCGGCGAATTTGTGCAAAAGCGCGTCAACTTACCGCAGGCACCGCACGCCGCGATTCGCGTCCGCATCAGCGATGCCGGTCATCGCAGCACCGTCGCGCCCACCCGGCGAACATGCCGCGATCATACCTAGGTATGACACGATTAACCCGAGAACCTATCGATGCACCCGCGCGTAGAATGGATCGCGCGAACCGCCGAACTACTCTGCTCCCACGACATTCGGACAAGCCGATCAGGCGATGCCGGATCGAAAACGGGACAAGGAGATTCGACGATGTCGCTGCAGATGTCACGCTCACAGGCAATCAAGGATCATGACGTTCGCGCGATCGATATCTCGGCAATCGATCGCCAGCGGACCGGACTCTCGAACCTCCCCGACCGGTTTGGCGAAAACGGAACGATGCTGTCCTTCGTTCACCTGGACGTGGCCCTCGCGGTCGAGACGAATGCGGCCGACGTTGAACGATCCGCCGATCGTGGTCCTCGCTTCCGGCTCTCTGCAAAACTCCTTGCGCAGCAGCCTGTCGAGAGCGCGCAGGCGGTTGCAGCGGAAGCCGCCGATCCGGTCATGCGGCGCCTGTCGGACGCACTCGCGGCAACCGAAGCCGCGCACGATGCCCATTCGGCGATCATGGCCGACGCCTTGCGGCTTGCGATCCTCACCCGGACGTTCAGCCGGCAAGCGTCCGGCGCACCGGCCGCACTCGACCCGGCCGATGGTGTTCACGCGGAAGGGACCTGCCGGACCGTACGATCGTTGCAGACCTGGCGCCTCAAGCGCGTTCTGGAATATGTCGACAAGAATCTGGCCGCCAAGGTCACGCTTCAGGACATGGCCGCGGTCGCCGGCCTGAGCCGGATGCATTTCGCCGCACAGTTCCGTGCAGCCGTCGGTGACCGGCCTCACGAATATCTGTTGAGGCGCCGCATCGAGCGCGCCCAGGAGCTGCTCAAGCAGGCCGAAGTCGCTCTGGTCGATATCGCCTTGACCGTGGGCTTTCAGACCCAGGCGCATTTCACCACGGTGTTCAAGCGCTTTGTCGGCGATACGCCGTACCAATGGCGCAGCGCCTATCTCGCGCAATTCATGCCGCTGCCGCGCGCAAAGGCAGGTTCGTCATGAGCAATTTCGGCATTCACGCCCTGTTGCTGTCGCTGCTCGGCAATCACCCGGCGCTGACGCACCATGAATTCATGGAAGTGGTCGAGATTGTCCGCGCTCTCGGCAATTCGTATCGCCTGGCTGCACTGGAGCCGGGGAGCGGCTTTCTCTACGGACGCTTCGCCTTCAATTTCTGCCGGGTCGTTGTGTCGTGTGTCGCGCGGTAGGCGGCACTTCGGTGTCACCCGCGCGTCGAGTATCTACGGCAGCGACTGTCTGCTGTGCGTGCTCATTATCATTCAACCGTGCAGACCATCGGGCTCACTGAGCGATGGCCTTGTCGCTGAGAGTAATGCGGATGTCGGTCATGAGGGCGGACGAGAACTGCTAAAACGGTTTTCAAACGGTTTTGGCGAACTGAGGTGTTTGAAGGTCAGGGTTCGCTGGACTGCGAAGCTATGCGACAGGGTCGCGACGTGACGCCGGCCCCCTCAGACTCCTAACCCCAAGCTGCCGGCGTTTGAAGTCGTGGCGTCCAAGGGGATTGCGCCCGCTCGGGCTGGGTGAGCACCAGCGAAATTTTCAGATCATTAACAATGTTGAATCCCTGGCCGGAGCGATTGCCCTACCCTGAACCTTTCCGCTGGGGCTTTCCATGATCGATACGGCGACCAAGGCGTTGTTGCGCACCGTTCTCGACGAGGTGTGTGAAGGTGTTCCACGCTGTGAGATCGGCGCCAGGACCCGCGTAGCTTCGAAGCTTCTGGAGACTGCAAGCGGGGGTGACATCTCTGCGGATCGCCTCAAACAAGCGGCCCGCAATGCTCTTTCAGAAGTCCCGACGATGTGACGATGGTCATGTGGGGGCGGGGCTGAATTTCCACGTGACGGTCCTCAAGATCCTGGTGAGCTACCCGGATGGGTTCGCTGCCCTGGAGGATCTCAAGCGGGATATGGCCATTCTAGCGACCAGCGGTCGCGACTGGACCGAGCGCACCCGGCGGCTCGCCGGGCGAGTGCCGGGGCTGGACATCTTTTCGCAAGGGCTGATCGACCGGACAGACGGCGGGTGGCGCATCACGGCCAAGGGCCGCGCCGTGCTCGAGCTGATGGAAGCTCGCCCGGACCAAGCGCCGATTGCCGCCCAACAACCTCCCTCGGAGCCGGAGCTTGCCCCGGCGATCTCGCGGCACATTCCGGCGGAGAGGGGCCGAGGACAACTCGCGGCGCGCCGTCGCCGACGCAATGCCCGCAAGCAGGCTCGGGCGTCCTAGCGAGGAACGAGCGTCGCTCCCGAAGCTTGAGCAAGCGCCTTGTAATGGAAGACGCTCATGCAAAGTTCCGATTCCACGTTGTCGACGGCCCGTTTGTCGCGAGCGACGGACGATATCTGGGTCGTGGACGACGCGCCGATCAGCGCCGCCGGCCTGAAACTCCCGGTGCGTATGACCGTCATTCGGCTCTCGAACGGCGATCTCGTGCTGCATTCGCCGGTGAGATATTCGCCGGCTCTCCGCGGTGAGTTGGAGCGGCTAGGCGCGATAAGGTACTTGCTCGCGCCGAATATCGCGCACTGGATGTTCCTGTCCGACTGGCAGAGGGAGCTGCCGCAGGTGACGATTTTCGCGGCGCGGGGCCTTGCGGCGCGCAGGCAAGTTCGAGCAGCACGCATCCGCATCGACCGCGAGCTTGGAGAGGCGACGCCCGAGGAATGGAGGGCCGACCTCGAAGCCGTCTCGGTGAACGCTCCGATGTTCTCCGAGATCGAGCTGTTCGACAAGCGCAGCCGTACACTGATCCTGACGGATCTCGTGCAAAACCTCGATCCCAACGATCTCAGCGCGCCAAACGAGGCCGCGGCAAACCTCCTCGGCATTTCCAAGCCAAACGGCATGGCGCCGGTCTATCTGCGGCTTCTGCTGCGCCTCGGCGGCCGTTCCGTGCGATCCGCAGCCGAGCGGCTTATACGGCTGTCTCCGGAGCGGGTGATTTTCGCGCATGGCGACTGGTTTGAAGCGGAGGGAACTGAGCGCCTCCGGCGATCCCTGCACTGGCTGCTTCCGGCGGCCCGCTCCGGATCTGAGCCGCGGCAAATGACCGGCACGCGCGTCGTCATCACCGGTGCCTCGAGCGGAATCGGGCGTGCTGCGGCGCTGGCCTTCGCCGGCAAGGGCGCAAGCGTGGTTCTGGCGGCGCGCCGTGCTGAAGTCCTGACGAGCCTCGCCGCGGAATGCGAGGCGCTCGGAGGCCGCGCATTGGCGATCCCGACCGATGTCACCGATTCCGAGGCGGTGCAGCGGCTGGCCCGAGAGGCCGACGACGCGTTCGGTGGCATCGATGTCTGGATCAACAACGCCGGTACCGGCGTTTTCGGGGCCTATCAGGACGCGGATATCGCGCTTCATCGCCGAACGATCGAGGTCAATCTCCTGGGCACGATGTATGGCGCTTTCGCGGTGCTTCCGATCTTCCTGCGCCAGAACCGCGGTATCCTGATCAACAACATCTCGCTCGGCGGCTGGGCGCCGACGCCCTTTGCTGCGGCCTATACGGCCAGCAAGTTCGGCCTGCGCGGCTTCACCGCGAGCCTGCGTCAGGAGCTCAGGGCTCACCGCAACATTCATGTCTGCGGCGTCTTCCCGGCCATGGTCGACACGCCAGGCTTCGTCCACGGCGCCAACATGTCCGGCCGAACGCTCGATCCTGGTCCGCTGCTGTATCAGGCGGAGGATGTTGCCGAGACGTTCGTGAGCCTCGTTCGTGCACCCCGAGACGAGGTCGCCGTGGGCTGGCCGGCTCGTGCCGGCCAATTTGCCTACGCGATGGCTCCGCAGATCACCGAGAACATCCTGGGGACCGCCTTCCGCTTCCTGCTGTCGCGCGCGCGCCCGGCGAAGAGCAGCGAGGGCACCATGATCGAAGCTGGTCCGCAGGGCACGTCGATCGATGGCGGTTGGCTGTCACGCAAGCAACTTCCACCTGCCGGAGTGATCAGTCAGGGGCTCGCGGTGCTCGGACTAGCTGCGGGCGTGGCTATCCTGGCTTCAGCAGTTGCGCGTCGCGTCGGCAGATCGGGCCAAGGCGTCGCCAAGCACAAGCAAGTCGTGCCGACGCAGATCACGGCAGCGCGTAGGCCCGCACGTAATCGCCGAGCTTAGTTCCGAATGACCCGTGGCCGCCGTCGACCGTGACGACATATTGCTTGCCGCCGGCCTCATAGGTCATGGGCGTCGACTGGCCGCCGGCAGGAAGGCGGTCCTGCCAAAGCTGTCTGCCATCGCGAACGTCGAACGCGCGGATGTAGTCATCCATCGTTCCCGTGATGAAGATGACGCCGCCCGCGGTGACGATCGGACCGCCCAGCATGGGAACGCCGAGCTTGAATGGCAGCGGCAGCGGGGCCTGATCGCGGATCGTGCCGATGCGATGCTGCCAGACCACCTTGTGCGTCCTAAGATCGATTGCGGCGATGTTGCCCCATGGCGGGGCAAGGCAGGGGATGCCGAGCGGTGAGAGGAAAATGCCTAGGTCGACGCCATAGGGGGCGCCGTACATCGGCTGCACGCCCAGCTCGGTTCCTGGTGGATGCGCCGCATTCGGCGCGGCCGGATTGTCCGTCCCGCGCGGCACCAGGCGCGAGACGAAGGGAATCGATTGAGGGTTCGCGATCGCGATCTGGCGCTGCGGATCGACGGCAATGCCGCCCCATTCGAACATGCCGAAGTCTCCGGGAAACACCAGCGTACCTTGTTCAGACGGCGGCGTGAACGGCCCCTCGTAGCGCAGGCGCTTGAACTTGATCCGGCAGGCGAGCTGGTCGAACATCGTGCTGCCCCACATCTGCGCGTCCGTCAGTTTGCCGGAGGGGCGGAAGCTCAATTCCGAAAATGGCTGCGTTGGCGACAGCCGGTCTCCATTCGCGGCGCCCTGCGGCACCGGCTTCTCCGGTGCGGGTACCAACTGACGGCCATCGCGGCGGTCGAGCACGAAGATGTCGCCGGTCTTTGCCGGGATGTAGATCGCAGGCGTCACGCCGCCGTTAAAGCGCAAATCGACCAGACTTGGCTGCGACGGCATATCCATGTCCCAGAGATCGTGGTGCACGTTCTGGAACGACCAACGCAGTTTTCCGGTCAAGACATCGAGCGCAATCAATGCCGAATCGTAGCGCTCGTTTTCGGGCGAACGGCCGCCGCCCCAGATATCCGGAGAACTCGAGCCGAGTGGCACGTAGACGAGTCCGAGCTTCTCGTCGACCGCCGAAATGCTCCACGAATTGGGTGAGCCGGCTGTAAAATGATGCGAGGCCGAAGGCATCTCGTTCGGATCGGAATTGCCGGCATCGAATGCCCAGAGCAACCGTCCCGAATAGATATCGAAGCCGCGGATCACGCCCGACGGGACGCGATCGGAATAGTTGTCGATCACCGCTCCGCCGACGATCAGAACCTTGTTCGTGACGACGGGCGGCGAGGTGCCCTCGTAGAAGCCGAGTGTCTGGATCTCGCTGCCCTGCTTGAGATTGATCTGCCCATGCTGGCCGAAACTCTCGCAGGGCTTGCCGCTCTGCGCATCCAGCGCGAACATCCGTCCGTCATTCGTCGGTATAAAAATGCGGCCCGCACAATCGCTCGGGGCGGGCGTGCCGTCGGCAGTCACGGCGCCGGGTGCGGTCGCGTGATAGGACACGCCGCGGCAGGTCATGTGCTGGAACGCCTTGTTGTGCTGGACCTGCGGATCGAATTTCCAGCGCAGTTGTCCGGTCGCAGCTTCCAGCGCGAACACGATCTGGTGCGGGGAGCAGGTGTAGAGGAGATCACCCACCTTGAGCGGCGTTGCCTGGTTGGTGATCTCGTCGGGGTCATCAGGGCCCTTGTAGTCGCCGGTGCGGAATTCCCAGGCGAGCTTGAGGTCCTTGACGTTGTCCTTGGTGATCTGGCTCAGCGACGAGAAGCGCGTACCGAAGCCGCTGCCGCCGTAGGCCGTCCAGTTCTGGCCGGCCGTGGGCTGGTCCGGTTTGGGAGCCGCAATGGCCCCGGTTGTTTCGCCCTCAGGTATCGTGCCGGCAAGATCGTGGCGATCGCTCGTCAGGGACATGCCGACGACGATGGCTGCGGCGACCAACACAAGGCCAAGCGCCCATCGCGCTGCGCGCAAGCGGGGCGCCAGGCGGGAGGCAATGAAGGGCAGCATCAGCCACAGGCCAAGCGGCACGAGCACGTCGCCGCGCGGCGCCAGCGACCAGAAATCGAAACCGGCTTCCCAGATCGCCCACGCCATCGTTCCCGCCAGCAGCGCGGCATAAATCCAGAGCGCCTCGGCGCGACGGCGCGCGAGCAGCCAGCTCGTGACCAGTAGCATGATGCCCGCGATCAGATAATAGACCGAGCCACCGAGGGCCGCGAGCCAGGCACCGCCCGCGAGGAGGCCCAGTCCCATGATGGCGACGACCACAATGGTGATGGCCAGCAATGGCGCGTCACGGAACCAATTCGTCGAACGATGCATGGGAGGCATGATGGTCACTTCAGCGTATAGAGAAACGCCGCGATATCCCGCGCGTCCTTCTGCGGGATGCCCATTCGCGGCATGGCATTGCCCGGCAACGCCCTCTGTGGATCTTCGATCCAGTCAGCCATGTTGTCCGGCGAATTGTGGATGTAGCCGGCGATGTAGGTCCGCGTGCCGATCCGATGCAAGGGTGGGCCGACATTGCCTTCGGCGCCGGCAATACCAGGAATATCGTGACAGCCACCGCACCGGTACTGCTTGACGAGGTCGGCGCCACGACGCGCGTCTCCGGTGAAGTTGTCCGGGCCCGCAGCCTCGCAGGCGGCGGTAGCCGTAGCCAGCAGTGCAGTGACGAGCAATTTCGCGATCGGATTTACCATCGATGCTCCGCCGGGCTCATCACGGCTTCTGGCCGAAATTGAAATTCTTGGTCGCGGACCACGGATCGGTCGTGGAGACCTGCTCGCTCGGGACCTGCTCGACCTCGGGCGACGGCAGAGTCGCCGAAAAGGTGCGGCCCCATTGGTGGCTCGGCTCGTTGCTGATCTTGCCGATATAAGTGACGAGATCCCAGATCACGCTGTCAGGCAGCACGCCGCCCCAGGCCGGCATTCCGTTCGGCCGCCCCTGGTAGATCGACAGAAAGATGTTCTCGGGCTGCGAGCCGTAAGTAAAATTGTTGTTGCTGAGCGCCGGTCCCATGCCGCCACCGCCATTGGGCGCGTGGCAGCCGACGCAGTTGAAGTTGACATAGTAGGTCATCCCACGCTGCTGCGCGTTGGGATCACCTTGCACGGGATTCTTGATTTGGGGCGGGTCCGGCTGCGCGCCGGGATGGAGGTGACTGACCGGGACCTGCATGAAGACGCCGGGGCTTCCATTGCCGACGCTGCCACCGAAATTCGGGCGCGGAGACAGCGTCGGCATCTGCGCCTCCTGCGACTGTGGCAAGGTCTGCTGGGCCAGCCCCGCACCGTGCGGCAAGACCGCCAGCAGCAACGACAGGGCGCTCGCGCGCAGTACTGGAGCTGACATCACTCGTGTCCTCCCGATACCGTAACGGGCTGGTCCACCAGCGGAACGCCATAACTGCGTAGCAGCGAGGCGATCTCAGTCCCGTGCTGGTCGATGAATGCATTCAGCCGGTCGCGCAAGGCGTCGTCGCCTTTGCGCACGCCCATCGCGATGGCGAACTGGAACTGCTGAGGTGCAAAGCGTTCGTAATCCCGGATCGGCGTGACCGTCAGCGGGACGGGAGAGCGCTGGGCGAAATATCCGCCGAGCGGACCCCAGGCTGCGGCGACATCGATCTTGCCGCTTTCGACCGCTTCGATCAGGCGCGCCGGCGGATCGGGTTGGCGATAGTCGCCGTAGATGGAGTAGCCGCGGACGTTGTCGACGATGCCTTGGTCGCCGAGCGCCTGCGCGGGCGGTGGATTGTTGCCGTCGTCACCGATCAGATGCACGCCGATCACGAGATGATGCAAGCGCGGGTCGAGCAGGGACGAAAGGTCAAGGTGCTGGTCCTGCCGCGTGACGAAGACGTAGCTCGATCGATAATAGGGCTTGGTCGTCTCGACGAGCTCATAGCCGGACGGCACGCCCATGACGACGTCGCATCTGCCGGCTTTCAGTGTGTTGCGGATGAAGCCGCGGCGCTGCGCCCACCAGGTGTAGGAGACCTGCTGGCCGAAATTCTCGGCCACCATGGCCGCCAGCCTGTTCTCGAATCCTGCTTCGGCGCTGTTCGAGAACGGCAGATTGTTGGGATCGGCACAGACGCGAAGTCCGCGATCCGACGCTGCCGCCGCCGTGGTTGCAAGCCCGACCAGAAAACCAAGGGCGATGCTCGGACAACTATTTCGAAGGCGCATGGCTGGTGTCCTCACCATTTGCGCCGCCGAGCTTGAAGACCAGCAGCTCGCTCCCGCCCGCGGTGTAGAACGGCAAATCCTGGGTCGCACCGACAAAGCCGAGCGCGCCGTTGCGCACCCGCGGATCGACCTCGGCATTAGCCACCACACCCGGCCAGCCGCCGACGCCCGACAGGATCGCGACGTATTGCTGCCCGTCGGAGCCGCGATAGGAGATCGGCTGGCCGATGAAGCCCGAGCCGGCACGGAATTGCCAGAGCACGTGCCCATCCTTGGCGTCGACCACTTTGAAAAGGCGATCCATGGTGCCGTAGAATGCGACGTCGCCCGCCGTCACCAGCGCGCCGCTCCAGACCGGCAGCTTCTCGTGAATCTCCCAGACCTTCTTGCGCGCGATGGGGTCCCACGCCATGAACTCGCCGCGATAGCCGCCGGGGCCGGCATACATGTCGACGTCTGCGCCGACATAGGGGGTCCCGGCGATGTAGCCGACTTGAGAAGCCTTGAAGTTCATGCAGAGATGCTGATGGGGCACATAGAGGAGTTTTGTGCGCGGCGACCACGCGCTCGGTTGCCAATCCTTGGCACCCGGCGCTGTCGGGCAGATATTCTCGACCGTCTTGCCGACGAGTGGAGTTTTCTCCTCGTTCGGGATGATCTTGCCGGTCTTGAGGTCGACGCCATTGTAGGCGTTCACGAACTCGTAGGCGTCCGCCGAGATGACTTCACCGGTGGCGCGATCCATCACGTACATATAGCCGTTGCGGCCGGGATGGATGAGAACCTTGCGCGGTTGTCCATTCAGTTCGAGGTCGACGAGCACATTCTCATTGATCTCGTCGTGGTCGAAGAGGTCGTGCGGGTTGACCTGGTAGGCCCATTTCGCCTGGCCCGTGTCTGGGTTTCGCGCGAAGATCGATGCGCTCCAGAGATTATCACCGCTGCGCTGGTTCGCATTCCAGGGGCTTGGGTTGGCCGTGCCGTAATAGATCAGGTTCAGATCAGGATCGTAGGAGATCCAGCCCCAGACCGTGCCGCCACCGACCTGCCAGCGGTCGGCGGGCCAGGTCTTCACGCCGAGATCCTGGCCTTTGAGATTGTCGTAGAACGGCTTGAAATCGTCTCCGATCAGCACGTCCTTGTCGGGGCCCGTCGAATAGGCGCGCCAGGCGATGGCGCCGGTGGTCTCGTCGAGCGCGGTCACCCAACCGCGCACGCCCAGTTCGCCGCCACTGTTGCCGACGAGAATCTTGCCCTTGACCACCACGGGAGCCATCGTGATGGTTTCGCCCTTGTTGATCTCGCCAAGTTTCGTGTGCCAAAGTTCTTTGCCGGACTTGGCGTCTATCGCGACGGTGTGGTTATCGAGCGTATTGAGGAAGACCTTGCCATTGTCGAAGGCCAGCCCGCGGTTGACCACGTCGCAGCAGGCAACGCCCGCGGCCGCAGGCTCCGGCTTCGGCGCATAGGACCATTTCAACTCGCCAGTCGTGGCATCGAGCGCGAACACGCGGTTGGGATAGGGTCCCGCATAGGGACCGACCACATACATGGTGCCGTCCACCACGAGCGGCGCCGCTTCCTGGCCCCGGTCGGCGCCCACCGAGAAGGTCCAGGCGAGCTGGAGGCGCGAAGCATTGGACGCGTTGATCTGGTCGAGCTCGCTGTAGCGGGTGTTGGCGTAGTCGCGCGCCGCCATCGGCCACTGGCCGGGATCTTTCATGCGGCTGGCGAGATCGCTCTGTGCTGACGCGGATGACAGCATCGCGCAGCAGGCGCAAAGGATGGCCGGAATCCGGTTGAGCAGACGCGTGAGACCACGCACTAACATATGTAAAGATCTCCACGGCAGGGACGAGGCCGTGCTGCGTTGCAGGCCGGTTTGCGAACGTACAAACGTTCCGACTTCCCTTGGTTCCAAAAAGCGGCGATTGAAGCAGCGCTATCTCACCACGTTGCCGGATACGCCGGCGCCTAGGTCGACTGCGATCTGATCTTCCTTGCCGTTACACTTGGGGTGGCCAAATCCAGACGGACTTTTGCCGTCGGGGCCGATGTCGTAGATGATCGCGTCCTTCATGTTGGGGCTGACGCCGGCCGGCACGCGGTCGAGCCCAAGCTGGTGACGCACGCGCCAGGCCACGTTGTGATCGGCGCATGAGCTGTCGCCGCTGACGCCCAGCGCCCCGGCCACGCCGTTGCCGTCATAGAGCGCCAGCCCGCCTCCGAACACAATGGTGCCGCCGATCGGCTTGCCCACCATCGGATCCTGAGCCGTGCCGAAGTTGCCCGGAGATCCGGCGTACAAGGCTTCCGGGGACGGCGGGTTGCCGAGGGCCGCGCCGAACAGGAACCCGCCGGGCTGCGCACCCGCATAGAGATTGGCCGTCGCCATCGCCTTGCCCTTCAGGCTGAACGCATTCGCCGTGTTGGCCTTCTCGGCCGCGATGGCCCGGCTGCCGAGCCACTGGTCGTCGACCTTGCCGCCGCTGTAGGCAACTGCGCAGACAACACCCTGCCGATTGACGACGGCAGCCCATTCGTTGTTGTCGAGACCTCCGTTGCTGGGGCCGCCGCCCGGCTTGACACTCTTCTTGAGGACATCGGCGAGCTTGTCATGGTCGACCGGGCACGACATCCCTGGCTGGGGTTGGTCCTGCGCGCTCAAGACTGCAGGCACCAAGAATGCTGCGGTGAAGATAGCCATTAGCGCCATGACGGATCGTTTTTCCATGTGGCCTCCGTGGAGTGTCGGCGTCGGCAGGCGAACGTTCGAACAGAAGTTGCGGTTCCTACGCCGCATCGCTCAGCCCGGATGTTGAAGGGAGCGGCAGGTGGGAATGGCCGCCGTTCGCAGTCAGCCATCGGTGAGCAAAGAACAACGCCGCGCCGGTGTAGAGTAGGCCCATGGGCACCCACATCAGGATGCCGGCGAGTTGCTGGTCCTCGAGTGCCGAGAGGCCGAATTCACCGGCGAGGGCGCCTTGACCGGGGATCCATAGCCGCGGCGACACCGTCAGCAGAGCCCCGAGCACGCCCGAATGCAAAATCGTGATGAACAGGCACGCGACAGCGATGCCGTCGCGAATTCGTGTGCTACGGCCCTGACCGCGGCCATGCAGCAGCACCCACCAGAACAACAGCGCGGTCGCAAAGAAGCTGATGTGCTGGAGACGATGGATCGCCGTATTCTCGAGAGCCCACGCATATAACGGGGGTGCGTGCCAGACCCAGAGCGCTGCGCCGTGGAGGGCAGTCGCACTCATTGGGTGGCTGACAAACCGCCACGGCCACGCCAGTATCGGCAGATTGAGCATTCGGCCCGCCGCCGGGCGCAGCCGGGCCGGCAGGCTCCATAGCAGCGGGCCGTTGATCCGGGCAAACGCCATCAGCGGTGCCGCGACCACCATCAGCAGTTCGTGCTCGACCATATGCGCGGTGAACAGGCGCTCGCCGAGCCAGTGCAGCGGCGAGGTCACGGCAAGTGCGGCCACCAGCCATCCGGTCCAGAACGCGGCCACCTGGCGGAAGCTGACGCCGCGGCCGCCGCCTGCATGGTGCCAGAGCCGCTGCGTTCCGACATAGAAGGCGATACCGACGGCATAGAGCGGGGCCATGAGCCAGGGATCGTAGCTCCACAACGAGCCGGGATCGACCTCCGATAATCCGTGCGCGGCGGCCGGCGCCGCGAGCAGCGCGAGCAGCAGTGCTGCAAAGCTCAGCGCAGGCATGGGCTGATCATAAGCGAGGCGGCGAACTGGTTCGCAATCACCAGCGCAAACAGCACGCCGGAGCCGACGCCAAGCCAGGCCATGAACGTTCGTGGCCCACCGCCCTGCGCATCCGTCCATTCAGCCCCCGCGCCGCGTCGAACCGCGCGGGCGGAAATGACAGTGCCCGCGAGCGAGACGACAGCCAGAACCGCACCCATGATCGCGCCGCTGATCCTGGTCTGTTCGCAGGAGAAGTGCGCGAGCACGTAGACGCCTTGCAAATTGATGCCCCAAGCGATGGGCCCAAGCGCAACGCCGGCCCAGTAAAGCAGTCTGGAACGTCCGTCGGCTGCTGTCATAGGCGTGGCACCCAATCAAGCAAGACATAGAGCGGCAGCCAGGCGAGCACGACGAAGTTCCAATAGAACACGTTGTCGGTCACGTCGCTGAACCGGCGCGGCTTCGCATGAGGCGTGAACATCAACACCGCCAGCACGACAGTGTCGCCGAGATCGGTGGCAAGGTGAGTCGTGTGCAGCCCGAGAATGAGCCATACGATCGAGCCATAGGCTGAATTGTCCCAACGGGTGTTGAGATGCGCGAATTCGAAGCCGCGCAGCACCAGGAGCGCGATGCCGATCAATGCCATCACGATCAGGCCGATCCGCACCTTCGCGAGATCCTGTCGGTGTGCGGCGCGGTTCGTGAACTCGTTGGGAATGATGCTCAACACGTAAATCACCGTCTCGACCGTTCCCGGCCAGAGATCCGGCGGGGATGCTCCGATCGGCCAGCTCGGGTTGACCGCGTAGAGATAAAGGTAGGCGCCGATGGCAATGGCAAAGCCCATGCCTTCCAGCGCCATGAAGCCCATGGCGCCCCACCACGGGCCACTACGCGGACCATAGCCGTAAGTCGGCAGGTCCGAGACATTGCGGACGATGGTCTGTCTCACTCCTCGTCCTCCTTGCTGCCGGTCGGCCAGAACCAGCCGATCAAGGTGACGGCCATCGGCGGCGTGCCCCAGAGCACGGCCCACGGCGTGAAGATCGAGCCGATGAAGAACACGGTCGTTGCGATAGCTGTGAGCAGCGGCCAGATGCTCGGCTCAGGCGATGCCTCGCGGATCTGGGGCTCGGCTTCCGCAAGCGAGGTCAGCAGCACCTCGCGCCGCTCGGCGCTCAGACCCGCGACCACAGGCAGGCTCTCGCTATCGGCCCACAGCGGATCGCGGTGCTTGACGACCGGAATGCGGTCGAAATTCTGCGGCGGAGGCGGCGACGAGGTCGCCCATTCCAGCGTCGAGGCATCCCAGGGATTGTCGCCCGCAAGCGCGCCCTTGCGCAGGCTGTAGACCACATTGGCCAGAAGCAGCGCGAAGCTGAACGCGAAAATGAGAGCACCGCCGCTGGATATGAGGTTCAGGTGCGCCCAGTCCATGTCGGCGGTGTAGGTGTAGACCCGGCGCGGCATCCCGATCAGCCCGAGGATGTGCATCGGGAAGAACGCGACGTTGAAGCCGATGAAGGCGAGCCAGAAATTCCAGCGCCCGAGTCGCTCGCTCAGCATGCGGCCGGCGATCTTGGGAAACCAGTAGTAGACCGCGCCGACCAGTGGGAAGACAGCGCCGCCGATCAGGACATAATGGAAGTGGGCGACGACGAAATAGGTGTCGTGCACCTGGGTGTCGATCGGGACCGAGGCGACCATCACGCCGGACAGCCCGCCGAGCACGAAGATCACGATGAAGCCGATCACGAACAACAGCGGCGTCCGGTAGACCGGACGTCCGTCCCAGAGCGTTGCCAGCCAGCAGAAGATCTGCAGTCCGCTCGGCACCGCGATCAGCATGCTCGAGGCCGTGAACAGGGCCGCGCCGAGTTGGGGCAGGCCCGTGACGAACATGTGGTGGACCCAGAGGCCGAACGACAGGAAGCCGGTCGCGATCAAGGAGAGGATCACCACGGGATAGCCGATCACCGGCCGCCGTGCGAACGTCGCGAGGATCGCCGAGACCATTCCCGTGCCCGGGATGAAGATGATGTAGACCTCGGGATGGCCGAAGAACCAGAACAGATGCTGCCAGAGCAGGGGATGTCCGCCCGACGAGGAGTCGTAGAAGCGCGTATTGACGAGCCGATCAAGGATCAGTGACGTCGATGCGACCATGATCGACGGCATCGCGAACATCACAAGGAAGGCCGTCACCAGCATGGCCCAGACGAACAGGGGAATGCGGTCGAGCGTCATGCCGGGCGCGCGGAGCTTGAACACGGTGACGACGATCTCGACGGCGACCGCGAGCGCCGCGACCTCCGTAAAGGTGATCATCTGCGCCCAGACATCGGCCCGCTTGGTCGGTGTGAACTGGAGGCTGGAGAGCGGAACATAGGAAAACCAGCCGACATCGGGACCGACGTTGAACAGGAAGGAGATCCACAGGAAGCAGCCGCCGAACAGAAACATCCAATAGCTGAAGGCGTTCAGCCGCGGAAAGGCGATGTTCCGTGTGCCGACCATCAACGGCACCAGATAGACGGCGAACGCCTCCATGACAGGCACGGCGAATAGGAACATCATCGTCGAGCCGTGCATCGTGAAGACCTGATTGTACTTGTCGGCCGAGAGCAACGTCTTCTCGGGCCCGGCAAGCTGAACGCGCATCAGGATCGCAAGGATGCCGCCAAGAAGCAGGAAGGCGAAAGCGGTCAGGATGTAGCGACGTCCAACGACCTTGTGATCGACCGACATGAGCGCACCGACAAGTCCGGACGGCGTGCGCCACACCCGCTCAAGCTGCGTCGAAAGTTGCAGGCCATTCAGGACGTCGTCCCGCAATTCATTTGGTTCAGCGGCCATGCTCACTTGAGCTGCTCCAGATAATGAATGATCGCGATCAGCTCGTCAGATTGGAGCGGCATCTTCGGCATGAGATTGCCGGGCTTGATGTGCTGGGGATCGGCGATCCAGGCGCCGAGCGTGGCAGGCGTATTCGGCAGCGTTCCCGCCGCGATCGTCGTGCGACTGCCGATATGCGTGAGGTCCGGGCCGAGTTGGCCGCCGGCCAGCGTACCGCTGATGTTGTGGCATAGGGCACAGCCACGACCGCGGAACAGAGCCTCGCCCTGCTTGCCGAGCTGATCCGCTGGGCTGTTGGCGCTCTGGTTCTCATGGTCGCGCCAGCGACCGAACTCGTCGGGCGACATCGCGATCACGGCGAATGCCATGTGGGCGTGCTGGATCCCGCAGAACTCGGCGCATTGTCCGCGATAGACGCCGGCATTCTTCGCGGTGAATTGCAGCTCGTTCTTCTGTCCGGGGATCAAGTCCATCTTGCCCGTCAGGCTGGGCACCCAGAAGCTGTGGATCACGTCCGCGGATTCAAGCTCGACCTTCACCGGCTGGCCGGTCGGGATCCGGATCTCGTTGGCGGTCACGAAACTCTGGTGTGGACTGTCGGCTTCATAGCGAACCTCCCACCACCATTGATGGCCGATGATCTTGAGCGTGTGGGCTTTCTCATCCTTGGCAAAGACGGTGCGTTGACCGGCATAGCTGACCAGGGAGAGGCCGAGCACGGTGACGGTGGTCGCAATCCCAAGCGCAAGGATGACGCGCCCGGAGCGTTGTTCGAATGGCTCGTGGAGGTCCAGCGGCTGATCGGCTGCCCGCTTCAGACGCAATAGGCCTACGCCCAGAACGATGACGACAGCGGTCCAGACGATCGCCGCGACAACGAGGAAGATGAATAGCGTTTGCCGAATCTGGTCGGATTGCAGGCCTTGAGGGTCGAGCGCCGACTGCCGGCCCGCGCACGCAGCAAGCGGCCAGGTCATGCACAACACCAGAACTCTTCGCACCCAGACCTGCATTGACGTTTTGTCGCACTCCGCTCCACAGGCGGAACCGGTCAAGCCTACAAAGGTTCCTATGCGCTAATCGGGTCGGTTTGCCGAATTGGAGCCGCCCAGTTCCGGAATGTCGGCGAGCGCCGTGGCATCGGATCGGACCTGCCTGATGACGCTGAATGTACCGTCGGCCTTGAGCACGACCGCACCGACGTCTTCAACACGATCAATGCCATGCTGCCGAACGGCGGCGCGAACGTCCGCCTCTGCCACACGCTGGCTCCGCATTGCCTCGTGGACGAATCGCCCTTGATGGAGCAGCAATGTCGGCTGCGGATTCACGACCACCCGCAACTGGCTCCAATGCGCCACCGCGAAGGCGATGATGAATTGCAGCCCGATCAGGATGACGAAGCCGACCAGCGACTGCGCCACGCTGATGTCGCCGGACAATACGCTGTTCGCGAACGTGGAGCCGAGCGCAACCGTGACGATCAGGTCGAAGGCGTACCATTTGGCAAGCGTTCGGGGCCCTGCAATCCGGAGCAGGACGACCAGCGCGACATAGGTGACGGTCGTGCCGATCGCGGTTCTCAGGAGCGGGGTCCAGCCCTGGAAAAGGATATGTCCGACATCGGGCATGACAGCCGCGCGCACGGCTAGAATGGCCAGCCCTTGTCCGCGATCACGATTGCCGCATCGCCGGCGGCCATCAGCAGCAGCACGATAAGCACGGCGATCATCGCGCCGGGTTGGACGAGCACGCGCAGTTCTTCCAGCATGGGTTGGCTCCGAAAACGCGGATGTTTCGCAGCAGCAATGTCGCGATGACCTTGAGGGTTCCTGCGCATGTCCAGGGAGTTGATGCCCGCCACGCCGGAACGAAGGCTCCAGATCGCGCGTTCCTGCGACGGATTCGAGGGTTCACGTGCCGCGCTATCATTTTGATCTGGTCGATTCGAAGACCGTTGCAGACGAGGGAGGTGCTGAATTGCCCGACGACATCATGGCGCTGGATGTTGCCGAGGAGATCGCGAAGAGGCTCCTTGCGGAGCGTCCCGAACTCCGGAATCGTCATTTCTCCATCCTGGTCACGAACCAGGAGGGCGAGGAAATCGGGAAGGTACCTCTGGATGTCCTGCACTAAAGACTTGGTCTGACATGGCATTGAGGATCATGGCATTGAGGATCGGAGTGATCTCGGATACGCACGGCCTTCTCAGACCCGAGGCCGAGCGCTGTCTTGCGGGAGTGTCCCATATCCTCCACGCCGGTGATATCGGCGCGCCGGAGGTTCTGGAGCGGCTTTGCCGAATAGCGCCCGTCACCGCCATCAGGGGAAACGTCGACGTCGGCGGTTGGGCGAGGCGCTATCCCGAAACCGAAACAGTGCACCTCGGCGCTCGCTGCTTCTACCTTCTGCACGATCTCAAGACGCTCGCCCTCGACCCTGCAGCATCCGGCGTGAACGCGGTGATATCAGGACATTCGCACCGGGTGCAGGTCAACACGATCAACGGAGTGCTTTTCCTGAATCCTGGGAGCGCCGGTCCAAGGCGCTTCAAGCTGCCGATCACGCTGGCAACGCTCGATCTGGATGAGGGCGGCGACCTGCGGCCCACCATCCATGAACTAGACGCGTGAACGAGGTACGTGCCTGCCAGCTAGTGGGTATTCGATTTTTGCCACCGCTCCAGATCAATCGGGGGACGCTTTGGGTCGATCTGCTCCTTCTCGGGATTTCCCTGCCAAGGCTGGTCCGTCTGCCGGTGGGTTGGCAAATCGGTCTGCTGTCGCGGATCGTCGACCGGGGTTTCTCTCGGGTCGTTTTCAGGTTCTTTTGCCTTCGGCATAAGCTGTCCTCTTTATGATTTATCGATACGGCGGCACGCGATCAGCGTACGCCAGCGATAATTGCCGCTACGCGGCGCGAATGTTGATCGACGATGACAAGATCATTTCCGGCGATCAGGTACTGGTCGCCCCAGAACCCGTTCAGAACTTGCGTGACCTCGGGCGGCAAGTCGGCCACCTGAGTCTGGCGCGGCACTGAAGTACCGATCATCATCTCGAAATTCGGGCGATCCATCGTCGGGCCGTGCGCCGATGAGATGATGGCGCGGAGCTGTTCGCGTTGCTGATCGTTGAGGCTTGCCGGCTGGGCGGTCTGTTTCACATCCCGCGCACGGGCGCCGGTCGTATCTTCATTGCCAGCCGGGTTTTCCTTCGCCGCTTTGCTGACGGCTTCGTGCTGCGTTGGAACTCCAGTGCCGACCGTCGTGGCCGCGGTACCTTTATCTGCTCCTGTGGAGGGGCGGCCCAGATAGTCCGTTGCCCCGAACATCTGGGGGACGGCGAACCAGACGATGAAACCTACAAACAGAACCGCAGCCACTACCGATCCCGCCATCATCAGCTTCCGGGTGCCGTCCTTCTCCGTTTCACGCGATAGATCCTTGACCATGAACTGAAAGCCTTCGGTATGAACTGCGGGGTCAACACGGGCAGGAATCCTTCGTTCCTAGGGGCATGCATCAGCATCGATCAGGAACGACCGACGCCGCATCTCATTGCCAGCGCATGAGGTCGCGAGACCGAAAACAAGGAGCATGCAATGTCCAAAATGCCCCCCGTACCGCCAGAGCAGCGCAGCGACAAGGGACCCGGATCCGATCCAAAGATCGAGACGGACGAAAAGGTGCCCGGCCGCGAGAACTTCGACACCCAGGGCCGCCACGGCAACATCAAGCAGAACACGACAAACCAAGGCTACCAGCAGGACCGATGAATGCCACACAAGAACTCAGACACTGAACGCTTCGGTGGTCCGGGCTCCTCGCGGCAGGACCGCAAGCACCCCGAAAAGGGAGGCCGCGAGCATGAGCGCCCTGCGCCAGGAACGCCCACCAACGATCGCAAGTCCCACGTCTCAGGAGGCGGTGGTGAGCGCGACAAACATCACACGCACAATGATCGTGAGACGAGCTGAGCAATGCGTAAGACAACTTCGAACTTGATGCTGATCGCCTTCCTGGCGATCACCTCGATAGGGGCCGCCTCCGCGCAGAGTGGCGGGGGCGGGGGCGGCGGCGGTGGCGGTTCGGGAGGATCGGGCGGAGCAAGCGCGAGCAGCACGGGCGGCGGAACCGGCGGTGCCACAAGCGCCGGGTCAGCCGGCGCTGCCTCGAGCCTTGGGTCTGCAGGCGTTGGGTCTGCAGGTCCTGGGTCTGCAGGTCCTGGGTCTGCAGGTCCTGGGTCTGCAGGCCTCGGGTCTGCTGGCGCTACAAACCAGACAAGCGGTGCATCGCCCAGCCTGGGCAATCCAGCCGAAGCGGCCGCGGCCGCGCGCGGCACGACAGCTACCGGCACCAACACCGCTGGGACGGCCCAATCGACCGGTAGCGGCCCGCAAGGATCGACCACGGTCGGGCGGGCGGGCAATCCTGCGGGAGGAACCAGCAGCGGACGGATTGACGGAACTTCGACACCCGGTCCGTCGATGCCGGGAGACGCCGAAATACGCTCCGAGAATTCTCAAGATTCCCACGTCGATCGAAAGATCAAGAGCATCTGCAAAGGCTGCTAGGTTGGTGATCAGGACGCCGGGTTCCCCGGCGTCCAATCGAGGTCGTCCTCGCTTCGAGGTTCGAGGTCGGGCGAGCAGGGCTTGATCTCCAGGTCGTCCTCGAGCCTTGGTCGATCCCCGCCGCTTTCGACCAGACCGGCGTCTTCGGCCTTTTTCAGGGTTTCCTCTTTGGTTGAAAATGTCCGGCTCAGTTTTTCGCCGTCCTTGAACAGGGCATACGCCATATCAGCTCCTCGCGGTTTGAATCATCGGCAACTTTGACGGCGGCCATCACACGCGACCATCGCCAATGCTACGGCTGTCACTTCCGCTTGCGCTTGAGACGTTGCGCGCCGTTTCCCCTTTTTCCTTTGCCGTGTTTCACGGCGGGCCGTCTGGACCTTCTTGCCATTTGTACCTCCTTGTCGCTGGGGTGAAGCTCTAGCCGACTTCCCTGAGGTTGCTCAGGATCGCCAGGTGGCGCTGAATGATCGGCAGCGACATCTGCGCGACCTGCTGTTCGCCCGGGTTGCCGCCGGATCGCAGATACGAACTGTTGAGCGCGAGCAATTCGCGGTGTCCGCGGATCTGCCCCTGCACATACATCCGGTCGAAGGGACCCGATGGTGTGGCCTGAAGGCGCTGAAGCAGGGCGGCATGATCCGGCCGCAGCGGCGCCGATCCCGGCGCTGCTCCGAGCGCGCCCGCGACCTGGACCTGCTCGGCGATCTCCGCATTGGCGAAATTGACGATGTCGGGATTGCCGGTCCGCGTCAGGGCGAGCTGACTCGTCTGCATCGCAAACGCCCCACCCATGAGGTCGGCCGTTCGAAAATCCCGCTGTGGGACTGGTTTGGATTGCGCAGCGTAGGTCGATAGTCCGAGGCCGCCCAATGCAAGTAAAAACGATCTTCTCAGCATGATGGAATCTCCAATGTTGGATTCACAAGACGCTGCGGCCGTTTCGAACGTTCCTATCGTCGCCGTAAGCAGCCGAGCGATGCTCCACCTGATGTCATCGGCATCGTGGCATGCGCCGGCGGATTAACGCAGGTTATTGGCACGGCAAGTGCGCCATGATCATAGGAACGGCAGCACTGAGAACGGTTTGTCCATGATCCAGATGCCGACCGGCGCACGAGTCAATTCATGCAAGACAGCGATTCATCCAACTTCCCGATTTCCGCGGGTGTCCTTCTCGGGCTTGGTCTGGGCGGGTTTTTCGATGGCATCGTGTTTCATCAGCTGCTGCAATGGCATCATATGTTAAGCGGCTGGTACCCGCTCAACTCCATCGACAACGTCAAGCTCAACACGACTTGGGACGGCATCTTCCACAGCGCGGCCTATGTTCTGGTGCTGCTCGGCCTGTATGTGCTGTGGCAACGGGCGCGCAGGTCCGACATTCACTTGTCGGGCAGCAGGTGCCTCGGCGCGGTCTTGCTCGGATGGGGTATCTTCAATCTGGTTGAAGGCGTGATGGATCATGAGATCTTCAAGCTGCATCAGGTGAATGAGACCGTGCCTCACGAGCAGCGCATCTTCTGGGACATCGGCTTCCTGCTATGGGGTGCGGCCATGTTGGTCATCGGCGCCGCCATGTCACGCGCCGGCACGCAAGAGAGGGTCCATGCGGAAAGCAGTCTACAGGTTCGCTAGAGAGACCCCGCCGGCTCTTGTCTATGCCATTTTCATAGTGCTGCTGGTGCTGGCGATAGCACCGGCTTTTCGCATCGTGCTGTTTGGTGTGTCGCTGGACGATCTCCTGCAACTACGTTGCTTCAATCCCAACTGATGCGGTTATCAACGCCTCATGTCCGCCCGGAGGTACCATGGTCGAGTTCAGGCTTCCGAAACACTCCCGCGTCGAAAAGGGAAGGGTCTGGCCCAAGCCGGACAGCAAATCGTTGCGAGAATTCCAGGTCTATCGCTGGAATCCCGACGACGGACGCAATCCCCGGCTCGACACCTACTTCGTCGATATGAGCGATTGCGGGCCCATGGTGCTGGATGGTCTGATCTGGATCAAGAACAACATCGACTCCACGCTGACATTCCGGCGGTCCTGCCGCGAAGGCGTGTGCGGCTCCTGCTCAATGAATATCGCCGGCCAGAACACGCTCGCCTGCACCAAGTCCATGAGCGAGGACGGCCCGCAAGGCGAGCCGCTGCGCGTCCTGCCTTTGCCGCACCAGCCCGTAGTCAAGGATCTTGTTCCGGACCTGACGAATTTCTATGCCCAACTCGCATTGATCGAACCTTGGCTGCAAACCGTGTCACCCACGCCGCAGAAGGAATGGCGGCAGAGCCATGAGGACCGGGCGAAGCTCGACGGGCTCTACGAATGCATCCTCTGTGCCTGCTGCTCGACATCTTGTCCAAGCTACTGGTGGAATTCCGAGCGTTTCCTCGGCCCGGCGGCGCTGATCCAGGCGGCCCGCTGGGTCAATGACAGCCGCGACGAAGCGACGGGCGAGCGCCTTGACAAGCTCGAAGACCCCTTCAGGATCTATCGCTGTCACACCATCCTCAACTGCGCGAAGGCGTGTCCCAAGGGCTTGAATCCCGGCGAAGCCATTTCCGGATTGCGCCTCAAGATGGTCGAACGAAAGTTCTGATCCTCGTGCGCACACTTGTCCGCATAAAGGAACGATGGCTGCGGCGTTGGCTTATCGAACCAAACTGGAGACGCCTGATGGGCAAGAAACAATTCGCCGCGTTGCCGTTCACGCTGAAAAATTCCGAATTGCGCGTGATGCTGATCACGACCAGGCGCAAGGGCAGGTGGAGTGTCCCGAAGGGATCGCCGATGCGCAAGACGGAGCCGCATCATACGGCTGCGCTCGAGGCTTACGAGGAGGCCGGCCTTGTCGGCGTCACCGCAAAGCGCGCCCTCGGGTCCTTCAAGCATCGCAAACGGAAGGGTGATCGCAAGCGGACCATGGACGTCGCCGTCTTTCCCATGAGGGTCCACGGGCAGGAGCGCTGGTGGCCGGAAAAGGGCGAGCGCGAAGCAATCTGGGTCTCGCCGAAGACGGCGGGCCGTCTCGTGCACAAGGCGCAGCTTCGGCGTCTGATCGCCCGCTTCGCCGCGCAGACGGAGAAGACCGCCTCCGCACCACTGAGCGATCGCATGGCTCCAGGAACCCGCGTCTCGTCCAGCTATTCAAGGTAGATGAACCAGCAGCCGACTGGACTCGCATTCGAGGAGCGACCGCCTCATGAGGTCCTGGCCGCTGCGATCAAGCGGCGCTGCGCCATCCTGTTCGTCGGCGCCGGCGTCTCGATGGCTGTTGGCCTGCCGTCCTGGCAATCTCTGATCGACCATCTGCTGGATGACCTTGGTCTTGAGCGCAACGCGATCGATGGAATGCACGGCGGCTACCAGATGCTGGCGGAGTACTACCGGCTGAAGCGCGGCGGAATTGGCCCGCTCCGCAGCTGGCTCGACCGCAACTGGCGCGTCGACCCGGACAGGATCGCTGCCTCACGGCTCCACCGGCTGATCGTGGAGCTCGATTTTCCGACCATTTACACCACGAACTACGACCGCAACCTCGAGACGGCCTTCGAGGTTCTGGAAAAGCCCTATGCCAAGATCGGCAACGCAAAGGACATTGCAAGCGCCCGTTCCGGCGTCACGCACATCATCAAATTCCATGGCGACTTCGACGACGATGCCTCGCTCGTCTTGACCGAGACCGACTTCCTCAACCGGCTCGCGTTCGACTCGCCACTCGATATCCGGTTTCGCGCCGATGCTTTGGGAAGCACGTTGCTTTTCATTGGATACAGCATGTCAGACCCCAACATTCGACTCCTGCTGCACCGCATTTGGCAGAGTTGGGACGAATCCGGGCACCGCCAGGACCGGCCGAGGTCCTTCGCTTTCGTCACGCAGCGCAATCCGGTGCAAGAGGCTGTATTGGCGAACTGGGGCATCACCACCATCGCGCCGCCCGATGGCGTCAGCCCGGATGATGGTGTCAGCCGGTTTTTGCTGGACATCCAGCAGCGTATCGAGCGAGAGACCTAAAGCGGTCCCCGGCGCGCTGAAACGCTGCTAGCCTCGCCGCACCTTGCATATCCCGTCCCCGGGGGCCAAGGATGCGGCATGCTGCATGTCCAAAAAGCCCGCGCGCCAACGTTGCGCCATGGCGGCTTCCGACAGGTCGAACGATTTCTCAGGTCCGGCTTCCTCGCGGCCGGACCGGTAGCTCAGGAGATAGATCCTGTCGTTGCGATCAAGCCCCTGTAGCTCGGCGCGAAGCTGGCGGGCTTCGAGGGCGTGGCGAAGACGCTGAAAGGTCTGATTGCCGAAGGTGAGATCGCTCTTGCGCTCAGCCGCGGCCTCGAGGCCGTCAGGGACGCTGCCGTCCCGCGCATAGAGGTCGACGACGTAAAGGCGAAGCGAGGCTGCAGCTTCGAGGACCGGATCGAACGGCGCGTTGAGCGAGAACCCGCCATCGCCGAGCCATCTTCCGGCAACCTGTACCGGAGCGAATTCGGGGAGAAATCCGCAACTGGCCAGGATGTGATCCATTTCGATCCGTTCCGATGACGAGTCGAACAGAATGGCATCGCCGCTTTCGAGGTCTGTAGCGCAGATAGAGATGCGCAGCTCGCCGTTGTTCAGGCGCCCGAAATCGATCAGCCGCTGAAGGCGTTCGCGTGTTGGGCCGAGATCGTACAGACCGGTGAACGGGAACGACGGTAGAGGGAGACGGGGATGGAAAAAGCCGATGTGGCCAAGCAGGCGGGTATTGATCGAACTCAGCCAGGCAGACAGATGGCGGCTGCCGCTCGTTGTAGCGACAGGCGCGGCGGGAGCATGCCAGTAGCTGCGTAAGTTCTGGATTCGGTCGGCGGTTGGACATCCGGCGATCAATGCGGCCGTGATCGCGCCGGCGGACGAGCCGGCGACCCAGTCGATGTGCGGCGAGACAGAAGTGAGGGCTTCGAATGCGCCGCCATGATACGCGCCAAGACCGAGACCGCCCGCCAACACGACGGCCGTGAGCGTTTGCTCTGCTGCCATGGGGCCGCTCGGATCAGCGGCGGGACGGGTCAGAATGGGGCTCGATTGCCGGTCCGCAGCCTGGGCCCGTCACCGATATCCCCTATATCGCCGTGCATAGGCATAGCGAGGATTGACGCCGCAATAGGCGTTCGTGCCCGATGCAGTCGCCATGCACTGAGCGTAACTGGCGAACTGGCAGTTGCCCGGATAGCCCCAAACGCGGCCCTGAAGGCAGTAGCGATCTTGTGCGACGGCCGCCGTTGGGGAGCCGATGCCCGCCACGAGCGCGAGTGACGCGGCAGCCAGGAGCAATCGATGTTTCATGGAAATCTCCAATTTCAACAGTGAACGTCGCTGGTGAAGCGGTGTTCCAAAGTGCAACGGTCACGGCGCCTTTTCTCCGGTTCGGCGCAAATCGTTAACCTGTGTGAAGCCGTTCGATGCCGATCGCGACTAAGGTGACGGATGTCCTCAATCGGAAGCCGTAATGCCTGACCAGTCTCCCAGCCTTAGAAATTTCACCATCAACTTCGGCCCCCAGCATCCCGCCGCCCATGGCGTGCTGAGGCTCGTGCTCGAACTGGACGGCGAAGTCGTCGCACGGGTCGATCCGCACATTGGTCTTTTGCATCGGGGCACCGAAAAGCTGATCGAGGCCAAGACCTATCTGCAGGCGATCCCCTATTTCGACCGACTCGACTATGTCGCCCCCTTGACGCAGGAGCACGCGTTTTGCCTAGCGATCGAGAAACTGATCGGGCTTGAAGTTCCGCGGCGAGGGCAGCTGATCAGGGTGCTCTATCACGAGATCAGCCGCATCCTGTCTCATCTTCTGAACGTCACGACGCAGGCGATGGACGTCGGGGCCTTGACGCCACCTCTTTGGGGCTTCGAGGAACGCGAGAAGCTCATGGTGTTCTACGAGCGTGCGTCCGGCAGTCGGATGCATGCCAACTATTATCGTCCCGGCGGCGTGCACCAGGACCTTCCACCGAAACTGATCGACGATATCGAGGCCTGGTGCGATCCGTTCCTGCGCGTCGTCGACGACCTGGATCGGCTGCTCTCGCTCAACCGCATCTTCAAGGCACGAAACGTTGATATAGGCCGGGTGACACTCGATCAGGCATGGGCGTGGGGTTTCTCCGGCGTGATGGTGCGGGGATCGGGCGCGGCCTGGGACTTGCGAAAGGCACAGCCCTACGACTGCTATGCCGAGATGGACTTCGACATTCCCGTCGGACGAAACGGCGACTGCTACGACCGCTATCTCATTCGCATGGAAGAGATGCGGCAATCGGTGCGCATCATGAAGCAGTGCATCGAGAAGCTGAAGTCTGCCGACGGGCAGGGCCCGGTGCTCGTGCAGGACAACAAGGTCGCGCCGCCGCGACGTGGCGAGATGAAGCGTTCCATGGAGGCGCTGATTCACCACTTCAAGCTATACACCGAGGGCTTCCACGTTCCCGCCGGCGAGGTCTATGTCGCCGTCGAGGCTCCGAAGGGAGAGTTCGGTGTGTTCCTCATCTCGGACGGGACGAACCGTCCCTACAAGTGCAAGATCAGGTCGCCGGGCTTCGCCCATCTGCAAGCGATGGACTTTCTATGCAAAGGGCATTTGCTGGCAGACGTTTCGGCGATCCTCGGGTCGCTGGATATTGTCTTCGGCGAGGTCGATCGCTGACAGGAAAACCGCATTGGAGGATCAGGATGGATATCAGGGAAAGCTCCGCGATGACCGAAGCGTCGGGCCTTGTGGACGATCAGTTCACCGCGCAGAACGGCTCGCACGCGCCGCACGGCGATACAAGAACAGGACTTGATACGCCTTCCCAAGCGCCCTCGGCGCAATTGGCCGACGAACTGCGGAATATAACCAGAGCAGCGCCGCTGCAAGCGGTCTTTGCGGCGTTTCTGTTGGGCGTTCTGGTGGCCCGGCGTCGCTAGACGTCGGCCAGGGCCGCCCCTTTCATCGGACGACCCCGGCCGTTGCACGAGAATCAGGCCAGCGCGTTCGTCACCGGCGGCTCGTTCATTTGCTCGACCTGTGCGCCGCTATCGGGCCGGGCCGGTCCAAGCACAGGCTCCTCGCCCAAAGGCTCGAACCCGGCGCGGAAGCTGAACGACCCCTGGCCGTCGAGCGAAGGGCCTTCGCAGTAGCGCCCCGGCTGCAGCGGCGCCGCGTTGCGTTCGGTGCCCATGAACATGTAACTGAACTCGGTCGCCTCCTTGCTGCGGTCGAAGCTGTTCGGAATCGGCAGGGCGGCGTCCGCGCCCATCTCCTCGATCACCGCGAGCCATTGCTGTTGATGCATGGTATCGCGCGCAATCAGATAGCTCAGCATGTCCTGCATGCCGGGATCGCTCGTGGAGTTGAAGAGACGCACGGCAAGGGTCCGGCCGGTGGATTCGGCCGCGACGTTGCAATACATGTCGGCGGCCAGATTTCCGCTGGCATAGACATGCGAACAATCGAAGGGGACGCCGTCGCAATTGGCAGGGAAGGCAGCCATGCCGGTCGAGAGCAGATGCCGGTGCAGCATGCCCTCGATCACATGCCGCGGCCGCTCGCCGCCGTTCATCACCGCGCCGACGACCGGGTTGGCTTGCAGGCTGGTCTCCTGCATCGTTGCCGGCGCATTCTCCAGGTTCAATGCGACCGCGGTCGCGAGCATCTCGATGTGGCTGATCTCTTCGGTCGCGGTATTGAGCAGGACGTCGCGATATTTGGCCGGCCCCCGCGCGCCCCAGGCCTGGAAGAAATATTGAAGGCAGACGCGGATCTCGCCTTCGACGCCGCCGATGGCTTGCTGCAGCTGGCGGGCGAAGATCGGATCGGGCTTCTCGACCCTGACCGGATATTGCAGTCGTTTGTCGAAGTAGTACATGCGCAGCTCCTTTTGTGTTCACGCTATTGCGCAATGAGTGCTGCCGGGTTGCGTTCCTATGGAGTTTCTAGCGACTGCTTTGAAAACCTTTAAATTGCGAGGTGAACGCGATGCGGCCCCGGCGAGGAGAGGATCTCGCCGGAGCCGCTCTCATGCGCGCAACAGCAAGGAGCGCGCTTTAAGCAAATTGCGAACCGCGAGCCGTTAGCGGCGCGGCATGGTGCCGTTGGACGGTGGGGTCGTCTCGTTGCGCATGCCGGAAGGACTGGAGGCACCTTGTCCGCCCCGTTCGACATGGGTGATGCCGCCGCCACCGGAGCCGCCGGCTCCGCCTGAGCCGGCTCCCGCACCGCCAGCGCCAGCGCCAGCACCGCCGCCTGCGCCGCCGGCACCAGCGCCAGCGCCGCCGCCAGCGCCGCCTCCGGCGCCACCCGCACCACCACCGGCGCCGCCTGCGCCACCACCAGCGCCGCCGCCAGCACCTTGCGCGAACGCTGCGCCAACTGAAGCGCCTGCAAGCATCGTGGCCATGAAGATCGTCAGGATTGTCTTACGCATCTTTCTTCTCCTTGAGGTTTCGATGTCGGACCAATCATGTGAAGCATCCACCGTTCCTAGCCGTGCAGCGTGATCAAGCTCTGTCCTCGACGACTCCGCGTCGATATTGCGAAGGCACGGCAACTTCGTCGAACCGTTCGGCGAGAGCATCGAGAGCCGCGCGCATCTGCGGCCCCTGCATGGCCGCGCCGTGCCCGGTGACGACGATCTCTGGAGCGAGCGCGGCAAGTGCGCGCACTGATCTCTTAGCGCTTTCCCAATCGGGGGTGAAATACATCGGGGGCCCGTGCATCTCCGGCGTTTGCGTCACCGCGGCGTAAACGGATTCCTGCCGCGTCGTAATGAAGGCGTCGCCGGCGATCAGCACGCGATCGCGTTCGCGCCAGAGCGAGATATGCCCTGGAGTATGGCCGGGCGTATGGATCCACTGCCATTCCGGCATGAAGGGTACGCTGTGATCAAAGGGAAGATCATAGAGGCGCGATCCGACGTTCACCGGCCTGGTCGGAAATAGCGGAGAGAGCCGAGCGAGCAGCCCGCCACCGACATTGGGATCGGCCGGCGGATAGGATCGGCTTCCATCAAGATAGGGATGCTCGGCGGCATGGGCATAAACCGGCACCTCCCATTCACTTGCCAGCGTTTCGAGCACGCCGACGTGATCGAAGTGCCCATGCGTCATGATGATGCAGGCGGGCCGGCCGTTTCCTCCGAATCTGGCCTTGGCGGCCGAGCGGATGGCGCCAGCCGATCCGGGGATGCCGGCGTCCACCAGCACCCAATTGCCGTCGCCGGCGTTCTCGAACCCGACGAAGATGACGTTGACGATCGCAAGCTGACGATAGGCCACGTCAGCGACGATCTGCCGCGTGTTGTCATTGCGGTCGAGGTCGGATTGTGGGTGCTCCGCGTCGGCGGAAGAGGGAAGCGAGATCTGCGTCATGTTCATTCGAGTCCGATTTTGTCAGCTCACTAGCGCTCGATCGTGCCGATGCGCCGTATCTTCTTCTGAAGCAGCATCACGCCGTACAGCAGCGCCTCCGCGGTCGGCGGGCAGCCGGGCACGTAGATGTCGACCGGCACGACGCGATCGCAGCCGCGCACGACCGAATATGAGTAATGGTAGTAACCACCACCATTGGCACACGACCCCATCGAGATCACGTAACGCGGCTCAGGCATCTGGTCGTAGATCTTGCGAAACGCCGGGGCCATCTTGTTGGTGAGGGTGCCCGCAACGATGATCACGTCGGATTGGCGTGGCGACGCGCGCGGCGCGAAGCCGAAGCGTTCGGCGTCGTAACGTGGCATCGACATCTGCATCATCTCGACTGCGCAGCAGGCGAGCCCGAACGTCATCCACATCAGCGACCCGGTTCGTGCCCAGGTGATCAGCTCCTCCGCGGTCGCCGTGAAGAAGCCCTTGTCCGCGAGATCGTCGCGGATGCTCATGAAGAACGGATCGGAAGCGTTGTCCGGCTGTCCCTCACCCGGCCGGCCAAGTCCGGGCCTGCCAAGCGAAGCGCCTGGGTTACTGGCGTGCGTAGAACTGTTTGTCATTCTTTTCCCTGAGCGCTGCGGCCGCTTGCCGATGCGACCACGCTCGGGAAAACCGTCGGTTGTATGCGGCGTTCCTGCGGCGGTAGGGGGATTTGTGTTCTGTTATCGCAGGTTAGCTTCGGGTCCGGTGACCGGAACCGGCCCTCGCCTCCCGGATCAGCCCTAGGAACGATCAACCGAAATTGCGGTTGGCGGCAACAAGGCCCGTGAAATGGAGAACATGAGATGACGAACGCAGCCCGCGATACATTCGTGGTTGGACTACGCAATGCGCATGCGATGGAAGTGCAGGCGCGGGAATTGATGGAACGTCAGTCGGAACGACTGGACGAATATCCCGAGGTCAAGGCCAAGGTTGCCGCCCACCTTCAAGAGACCAACGCGCAGCTGGAGCGGCTGGAGAGATGCCTGGAAGCCTGCGGCGAGAGTACCTCCAGCCTCAAGGATACGACGCAGTCCATGATGGCGAACATGCAAGCCATGGCCCACTCGGTTGCCGGCGACGAGATTCTCAAGAACACGTTCGCCAACAATGCCTTCGAGAATTTCGAGATCGCTGCCTACAAGTCTCTGCTCGCCCTCTGTGGCGCCGCTGGGTTCGCGGAGGCCAAGGAGCCGCTTGAGACATCGCTGAAGGAGGAGCAGCGCATGGCCGCCTGGATCGACTCAAACGTCGAAAAGGTGACAATGGAATATCTGGCGCATCAGCGCCAGGCAGCCTGATCGTACGTCACACCACCACGGCGAGACCGGCGGCTTCGGCCGCTGGGTCCGCCTGCGCTCTCAAACCCTCTCATCCGCGTTTTGCTGTCATGGCGCACATCATCTTCAGCGACTACCGCAATCCTGCCGCTGAACAGGCCTATGAGATCGCATGGGACTTTCTCGCCCGCAGCGGGGCGATCCACGATGAGTTCGATGCGTGCGTATTTCTCGCCCAGCGCATCACCATGATGGTCGAGGAAGGCCAGGCGAACCGGATCCGGATGGCCAATCGCGCGATCTCCGAATACCAGTACCATCTCGAGAACCTCTGCAAGCCGATCCGTGGCGCGGCTGCTTCACGGGCTTGAGAGCTCGCGCGGGTTTGTGGGCTCTTACTGCCGATCGGCGATCGTCAGCTGTCCGCGCGCCCCGGTACGTCCGGCCCTGCGCGGTGCAATTGCCGGAACAAGTGCCGGCGCTTCCCCGGCCATGCGCATGGCGAAATAGGCGATGGTCGCCCGAAGACCATCCTTGAGCGCCACGCGCGGGCGCCACCCTAACGCCTTCACGGCCGTGTCAATGACGGGCTTGCGCCGCTTCGGATCGTCTTTCGGCAGCTCCTCGAACCGGAGCGGGGAGGCTGATTCCGTATACGCCAGCACGTCGCGCGCGATCGCCTCGATGGTAACCTCGTGCGGATTACCCAGATTGCAGGGTCCGGTGACCGACGATGGACTCTCCATGAGCAGCTGGAGGCCGCGCACGAGATCGTCGACGAAGCAGAAGCTCCTGGTCTGCGTACCACCTCCATAGATCGTGATCGGCTCTCCGCGAAGGGCCTGCACGATGAAGTTGGAGACCACGCGCCCGTCGTTCTCCAGCATCCGGGGTCCGTAGGTGTTGAAGATGCGCGCGACCTTGATTTCGACGCCGTACATGCGATGGTAATCGAACATCAGCGTTTCCGCGGCCCGCTTGCCCTCGTCGTAGCAGGCCCGGGGCCCGATCGGGTTGACGTTGCCGAGATAGGATTCCGGCTGGGGATGCACCTCCGGATCGCCGTAGACCTCGCTGGTCGATGCCTGCAGCACCCGGGCGCCTTTCCGCTGGGCGAGCTCCAGCATGTTGATGGTGCCGAGCACGCACGTCTTCATCGTGCCGACCGGATCCTTCTGGTAATGACGGGGCGACGCCGGGCAGGCGAGGCTGTAGATCCGGTCGATGTCGCCCTCGATCTCGACGGGATCCCGCACGTCGTGCTCGATGAAGCGAAAATTCGGATGATTGAGCAGCGGCCGGATGTTGTCGATCCTTCCCGTAAACAGGTTGTCGAGGCAGATCACGGTGTGGCCGCGCTGCAAAAGCGCGTCGCAAAGGTGGGATCCGATGAACCCGGCGCCGCCGGCCACCAGAACAGTGGGGGAGCGGCGGGACGCGTTGATGCGGGTCTGAACTGTCATTGTGCTGCCTTTCAGATTTGAGCGACCTGCATGGGACGCGAGGCGGGAAGTTGCGGGGGTTTCCGGCGACGACGGACCGATGCCTCGGCGTAGTAGGTCTCCACTTGCCGGGCCCGATGGTCGGAGGTGTGGTCGGCCAGAACGCGGCGCCGTGCGTTTTCCGCGATCGTGCGCCTTTGCTCCTCGGGCAGGTCGCGCAGGATCTCCACGACGTCGCGGGGGCTCGATGCGAGCAGGATTTCCCGGGAAGGCTCGAAGACGGTCTCGATTCCAGGCCACCGGTCCGAGATCACGGGCGTGCCGCACGCGGCCGCTTCGAACAGCCGAACGCTTGGCGAGAAGCCGAGCGCGCGCATGTCGGCGCGGGTGGCGTTCAGCGTAAAGCGTTGCCCTGCGTAAAAGCCCGGATGATGTTTGGGTGCAAGATGCTCGATCCGGGCGACATTGGCGGGCCAGACCACCTCATCGGGATATTGCGCGCCGGCGACGACGAATTGCTCGCGCGACAGAGTGCGAGCGGGGGCGAGCAGCAACTGCTCCAGAACCGGCTGCCGGTCCTCGCTGTAGGTTCCGAGATAGCCCAGTGCCCACTTCTTCTCCGCGCGTTGTGGTGCGTAGATGTCGGTGTCGGCACTGCAATACAGCACCCGAGCCAGCGGACTGCCATAGTTCTCCTCGATCATGCCGGGCACCGGGCCGCCGGCAAAGGACAAATAAAGGTCGAAGCGCGGGATCATCGCCGCGGACAGGTAGTCTAGGCCCTGCTCGAGCTTCGCAAGCGTGACGGGCGTGTCGATGTCGTAGAAGGCGGTAATCCCCCGGGCGTGGGTCGTGATCCATTCGGAGATCGCGATGCCGTCGGGCACGTAGGAGCCGATGACCACCAGATCGGCATCCCGGATCATTTTTCCGAAGCGCTGCGGGATGTCCTTCAAGGATTGGTAAAGCTCGACAGTCCAACCGGAAGGCTTGGCAAGATCACGATGCTCGCGATACCAGGGGACGTCGCGTTCCAGAAACGTGACCTGGTGACCTCGTCGTGCCAGGGCTTCGATCAGGGCGCGGTAGGTCGTTGCATGACCGTTGCCCCAGGACGAAGTAACCGAAAGACCGACGACGACGATGGTGAGGTTCATTCTGCTGCCTCGATTCGCGAACTGCTTGCGGCAAAGAGATCGTTGAACTGGCGCGCGCGCTGCCGGTAGGTGTGATGGCTCAGAATGTGCGCACGAGCCCGCGCTGCGATCGCCTGAGCCCGGTCGGGGCGCAGTGCGGCAAGATGCTCTGCGACCTCCGTCCCGCTCGCGGCCACCAGCACCTCGCGATCTGGCTCGAGAAAATGATCGATGCCGTCCCACTGGTCGGTGATCAGGCAGGCGCCGGCGCCGATGGCTTCGAACACGCGCGTTGGCGGCGAGAAGCCGTAGCGCGCCATGCTGTCGCGATTGACGTTCAGCGTGGCCAGACCGGAGCCGAAGAACGCGTTGTGGTCGCCGGTCCCGACATGCCCGACCTTGTGCAGATTGGCTGGCGTGTCCTTGGAAGCCCACCCCGATCCACCGAGCACGAACGTCTTGTCCGGCAATAGGCGCGCGACGTCGATAAAGAACCGCTCCACGCGCTGCTCGCGATCAGGGAGGCGGTTTGCCAGCAAGCTCAGATCGCTCATGAAGCGCGCATTGGGCGGCGCCGGAAAGTGCGTGGCGGGATCGAGCGCATTGTAGATCGGCACGCAGTCTCGCGCGCCGATGCCGCGATAAGCGGATACGACGGCATCGCCGCCACCATAGGTCAAAACCATGTCGTAGAACCGGATCGCATGGCGCAGATGATGGTCTGGATTGTCCGCCACCGACTCCAGCGTCGCGGGGGCGTCGACGTCCCAGTAGATGCGCATTGCATTCGACGGAATTTCGGCGACCGCGTTCTCCAGCTCCTGATCGAAGACGCCGACGCCGCTGGCCTTGACCAGCATGTCGGCCGAGCGGGCCGCTTCCTCAAGCGAGCTTCGCCAGCCGTCGGGCGTTGCGGCGTAGACCACGACCTTGGCCCAGTCCGGATCGTCGATGTCGCGATGGGCCTGGCGCTCGAAGGCATCGGGCTCGAAGAATGTGACGTCGTGGCCGAGGGCCGCAATCTCCTTCAGCATGCCGCGGTAATAGGTAGCGGCACCGTTCCAGTAGGATGAGACGAGGCTGGATCCGAAGAAGCAGATCTTCATGCGGAGGCTCCGATGTATCGCTGGGGCTGTGTGGAGTGGCCTGTGGCCCGGAGGTCCTGCACGATGCCGACAAGCTGCTCCGCCCGGTGACGGCAGGTGTGACGCTCCTTGATCGTGCGGAGCCCGGTCTCCACCGTGGCGGACCACAACTCTCGGTCATCGAGCAGCGCACGAAGCGCCCGCTTCATTTCGGTGCCGTCGGAAGCGCTGAGATAGGCACCTTCCGGGAACAGGCCTTCCGCATCTGACCAGGGGGCCGAGACCAGTGGAATGCCGCACGCCATCGCTTCGAAGACGCGAATGGTTGGAATGCCCGGAAGCAAGCGGACATAGGGGCCGCGGGGAACGTGGACAGTCGCGCGTGCGCCGGCGAAAGCGATGGGAGCCCAGTGTGCGGGCAGCCAGCCGCCATACCGAATGCCTGCCGCCTGAATGGTGGCGAGGGCTGGGTCCGAATAGCGGACGCCATAGACCCCCGCGCGAAGCTTCAGCGCGGCCACGGGTTCGACCAGAAATTCGTTAAGCTCGGCGCTGCGTTCGCCGTCGCCCCAATTGCCGATCCAGACGACGTCGTCTGTGCGCTCGACATGCGGCAGCGGATGGTACAGGGCGATATCGGCCGCCTCGTGCCAGGTGAAGGCCCGGTCGGCCCAGCCGAGCTTCAGATAGATTTGGCGAAGCACCTCGCCGAAGGCGAGCACACCGTCGAAGCCGTCGAGGTCGAACTGCGCAAGCTCGTCCGGCGCGCTGACGGCGCGATGATGGGTGTCGTGGAACAGCAGCGTGAAGGGAGCGCCATGAGCCCGTCTCGATCCGATGTCTGCGATCAGATCAGGCGAATTCCATTCGTGGACGACGACGAGATCGGCACCGTGCAAGGCTTCATCGAGATCAAGGGAGGCGTCGTAGCGGCGGATACCGATGCCGGGAAACAGCGTTGGAATATCCTCCATCGTCTGACTGCCACCCTCGCGGATCGCATTCAATCGGCTCCAGCCGTCGATCGGCTCGAACACGACGACCTCATGACCGAGCGCGTGAAGTTCGCGGGCATAACCGCGCAGGAAATGGGCATTGCCGTTGTTCCAGCAGGAGGTGAACGCGTGGTAGAACAGAACGCATTTCATGCGCGGACCTCCATGGGGGCGGGCGCGTGATGGACGGCAAGCAGTTCCTCGTACAGGCTGAGATAGGCGCTCGTAGTTCGGGTCAGCGAGTACGTCAGGGAATGCTCAAAGGCGGCACGTTGCAGCCGTACCCGCTCGCCGTCGTCGGTGCACAGACCGGCGAGTGCTTGATGCAGCGCCTTGCTGTCGAAGGCATCGACGAACAGCGCGGCCCCACTCCATAATTCCTTGAAGGTCGGAATGTCGGACAGGACGAGGGCGCATCCCGCGGCCGCGGCTTCCAGAACGGAGAGGCCGAACGGCTCATAAAGCGCGGGGCTCGCAAAGATGGCGGCGTGCTGCAAGTGCGCGCGCATGGCGCCGTGAGGCAAATGCCCGAGCCAGGTGACGGAAGCCGAAGGGCACTCGTTCGCCGGCCCGGCAACCTGAACGGGCCAGTCCAGCCCAGGCGCCGCGGCTGCCAGGACCTCGATGTTCTTGGCGCGGTCCCAGAGCCGGCCCGCCGCAAAGATCATGTCTTGCTTCCGTCCTGCAAAACCGTGAGAGCCAATTCCATTCCAGATCACGATGCCGCGCGAGCGAGGCCGATAGATTTCCGCAATGTCATCGTGGAAGGACTGGCTGGGACAAACCCAGACCTGCGCGGTGTCGAAAGCGGCCGTCACCCGTTCGGTGTAGCGGCGCCATTTCGGTTCGCCGAGCCAGCTCGTATCGCGGCAGGCGAGCCCCCAGGAGTTGACGCAGGAATGCGCGACGACCACCACCGGAGCGCGCCAGGCGAAGGTCGCCTCGCGAAAACTATTGAGGTGAACGACGTCAGGCCCGATTCTGGCTTCGAGCTTCGCAAGGACGCGCCTGGCCTGGGACAGATCTTGTCCTTCCGGATCCTGCCATTCGAGTGCAAGGTCCGTTTCGATCAGGTGGACCCGCGAGCCACGCAGCATCTCAAGCTGGCCAGACTGCGCGCGGGGGCCCATCGTCACCAGGGTGACGTTGGCGCCCTTCGCAGCAAGGGACGAAGCGAGAGATGACGAATAGGTCCAGACACCTCCGACGGTATCGGTCGTCATCAGGATCCTGAGCTGCGAGCTGCGGCTCATGATGCCACCTGCAGTTCGAGAGTCTCGAGCGGGACCGGGCGATCGTTCTGCACGTCGCTGAACTGGTCGAACATTGCCAGATAGTGCCGGTGTGCGCGCTCCCAGGCGAAATCGTCGGGCTCGCCCCACAGCTTTCGATAATCCGGCGAACCGGGATAAGGATAGAGCGGGACCGGATCGTTGGCCCAGATGCCGGCATCCTGCATGGTGCGGCGCCAGCGCTGCACGATGGGGTCGTCGTCCTCGGGGACTTCGATCAAATTGGCCTGCACGAAAGGAACGTGACGCCGCGCTTCGACCAGCCGTTCGGCAAGCTGGTCGGTCGTCATCTTGCAGTTCTTGGCGAGCGCCGCGCGGCCCTCGACCGTGAGGCTTTCGATGCCGGCTTCAATCGAGACGCAGCCGGCGCGGCCGAGCAGAGCCAGCATGTCCGGCTTCCAGAGGTCGATGCGGGTCTGCACTCCGAACTTCAGCCCGCGCGTGGTCAGCCCTTGCAGCAGCTCCGCGTTCGGAAGGAAAATCTCGTCGATGAAATAGACATATTCGATGCCCTGATGGCGCAGGCCGTCGATCTCCTCGAGAACGATGGAGGCAGGCCGCTTGCGGTAGGCGTTGCGGAAGTTCTCCTTGGCGCAGAAGGTGCAGTTGTACGGACATCCCCTGGACGACTCGACCTCGGCGCCAGGCGCCTGCGGCTCGGCTTCGAAGCGATGATGGTGATGGTGATGCCGGCGGATCATCTCCTCCGGCCAGTCGAGCGGCGGCTGATCCTTGAATGCGACCGCCTGCGGGCCGCCATTGACGCGGAGCGATGCGCCGTCGGCGAAGCACAGGCCCGGAAAGTCCCGTTCGCCATTGGCAAGACGCAGCAAGGATGCCTCGCACTCGCCCATCACGACGATATCGGTGCCGAGCTTTCGAAGCGCCGCTTTTGGTACGGTCGAGCCATGCGGGCCCACCGCGACGAGGATCGGAGCCAAGTCGCGCACCACCCTCGCAAGCTCCTGCGGAACGCGGAGCTCGGGAGGGGCACAGCGCCAGAACAGATAGGTCGGTGCCGTCGTGATGACGATCTGGTCGGGGCCGAACGCGCGCAGCTCGGCCTCGATGTCGGCGAGAGAAAGGTCGAACATGTGGGCATCGAGCAGCAGCGTCTTGTGCCCAGCCGCCTTCAAATAATGCTCGGAGATCCCGAGTTCGAGCGGAAGGTGAGGGGATCGGCAGCCAAAATAGATGCTGCCGCCAAAATCCCAGTTTGGATTGATGAGGGCAACACGCGTCATGCCAGCGCCTCGCGGTTGCCTTGTGACGATCCGAACCGGCCGTCCAGCCAGGTGTGAAGAGATCGGAGGCCTTCTGCGAACGAAACCTGAGGCGCCCAGCCGAGCGCACTGGAGAGCGCGCGCGTGTCGGTCACGTACCAGGGCTGATCGCCGGGCCTCCAATCGGCAAAGCGATAGGCCACCTTACGGCCGGTCAGATCGGTGATGCGGTCGATCAATTCCAGCAGACTGATTGCGTTGGCCGGACCGCCGCCGAGATTGAAGACGCGTCCACGGGCGAGCGCGATGCCATCGAGCACGGCGAGCCAGGCCGAGGCCGCGTCGGAGACGTGAAGCGCATCACGGACCTGATGGCCGTCGCCATAGATCGTCAGCTCTTTGCTGCGGATGGCGCTCAGCAGGAAATGCGCGATCCAGCCTTGATCCTCCGTGCCGAATTGACGGGGCCCATAGATGCAGCTCATCCGCATCACCACGGTCTGGAGGCCGTAGACCCGCGCATAGTCGTGAACGTATTGATCCGCCGTTCCCTTGGAGCATCCATAGGGGCTGTAGAAGTCGAGCGGCGCATTTTCCGAGATGCCGGCGGCGAGCAGGCCGCTTGTCGGCGTGTAGCGGCGGCCGGTGAGCGCGATGTCGCCATCGTCGATCAGGCGTCCGTAGACCTTGTTGGTCGAGGCGAACACGATCGGCGCGGCGTTGTTGTGGAGGCGCACGGCTTCGAGTACGTTCAATGTGCCCCGCGCGTTGATCTCGAAATCGGCGGCCGGATCGCTCACGCTATCAGTGACGGCGACCTGGGCTGCCAAGTGCAGCACGGCGCGGGCTTCGCGTACGGCGTCGATTACCGGGATCGGCTCACGAATGTCGGCCACGGTGATTGTGACCCGGTCGCCATGCCGCGACTTCAGCCACTGCGCATTCTCCCGCACGCCGGCGCGGGCGAGGTTATCCAGGATCAGCACCGGCTCGCCGCGCTCCGCCAGGCGGTCGGCAAGGTTGCAGCCGATAAACCCGCAGCCGCCGGTGATCAGGACGGGTCTGTTGTCTCGTTCACTCATCACGCGACCAATCCTCGTTGCTGCAGCTCCTTGGTGGCCCGCTCCGCCTGATCGTCAGCGATCTGGTCGGCGAGATATTCCGCCAGCTCTTCGAGCCCATCCCTGAATGCGACGCGAGGCTCGAAGCCGAGCACGTCGCGGGATTTTCCCATGTCGGCGAAGCAGTGCCGGATATCCCCGGCGCGATATTTCCGCGTCAGCTCGGGCGCAATGTCGCGGCGCCCCATGACTTCGGCCAGATCCTCCGCGACCGACAGAATGGTACGACTCTGGCCGGAGCCGACGTTGAAGACGTCCTGCGCGTGCTCCGCCTCCAGTGCCATCCGGCAGGCGCGGGCGACGTCATGCACATGGACGAAATCGCGGCGTTGCCGGCCGTCCTCGAAGACGAGGGGAGGGCGGCCGTTGAGCAGCCGGGCGGCAAAGATGGCCAGCACGCCGGTGTACGGATTGGACAGGGCCTGACGCGGTCCGAACGCATTGAAGAAGCGTAGCGCCACCGTCGGGATGCCATAAGCCTTGCCCGTGATCAGGCACATGCGCTCTTGCGCATATTTGTTGAGCGCGTAGATCGAGCTCAGCGAAGGCTGCTTTGTCTCCGGCGTGGGAACGGGATCGAGCGGGTTGCCGGCTGCATCGTGCAGCTCCCAATCGCCGCGGCGAAGCTGCTCGACCGCGCGCTCCTCGCAGGCGACCACACTTTGATCGGCGCTCCGGTAAAGGCCCTCGCCGTAAATGCTCATGGACGAGGCCACCACGAGCCGCGCGACCGGGCGCTTGGATAGTGCCTGCAACAGCACGGCGGTACCGAGCTCGTTGGTTCTGACATAGGGTTCGATGTCGTACATGCTCTGGCCGACGCCGACTGCTGATGCGAGATGCAGCACCATGTCGGTGCCGCGCAACGCATGATCGACCGCGAGGGCGTCGGTGACGTCACCGACGATGAGCTCCGCGTCTTTGGCAAGGTAAGCGGGGCGCTGGCGGTTGCCTCCGTGGACTTGCGGCGAGAGATTGTCGAGCAGGCGGACTTCATAGCCGGCCGCCAGCAGCGCGTCGGCTGTATGCGACCCGATGAATCCCGCACCTCCAGTGATCAATACTCGCGTCATTCACCGCTCCGTGCCGCCGTGAGATCGATCCTGCGGGATCAATCCGTGATGAGAATGAAAGCGCGCTGCTATTCTGGTCGGGCGACCGGCGCGCCAGTCACATTTGGAATTAGAAGCGATGCAAGGAATGTTCGTTCCTGCGAAACCTACAAACGAATATTTCTCTAACCTGGATCAATAACCCAGGTGAATCTGCCGGGTGCAGCGGGGCTAAAAACGCACGCCGTGAACCGGCGCCTGCAGTTCGAGATGGCTCGCAACCGTCGCGCCGATGTCCGCAAATCCGGCGCGCTTGCCGATCGGAGAAGTTGACCGCGCGCTCCACGTCAGAATCGGCACTTGTTCCCGCGTGTGGTCGGTACCGCTCCAGGTGGGGTCACAACCATGATCGGACGTGATGATCAGGAAATCATCATCGCGCAGGCGGTTCAGCAGATCCGGAACGCGCGCATCGAATGTTTCGAGCGCCGCTGCATAGCCCGCGACATCTCGCCGATGGCCGTACAACGTGTCGAAATCGATGAAATTGGCGAACAACATCCCGCCCTCCGCGAGAGAGGCCAACCCATCGAGCGTGGCGTCGAACAGCGCCTGGTTGCCGTCGCCGCGCAGGTTCCTCCCGGTCGCGCGATGGGCGAAGATGTCGTCGATCTTGCCGATCGTGACGATGTCACGGCCTGCGCTTTCGGCAAGATCGAGGATCGTCCGCTCGGGAGGGGGGACGGAAAAGTCCTTTCTGTGCGCTGTCCGCTTGAAGTCACCTGCCGACGTGCCGATGAAGGGACGTGCGATGACGCGCCCGATGTTGAGGGGATCGATCAGTCGGCGGGCAATGCGGCAGACCTCATAGAGGCGTTCGAGTCCGAACGTCTGCTCGTGCGCTGCGACCTGAAACACGCTGTCGCCCGATGTATAGCAGATCGGTTCGCCCGTCCTGATGTGACGCTCGCCGAATTCGGCGATGATCTCGGTGCCGGAGGCGTGACAGTTCCCGAGGATGCCAGGCAATCGAGCCTGTTCGCACAGGTGCTCCATCAGGTCGCGCGGGAAGCACGGCTTGGTTCTTGGAAAATAGCCCCAGTCGAACGGCACCGGCACGCCGGCGATCTCCCAATGGCCGGATGGCGTGTCCTTGCCTTTGGAGATCTCGCTCGCGCAGCCAAATCGCGCATGCTCAGGACGGCCATCGAGCCCCGGCGGTACGCGCCCGGTGGCGAGACGGCAAGCCTGGCCAAGGCCGAGCGCAACCAGATTGGGAAGCCGAAGCGGCCCCTCCCGGCCTGGTCCGTCGGCAGTGCCGGCCATGCACATCTCAGCAATGTGGCCGACGGTATCGGCACCCTCGTCGCCGTAATTGATGGCATCGGGCGCGGCGCCGATCCCGACGGAGTCCATCACCAGGATCAGGGCACGCATGTCGGCTCCGAGATGGCTGGGCGGGAAGACGCTGCGGAGGGCGCGAGTCCGGTTTTCGCGCAATAGCGTTCGACCATCTGTGCGCAGAAATCCGCGAACTCGTTGACGTCGAGGGGCGGGCTGGTGTGGTGAGGTTCGATACCTCGATGTTCCGGGGTGAAGCAGAAGGTCACGGTGACCTGAAACTCGGCCAGCGCGTCCATCTGCCGATCGAACCAGGCGAGCGCATTGGGACGGAAGCTGTCGGCCCAGGACAGGCCGGTCCTGAGATGCTGCACGCCGAGCCGGCGCATCCAGCGCACGGCGTCGTCGAGGCGGTGGTCCTCGAAGTGAAACCACTGGCACAGGCCCATCGCTGGTGCATATTGGGCGAACAGGTCCGCCGAGGCTTTCGGCGTTCCGTCCTCGCGCAGCAGCCCCATGTGGAAGTGCCGATAGTACGACGAGCCTTCAGCTTCCTTGTGCCGCGTGGTCGCCTCCCAGCTGGAAGGAAGATCGTAGAGGCTGTACCAGTGAATTCGCGGCGCCCGGCCGATCAACAACTCCGCCGTTCGGGTCAGTCCCCAGGCCTGCACCTCCTCGGCACCGAAGGACGAGACTCCCACCTCGGTGACCCAGACCGGCAACGAGGTGACCGCCTTGATCTCGTCGATCTTGACCGGCCATTCCGCGATCTGCCATAGGTTCCAGTCCAGCGGAAAGCCGTGCACGGCCACGGCATCGACATGATCGAGCACGCCGCGCGCCTGCATGTTGCGGATGAAGGACGGATCGATCGGCGATATACCGCCAAGCACGCGCGGGAGCGTGGGATGCGCGCTGCGGATCGCCTTTCCCGCAGCGAGCGCCAGGCTCGCGAACATGGTCCAATCCGGATCGATCAGGATGTCCCAGTGCGACTTGTTGTTGGGCTCGTTCCAGATCTTGGCGGCTTCGATCATCGGCCGGTCTCCCGCGACGGATAGACCGGACCTTCCGCCTGCGGCCTTGTCACCCGCTTGCAGAGATAGACTTCCTCTTCCGGATGCGCCGCGATCGCAAATCCGGCGCTGCGCAGCATGGCTTCGGCGCAGGCGCGGTTCGGTACCCACCAATTGGTGGGGTCGTCGGCATATTTGTTCTCGATGAAGTGCAGCTTTGGATAGCCCGGGGAATCGAACTGATCGGTGGTCCAGAAGTCGTAGTTCTTGTCGAGGGAATCCACGCGGCTGTCGCCGCGCTGCATCGATTGAAACAGCAGGAGATCGCCAGCCACGTGCTCGTGGATCAGGTCGAGTGCCAGCAGAGGGTGTCGCAGGTGATAGAGCACGCCCATGAAGATCACGAGATCGAACTTTTCGCGCAGCTGTCCGACATCGTAGGCTGACATCTTGCGGAATTCGATCCTGAGCCCGTTCACCTCAGCCGCGAAGCGCGCTTGTGCGAGATATTCGTCGTCAGTGTCCAGGCCGAGGACGCGCTCGGCGCCGCGTCGCTTCATCTCCATGGCGTAGAAACCGGCATTGCAGCCGATATCGAGCACGGTCTTGCCTTCGAGGCGGTCCGGGATGATCCCGGAGAATCGGCGCCATTTCACGTTGGGATAGTCGCCGAGAAAGTGTGAAGGCGCGGTCGGCACGCCGTTCAGGTCCAGATTGTGAAACCATGGCCCGAGCGCATCGACGCGCTGGCGGATTTCCTCGCGGGAGAGGGCGCCACTGCTCATGCGGTCACTCCATTGTTCATTGCCTGGGCTGGGCGGGCTGCCTCCGGCGAACCGCCGGCCAGTAGTCGAGAGCGTCCGTTCCCGGGAGAGCTTTCCGCGAGCAACGCCATTGCCGTCCGGTAGCCGTCGATGGTGCCGACATCGACATAGGATTCGCCAGCCTTGATGCCGAGACCCTGGCCGCCGGCCGCGAGGTAGGCATTGACGAGCGTCCCGAAATATTCATCCCGGCGCTCGCGCTTCGTCCACAGCGACTGGAGCTCGCGAAATCCGTTGCCGGACATCTTGAAGGCGCCCCATATCCATTTCGACGCCGCATCCGGCTGCTTGACCTGGATTTCCGTGACGCGATCGCCGTCGAGCACGACCGCATCGAAGAACTCGGGGTGTTCAACCGGAAACAGCAGAAATGACAGGTCAGCGGCCGGCAACGCCTGCAGGGCCGCCTTTGGGAACCACACGGTATCCGGAAGTCCGACCAGGATGTCTTCGTCGTGGCCAACCACCGTGCCCGCCCTGAACACGGCATCGCACAGCCCCGACGCATCGGGCTGCACGACATAGGCGAGCTGGGCGCTGCCGTAATGATCGCCGAAATATTCGAGGATGTCCGATTTGCCGGGGGAGATCACGAAGCAGATCTTGTCGGCACCCCCAAGGATCAGCCGCTCCAGCAGATATTCGGAGACGGCGCACGGACGGTCGACGCCGTCGTCCCGTTGGCTTCCGACCGGAAGCAACTCCTTGGAGAAGGCGAGCGGCTGGATGCGGCTGCCGCGGCCCGCGGCCGGAACGATACCCCACATGATCAGGCCTCCTCGGGTTGCTGTCGGCGCGCCCCGAAGGATGCCGTCCGCTCGAGCAGCGAAATCAGTTCGGCTGCGCGCTTGTCGGATGTGTGCTGATCCATGGTCCGTTCATAGGCGCGCCCGGCGATGTGCTGAAGCTCGGCGTCGGCCATAGTCAACGCAGCAAGCGTGTCCTTCGCATCGCGTGCGATCAGGATCTCCTGCCCGGGTACAAAGAATTCATCGAGTCCTGGCCAGTCGTCGCTGAGCAGCGGGGCCTTGCAAGCAGCAGCTTCGAACAGGCGGCCGGAGGGGCACCAGCCCATCTCCGCCATGGCGCGGCGCGTGACGTTGAGTGTCAGCCGGGACGACGCAAAGAACGACGCGTGCTCCGACGGCGGCAAGTGTTGCACGAAGTAGATGTTTGGCGACCAGGGAAAATCTTCCGGGTACTGTGCACCCCCGATCAGGAAGCGCCGATCCTGCCTGCTGCGTGCGGGTTCGACGAACAGAGCCTCGAGCGCGCGCTGGCGATCCTGCGAATATGTGCCGAGATAGGACAGATCCGCCCGGTAATGCGGCTGCGGCGGCACCGGTCGATGGGTGTCCGTATCGACATGGCCGTAGAGCGGGCGGACATTGCAGGCGCCGAGCCTGTCGCGAAATTCGTTGCAGATGCGTGGACCGCCGGTGAAGCTCAGGACCAGGGCGAAATCCCGCAGGCCGCGCGGCCCAATATAGGGAACGGCCTCGCCGTCCATGAGCTTCGCCAGCGTGACCGGCGTGTCGAGGTCGTAGAACACGGGCACCGCACGGCCCTCGGACAGGACAAGCTCCGTGGCGGCGATCGCGTCGGGACAATAGGAGGTCACGATCGCGACGTCGGCATCACGAATGTCGCTGCGCGCCAAAGGAAGCACATCGTCCCAGTTCGAGAACAGTCGCAATTGGCCGCCGGGCAGCTCGTGCAAATCCCGCGCGCCGGCGTAATAGGGCACGTCGCGCTCGAAAAAGACGACGCTGTGGCCGGCTCGCGCGAGATGCTTGCAAAGCCCTCGCCACAAGGTGGCGTGACCGTTGCCCCAGGACGAGGAAATTGTCAGGCCGAAAATCACGATCTTCACGCTGGCACCCGCTGATTGATCCCGGTGATCTTGAGTCCGCGATTGTCCGCGCTGAGGGTGCTGACGCTGCCGGGGTCGATCTCGATCGAGAGGAAATCGTCGAGCTCTTTCCGGGAATAATGCAGCAGCGCCGCGCGGATCGGTTCGGCATGGCTGACGGCGACGACGACGGTGCCGCTGCCATGATCATTGCGCAACTGCTCCAGATGGGCGACGACGCGCCTCTGGAGCGACCGCATGCTTTCGCCGCCCGGCGGGCGGTTCGTTCCGCGTTGTTCGTTCCAGCGCGACCATCGGGGGTCCCGGGCGAGCGCCTCGAACGACAGTCCGGTCCATTCGCCGTAGTCGAGTTCGTCGAGTGCCGGCACGATTTCGACCGGCAGACCGAAGCGCGCCGCCAGGATGCTGGCCGACTGCATGCAGCGCCGCTGCGGGCTCGACTGGACCATGCTCGGCGGCGGCGTGAAGGTATCGGCGCATCGCGCGATTTCCTCGCAGCCGAGATCATCGAGTTCTACGCCCTTCATCCGGCCACAGAGCGTGCGGCCGAGCAGGGCATGATGCCCATGGCGGATCAGATGAATGATCTTCGCCATCAGGTGTACGCCTTGTCGTCGATGAAGGCGCGCGTTCGCCGTCCGGCTTCCTCGTCGGTGAACTGCTGAGGCGGCGACTTCATGAAATAGCTCGAGGGGCCCGTCAGCGCGCCGGCCTGCCCGCGGTCCATGGCAAGCTTGGCGCAGCGGACCGCGTCGATCACGACGCCTGCCGAGTTCGGGGAGTCCCAGACCTCGAGCTTGACTTCGGCGCTCAAGGGAACACCGCCGAACGTCGTGCCCTCCAGGCGGATAAAGGCCAGCTTGCGGTCGGTCAGCCACGGCACATGGTCGCTCGGGCCGACATGGATATTGTCGGCATCCATGGGCACGTCGAACTGGCTGGTCACGGCCTGGGTTTTGGAGATCTTCTTTGACGTCAGCCGCTCGCGCTCGAGCATGTTCTTGAAATCGGTGTTGCCGCCCACATTGAGCTGGTAGGTTCTGTCCAGCCGCACGCCGCGTTCGCGGAAAAGATTGGCGAGCACACGGTGCAGAATGGTGGCGCCGACCTGGCTCTTGATGTCGTCGCCGACGATCGGCAGGCCTGCATCCTCGAATCGCCGCCGCCAGTCGGGATTGGAGGCAATGAAGACCGGGATGCAATTGACGTAGCCGCAGCCGGCCTCGATCGCGCGCGCGGCGTAAAATTCGCTCGCGCGCTGCGAACCGACGGGAAGATAGGACACAAGCACGTCCGTGCGCGACGTCGCGAGCACTTCTGAGACGTCGGCTTCCGGGACATCCGCGATCGGGACGTCGTCCTTGAGATAGTGGCCGACGCCGTCCATGACCGGGCCGCGTTGGACCATGACGCCGGTGGGTGCGACTTCGGAGAAGCGGTGCGTATTGTTCGGCGCTGCGAAGATCGCCTCGGCCACGTCGCGTCCGACCTTGCCGGCATGGACGTCGAAGGCCGACGCGACCTGAATGTCGCTGATGTGGTAGCCGCCGAGATCGGCGTTCATCAGCCCAGGCACCGGCTCATTCGATTTGGCGTCCCGGTAGTAGGAGAGCCCCTGAACGAAGGAGCTCGCACAATTGCCGACACCGACGATGCCGACGCGCACGCGCCGCCTGTCCTGAAGACGAGAATGCATGGATCGAGGCCCTCCGGAAGACGTGCAGCGTTGAGGCATGCAGTGTTGAAGACTTGCAGTGTTGACGTAAGTACGTCGGCGAACGTGAGGAACGTATGTTCGTTCCTGAAGTCACGACACTATGTCCACCTCACGTCGGATTTCGGCCGAAAAAATTACGCGCGCTTAACCTGGGATAGAATCCCGGGCAGGTTGGCGGGAACGAAACGCTGCCATGATGAAGATGAAGAAGATGATGCTTTGAGAGAGTCCGGCCTACAAAAGAACAAATCCTCGCGTCCGGCGTTCACGGCGAAACAGTCTGACGCGACGACCTAACCGTCGCTTGCTCTTTGTCAGAAATCGAGGTGTTACATGTCATCCAAATCACAAACCAGCGAAGCCCAGCAGACCACCAGCCATGACGTCATCCGGAAATGGGCGGAGGAGCGCGGCGGAAAGCCCGCGACGGTCAAGGCCACGGAGGAGGACGGACACGCCGGTATCCTGCGCATCGATTTCGATCCGCCCGACGACGGGCTCGACCGGATCAGCTGGGACGAATTCTTCGCCAAGTTCGACGAGACCGGCATTGCCTTCCTCCACCAGGACCGCACCAAGGACGGAAAGCCGAGCCGCTTTCACAAATTCGTGCGACGCTAGTTGGATCACCACGTGTCGGGCAGCTGGACGGAGGCGATGCGGGCAGGCGAGTTCGAACGCGCCTGGGCGATCAGCGACCGCGATCTGGCAATGCTTGCGTATCCACCCAAGCATACCGGGCCTCGTCACCTCCAGCGCATCTGGCGCGGCGAGGAGCTGAGGGGCAAGGATGTACTGGTCCGCTGTTACCACGGGCTCGGCGACACCATCCAGTTCCTGCGCTTCATGCGGCCGCTTCGTGGCGTCGCGCGCCGCGTCACGGTCTGGTGCCAGAGCGAGCTTCGGCCGCTGGTTGAGCGAGCGGCCGGCGTCGATCGGGCCTTTGCGCTCCACGACGGTGCACCTGACGTCGACTTCGAGGTCGATATCGAGATTATGGAGGTGCCGCATGCCATAAGGGCGAGGCGGGAGCACGTCGAAATGCGCGCACCTTACTTATCGCTGCCGCCGGCGCTCGAGCTACCACTGCCACAAGGTCTTGCCGTCGGCCTGGTTTGGGAAGTCGGCAACTGGGACAAGCGAAGGACCATCCCGCCGTCCCTGCTAGGGGAACTTGCCGTTCCCGGCGTGACGCTCTGCTCGCTGCAACGCGGGGCCCGAACGCGCGAACTGGCCGAGATTGGGGCTCGGGACATCAGTACGCCTGACATTACGGTTCTCGGTCATCTCCTCCAGCGGCTCGATCTGCTCATTTGCGTCGACACCATGGTGGCTCATCTCGCGGGAGCACTCGGCTGTGACGCGTGGGTCTTGTTGCATGCGGATTGCGATTGGCGCTGGCCGTCATCCGAGTCCCATTCCCTTTGGTATCCGAGCCTGCGGCTGTTTCATCAGAGGACATCAGGCAATTGGGATAGCGTCCTTGGAGAGGTGCGGGAGGCCCTGATTGCACGCTCCGCAATCCGCCAAGGTGTTGTCCGAAACGGGCTCAAGCGAGCGCAAGGTCCGCCGTAAGTGGCCGGAGACGCGAGGACGACGCATCGTCGCGGCTGGACGGAATGCCCAGGTAAGTCGGATCGAATCTTGCGAGCCGTACGAGGCCCGGCCAGTCCGTGATCGTTACCGTCTTACCTTGCCATTGCAGGAGATTGCATCGTCGCAGTTCCTGAATCGTGCGGTTGGCGTGGACCGGGGAGATGCTGCATGCTGCCGCAAGGTCCGATTGGGTAAAGGGTGACGGCAGCCTGAGATCTCTCGCCAAGCCGACGCTTTGCAGGCGGGTAGTGATCTCGCACAGCAGATGCGCCACGCGTGTCAATGCATCACGGCTACCCAGGTTCACTGTCCAGTTGCGCTGAATGGCGTGGCTGGTGAGCAGCATCAGCAGCAGTGCGCGAGCCATCGCGGGCGAACGCGCCGACAAATCGTGGAAGAAACGGTGTGGCACGAGAGCGACGATGGCGGGGCCAAGTGCGATCAGGTTGCCGTCAACGCGAGGACGATAAAGCGTGTGTAGATCGGCGATGTCACCGGGAACATGGATTGACGTGATCTGTCCGTCCGTACTCTCTGCATCCTGCCAGGAGAGATATCCCTGAAGGAGCAGGCAGCACTGGGTGGCATCATCGCCATGCCGCAAAACGGCCTGACGCGAACCGAGATGCGCGATTGTGCTTGCCATGTCCGCGAGCAGGTGGAGATCGTCGGCCGTTACGGGAGTGAGGCTCGCCAACCGGTCGGCGAGCTTGGAGAACGCAAATCCTGCCTGCATTGGTCGCCTAACAACTCAGAACCCGTCCCCAATCTGATCGATGAGAACGATAGAGCGCATTAAACTTTGATAGTTTCACTCCATGCAGGTCATGTTTGTCTGCCCAGCATGCGCCCAGAAGTGGGAGGGACCATCGGTCAAACGGTTCCGGAACAGTAGACGGGCTCATGCGATCGTCCTCAAGGATCGGACGATTCGGGAACCGAAAGCGCGAGGCGCGCTCAGGCGAAGAATCTGTGTTCTCGCGGAGGGATCCGGGCGGAGATCGTGCTAGTCATGCTCATACTGTTCCGAGAGAAACTGATTGATCGCGTCGAACGCCTGCAATCGGTTCTTCTCCAATAGAACCATGTGCGTGCCTTCGCCGATCTCGACCCATCGCCGATATCGCGCTTGTTTCAGCGAGAGGAAGAAGTCCAGTGCCGAGCTGATGGGCACGTCCCGGTCCCATTCGGCGTGGACCAGAAGCACCGGCACGCGAATGTTGCTGGCGTCGTAAAGGGCCTTGCCGGCGGCCCAGTATTCGCGGATGTCCAGGATCGGGCCGTTCACGGCACGCATGAGCGGACGAGCTCCTGCGCTGGCCTGCGGGTCTGTCGCGAGCGAGATGTTCGCCCAGAGTTCGAAGCCGCCTGCCGGAATTAGACTTGATTGCGCTGCTTCCGGCGCTGCCGAAAGCCAGCGCTCCCTGAAGTCCAGAACAGGGACGTTGCGATAGGCCCCGAGGCGGCCGCCCGCATCGATCGGAGCCGGGCCTTTCAGCAACCACAGTGGCGCGACCAGCGCGAGCTTTACGATCTTGTCGTTATTGCCCGCCGTGTAAGCGCCGGCCACAGAGCCGCCCCAGGACATCGCGACCAGATTGAGCTGCGTGATGTTGCGCTGCTTCAGGATATATTGAACTGCGCTGGCGAGATCGCGCACGCCCACCTCGGTGCGAACAAGCGGCTCTGAGTCCTCGGGCGCCACGTCCATTTGGGGCGGACGCGTCGATCCGCCATAGCCGCGCACGTCGAGTGCAAAGACGTCGTAGCCATGCCCGGCGAGATAATCCATGAAGGAGATGCCGCCGAGCGGCGCGTCGAACAGACTTTCCGACGAATAGGTCGCGCCATGCATCATCAGGATGGTTCGCTCGGCGGAAAACGTCGTGAGCGCCGCGTGTCGCTTGTTGCGCAAGTGAAGCGAGATGCCGGCCGTGTCGCTCGGGATCATGAGATCCTCGACCACGATGTCGGCCCCGTCTGCCTGCGCGTAAGTTTGCTGGTCCATGATCGGTCTCCTTGATCAGAGGAATTGCCAGGCGAAGCGATCGCCGCGACGGTCGATGCGTCCGACGGACGATTGTGCGAAATGGGTGGTGAAGACGGTTGCGCCACGCTCGGCTGCGTCCTCCAGGACGCTGGCGCGCGAGCGCAAGGCGGCCTCGGGGAATTCGCAGAAGCAGGAATTGAGCGAAGGCTCATACACCTGCAGCGGATGGTGCATCACGTCGCCGGCAAACAGCGCCTGCTGGCCGCGGGATACGAGACGGATCGACGCGTGATCGATACTGTGGCCGGGCGTCGGAATGAAGGAGACGCCGTCCAGGACCTCCTCGCCATTCACGGAGATGAGCTGGGCAAGCCCGGCCTCGATCACCGGCCGCACACTGTCGTCATAGACGCGGTCGGCCGGCTTGCGCGCCGCCGGGCCGAGCGCCGGGTCCGGGCGGGCTGCCCCTGTGGGGTCGGTGCCCGCCGCGAGGCTCTCGCCGTAGGCTTGCTCGATCCCGGAGAAGACATAGGTCGCATTCGGGAACGTCGGAATCCAGCGGCCGTCGGCCAGGCGCGTGTTCCAGCCGACGTGGTCAGCATGGACATGCGTGAGCAGGACGTAGTCCACCTGTTCCGGAGTGACGCCCGCCGCCGCCAGCCGCGCCAGGAAGGGCTCGTTCAGACGATGGAGCGGCGGGATGTCGGGCCGGTTCTTGTCGTTGCCGGTCGCCGTGTCGATCAGGATCGTGTGGTGCGGGGTTTTGACCAGCCAGCTGTGGATGCTCTGAATAAAGGTGCCGGTCGCGGGATCGAACGAGCCCGCCTCCAGCCGGTCGCGATGGCGCTCCAGCGCATCCGGCTCGGCGTCAGGATAGAGGGCGTCGAGCTTGAATGCGGCAAGCCGCAACTCATCGATCCGCGTAACGGCTGCATCGCCGACGCGATAGGTTTTGGTTGCTTGCGTCATCAAGGTCCTCCACTCCAGGTCGTGGCTGGGCCGGCCTGATTGCCGGCGCCGCCGTGACCTTGAAGTACGAAGCGCACTACGCCGCCGGGAGGGCGGTGGGCTCGATATGTCCCATCGACCCCGTCGATATCGAAAGGCTGTCAGCCCCCGCTTTTCAGACCGCCACTTTGGCTTTACTTCTCTCGCTGCGGCTCGTCCGGCCGCGATCATGTGCCTTGAACGGAGGAGGACCGATGCCGGATGCGGAACACGGTCCAGGTCGGCCGGCCGACGACACCGATCTCGCCGAGATCGACCTTGGCCTATTGCTCGCCCTGGAGGCTTTGCTGCGCGAGCAGAACGTCACGCGCGCGGCGTCGCGCCTGAACATCGGCCAGCCGGCGCTCTCGGCTCGGTTGAACCGGCTGCGACAGGTCTTTGCTGATCCGTTGTTCGTGCCTGCGGCGGCGGGCCGCGGCGTGGTGCCGACGACGAGAGCGGTGGAGCTGCAGGCGGAGCTGGCGGACGTGCTCGGCAAGCTCCGTCGCATGGTCGAAGGGCCGGCCGTATTCGACCCGGTCCGCAGCCAGCGCACCTTTGTCGTTGCCATCCATGAGAATCCAGCCGTGACGCTGGCGCCCGGATTCGTCGCGCGGTTGACCGCCACGGCCGCACGGGCGCGGCTGGCCTTCGTTCATCCCACGCGCGACGTCGTCGATCGGCTTGAACGGGGCGAGATCGACATTCTGGTGACGGGGGCTGACGGGGCACATGGCGATCTGATGCAGCGCCCGCTTTTCGAAGACAGCTTCCTGTCCGCCCAGCGCAAGGGGCATCCCCGCGGCGACGGCGCGCTCGATCTCGATCGCTTTTGTGCGCTCGATCATCTGCTGATCTCTGCCGACGGCGGCGGCTTCTCAGGCCTCGTCGACGATGCGCTGGCTGCGCTCGGACGTTCCCGACGCGTCGCCGTCTCGATTCAAACCTATGCGCTGGCGCCGGTCATCCTTGCCCACAGCGACTGTATCTGCACCCTGCCGCGACGCTTTCTGATGCGATTTTCCCACGAGCTCGATCTCACGCCGCCGCCGCTCGATCTACCGCCAGCGCGCATCGTCGCGCTGTGGCATCCGCGCAATCAGGAGGACGGCGCTCATGCCTGGCTACGCGAGTGCCTGTACCAAGCGGCCGCCTCTGATTCGACTTGCCTCAACCGCACCAGTTCACGCATCTAAACTTGATGATCCTCGAGCGGCGATGGCCGTGATCTCGAGTTTGACACCGGGACCGAGATCGGCCACGCCGATTGCGGCGCGCGCCGGCAGATGAGCCTCTGCAAAATGCGCCTTCCAGGCCGCGTTGAAGTCTGCCTTCTCCTTGAGGCTCGTCATGTAGATGGTCACCTGCAAGACGTTGCTCAGATCGGATCCGAGGCTCTTGAGCAGCTGCGCCAACTGCCCGAGGACGTCGTTTGCCTGGCCGGACATATCGAGGCTCGCGTCCTCGGGGACGATGCCACCGATGTAAAGCACGCCATTGTGCTCGACCACTTCGTGGAGCAGACCTTCGTAGGGCAAGACGCGCTTGATCATGATGGGACCGATGTTGCTGTGTGACGAGCCGGCATATCGCACATTTCAATGTCAGTGTCGTCGCAAGAGATCTCGCGCCAAGTCTTGCCGGAAGACGGACCGCACGGCTCTGAATGCAGACCGCTAAGACGTTGAAAATAAAAGCACAAATTGGTCGAAAAATCGCCGCCTGTCGTCCCCGCGAACGTTCGCCAAGCTGTCCTTGCACGAGCGCCCGGCATTTTCGCCGGCCGTGACCCGACGACATCGAACAGCGGATCGCTATACTGCTACCCGGATGACATCGGTGCGGCCGGGACAGTGCCGCGACCGGAACAAGGATTGCGACGATGGACGATACGATTGGCTTCCCTGACCCCGGCCTCGACCTGTCCGACGGCTTCAAGCCGCACACCTCGCATTGGGGCGTGTTCTCGGCACGTCAAGGCGAGGCCGGGCTCGAGGTCAGGGCGTATGCGGGCGATCCCGATCCGAACGGCATCATCGGCAATTTTCCCGGCGCGCTGCGCCATCAGGCGCGCATCACCCAACCTGCGATCCGCCGCGGCTGGCTCGAACGCGGTCCCGGTCCGGACGATCGCCGCGGCCGCGACGAATTCGTCTCCGTCAGCTGGGAGAAGGCGCTCGATCTGCTCGGCGATGAGCTGGCACGCATCCGTGACACGCGCGGCCCCGGCGCGGTGTTCGGCGGCTCCTATGGCTGGTCGAGCGCGGGCCGCTTCCACCACGCCCAAAGCCAGGTGCATCGCTTCCTCAACATCGCCTTGGGCGGCTATGTGCGCTCGGTGAACTCCTATTCCTCCGGTGCGTCCTCGGTGCTGCTGCCGCAGATCCTCTGCGGCTACGAGGACATCACGAAGCGCAACGTTACATGGGAGCAGATTGCGGCTGACACCGACATCGTGCTGGCGTTCGGCGGCATGGCGCTGAAGAACTCGATGGTCGCCGGCGGCTCGATCAGCAAGCATGTCGAGCGCGGCGCGATGGAAGCTGCGCGCCGCCGCGGCTGCGAGTTCATCCTTATCAGCCCACTGCGCGAAGACCTGCCCGTCGAGGCCGGCGCGGAGTGGATGACCTGCGTGCCCGGCACCGACACCGCGCTGATGCTCGGCATCGTTCATACGCTGATCGCGGAAAACCTGCACGACCAGGCCTTCCTTGATCGCTACACTGAGGGATGGCCCGTCTTCCTGCGCTATCTCACCGGTGACAGCGACGGCCAACCCAAGAACGCCGAATGGGCCGCCGCGATCTGCGGCGTCGATGCGGACACGATCCGCAAGCTGGCGCGCCGGCTCGCCGGCAAGCGCGCGCTCATCACCGTCTCTCATTCGCTCCAGCGCGCCGAGCATGGCGAGCAGCCGGTGTGGATGGGCATGGTGCTGGCGGCAGCGCTCGGCCAGATCGGCCTCTCCGGCGGCGGCTACGCCTATTCATTGGGGGCGATCGGCTATTACGGCCGCCGCGTCAACGACGTGCCGGGACCGACATTGGGTCAGGGCCGCAACGCTGTCCGCGATTTCATTCCGGTGGCGCGCATTGCCGACATGCTGCTCAATCCCGGCAGTACCTATCGCTACAACGGCGAGACGCGCACCTATCCGGATATCCGCCTCGTCTACTGGGCCGGCGGCAATCCCTTCCATCACCACCAGGACATCAACCGCCTGCGCAAGGCGTTTGCGAAAGTCGACACGCTGGTCGTGCACGAGCTCGCATGGACTGCCACGGCCCGGCATGCCGACATCGTGCTGCCCTCGACGATGACGCTCGAACGCGAAGACATCGGCTATTCCAGCAACGATCCCCTGATGGTTGCGATGCACCGGATCGCCGAGCCGTTCGGCCTTGCGCGCGACGATTACGAGATCTTTGCCGATCTCGCCGACCGTCTCGGCGCGCGCGAGCCCTTCACCGAGGGGCGGACGTCACGTCAGTGGCTGGAACATCTTTATGAGCCGACCCGCGCCTCGCTCGAAGCGCGCGGTTTGGAGGCGCCGAGCTTCGAAGAGTTCTGGCGGCGCGGCAGCCTGGTGGTGCCGCAACAGCCCGACGACGGCGGTCGGCTGCGCCGCTTCCGCGACGATCCCGTCAATCACGCTTTGCCGACGCCGAGCGGTCGCATCGAAATATTCTCTGCCAAGATCGCGGCTCATGGCGATGCAGATTGCCCGGGCCATCCGGTCTGGCTGGAGAAGTCCGACATGCCCAAGCCGGAGACGCCGTGCTTCCTGGTCGCCAACCAGCCGGTGACGCGTCTGCATAGCCAGCTCGATTTCGGTGGTCATTCGCTTCAAAGCAAACATCGCGGCCGCGAGGTCGCGCGCATGAACCCGCAGGACGCAGACGCACGCGGCATCAAGCACGGCGATATCATCCGGCTGTTCAACGCGCGCGGCGCCTGTCTCGCCGCGGTCCACGTCACCGACGGTATCGCGCCCGGCGTGGTTCAGCTCCCGACCGGCGCCTGGTACGACCCGATGGACCCCGAAGACGACGCGCCGCTCTGCGTGCACGGCAACCCGAACGTGCTCACACGCGACGTCGGCACCTCGTCCTTCGCGCAGGGCTGCACCGGCCAGCTCACGACCGTCGAGGTCGAGAAGTTCACCGGCAATCTGCCGCCGATCCGGGCTTTCGATCCGGTGTAGAAAAAAGGGGCCGCCCTGTGTGGGTGCAGGGACGGCCCCGAGTGGCTCGCAGGCCCGGGAGGATGAGGGCGCGAGCGATGTTCACGCGGCTGCGCTGATCCAGTCTCTCTCCGCAGAAGGACGACGCGGCGGGAATGCTTGCATCTCTCGCCGTTCGCCCTTGCTGGCGAGGCGCCAGCGTGCCGGGGATTGATCGCTGATGCGCTTGAACACGGTCGAAAAATGCGCCTGCGTGCTGAAGCCGACCGCAAGCGCGATCTCCGCCAACGGCCGGTCGGTGGTTGCCAGCAGCATCTTGGCATGCTCGATCCGGTGATTGAGAAGATATTCGCGGGGCCGGTAACCGGTCGCGACGCGGAACTGCGCCGCAAAGTGCATTCTGGACAGGCCGGCGACGTTGGCGAGTTCGGACAGGCTGATGCAGCGGTGGAAGTGATCGGCGACATATTGCTCGACGCGCCGCAGCCGCCATTTCGGCAAGGCATTGACCCTGGCGCGTGGCAATTCCAGGCGCGCCAGATGCATCGCAAGGGTTTGACCGATGCAGCGCGTAAACTCGTGGTCCGCGGCGTCGCCAAGTTCGATCAGCGCCTTGGCAAGCTCGGCTGCGAGCGGATCGCGCAACAACACGAGATCATTCAATCCCTCGGTCCCGGAAAATTGTGCCGGAAATTGGTCCGCGGAAATGTAAATGTGCAAGAAGGCGCATGGCGACTGGAATTGCACGGCAAGGGGCTTCGACGGCGCGGTGAGATACAGTGTGCCCGCGGGCATGGCCCCGTCGAAAATGACTTGGCGATCTCGGGTCAGTTTCGCCCGCGTGGTCTTCAGGGCGACGCCGACGAAATAGCGATCCTCAGGCGTCGTCGCTTGGTGCGACGAGGTGCTCCGCGGGTCCTCCCATCGCGAGATCGCGATGTCCTCAGCGGCCGCCCCCGCGCGCGGATCGATCTGACGCCATTGACGCTCTCGAATGATCCCCTGTGTTGCCTGGGGGATCTCGCAATCCCCCGAGCCGCCCGGAAATTCAATCCAGGCATCGGCTGCCTGCAAATTGGTCAACATCGTTCGTCCTCTCCGGGCTTTCTCCGCTGTTTGCGACCAGCAAACGCGCAAAGCCCCACGTTTCCATGGTGAGAGGATAGGGGTGAGCTGCGCTGCAAGCTCGTTAGTGGTGATTAGGATGTGTTAGTTTTTGTGGGACCGCATCAGGTGCGACATCCCGTCTCAGGAAACGTCTTTTTTTCAAATTTTATCAGATATTTGCGCATCTCCGCCCCGACTCGGGAGAGCGCAGAACGTCCGGTGGAGAGCGATGCGGCGGTGTGAGTTCTCTGCGGTGCCCTCGCTGGACCTCGCACCAGTGCCGGGTATAGTCACGCCGCATTTCCATGGAGCAGCTGTCAGGATGAGTCAGAAGTGACCGAGCTCTCGGCGGGACACGGGCCCCGCGGCAGCGAGGCCGCGACGATGCTCGATTTCGATACCGTGGCGTTCGGGCCATTTTCGCTTCGGTCGCGGCTGCTGGAGAAGGATGGCTTGCCGGTCAGGCTCGGCAGCCGGGCCATGGATATTTTGCGCCTGCTGGTCAGTCGCGCCGGCGAAGTGGTCCCGAAGGACGAAATTCTCGGCTATGCGTGGTCCGGACTTTCTGTCGAGGAGATCAGCCTGCGAGTCCATGTCGCGGAGCTTCGCAAGGTGCTCGGCGACGGAAAGGACGGTGCACGTTACATCACCACCATTCCGGGCCGGGGCTATTGCTTCGTCGCGCCCGTGCGGCGTGGCGAGCGCGCGGAGCTGGCTGCGCTGGCGTCGCGTGCGCCCGAAAGGGCCGCGCCGCCACCGTCTCTGCCGCGTCGATTGGACCGGATGGTCGGGCGGGAGGACGCCGTGGCCGAGTTGGCGACGCGCTTGCTCCGCGATCGCTTCGTCACGCTGCGAGGGCCGGGCGGCATCGGCAAGACCACCGTCGCGACCGCGCTCGCGCACGAGAATCGCGATAGCTTCGACGGCAACGTCCATTTCCTGGAATTCGGTCCGCTCAAGGACGCGGCCCTGGTCGCGAGCACGGTTGCCGCCGCGTTGGGCCTCGTCGTGCACCACGATGATCCCACGGCCAGCATCATCAACTTCCTGCGCAGCCGCCGCCTGCTTCTCGTGCTCGACAGCTGCGAGCACGTCATCGACGAGGTCGCGCGCCTTGCAGAAAACATCTACCGGGAGGCGCCCGGCATCGTCATCCTCGCAACCAGCCGCGAGTCGCTGCTGGTGGAAGGCGAGCAGATTTTCGAGCTCGTTTCGCTCCCTGGTCCGCCGCAGGGCACCCGCCTTAGTGCCGGCGAGGTGCTGGCCTATCCCGCTGTGCGCCTGTTCGTTGATCGCGCCGTCGCGGCGGGGCATCGCGACGACATCACCGACGAGGATGCCGAAGTCCTGGCCCGGATTTGCGGCAAGCTCGACGGCATCGCGCTGGCGATTGAGCTGGCTGCCGCACGTGTCGGTCTGTATGGACTGCGCGAGATGGCGGCGCTGCTCGACAACCGGCTGCAGCTCGAATGGCGCGGGCGGCGGACGGCGCCGCCGCGGCAGCAGACGCTCGGCGCTACGCTCGACTGGAGTTTCGGTCTGATCGGCGAGAGCGAGCGGGTCGTGTTTCAGCGCCTCGCCGTCTTCGCAGGTCACTTCAATTTGAAGGGCGTGATAGCGGTCGCGGCCAGGGCGGAGATGCCGGAGGACCGCGTCGTCGAGGCCCTGGAGCAACTCGTGGTGAAGTCGCTGGTGTCCGTCCAGCCGGACGGCGCATCGCGGCGGTATCGCCTGCTCGACGCAACGCGTGCCTATGCCCTGCAGAAACTGGCCGACGGCGGACAGCTGGCCGAGATAGCGCATCGTCACGCTCTCTATGTTCAATGCACGCTCGAAGCGGGCATGAAGGATAAGGAGGGCAGCGATCATGCCCCACGTTTGCAGGAACGCGCGAGCCTGCTCGCCGATGCCCGCGCTGCGCTGCAATGGGCTTATGCCAACGACGACGGCGCCGGCTTGCGCGTGCCGCTCGCCGGTAGCTGCACAAGGCTGTTTGTCGAACTCAATTTGCTGAACGAGGCCCGCATCTGGTCCGATCGCGCACTTGCAATGCTGGACGAGGCCGACCGGGGCGGCGCATGGGAGCTCGAGCTTCAGTCGACGCTCGGTCACGCCTTCATGTTCACCGAACGTAACAGCGAGCAGGCGGAAGCGGCGCTCAGGCGCGGGCTGGAAATAGCGGAAGCGCTGTCCGATCACGCCAACACATTCAGGCTGTTGTCCCGGCTCAACATGTTCTACCGCCGGACCGGTCGCTATCGGCATCTGGTGCCGACTGCGCTTCACGCAGAGCGGATTGCCCGTGTCATCGGCGATACCGCGGGCATCGCCGGGAGCAAAGCGCTGCTCGGCGTGTCATATCACCTCGCCGGAGACCAGGCCGAGGCGCAAGCCCATCTCGACGAGGGCCTGCGCGACGACGCTGCGCTCCGCGGGACGCAACCTGGGCATTTCGCCTATTCACGCACACCGCAGATTCCGCTCGCGCGCGTGCTATGGCTGCGCGGCTTTCCCGATCGCGCGCTCGAATGCGTCCGGCCGCTCGTCGGCGCTTCGGCGCCGCAGGACGTGGTCATGCATTGTATCGCATTATGCTGGTCCGCTTCGGTGTTCGGCTGGCTCGGCGACTGGTCGTCAGTCGAGGCCATGACCGATCGCCTGGCCGCGCATGCGAGCATGCACGGACTCGTGCCCTACGAAGCCGTCGCGGCGGGTTTTCGAGCGCAGAGCATGATCGCTCGGGGCGAGGTGGCCGGCGGAGTCGACCTAATGCGGAGTGCGCTTCCACGCCTGCATGCCGATCGCTACGAACTCTATGCCTCGGCGTTCGCCGCGGATCTGTCCCAAGGTTTGGTCACGTTGGGACGATTTGCGGAAGGCATTCAGGTTCTTCACGAATCCATTGCCCGGGTCGAGCAGGAAGGCGGTGCCTTCGACATGCCCGAGCTGCTCCGTCTGCGGGGAGAGTTGGAGGCCCATGGCGGCAATCTCGACGCGGCCGAGGCGGATATTGTCGCCTCGATCTCGCTCGCCGAACAGCAGGGCGCGTTATCCTGGCGGCTGCGAGCCGAGATGTCGCTGGCACGGCTTCGAATCCGGCATCGTGGGAAGAATCCGCTGGAACAGCTCACTCAAACCTATGCCCGGTTCTCGGAAGGATTCGAGACCGCCGATCTCATTGCGGCACGGCGCATGCTGAACGAGCCGACGGCCTGATGAAGTCGAAGCCAATTTCTCGCGCGTGCCGCTACTCGAAGACGGCGTCAAAGATCTCGACATCCATCAGCACGGGCTTGGCGACCACGGTTCCGTCGGGCCGCAGCGTCTGCGCGCGTCGGAGCGTCGGCACCACGATGCCGCCGAAGCTGTCATGGGCCCAGGAGTAATGCGCGACTTTCATGCCGAACAGATCGTGGTCGGTCCGCCGTTGCAACGCGTTGTCGTCGAAATAGAAGATCTGCTCGGGCGCGAGCGTGATCAGGCCCGGCGGGAACTGCGCCCGCAGCCGCCGCCATGACTCGTTGTTCTCCTGCCACGGTGGCAGTTCCTCCACCACGACATCTGGATGAGCGAGCAGGAATGGATTGGTCAGATAATTCCAGATCGCGACGCCGCAGAAGAACACGAGATGCAGTTCGTCTGCGAGCGCGGGCGAACCGGTCTCGGTGAACGCAAGGCTCGGATTGGGCCAGGTCCTGAGGATCTCACCCTCGAGGCTTTCGATCGTGATCGCGTCAGGCTGAAAAGAGCCGGAGTGTTCGCCTCCGGTGATGCCGGTGAAGCGGACCGACTGCGTGCGGGTCGAGCCCTCCGCCGTCACGTCCTTGAATTCGCTGGCATGTCCGGTGCTGGAGAACAGCGTTCCGGCGACGGAGAGGTGAAGCGTGAACCGGCTCAAGCTATTCCAGCGGGCCATTCCGCCGCTGGCATCAATTACATCGTCAAGAAGCGCCATGTCCCGCCATATCCACCGTGAAGTGCCAGCACCATGGCGGGGCAGATGCGGCTTGGCGTGTTAGAATTTGTTAGGAGTTGCGAGCGGATATCCTTACGGTATCCCGTTGAAGATACACTCAATTCAGCGCCGCAAGGAGCTCCCTGGCCGCGACGAGATCACGGGTCTGGAGGCCCTCTTGGTACCGCGCGACGAGAGGGGCGATCAGGGCGCGTGCGTCTCCGGCTTTTCCGGCCTGGCGCCAGAACCGTCCGAGACTGACTGCCCCCCGCAGCTCCCAGCCGAGCGCGCATTGGCGGTGTGACAGATCGAGCGAGTCCCGGAAGCAGCTTTCGGCCTCCGCGGCATTGCCCGACCGGGCGAGGATATCGCCCTTGACCCTGAGCATCTCCGGCATGTCGAAGGATTCGCCATGATCGGGGATCTCCGCGATGGCATCATTGATGGTCTGCAAGGCTTCGTCGGCTTGGTTCTGGGAGGCAAGCCCCTCCGCGAGCGCGGTCGCAAACACCGTCGTCATGATCCGATGTCGCGTCGCGTACAGCGTGGCCTGGCTGCGGCGGAGGTGCTCGATGCCGGCGGCGACGTCGCCGCGGCGAAGCAGCAGCTCACCCTTCTGGCCGATGCCGACCGCGTGATAGGGCCCGAGGAAGTGCCGCGCGGAATGATCGATCAACCGCTCGATCAGGATTTCCGCATTGGCCAGGTCGCCGACCCAGAGGAACACGTAGATGGTCCAGATCAAGGAAATACCGAGAGTGAGCGGCTGCTCGAGCAGCTCGGCTTCGCGAATGGTGTATCGCGACGCCTCGATCGCACGATCGGGCCGGCCGGTGAGCCAAAGCCCGCGCGCCAGCGCCACCAGTGCGACGATGCGGTCGTCATAGCCGAGATGCCCGATATTCAGCCGCTGCGAGCCGGGATTATGCAACATCGCGCTCTCGCAGAGCTGCACCGCCTTGTCCTGGTTGCCGATCAAATGATGGGCGACGCCCAGCATCCATTCGACATTCAGCGTGCTGGCGGGATCGTTCAGCTTCCGCGCGACGCTCTCGCCCTGTTCGCCGGTTCCGAGCGCTCCGTGAAAATCCCCGACCCTGGTCAGGTAGATGTGCAATCCGCGCAGCAGCCAGAGCTGCCAGTGCAAATCCTGGAGCTCCCGCGCAAGCTGGAGACTGCGCGTGAACGCCGAGCGGACCGCTTCGGTATTGCCCTGCGTGAACATCGCGGAGACGCCGAGCGCCGCCTGCAAGATCATTTCATTGCGGCCGTCCACCGCACTCGCGTCGAGGGACGCCAGCGCCTGCTGGGTCCAGCGGTAGCATTCCGTCAGCAGTGTCAGTTCGAGAAAGAATTGCGCCGCTGATGTCGCCAGATCCACGGCAATCGTTCGGTTCCCGCCGTCCGAAAAGCTCCAGGTCAGCGCGGCCCGGACATTGGGCAGGTGGTCGGCATAGGGAAGAAAGCCGCCGGCACTCTGCATGCCCGTGGATTGGAGAGCGATGTCGCGCAGGAAGTCGCGGAAATATTCGGCGTGGGCGCGTGCGACGCGGTCCGCTTCGCCGTTCTCGACGAGCTTGTCCGCGACGAAGGCACGTGTGGTGTCGAGCAGGCGATAGCGCAGCCGCCGCTCCGCAGGCGAGGTCGCGATCAGCGATTTGGAAAGCAGATTGGAGATCGCCTCGGCGGCTTCTGCTTCGCCAATGCCCTGACAGGATGCGACCGCAAGCGCGGCTTCCAAGGTGAATGGCCCGACGAATGCCGACAATCCGCGCAGCGTTGCGCTTTCGGTTGCCGGCAGCAAATCATAGCTCCAGGCGAGTGCCGCACTCAGGGTGTGGTGCCGCGGCACAGCGGTGCGCCGCCCGCGCCACAGCAGCGAGAAACGGCTGTCGAGCAGAGAGGCGGTCCCGGCGATGCCATAGGCATTCACACGCCCGGCCGCGAGCTCGATCGCGAGCGCGATGCCGTCCAGCCGACGACAGATATCGGCCACGAGCGGCGCATCCTCTTCGCTGAGCTCGAATTCGCTCAGACTCTCTGCGATGCGTTCCACGAAGAGCTGAGTTGCAGGATAGGCAAGGATGTCGGCGATGCCGAGCCCGTCGCGCTGTGGCGGGCAATCCAATGGAAACAGCCGATGGACACGCTCACCTTCGGCGCGGAAAGATTCGCGGCTGGTGGCGAGAATATGCAGCTCGCCCGCTTCCCGGACGATGCGCTCGGCCAGAGGGGCGAGATCGTCGAGGATGTGCTCGCAACTGTCGAAGACCAGCAGCATCCGCCGGCTGCGCAGGAATGTCAGCAACCCCGGCATCGGGTCGTCGGAATTGACTGTCAGGCCCAGCGCGGCCGCAATCGTTCCCGTAACGAGCCGGGTTTCTCTCAGTGCGCCGAAATCGACAAAACACACCTGGCCGTCGAAGGCCTGGAACTCGCGATGCGCCACGGCCAGTGCGACCGAGGTCTTGCCGATCCCGCCGGGGCCGACGATCGTGACGAAGCGATGCAAGGCAAGCTCGGCGGAAATTTTCTCGACCGCATCGTCCCGCCCGATCATCTTCGCGAGCGGCGAGGGCAGCGAGCGCGGCGCAGCAACGGGCAGGCTGGTCCGGCTCTCCGAAGCGGCGGCCGGGAGCAGCGCGGCCGTGAAGCAATAACCTCGTCCGGGGACGTTGACGACGTAGCGGGAGCCTTCGCCCGGATCGCCCAAGGCCTTGCGCAGCGTCGTGATGTGAAAGCGCAGGCTGCCTTCGTCCACATTCACGTCCGCCCAGACCCGCCGGATCAACTCACGCTTGTCCACGACCTCGCCGGCGCGCTCGGCGAGAAAAACGAGAATGTCGAGCGCGCGGCCGCCGAGGTGAACCGGGGCGCCGTCCTTCTCGAGCAGCCGCGTCTTTGCGAACAGCCGGAATGGCCCGAAAGCAATGGCCGAATCCTGATTGTTAGCGTCCGGCACGGGCCAATCATTCCAGTGAGAGCTGAACTCTGCACTTTGATCTAGCAGAAGGGAACCCTGAGTAAACTGGTCGAAAGTGGCGAAATCGCGTGGAGGCTGCCGGCAATTGGCCGGTCGCGCGCGACGATCCGTCGCAAATTGTGCTCAAACGCGAGCCTCTTTCGAACCGATCTGGACAACCCGGCAGCTTGCTTGACCGACCAGCTCACGTTCGGAGTGCCGGTCGTCGTACCGCCATCATAACAGAATCTTGCAACGTCTAACGAGCAATGCACGCGAACTGCATCCAGTATCCGTTCCGAGTTTGGCGTTAATTCCAACGGGGAGGCTACGATGTCCGGTATCGATGCTCGGCCGAATGACGACGTCGTTCGATCTCAATTTGTGGCAAGTTTGGACGATCAGTCGCGTGACTGGGAGCTCGTGCTGCGGGAATCGCACCATCGGATGAAGAACACGCTGACGATACTCGGTGCGTCAGTCCGCCGCGATTTCACCAGAACAGGTACCAGGGACGTGTCGCTTGCAGCGGACCGGCTCGAGCGGCGCATCGTCGCCTTCGGCAGGCTCTATCAGCTCTTGTCCGACAATGACGACCATACGGCGATCCCGGTGGCGGCCTTCTTCGAAAACCTGTGTGGAGCGATTTCCGAGGCCGTGCTGGAGCCCGCGGGCATTCGCTGCGAGGCGGCGATCGAAAGCGGCACGCTACCGGCGTCGCAATGCCATCGGCTTGCGCTGATGCTGACGGAGCTGGTGACGAATGCGGCCAAGCACGCCTTCCCGAACAGGAATGACGCACTGATCCGCATCGAGATGGCCAATCGCGACGGCGCCTGGTTCTGCACGGTAACAGACAACGGGATCGGCGCGACCGGGCCGCTTCAGGGCACCGGCAGCCGGATTCTCGAAGGACTCGCACGCAGCATTCACGCCCGGCTGCAGGGCGAAGCGGGAGAAGACGGGACACGCGTAACCATCGTGATGCCGATTGCAGCTGCTTGAAGCTCGTCTTAGATCCAACCCAGGGAGTTCGACATGGCCACTACCGAAATCGACCGCGACGCCGCGGCCAAGCTTTCCAACAAGTCTGCGAAGACGCCGTCGACCTCGCCTAGCGTCGATCAGCGCCTCGAGGTGATCGTGATCCCCGTGTCGGATGTCGATCGCGCCAAGGCCTTCTACGCGCGTCTCGGTTGGCGACTGGACGCCGATTTTGCCTCCGGCGATGACTGGCGCGTGATCCAGTTCACGCCGCCGGGTTCGGCCTGCTCGGTGATCTTCGGCAGGAACGTGACCGCGGCAGCGCCGGGCTCGGCGCGAGGCTTGTACCTGATCGTCTCCGATCTGGAGGCGGCGCGAACGGATCTGCTCGACCGCGGCGTCGAGGTCAGCGCTCCATTCCACGGTGCCGGCGATGTTCACGCCGGGACCGACGAGCCTTATCTCTCCGGCAGCGTTCGGGTGAGCGGTGCCGACCCGAAGCGCGGCAGCTACGGCTCATATGCGTCGTTCAGCGATCCCGACGGCAATGGCTGGTTGTTCCAGGAGGTCACGACGCGATTGCCGGGACGGATCGCGGACGACGGCACGACATTCGCTTCGCAGGCTGCGCTGGTCGCAGCACTGCGCCGCGCGGCGGCGGCACATGGCGAGCACGAAAAGCGGACCGGCGGGCACGACGAGAACTGGGCCGATTGGTACGCCGATTACATCGTCCGCGAGCAGGCGGGCCAGCCGCTGCCATCCTGAGCTGGACAGCACGGATTCTTGGACTGATGCAAGCCGACGCGGCGCGTGATGACTGAGCTCATCGCGCGCCGTGTTGCTTTGGCGGCGCGCATCGCGGCTCGCAACGGCTAACGCGGTCTAACAACCCATAACGAGCAAATTGCCAGGGCCTGCGCCAATCTCTCTGCATGACGAACCGAGGCGTTGATGTCGAATTCGGTCAGCGTCACCGACCAAAGCCAGGGAGATCGAACATGACCACGCAAGCACGTATCGACATTCTCAATCCAGACCGCCGTCAACTGTTGGGCCAGGCCGCGATGGCTGCGGTTGCCGCAAGCGTCTCAAGCCTGCTGCCGCTGCATTCCGCGAAGGCGGGCGTGAGCGGGGTGGTTCGCCCGTTTCACGTCAGCGTGCCCGAGCAGGATCTGCTCGATCTTCGCCGCCGTCTCGCGGCGACGCGCTGGCCGGATCGCGAGATCGTTGCCGATCAATCGCAGGGCGTGCAACTGACGACGGTGCAGCAGCTCGTGAGCTACTGGCAGAACGACTACGACTGGCGCAAGATCGAGGCGCGGCTAAATGCCTTGCCGCAATTCGTCACCGAGATCGACGGCGTCGACATCCACTTCATTCACGTTCGCTCGCGTCAAGAAAACGCGCTGCCGATGATTGTCACGCATGGCTGGCCCGGTTCGATTATCGAGCAGATGAAGATCGTGGGCCCGCTCGCCGACCCCACCGCACACGGCGCGACGGCGGCGGACGCCTTCGATCTCGTGATCCCCTCGCTGCCCGGTCACGGTTTTTCCGGGAAGCCGACGGAGCTGGGCTGGGACCCCCAGCGCGTGGCGCGCGCATGGATCGTGCTGATGAAGCGGCTCGGCTACAACCGCTATGTCGCGCAAGGCGGCGATTGGGGCAATGCCGTGACGGAGCAGATGGCGGTGATCGCGCCGCCGGAACTGCTCGGCATCCACACCAATATGCCCGCGACCGTTCCGGACGACATCGCCAAGGCGCTTCAGCCCGGCGGATCGCGGCCGTCGAACCTCTCGGCCGACGAGCGCTACGCTTACGATCAGCTCGATGATTTCTACAAGCACGGTCTCGGCTACGCGATCGAGATGTCCAACCGGCCGCAGACGCTCTATGGCCTGGTGGATTCGCCGGCGGGCCTCGCGTCCTGGATGCTCGACCATGATGCGCGCAGCACCGCGATGATTGCCCGGGTTTTCGCGGGAAAGACGGAAGGGCTGTCGCGGGACGACGTGATCGACAACATCGCGCTCTACTGGCTCACCAACACCGCGGTGTCCTCGGCGCGGCTGTACTGGGAGAACAAGCTGGTGTTCTTCGAGCCCAAGCACATCAAGATCCCGGTCGCCGTCAGCGTCTTCCCGGACGAGATCTACGCCGCGCCGCGCAGCTGGACCGAGAAGGCCTATCCGAAGCTGATGCACTACAACCGCCTCGACAAGGGCGGCCACTTCGCCGCCTGGGAGCAGCCCGCGCTGTTCTCCGCGGAAATGCGCACCGCCTTCCGACCGCTGCGTCAGTCGATCTGAGACCTGCGGGGACGCGCACTTCCGCGCGTTCCCTTCTTTCCCCACAGACAGGAATGCAATCATGAACCGCCCCGAACGCACCTTCACGACCGACCAAATCCGCGTTGAACGTCGGCTGCCGTCGTATTGGCGTGTCACCTTCGACATGCCCCCGGTCAATATCTTCGGCCCCAAGCAGCTTCCGCTGCTCGACGACGTCGTCAAGGCGATCGAGACCGATCCTGAGGTGAAGGTCGTGGTGTTCGACAGCGCCGTCGAAGGCTTCTTCATCACGCATTACGACTTCCTCGCGCCGCTGGAGGATTCGCTTCGTATCCCGCCCGGGCCGACCGGCCTGCAGGCGCTGCCCGACATGCTAGTGCGTCTCAGCCGTGCGCCGGTTGTCTCGATTGCCTCGATCCGGGGCCGCGCGACCGGCGTCGGCAGCGAGCTGGCGCTCGCGAGCGACATGCGCTTTGCCAGCCGCGAAAAGGCGATTCTGTCGCAATGGGAAGTGGGTGCGGGCCTGGTGCCCGGCGGCGGGCCGATGGCGCGGTTGCCGCGCCTGATGGGCCGCGGCCGCGCGCTCGAAGTTCTGCTTGGCGCCGATGACATCCACGGCGATCTCGCTGAACGTTACGGCTATGTGAACCGGTCGTTGCCGGATGCCGAGCTCGATGGCTTCGTCGAGGCGCTGGCTATGCGCATCGCGTCCTTCGACAAGGAGGCGATTGCCGAGACCAAGCGCCTCGTCGACGTCGCAAGCCTGCCGCCGGATGTCGAGATCAAGCCGGAATGGGACGCCTTCCTGGCCTCGCTCGGCCGCCCCGCGAGCCAGACCCGCATCAAGGCACTGATGTCGCGCGGCTTCCACCGCGCCGGTGACGTCGAGAACCGGCTCGGCTTCCACGTCGGACAAATTGGCGCCTAACGGAACCACCGCGGCGTTCGGCCGGGCCCGGAACGGCGACAGGTGGTCGTGCCAATGTCGCTTTCCTTCGGTACCGAGCGCCGGTGCTAAAAAATCAACCAGGAGAATTGAGATGATCCGGAAGGCAACAGCAGTCTGGAAGGGCACCGGTCGCGATGGCACCGGTCAGCTATCGAGCGAATCCGGCGTGCTCGCCGCGACGCCTTACTCGTTCAAGACCCGCTTTGAGAACGAGAAGGGCACCAATCCCGAGGAGTTGATCGCTGCGGCCCATGCCGGCTGTTTCACCATGGCGCTGGCCTTCGGCCTGCAACTCGCCGGCTTCACGCCGGACGAACTCTCGACAGAGGCCGCGGTCAGCCTCGAGCCGGAAGGCAAAGGCTTCAAGATCAGCAAATCGGCGCTGACGTTGCGTGCCAAGGTGCCGAACCTCGACGATGCCGGCTTTGCCCGCATCGCCGGCGAGGCCGAGAAGAACTGCCCGGTGTCGAAAGTGCTCAACGCCGCAATCACGCTCGACGCCAAGCTGATCTAGGGCGGGCTTAATTTATGTCCATCTGGTTCTGGTTGGGGAGCTGGGGCCGTCGAAGCTTTGGCCTCCGCGAATGGAACTGGATGGACAAAGGCCCGGCTTTCGGCCGGGCCGCCATAAGCATAGGATGCGACGGATGCAGAGCGGACAGACGGATCAATTGGGAGTGGAGATATGACAACAGAACGCGCAATTCTGGCCGGAGGCTGCTTCTGGGGCATGCAGGATCTGATCCGCAAGCAGCCGGGCGTGGTCTCCACCCGCGTCGGCTACACCGGCGGCGCGGTGAAGAATGCCACGTACCGCAACCATGAAGGCCACGCCGAAGCGATCGAGATCACCTTCGATCCCGCCAAGACCAGCTTTCGGACCATGCTGGAATTCTTCTTCCAGATCCACGATCCGACCACGCTCAACCGCCAGGGCAATGATCTGGGCACGAGCTATCGCTCCGCGATCTTTTACACGAGCGACGAACAGAAGCGGATCGCCAAGGACACGATTGCAGACGTCGAGGCATCCGGTCTCTGGCCTGGCAAAGTCGTGACCGAGGTCGCGCCCACGGGCGAGTTCTGGGAAGCCGAACCGGAGCATCAGGATTATCTCGAACGCTATCCGAACGGCTACACCTGCCACTTCATCCGCCCCGACTGGAAGCTGCCGCGGCGCGGGGCTGCAGCGGCAGGCTAAAGCTGGTCGGCGCTATTGCCGGGGAGAGCCATGCCCGAAATCCGCGAGGTCACCGCGGGGATCCGCAGAGCACATCGACCGCTTTTCGGGCCATCTCCCTCAGCTCCGAGCGGCGGGCGCCAGCACGGGCGCGAATGGCAATGGTGTGCATCGTGGCTGAAGCGAGAATGGCAAGCGCCGCCGGATCGGCGTCGCGCTTCAGCTCCCCCTTGTCCTGCGCGAGGCGGAAGCGGGCTTCGAAATCGGCATCTATCATGCGCAGTCCCGCCGCAACGCTGCTCCGGATCGCGGCATCTTCAGCGACTTCGGTCACCGCCGTCCCCACCACGAAGCAGCCGCGCGCGGCTCCCTTCCCGGAAAAGTAGATCGACAGCGCCGCGTCATAGGCCAGCATCAGCGCTTCGTCCAAGGGATGGTCCCCGGCGAGAGCCTCACGCGTTGCCGCAAGGCTGATCTCCCAATAACGCGCGAGCGCCTCGAGATAGAGCGCATGCTTGTTGCCGAACACCGCATAGAGGCTCGGCGGACTCATCCCGGTCGCTGCAGCGACCTTGTCCAGGGAGGTACCGGAATAGCCGGTCCTCCAGAACGTTTCCGTTGCCCGCCTCAATGCCGTCTCTGCGTCGTAGGCCGGTGGCCGTCCCCGGCGCGCCGGGCTCGTTTCGCTCTTTTTCCGTGCCATTTCGTCAGAACCCCGGTTGCCATGCTCCACACATATATTTGTATGGATCGTTATAAAAATCAAGGTCGCCCACTTGATCGCCGCGTTGGAGTGCAATATTTGTAACGAGCGTTATTAAATAGATTGAACCCGAGGATCCTTCGATGCGTTTCGATTTCGCGCCAATCGCCGGCGGGCTCGGCGATCGCAACAGTTTCCGCCCGAGCGAGGCTGCCGCGCAAAGGTTCGGGGCAGGGCTCGGCAAGCGGCTGCGACGGCCGCTGATGCTCGCGCTGCCGATGGCGGTGGCCGTGGTCGGCGCCTTTATCTATCTGGCGCAGGAGCAATATGTCTCGACCGATGACGCATTTGTTCGCGCCGCCAAGGTGACCATCAATGCCCGGGTTTCCGGCCAGGCGGTCGAGATCGCCGTGCGTGACAACGAGCGCGTCCGACGGGGGCAGGTGCTGTTTCGCATCGACCCGGAGCCTTATGAAATTGCCGTCGACCAGGCCGAGGCGCGCCTCGGAAGTGCGCGGCTCCAGATCGAATCCCTCAAGGCGACCCATCGTCAGCAGCAGGCGGAGCTGCAGTCGGCCAAAGAGACGGCTACCTTCGACGAGCGCGAATTCGACCGCAAGAAGATGCTGGTTGCCTCCGACTTCACGCCACGCGCGGTCTATGAGCGGGCCGAGACGGACATGAAGGTCGCTCGCCACCGCATGGTGTCGATCGAACAGCAGATCGCCAACACGGTCGTTGCCCTCAATGGCGATGCCGATATCGACGTCGATCACCATCCGACCGTTCGCGCGGCCAGAGCACAGCTCGACCGTGCGCGGCTGGATCTTTCCTATGCCACCGTGACGGCGCCGGACGACGGCATCGTGACCAAGGTCGACGATCTCCAGATCGGCGGCTTCGTCAATGCCGGGGCACCGACGTTCTCGCTGATGTCGAGCCGGCACGTCTGGGTCGAGGCGAATTTTCGCGAGACCGGCTTGACCCACATGCGCCCGGGCCAGGAGGCGACGATCGACGTCGATGCCTATCCGGATCGCAAGTTCAAGGCGCACATCGTCAGCATGAGTCCCGGCACCGGCTCGGACTTCTCACTCTTGCCGCCCGAGAATGCGACGGGAAACTGGGTCAAGGTCGTCCAGCGATTGCCGGTGCGCCTGGAACTCGACGATCTCGATCCAAGCCGGCCGCTGTTCTCGGGCATCAGCGTGACGGCACGGGTTGATACCGGCTATCGCCGCACCTGGCTCAATCTGCTCCAACCCGCGCTCGCGACGGAGGGCAAATGAGTACGCCCATCCCATCGACCACTGCGCCCGGCGGTCATCACGCGATCGCCGCGGCCGCCCTCATGGCGACCTACATGCAGGCTGTCAACATCTCGATACCGAACGCGGCGCTACCCCATATTCAGGCGACGCTCTCGATGGCCAATGACGAAGTCGGCTGGGTGTTTTCCTCGTATATCGCCGCGAGCGCCGTGACCATGTCGATCACGCAATGGCTGGCGGGACGCTACGGCCGGAAAGTGGTCTATCAGGCCGCCGTCACGATTTTCGTGTTGGGTCTCGCCCTCGACACACTGGCGACGACCTCGATCCAGTTCGTGCTGGCGCGAATCCTCCAGGGCGCGGCGAGCGGACCTCTTGCGCCGCTCTCGCTGGCGATCCTGCTCGAGGCGACATCGCCGGTGCGACATGCGCGCATGAGCCTGGCGTGGACCGTCTGCTCCCTGCTCGGCATCAGCAGCGGCCCGGCCATTGGCGGTTGGCTCAGTGAATATTACGGGTGGCCCGCGATCTTCTATTTCAGCCTGCCGATGACGGGCTTCATTTTCCTGACGATGGCTCAGCTGCTCGGCGAGAAGCGGGCGGAGCGGAGCCAGCCCTTCGACTTCTTCGGCCTGACGACGTTCTCCGTCGGCATGATCGGGTTGCAGATGTTGCTCGACCGCGGGGAGCGCCTCGAATGGTTCGCCTCGACGGAAATCTGGATCGAGGCGGGCGCCTCCGTGCTCGGCTTCTATCTCTTCATCGTGCACGTCATGACGACAAAGGAGCACTTTCTCCGCACGGCGCTGTTCAGGGACCGCAATCTTGTGCTCTCGACGGTCATCTCCTTCGCGCTTGGTTTCGTGCTGCTGCCGACCCTGGCCCTGACGTCCCCGATGCTGGAGGAATTGCTCAACTACCCCGTCGATACCACCGGATACATGACTGTTCCGCGCGGCGTCGCGCTGGTGGGAGCGCTGGTGCTGACGAGCCTGGTCCCCGCGCAGATCGACTACCGGCCGTTCCTCGTGGGTGGAATGACGCTGGTGGTCTATGCCAACTGGCTGATGCTTGGCTATTCACCGGCGATGGATTGGCGGCCGGTGGTCGAGGCCGGCCTGCTCCAGGGAGCGGGTCTCGGCATGTTGCTGCCCGCGCTCGCCAGGGCCGCGTTCGGCACGCTCGATCCGAAGCTCCGCCCGGAAGGCAGCGCGTTGATCAACCTGTCGCGCCTCTATGGCAGCACCATTGGCATCGCGGTCGTCCAGCTCTTCTTCTACGCCAACACGCAGGCTGTGCACGTCGCACTCGCAAAGAACCTCACGCCCTACCGAGTCGCTGCATTCGTCGGGGGGCCGATCGCGAAGCCAAGCCTTGCCGCCCTCGACGGCATGGTCACGCGTCAGGCGGCGACCGTCGCGGTCATCGACCAGTTCGAGATCCTGATGTTCGCCATGCTCGTCGTGATTCCGCTCGTGTTTTTTCTCCGTAAGCCGCGGCCGACCGGTTAACGCCTAGTGCCGTGGAGCGACATCGCATCGTCAACTTCGAATACCTCGTCCCTCACTTTTGAGGGAGCCGAGGACAACCAAAGGAGTATGAGCATGACTTCGTCAGATACGCTTCGTTATACGAGGATTCCCACTCACGGGTCGGGGACGATTCCCGCGGTGGGATTCGGCACACTCATTCCGGATCCACTCGTGACCAGGCGGGCCACCAAGGCTGCATTGGAGGCCGGATTTCGACATCTCGATTGCGCGGAGCGCTATCGCAACGAGGAAGCGGTCGGCGACGCGCTGCAGGAGACCTTCAAGGCGGGGACGCTTCAGCGCAAGGACCTGTTCGTTACGACGAAGCTATGGAACACCAATCATCGGCCGGAACGGGTCAGGCCTGCCTTCGACGCCAGTCGCCAACGGCTGCAGCTCGACGAGATCGATTGCTACATCATCCATACGCCCTTTGCCTTTCAACCCGGCGACGAGCAGGACCCGAGGGATGAGCACGGTCGGGTCATCTATGATTCAGGGGTTACGCTGGCGGAGACGTGGGGGGCGCTGGAACGCCTTGTCGACGAGGGGCACTGCAAGTCGATCGGCCTGTCGGACATCACCCTGGAGAAGTTGCGCGAGATCGTTGCGGTGGCGCGGATCAGGCCCGCCATGGTGCAAGTCGAATCGCATCCGTATCTCCCCGAATGGGACCTGCTCGACTTCTGTCGAGAGCACGGAATTGTGCTGCAGGCGTTTGCAGCGCTGGGACACGCGATGAAGCCGAACGTCCTGGCTGATCCGGTGATCACTGCCATCGCGGAACGCTTGCACAAGACACCGGCTCAAATTGCGCTGGCGTGGGCCGTCCAGCGCGGCACCGCTTTCCTGACGACTTCGACCAATCCCCGGCGCATCCAGGAAAACTTCGATATTTCAGCCTTGCCCGAAGATGCCATGCGACAGATGAGGGACCAGATCACGACAAACATCAGGTTCAACACGGTCGTCGAGACCGGCGTGCCCGGATTCATCCCGCGGGCTGGATGAATCGGTGCCGGTCAGCCGACTCGTCAAGCCCGGAGCTGCTCGATCAAATCATGGGCGCTGCGGATCTCTGCGATGCCCGCGCCCTCGGTGAAGGGCCCGCATGCGCGTTCCAGAATTGCCAAGGCTTCCGCGCTCTGGCCAGCCCCGTTCATGTACCGCGCCAGGCTGACCGCGCTTCGCAGCTCCCAGAAGCGCGCGCCTTGCTGGACGGCAATGTCCATGGCCTCGCGAAAGTGCGCCTCGGCGTCTTCTGAATGCCGAGTGCTCCTGAGCATCAATTCTCCCTTGATGCGGATCAGCTCCGGCAGATACCAGAGCTCCTGCCGGTCGTTGCAGCGGGTCAGGACGTCCTCGATCACGTCGAGGCCGCGATCGATCTGGTCGGCCTCTCCGGAACACGCGGCGAGCTCGCCGAGCAGGGGCAGAAAGCGTGGCAGGAAGCGCGCATCGCCGGCGCGATTGAGCTCCTCGCGCAGCAGCGGCAGGCCGGTCGAATCGCCGCGCTTGACCATGACCGCGGCATTGAAGGCCCGCGCCCACAGGCCCCACAGCCGGATCGCGTGGCGCTCGGTGTGTTCGAGCAGCTCGGCGCCGTGACGCTCCGCAGCGTCGAAATCGCCGGACCAGAAGGCGATCGGGCAGGCGGCTTGTCCAAGCACGCTGCAGAAGGTCAGCGCGTGGCCGTTGGCCCGGCCTTCCTCGATGTTTCGGGCCGTAAGGGCCTGAGCCTGATCGGCGAGGCCCTGAAGCCACAGGATGCGAGCCCGAAAATATTGCGTCGAGATTCTCAGATCGAGCGGGAAGATTTTCGGCTTCTCCGCCAACACATGCAGCGATGCATTGACCCGCTCGATGCGTAGCCGAGCCTCGTTCTGATCCCCGAGATAGTGCAGCGCCACGGCCATCAGCCGGTCGCCCAGCATGACATCGGTCTTGTCGGGCGAGTTCGCAGCTGCGTTCGCAAAGCGATCGGCGAGTGCACGGGCCTTGCCGAACTGTCCGTTGTTGAACTGGTCGATGCACAAGCCCCAGAGCGCGCGCAGCCGGAAATCCTTGTCGTCGAGCCTGTCAGCAAGCCCAAGGGTCGTCTCGAGGATCGGCCGCGCCTCGCGCGCGCGACCCTCGCCATACATCAGCGACCAGCCGAGCGCCGACAGGAGCTGCATGCGGATGCGGTCGTCGTCGGCGGTGTCTCCGAGCGCTGCGAGCGCCGTTCTGCTGCGCTCACGGCATTCCGCGAAAAGCGAAAGACGCACCCACAGCGTGACCGCGGCCGCCGTCAGCGCGACACCGAGCCTCGCCTCGCCGTCGGGCCCGAAGGCCCAGTCCAGCGCCGCGCGCACATTGTCCAGCTCCGCGCCATAGACGCCCAGCCATTCGGGCAGCGGCGTCGAAATATCGGCCTCCGCGCGCTCGAATAAATCGCGAAAGTGCTCGGCATGACGCCGCGCGAACTGCCTGGCTTCGCCGAGCTCGTTGAGTTTTCCATATGCATAGGTGCGCGTGGTGTCGAGCAGCCGATAGCGCAGCGTCCGCGAGCCGGACGGCGAAATCAGCGACTTGGTCACCAGGCTGTCGATTGCTTCGAGAGTCTCGGATGCGTTGAGGCCGTCACCGGACGCGATCGCCGCAGCTGCCTCCGGCGCGAACGGCCCGGCAAAGACCGACAGGCGTCGCAGCGTGGCGCTCTCCGCGACGGGCAGAAGGTCGTAGCTCCAGTCGAGAGCCGCAGCGAGCGTCTGGTGCCGCGGCACGGCGGTACGCCGGCCCCGCCATTGCAGTGAAAAGCGGCTGTCGAGCAGGGATGCCGTGCCGGCGATGCCGTAAGCATTGACGCGGCCCGCCGCGAGCTCGATCGCCAGCGCTATGCCGTCGAGGCGCCGGCAGATGCTCGCGACGAGGGGCGCCTCCTCTGCACTGAGCTGGAACGGGCCCGAGCTCTGCGCAATGCGGTCCACAAAGAGTTGAGCCGCGGGATAGGCAAGGACCTCGTCGACAGCAAGCCCTTCGCGCTCGGGCGGACAATCCAGCGGGAACAGCCGGAAAATCCGCTCGCCTTCGCTGCGGAACGATTCGCGGCTGGTTGCGAGAACGCGGAGCTGCGGTGCCTCGCGAACAATGTGCTCGACGAGCGGCGCCAATTGATCCAACACATGTTCGCAACTGTCGAAGATCAGCAGGGCCGGGCCGGTCTTCAGAAACGTCAGCAGGGCCGGCGTCGGATCCTCCGCGCTGATGGTCAGTCCGAGCGCCGAAGCAATGGTGGTCGCGATGTGACTGGCATCCCTCAGCGGACCGAAATCGACAAAGAAGACTCGCCCGTCGAAATCCTGGGAACGGCGATGCCCGACGGTGACGGCGACCGAGGTCTTGCCGATGCCGCCCGGGCCGACGACGGTCATGAAGCGATAGAGCGAAAGTCCGTTCGAGATCTTCTCGATGACATCTTCCCGGCCGACCATCCTTGTGAGCTGAGCGGGTAGGGAGCGGGGAGGGGCGGTTTCGGCCGGGAGCGGGGCGGCCGGCGGAGCTGCCTGAGCGAACGAGGCGACAAAACAATAGCCTCGGCCCGGCACGTTGACGACGTAACGGGCCGACTTGCCGGTGTCGCCGAGCGCCTTGCGCAGCGCCGCGACGTGGAAGCGCAGGCTGCCCTCGTCGACATTGACGCCGGCCCAGATGCGCTTGACCAGCTCTCTCTTGTCGACGACTTCTCCGGGGCGTCCGGCAAGGAAGATGAGAATGTCGAGCGCGCGGCCGCCGACATGAAGCGGCGAGCCCTCCTTCTCCAAGAGCCGTGACTTCGGAAACAGTCGAAATGGCCCAAAGGAAATGGCCGAGTCTTCGCTACGATCTGGCACGCGCCATCGCCCCCTCGAAGGGAGTCAAAAGGTATTACTTTTTGGTCTACCAGAACGAGGCGTACAGTAAACTGGTCGAAAGCAGTGGGCAGGGCTGGCAGCCCTGCGTGGACGGCTTGGGTCGGCTCGCTCACCGAATAATGCTTGGAAAGTAAAGAGTTAGGCCGACGTGACAATGCGATGACACCGGGGTTTGTCCGGATGGAGCATTGACTGTGGTGCCGGATTGCTGCGATGGCATGGTCCGGGAGCCGGTCCCGCCACGACATTGACTGCCGACTTCCGGAATTTGCAGCATGACCTCTTTCACGCGGCGACAATTCGTGCACGCGTTGACAAGCGCGGCGGCGCTCACCGCGCTTCCCCGCAACGGACAAGCCGCCGACTATCCGTCTCGTCCCATTCGCCTGGTGATTCCCTATGGAGCCGGCGGATCGGGCGACCAGATCGCGCGCCCCTGGGTGGACAGGATGCCGTCGCTGCTGGGGCCGACCTTCGTCGAATATATCGGCGGCGCGGGCGGCGCCATCGGGACCGCGGCGGTCGCGCGCGAGGAGCCCGACGGCTATTCGCTGCTGCTCGGCAACGGCAGCACGCAGGTCATCATTCCCATGACGTCGGCGAATCCCGGATATTCCGTTGGCGATTTCCGCGCCATCTACCGCCTGATCAACAGCGCGCTGGTTTTCGCCATCAATCCTTCGGTGCCCGCCGCAAACCTGCGCGAGTTGATCAGCTATGCGAAAGCCAATCCGGGAAAGCTGTCCTATGGCACGCCCGGGATCGCCACCGGAAACCATCTGGTCGGCGAATCCTTCAAGCAGCAGGCCGGCGCGCTGGACATTGTCCACGTGCCCTATCGGGGCATCGCGCAGGCGACCAACGATCTCGTCAGCGGCCAGATATCGCTCGTCATTGCCGTCATGTCCGTTCAATTGCAGCAGTTGGCTCAAGCGGGGAAAGTCAGACTGCTGGCGGTCACCACCGAAACGCGGCTGAGCGGCGCGCCCGAGATCCCGACCGCCGTCGAATCCGGCATGCCCGGCATCCGGTATGAGGGCTGGTTCGGTCTGTTCGCCCCCAAGGACACCGACGATGCGATCATCGACCGGATCGCGCAGGCGACGCGGCTCGCCATGGCCGATACGGCGCTTCTGGCGAGCTATCGCGCCCAGGGCATGGAGCCGGATAACGATTCAAGCCCGGACAAATTCCAGCGCATCGTGGAGGCCACATCCGCAAGCCTCGCGCCCCTGATCAAATCGATCGGGCTGAGCAATTTGTGAGGCCGCTCAGCCGTCGGCGCGCGTGACAATGCGCGCCGTCAGCGTGACGAGGCCCATCAGCGCCGCCAGGAGCCAGAACGCGACCGGCAATCCGCCAAAGCGTGCGACGAAGCCGACACCGGCGGGGCCGACGAGAACGCCGGCGTAGCCGGCGGTCGTGATCGCCGCGACGGCAAGCCCCGTGGGCATCACCGTCTGCCTCGCCGCCCGGCGGAACAGCACCGGCACGAGGTTCGATGCGCCGAGGCCGATGAGCAGGAAGCCGGCCACAGCCACCGCCACGACGGGAGCCGTGAGCAGGACCACGAAACCCGCGATTGCAATCAGGCTGCCCCAGAACAATGTGGTGCGGTCTCCGATGCGCGCGACGACGGCGTCGCCGCCGAGCCGCCCGATCGTCATCGCGACCGAGAACACGATATAGCCGATCCCGCCTTGCGCCTCGGAAACGAGGCCTGCGCCGATGACGAGCAACGCGCCCCAATCGAGCATCGCGCCTTCGACCAGGAAGGTGATGGCGCAAAGCAGTGCGAGCAGGGGCACGGCGCCGTGCGGCAGCACGAACAGCGGTCCCTCCTGCACCTGCACGGAGCGAAGCAGCCGCGGCCAGGCCACCAGCATCGCGATCAGCATCAGGACGGAGCAGATCAGCGTGCAAGCGAGCGCGCCGAGTTGCAGCGAGAGCAGTGCGGTCATCAGCGCGGCCCCGGCGAAGCCGCCGATGCTGAACAGCGCGTGGAAGCCGGACATCAGCGGACGTCCCGCGGCGCGCTCCACCTCCACCGCGTGGATGTTCATGGCGACGTCGATGGAACCGAGCGCGGCACCAAATGCGAGGAGTGCCAGCGCCAGCGTCGCGGGCGAGCTCGCGATCGTCAGCAGAGGCAGGACCAGGGCAAGACCGAGCCCGCCCGCAATGATGATCGGCTTGCTGCCATAGCGCGCGCTCAAGATGCCGGTCAGAACCATCGCGATGACCGAGCCGATGCCAAGGCTGAGCAGGAGTAGTCCGAGGATGCCGTCGTCGACGGCGAGCCGCGCCTTCGCGAACGGCACCAGCGGTGCCCAGCACGCGATGCCGAAGCCCGCGACGAGGAAGGCAAGCCTGGTCGCAAGGCGTGTCGCTGGCCTGTCGGCAGAAGACATGGGAACTCCGGGGAGGGAATTAGGGCGGGACGATCGACAAGCCGCGCAATTGTTGCGTCTTTATGTCCACGGCGGACTGGAATTGTCGCAGGCGGCCCCTGGGCGGTCGGAACGCCAGTGCGAACCTAGGAGTGAGGCTTCGTAGCCCGGATGGAGCGCAGCGCAATCCGGGGCCGCTCGCGCTGCGTTTCGCACCTTCCCGGATTACGCTTGCGCTCCATCCGGGCTACACGACCGCCTCTGTGTCGCCCTCCTGTCAATCCCACCGGGCAAAAATATTCCACTTTACCGAAATTCGGTTTTGGCGTATGTGTCGCCCATCCCGGCTCATCCTTGAGGGGCGATCTTGGGGTCGTCACGTTCGCGAGCCGGGCTTGCGGTGGACGCGGCAGCGTTCGGGTGCGAGGAGTCGGGCAGGGCGGATTGC